>JBFRWD010000001.1:0-14682 GCA_051439425.1 Synechococcus sp.
GCTGATTGCCAATGTAACGCTATTCCGCGATGGAGCGGGCATGCACTGGCGCACCGACGGCACGACATCTGGCGATCCGGGGACGGCGATCGCGACTGTCGGCAATTTGCTTGGGGAGTCAATGGCCGTCAGTATGCTGCGCGATCTCAAACAGACATATTGCGAAAAGCTCGGATTCTTTGAGTTCAAAGGCATTACCGGAGATCCGATTCGGATTTAGGAGTAATCCTGCACGGATTGCAAAAAGCTATCGCTGAAATGTCCGCAATGGTAGACGTCAGTTCGACGGAGCCATTTGAGCGGGATAATTGCCTCACAGCACAACGAAACGAATAGGGTTGAAACCTCTTGCTCCCCTCTTCCAATGTGGGAGAAGGGTAGGGGATGAGGGGTAACGAACTCAGATTGGTAAGGCCACGGGTATAGACACCAACCGCAAAGATCCAGATCGATCTCTACAATCGGTATTAGTGGACGAGCTGAACGTCTCTTTATGCGGTCACGACTTCTGCAGGCATGGTTTTAAACGCCAGATGACCGTCACTGTCGGTATCCACAAACACCGTTGAGCCATCCACGTAGTCACCCCGCAAGATCCCTTTAGCAATCTGGTTTTCTAGCTCCCGCTGAATGGCTCGCTTGAGAGGACGCGCGCCGTAGGCGGGATCGTAGCCTACCGTCACGATCGCATCGATGGCATCATCGGTAACCTTAAGCGCCAGCTTGCGCTCCTCCAACCGTCGAGCCAGCGCTGCCACCTGCAATTGCACGATGCCGCGCAGTTGCTCCCGCACCAAGCTGTGGAAAATAATGATGTCGTCAATCCGGTTGAGGAATTCAGGCCGGAAATTCTCCCGCATGGCAGCCATGACCAACGTACGCATCTCTTCGTACTTACTGTCATCTCCTGCTACATCCAAAATCACCTGCGAGCCAATATTACTGGTCATGATGATGATGGAATTTTTGAAGTCCACCGTGCGCCCCTGCGAGTCCGTAACACGGCCATCATCCAAAATCTGCAACATGACGTTGAAGACATCGGGGTGGGCCTTCTCGATTTCGTCAAACAGAATCACAGAATAGGGACGGCGGCGAACCACTTCTGTCAGTTGACCGCCTTCGTCGTATCCCACATAGCCAGGAGGGGCACCAATTAACCGGGAAACTGCGTGCTTCTCCATATATTCCGACATATCGATGCGCACCATCGCTTCTTCGGTATCGAAAAGAAAGGCTGCCAGCGCTTTGGCCAATTCGGTTTTACCCACCCCGGTGGGGCCGAGGAAAATAAAGCTGGCGATCGGTCGATTGGGATCGGATAGACCGGCTCGCGATCGCTGAATGGCCTCCGACACAGCCGTCACCGCTTCAGACTGGCCAATCACTCGCTCGTGCAACACATCTTCCAAGTGCAACAGCTTCTCTTTCTCCGATTCCACTAGCTTGCTAACCGGAATGCCCGTCCATTTCGAAATAATTTCTGCAATGTCAGCCTCGGACACCTCCTCCCGCAGCAAACTACGACCGCTGGTTTGAGACTCCGTCAAATCTGCTTCAACGGCTTCTAACTGTTGCTGTAATTCAGCGAGTTTGCCGTATTTCAACTCGGCAGCTTTATTCAGATCGTAATTGCGTTCCGCCTGCTGAATTTCGACATTCACGCGATCAATCTCTTCCTTCACCGATTGAATTCCATCCAGAATCTCTTTCTCGGATTGCCATTGAGCATTCAATGTGGACTGATCTTCTTTCAGATCGGCTAGTTCTTTCTCCAAGCGCTCCAATCGCTCGCGGGAAGCAGGATCGACCTCCTTCTCCAAAGACAATCGCTCCATCTCTAACTGCAGGATCTTGCGATCGATTTCGTCCAGCTCTTCCGGCTTGGAGGTAATCTCCATCTTCAAGCGAGCCGCAGACTCGTCTACCAGGTCGATCGCTTTATCCGGTAAGAAGCGATCGCTGATATATCGATTCGAGAGCGTTGCTGCGGCCACCAGTGCCGAGTCCGAGATCTGTACCCCGTGGTGCACCTCATAGCGCTCTTTCAATCCACGCAAAATTGAGATGCTGTCCTCCACAGACGGCTGGTCAACATAGACCTGCTGGAAGCGTCGCTCTAACGCAGCGTCTTTTTCCAAATGCTGGCGATATTCGTCGAGGGTGGTCGCCCCGATACAGCGCAATTCCCCTCGAGCCAGCATGGGCTTGAGTAAGTTACCTGCATCCATTGCCCCCTGCGAGGCTCCTGCACCTACCATCGTATGAATTTCGTCGATAAATAAGATGACGCGACCGTCGGAACTGGTGACCTCTTTCAAGACGGCTTTCAAGCGCTCTTCAAATTCGCCGCGATATTTGGCACCGGCAATGAGAGCCCCGAGGTCGAGGGAGATGAGAACGCGATCGCGCAGCGAGTCCGGCACATCACCGCTCACAATTCGTTGGGCCAATCCTTCGGCGATCGCCGTTTTACCCACCCCAGGTTCGCCAATTAGCACCGGATTATTCTTGGTGCGACGAGACAAAATTTGGATGGTGCGGCGAATTTCATCATCCCGACCAATCACCGGATCGAGCTTACCGTTTCTGGCTAGCTGAGTCAGATCGCGACCAAATTTCTCCAGGGCTTCGTATTTCCCTTCCGGGTTTTGATCGGTGACTTTGTGATTGCCCCGAATACCATCAACAATCTCTTTCAACCGCTTCTCATCTAAATTCCCTTCTGCTAGCAAGGGTCGACCAAACCGATCGTCCTTGGCGAATCCCAATACCAGATGCTCGATGGAAATGTAGTCATCGCCGTAGTCTTTGCGATATGCTTCCGCCCGATCGAGTAAGGAATCGAGACTGCGCCCCAAATACACCGAGCCGCCTCCACCAGACACCTTGGGCTGGCGACTGATAAAACCATCGGCGCGATCGCGTAACTTATCAATATTGGCTCCAGCCTTCTGGAAGATAGTCGCCGCCAGCCCACTGTTGTCATCCAGCAGTGCCCGGAACAAGTGTTCGGAATGAATTTGCTGGTGCTGTGCAGCTTTGGCAACATCTGGCGTGCGGACAATGGCAGACCAGGCTTTCTCTGTGAACTTGTTAGGATCGGTTGGTTGCATCGGCGCGTTCTGTCGGGTGAGCGTGATGGTGAAGAGGTGGCTCTGTAGCCCTATTTTATGCAGCGGTAGCACTCGCGCGAGGATCGGTCTGCGCCGTCCAAGCGATACGTATTGCCGCACCTCAAACGAAACTCCGGCGAAACAAACCGCTTGAGCATCCCAATTCGTCTATTTCATTACAGTCATTCTTTTTCCTATGGCACCTGCTTATGTTCGCGCCCTCTTGACTGCCGAACCCTCGCAAATTCCATCCTCTATACATCGCGCTCTTTACAAATCTTTACGACAGACAGTCCTCAATCCAGAACTGCCGATCGTGAAGAGCGGTAATCCAACCAATCCACTCCAAACAAAGGCAGTCTAAGGCCATTAGCCCCAACGCCAATGAACAGCCACCGACGAATTATTACCATTAACAGCAAGAAAGATCTTGTTGAGTAAAAAGAAACACTTTGCTCTGTCGCTTTGGTAAGACCAAGTTCATCGAAACTCGGTACTTCAATTCTTGACGGATCTTTTTCTCGTAAAGAAGTCGGTAACATCACCTTACCTGGTAACTAATATTCGCGATGCGTCTCTCTTGGAGATCGAGAACCGCAAAAAAAAGTCATTGTTTTTCTGGAAAACCACAAAAATTAATATACAGAAAAAATACCTTTCTGTAGCAAATTAACTTCTCGTGTGTCGGTAAATTTGGATGTGCAGTTTATAAAATGGCTGCTTTAATCGGTAATACTTAACGTTATTTTTGGCATACTGCTTGATATTGCGACAATACTTTCCGTGCTGGTGACTCCATTCAGGAGATTTAGCTGTTGTCCCTTTTCCTGTCTATGGATGAGTCAACGATACAGTCCCTCCCAATTCGTAATGCGCTAGACAAGCTCTGTCAGTCTTTCGATTGTATTTGCGGGGAACTTTGGTACCCGAACACAGAGAAATTAGTTTTAGTTCGGGTATCTAGTTGGACTCATGTCAATTGCCCGGTTCCTGCCATCCGAAACCTGTCCCGCGCCGCAGAGTTAGCGGTTGGCCAGGGAAGTGCCGGTAATGCCTGGAGTTCCAGAGAACCTCAATTCCTTAGCTTGCTCGATACGTCAAGCAAAGAAATAGCCACGCTAAGCTCGATTGCGATCGCGGCGGGGGCAATCACCGAACTCAGCATTCCAGTTATCCGAGACGATCGGGTATTAGCGGTTAGTACTTATTATTACGATCGCCCTCCACAACCACACCAGGTCGCCAGCCTTGTGTCTGAAACGATCCTGTCTGTGACGCGACTATTGGTGCCTAATGCCGACCATTGTCCCCAGACAACGTACTCTCAAGCTTTGTTCGATAGCTTGATGGGTTTGTATTGTCTAACGGCTAACGGTCAGTACGTGAGTGCCAATACCAGCCTGGCCCGCATTTACGGCTACGAGACTGCAGACCGGTTGATCGCCAGCATTCGAGATGTCGATCGCCAGCTATACGTTCAGCCTCAACGGCGGGCCGCGTTGTTAGAGGCAGTTGAAGAATCGGGATTGGTTCAAGGATTTGAATCGGAAGTCTACTGTCGCGATGGTTCCACCAAGTGGATTTCGGAGACGGCTCGTGCAATTCGCGATACGAATGGTCGCTTGATTGGCTGCGAAGGAGCTGTTGAGGACATCACCGCTCGCAAGCGCGATCGGGAAATGATCGAGTTCATGGCTTATTACGATGTCCTGACAGGACTAGCCAACCGCATGCTGTTCCACGATCGCCTCACGCAGGCGATCTCCAACGCCCACCGCTCCCATGACAAAATAGCCGTCCTGTTTATTGATGTCGATCGCTTCAAGACCATTAACGATTCCCTCGGTCATGGTGTTGGAGATTCCCTCCTGCAAGAGGTGACCGAACGATTAAAAAACAACCTCGGAGAAGGCGATACTCTGGCACGTTGGGGGGGAGACGAATTTGCTCTGCTGACCCCATTCACGCAAGCAGGGGATGCAGCGAAGCAAGCCCGCTCCCTCCTAGAGAGTTTGGAAAAGCAAATGGTGTGTGGCGGCGGACAACCTCTACACGTAACTGCCAGCATCGGGATTGCCCTCTACCCTACCGACGGGGACAACGCTCAATCGTTGATGCAAAATGCTGGTACTGCTCTGCACCGCGCCAAAGATTTGGGGCGCAATACCTATCAGTTCTACAACGCAGCCATGAATGCCCAGGCAACTACGCGGTTGTCGCTGGAAAACGATTTAAGGCTGGCGCTGCAACGGGAGCAGATGCAGCTGTACTACCAGCCCCAGATCGACACCCAAACGGGGCAAGTGCTGGGATTTGAAGCCTTGCTGCGATGGAATCATCCTAAGTTAGGTCTATTGCTGCCTAATCGATTCATTCCCATTGCAGAAGAGAGCGGTCTAATTACCGTCATGACCGATTGGATCCTCACAGCGGCCTGCAAGCAGATGCGCCGTTGGCATCAGATGGGATTTACCTGGCTGCATGTGGCCGTGAATTTATCGGCCAGAGAATTTCAGCAACCCCAATTGATCTCCCTGGTAGCGCAAGTTCTGGAAAAAACCGGCCTTCCCCCCAATGCTCTTGAACTCGAAATTACCGAGAGCGTGGCCATGCAAGATGCCAGCCGCACCATCCGGATTCTGTCCGAGCTGAGAAAGATGGGCGTGCTAATTTCAATCGATGATTTCGGAACCGGATACTCCTCAATTAGCTATTTACGACAGTTTCCCTGCGATACTCTCAAAATCGATCGGTCATTTATCGCCGACTTGGGAACCAGTGACAGTGCCGATCTGATCGGGCGTTCAGTAATCAACCTAGGACAAGGGCTCAACCTCAAAGTTGTAGCGGAGGGGGTTGAGACACCCAAACAGCTAGAATTTCTTAAGCAAGCCAATTGCGACTCCGTTCAAGGATTCTGGTTTAGTCGACCCACTTCTGCCTCAGTCGCAGAGATTAATTTGATACAAGAAAACGAAAAATATCGTGTATGAATTAAATTTTTTACACGTCATATCCGTATATTTTCCTATTTTCTGTTAATATGGTACGGCTTATCGGTGTCGTATTAGTATTTTCTCGCGCATGGCAGGTACATCGCCTAGTTCTGACAATTCGGAAGAGCGTTCGGCTTCAGTTGAGCAAGAGCCCGGAGCTGTGCCCGCACCATTCGCCTCCAAGCCCGAGTTAGAGCCGGTGGCAGCTGCGGCATTAGAATTTGTCGCCTTATTCCGCTTCAACCCGGATGCGTTCATTGTAACTACGGTTACAGACCGCACGTTTTTAGCTGTCAATCCAGGATTTATCCACCTGACTGGATACTCCCAGGACGAAGTGATGGGAAAAACCATGTCAGAGCTAGGGCTGTGGGTGGATAGTATGGCCCATGCCCACTGCATTCGTGATTTGAATTTAGGCCAACCCAAGTGCCACCAGCTGGACTATTTGACGGCAAATCGCGTGCGTCAGATGGGCTTAGTGTCTGTCGAAATTATTACGGTTGCGGACTATCCTGTCTTGCTAACGATCGTGCGGGATGTCAATCAATACCAGCAGGAACTGAGCGACCTCCGCACCCGCAGTCAACAGCTGCAAGCATTCACGGAGATTGCCACGATTGCCTTACAAGCATCCTCCCTACCCATAGCCCTGCGCGCAATGCTGAAGCAAGTGAGGAAGGTGACGGGATTCAACTTCTTGGTGATGGAGTCTTACGACGCTGAGCAACGCATGGTGCGATTTCTAGCTGCCGAAGGCTTGGTGTTCTCCGACGATAGTGTGGTTGAATTTCCCGAGGAATCGACATTATCGGGAGAGGTGGCTCGCACTCGCCAACCCATTATTCGCCAAGGAGAACAAGCAACGTCAGCGGGCGAAATTCCGTTGCTGGCCAATCTCCCTTCCCCCAAAAGCGTGACTTGCTTACCCCTGGTTGGTCGCAGGGGCCTGTATGGAACGCTTACTCTCGCTCATCCTCGGGTGATTTCTATTAAGCCAGGAATGCTCGAATGGTTGCAGGAACTGTGCAACTATATGGCCACATTTGCACAGCGATCTCAGCAGGAGGAGCAACTGCGATACACTGCGTTTCACGATCCTCTGACCGGTCTACCCAATCGCACGCTCTTTGAAGATCGAGTTGGACGAGCATTTGCTCGGGGGCGGCGCGACCCCAGTTCGACGTTTGCGGTGTTGTTTCTAGATCTAGATGATTTCAAGCGCGTTAACGATGAGCTTGGGCATAATTCGGGGGATCGCTTGCTCGCCGAGCTGGCCCAACGATTTGAGATGGGATTGAGGCCGGGCGACACCGTCTCGCGCATGGGAGGGGATGAGTTTACGTTTTTGCTGGATGGTATTCAGCAGGTGACTGATGTCAGTCGAATTACCGAACGAATCCTCAGTCAAATTGCCCAACCTTTTGTGGTGCATGGTCACGAGGTTGCCATCGGTGCCAGTATCGGGATCGCGATTGCGTCGGATAGCTACGAGACCGTCCAGGAACTAATCCGAGACGCGGATGCCGCCATGTATCGTGCTAAGGCAAGTGGTAAAAACTGTTATGCCGTATTTGATGCGTCAATGCATCAAAGTGCTCAAGCTCAACTACAGTTGGAAGCTGAGTTACGTCAGGCGATCGCCAATCATCAACTGAGAGTTCTCTATCAACCCATTGTGTCCCTCAAGTCCGGTCGGATCGAAGGGTTGGAAGCATTGGTTCGCTGGCAGCATCCTCAGAGGGGCCTGCTAACGCCGTCAGATTTTTTGCAGGTGGCGGAAGACACCGAGTTGGTTGAGGAGATCGATCGGTGGATGTTGGATGAGGTTTGCCTGCAAATGCAGGATTGGCAACAACTCTCGGAAGACTTAGTCCCGCCAACCGCGATTAATTTTTCGGCTCGCAAACTACAAAACCCCCGTTTGGCTACCCACATTGGTCGCATTCTTAGCGATCTGGCCCTAGGGCCCGAACACCTTCAGTTGGAATTTGCCGAGAGTGCTCTTTCTCAGCTGTCGGAGGCAACGACTGCCACCTTGCAGCGACTACAACAAATTGGCATCAAGGCTGCAATCGACGACTTTGGCACTGGCTTTCTCCCCATCAGCAAGCTGTACGGTTTTCCGGTCGATCGCATCAAAATCGATGGGTCTTTTGTCAAAGAAATCGAACAGGGGGGGCAAAATCTATCAATTGTCAGGACGTTGGCAACACTTGCGAGACAACTCGGCCTATCGGTCACAGCAGAAGGGGTGGAGACTGCCGGACAGCTTTCCTTACTGAGAGCGGTGGGATGCGAATCCGGCCAAGGATTTTTCTTCTCCGAGCCCCTTGAAGGTGAAACTGTGTGGGGACTGATTACATCTCATCCTCGTTGGTAGTCAGTAGGTATCAACTGGTGACCCAGTCGATCTATTCCATCTGGCGATCCAAACGAACTCGTCCACCTTGGTTCTCAATGGCTGCAACCGTAGCCCGAGACGCTGCAACGATTTCTCGTTCGGGGCCACCCAAATACAGACGGCCAAAACTGCCCACAGCAGAAACTTGCAGGATATTGATAGATGCAGCCTTTTCCGCCTCATTGGCCGCCAACGCTGCATATGCCGCCGGAACAACTTCCAGGACATACAGCGATTGACCGGCCAGCAGCATATTGCCTCGGCGGGAACGGTTGACCAGTTGGGCGTGTTGGGGATCGATATTGCGGATAATTTGGCTGGAGATCAGCTGAGGTTTGATGCAATCTTGGCGACGCACCCCGAGAGTGTCCAAAATGGCCTGACCGGCAACTCGCACTTCCGCCTGGCTGCTAGCATGAATTTCCAGCAATCCATAGAGGCGTTCTACCATTTGCACGCCTGGGCGAACAACGGCGGCTTTCAAAGCGACGTCAGTAATGCGATTAATTTCGATGCCGGGAGAGATCTCTACCCAAAGAGAGGTATCGCCAGGTAGGGGCAAAAAACCGACAGAAACCGTGCCCATATAGGCTGCATGTTGTGGTTGTAGGCTGTCTATATATACGTAGCTGCGAAGTTCAATGCCCAAGGTTGTGCCGGAGTGACGCCACCCGAGTGTACCGCGATGCCTGACTGTGCCGGTATTTGCTGTGGCTATCCGGGTGATTAATTGCCAATAAGCGACAAACCTTCCATCAGGGGTTCGTCAAGCGAATAGAGACTCAGCAATAATCAGCACTGTTTTTTCTTGGTGAAGTACTGAGGTGATGCTTTATGCCGCTGTTTTAAGACAGATCCCATCACGCCACCTCTCAAAGCGTAGACTCATCGTTTCCCAATAGTCTGTGTGGAAGTTCACGATTGTAGTGTTCTCCCATGTCTGGTAGAAGCTATTAGACAAAATCAGTCCGAACTTCCCCCGCAGCCAGTTGGCTGAAATTCAGCCTAACCTTTGCAACGTTTAGCAAGAGGCATCTGTCATCCTGACTAAAATCACTGAGATTCCACTCTCAGAATCGGTGTAACATCTGCTGTAATTCTGACAGCCTTATTCATTCGCGTAGAAATTTCTTCTGCCAGGATATCGGTACTGGTTTGTACATTATCCAACTCATCTCTTGGAGTCTCTATACGAAATTTTATCGTCACCGATCCGTCCTTTTGGAACTTAGTCTTTACACTTATAATATTTGTATTTCCTGTAAATATATCTGCTCTTTCTTGTCTGAGATCGAAAATAGTTCTTGTTGCTACAGTCCTTGTATAAATTTGATCGAAAGAAAAGTCTAAAGGCTGAAACAGTATGAACAGTGAAACAGTCAAAATACTTAGACTAAAAAGAGATCGTTTCACGGTACCGTAGCCTTGCCACAGAAAAACGATGACGCTACTGAATATTATCCCTAATAAATTTGTCAAAAAAAGCAGAAATGAACCAACTGATATTCCTGTCTGAAGACCTGCGCTGTTCGATATTTGTCCTCCTAAATCACCTAGATATAAGCCTATCCCAAGCACGCATAGCGGTGGGACGAGGGCAACGGAAATAGCCACACCAGGTAAAGTCATGGCTATACTTTTCCGCGTATTGGCAAAGGCTGCCGCTAATCCTGCAGCCACTGCAACACCTAGATCGAGAGAATTCGGGTTCGTTCGGCCTAAAATTTCAGGACCTGCAAATGACAAACTTAATATAGATGCACTCAGATAAGATATAAAAATCACTAAAGCAATACCTGAAAACAAGGAAAACGTTGCACGTGCAATAATCCTTAGATTTAAAACAGATAAAGCATATGCGAGAGATATGATTGGGCTCATTAATGGAGCAATAATCATAGCTCCAATAATAGTAGCTGCACTATTTGTCAACAATCCAAATGTGGCAATTGCTGCAGCAAGAGAAAGCAATAGATAAAAATTTAGGGTAGGCAGCGATGACTGCAACTGAATGGAACTAAACTCCTCAATTGTAATAGGAGCTTCCTTCATGATTCGTAAATCTTTTCTTAGTCCATTCAGATAATTCCTGATGCTCATTTTTCGAATACATCGCTAGGTTCTTACATATTATGGAATTGACTTTGCGGATAAAGCAATTTCCGATGAGAATATGGCGGCCTCTTGTCCCTCCCTACAGAATGGGTGATGTGCTCAACACACTTGAAGTATTGAGAAATGGCTGGATGTTTATAACGCGCATTTTGCCGACTCTTATGGTCTTCATGGGATTCGGGCTGTTGGTCAGTTGCTTGATATTGAATCAATCGGTAGCGCAATCAATGGATCGCTCGACTTGTGAGGTGGGCAGAGAATTTGTCTGGGTACAGGAAGGTTCGTTCATGAGCGGTAGCGATCGCGCCGAACGAGATTACGCCTACAAGCTCTCTGCCGAAACAGCAGCCGCAGGGAACCCAGACCGAGTCGATGCGATCGCTCAAGGATTGCTACAGTCCCGATGGTTTGAGGGAGAATTCGACCGTCAGGAGCGCACCCTACCAGGTTTTTGCTTGGCCACCAACTTGGTCACCAACAATGACTATCTAGAATTTGTGGAAGCGACTGGACATCGAGAACCAGGAATATCGCCGCAGGATTATCAGACACAAGGATTTTTGGTGCATCCCTACAGCAAGGTAGAGGAATTTTTGTGGAATGAGGGAACGTACCCGGACGGAAACGGACCGCATCCGGTGGTGCTGGTGTCCTATGACGATGCGCTGGCCTATGCAGAATGGCGAGGCGATCGCGATAGGGCTCGATATCGATTACCGACGGAAGCAGAATGGGAGAAAGCGGCTCGTGGGGACGATGGGCGGTATTTTCCTTGGGGGAGCGAATGGGAGATAAAAGCTACGAATGTGGCCGAAACGGGACTCTTGCACACCAATTCCGTGGCAGAATTTCCCCTCAGCCGCAGCGTGTACGGAGTAGAGGATATGTCGGGAAATGTGTTCGAATTCACCTCTACATTGCAAGAGCGCAACGGTCGAACAGTCGCTGTGATGAAAGGGTGCTCTTGGGACGATCTGCCCGGATTTTGTCGGGCCGCTTACCGACATACTCGCCCGATTGGCTCGCGCCACATCCTGTTTGGCTTTCGGCTAGTCCGAGACAATTAGAAATTTCTAGAATTCGAGCGTCCATAGCGGGGTCAGCCCTGCGATCGCCCCAGCAAACAACAGCGCAGGCAAAAAATTTCCCAACCGCAACTGCGTCACCTGCAATAGATTCAACCCAATGCCCATCACCACCAATCCGCCGATCGCTGTCAGCGCCTCCACTGCCGAGTCGTTGACGAAATCCCCAGCCACCATGCCAATCAGCGTCCAAGCTCCCTGATAGATAGCGATGGGCAACGTTGAGAACAAGGTTCCGATACCGAGACTGGCCGTGAAGGCGATCGACACAATGCCATCTAAGCCCGATTTAATCAGCAGCAGCGACGGATCGCCCAACAGTCCATCCTGAATTCCCCCCAAAATTGCCATTGGCCCCACCAGGAATAACAAGCTGCTGGCCACAAATGCTTTGGTAATCGGGTTCGGGCCAAACCGCCGACTCACCCAGCGCTCGATCGCCTGCCCCAGCAGCTGCAACCAACGCTCGATGTTGATTAATTCTCCGCAAACCGCCCCCAACACCATCGACACGATCGCGATCGAAAACTGTGCCGCACTGCCAGAAGTCAGAGCCATCTGTGCCCCAACCACCACCACAATCAACCCAATTCCTTGCAAAACAATCTCGCTGACCCGCTCCGGCATCCGCTGACCGATCGCCCATCCCAAGCTGGAGCCGAGAGCGATCGTCGCTACATTCACCACCGTGCCAATTCCGGGAATTGCCATACCATCCTGCAAATGCCAGTGGCTTCAGCCTAGGACATATAGCGCTAGGCAATCTGCTATGGAGAGTTATCCACTCATATCTCCTTGTAGATTAAGGCTTTGAGCTGTTTACACAATCCAGACCTTACAGCGGATTGCTACAACTAAAATCGAGAGGCATTTTCTGCTGGGGAACCTAGGCTGCAACTATTCAATCTCGGCTAAAAGGTCTTTCAGAAATCGCACAACTTGCTCGGATTTTTGTGGGTTGAGGGCATCAGGGTGGGGGGAGGCAAATCGACCTGAGTCGTTATCAAAATACAAGCCAGTCGCTGTTTCAAACTCTTCAGATAGTGCCGCCCGAGTGACTATCTCCGCACCCGTTCGAATATCCCCGCCTGCTACACCAAACGCTTCCTTCACCATCTTGCTCCCCAACATCGACCCCGGATTAACCGCAACTATTACAGGTCCATCTCCGTTTAGCGTCATACCTAGCTTACGAGACCACATTGTCAGGGCTAGCTTGCTCTGTGCATAAGCAGGTCCACCCGATAATTGCACTCGTCCGACAAAAGCATCCAAGTTGACCGGAGATTGTGCAGCAGAGGAAAGATTGACAATCCGTCCCGACGCATCCATCAACGGTAAGAGCAGTTGAGTGAGTCGATAGGGGGCGATCGCATTCACAACAAACCGCACATCCAGACCTTCGTCTGTCACGGGATTGGAGGTTCGATAAACCCCTGCATTGTTGATCAGTACATCAAGCTTTGAATGCTTATCTATCACAGCGTTGGCAAGAGCTGCTACATCAGCCATGCGAGACAAATCGGCCAAATAGCTTTCAACAGCCCCACCATCTGCAGCAAGTACTTTATTGACTGTCTCGAGTTTGGCAGCATTACGTCCGTGCAATAGGACCGTATGACCCTGTGATACCAAATTTCTGGCTGTCTCAAGGCCAATGCCATCAGTCGAACCAGTAATTAAAATAGTTTTTGCCATCATCCTTATTTCTTCATCGTTGTCAGGTTGGCAGTGAATGGTGTAGTGAGTCCCTACTGTTAGCACCAATGGGATGAGCGCATTCTGGACTCTTAGGCAAAAGTCGGAAGAATTTCATCAGCAAGACGCTTGAGGGTTGTCTCAACATCTGCGCGGTTAAAGCGCAAATTCAAGGCGACGTGGTTTACGCCAATCTCCTCCAAGAGTTTTAGATGGTCGTGCAGACGGCGGGTACCCAGCCTTAGTCCCAAATGAATCGGTAGCGGTGGTGCATTGGGGTCGTCCACTACATCGATGTAGAGAGGTTGCATGACTGGCTTTGCAGATTGGCCCGCTGTATCGACTTGGGTTTGCCAGTCTTCGATGATTCGTGCCTGCAGGGTTGGATTGCGAGGATAAATCATCCAGCCATCCCCATTTTGAGCAATCCATTCAGGCGTTTGTTGGCTACCCCCAGTAATCAATAGTGGCAGTTTTTCAGAGGTTGGTTTTGGCAGCATATCCATTCCACCGCCGGGGCTGCCGTAGGTATTGTCAAAGGTCGGTGTGTCTTGGCCGACTTGCCTGATGTAGTCAAAGCTGGCTCGGAACCTCGCACCGCGATCGCCAAATGGCAGATTGAGGGCCGGGTATTCTTCCGGGCGATCGCCAGACGCCACGCCTAAAATCAGACGCCCTGCCGACAGCACATCTACCGTAGCCGCCGCCTTCGCCACATGGGCCGGATGGCGCAGCGGCAGAATGATGCTGGAAACTCCTAAGGCAATCCGCTTGGTTTGACCAGCCAATAGCCCCAAGTAAACGAAGGGATCGTAAGTCTGACCGGCATCTCCAAATGACGGCACATTGAACGGAACATCCCGCAGCCATATGGCAGAGAATCCCAACGTTTCTGCCAGTTGAACCCGCTCGATGTGGCGGGTCATTTCCGGTACGGGACCGGCAATATAACTCTCGATGGGGGCCACTAATCCAAGACTGAGCCGATTGGGCCGAAACACCGAGTTGTATCCCCGGTTGATGGGCTGAAAATCTATACCTTCAGCATGTATCAGCATATTGATTCCGTTCGGTAGCGAAGGGTGAATTGAATGACCGAGAGATGACCTGAAACGTAAGCCTGACAAACGATTAGGAAAAACCGGTCGTGCCTCAGAGAAACGTGGGATAGGTAACAAGGTCCTGCCAAGACCAAGGGCAAGAGGCAAGTCCAGCTCGTTGGGCAGCCGTATCTTTCGTACGACTATGGCACCAAATCCAGTTGAAAT
>JBFRWD010000002.1:0-12367 GCA_051439425.1 Synechococcus sp.
CACCAGCGATGTCGCTCCTTCACGCTCACCCGCAGGTTGTTTGAACTCTTGTTCAAGTATCAACTGCTCACTCTTCCTGATATCAAAACCTATTCGGCATTCTCCTCAATCACTTAGGATTGCTATACATGAGAAAACCTCCACGAAGGAGCGCGCCAAATACCGAGGCGAACTGTCAAGAAGTTGCCAAAACAGTGGGCGATCTCTCTTTATTTACGGTGCAAGAGACTGTTGCTAAATTTAGGAAGCCGAGGAAAACCAAGTAGGGAAAATTCCACAATCCGATTAATATTCGGTGCTACACAGTTGATTTTTTGAAGACTTTATACAGCCCTCAATTACTGATGAGACTATGTCCTGAAAACCTCAAAGGGTTTGCTTGACAAGTATTTGACGGATTGAGTTGTCAAGATTTAGATAGAGAAACTGACAGATTGGGTCAGCTTACAGCGAGTCTCTGTTGCTGTATTAGGCTGTCTCGATATCGGTGAAGCAGTCAGTTATAGGAGTGAGGTGGTGAAACATAAATGCTCTCCTTAAAGCTAAGGATGGGTGTTGGAATGATTACGTTCATCACGCTAGCAAGGGGATCGAAATTCTGCAATATTTGTTCATACACTTCAGCAGCCAATCTGACTGCTATTTGAAGTAGGTATATGGTCTATTCGCTTTCTTCTGGGTAGCCACGATTGCAGGGGCTGGGCCGGAAGGGTGGTTATGGGTGGAACTGAGTACAATGTGCGCAGGATTGGGGGCCAAGGAGCAAGGCCATGAGTGTTGCCCTAGCGAAATGGTCGTTGGATGACTATCACCAAATGGTTGACAGCGGACTATTGGATCGCCGCCGAGTGGAGTTGCTGGATGGGGAGATTCTCGAAATGTCTCCTGAAGGACCACTTCATTCCGATCTCGTTGATGTAGTAGCAGCGTACCTGCGGCAGTTGCTGGGGTCTTCAGTCTCCATTCGCGAAGGTAGACCGGTGACGCTGCCATCGAATAGCGAACCCGAACCCGATCTAGCGATTGTTAAACCCCAACGGTATAGAGAGGCTCATCCCGGCCCCGATGACATTTTCTGGTTAATTGAGGTGTCTCGCACAACACTGAATTTCGATTTGACTCGCAAAGCAGAAAGTTATGTAAAGGCCGGAATTGCCGAGTATTGGGTAATTGATGAGATTCAGCATCAGCTGTGGGTGCATCGTCAGCCAAATGAAGACAGCTATCAATCTGTTGTGGAAATGAAAGCAGGCACACTCACACCACTTTCTTTCTCAGAAATCTCTGTTTCCATGGAGCGATTGCTCGGCTGAATTAACCCATCGGTCCATGCTTTACAGGTGTGCAGCTTAGATGGCTGAGACGACATTTCCATTATTGGAAACGCGAACCAATGTGCACTCTGGATTTCCCTAGTACAACTTCAGTCACAACACCGATCGCACAACTCCCCCAATATCCAGCCTGATGCAACACATCCAAACAGTCGGAAACCCGATCGCTCTCCACCGCCGCCAACAACCCACCCGACGTCTGCGGGTCAAACAAGACTGGATATCTGGCCAAATGGCTAACGCGATCGACATTCGCTACATACCGAGCCGCCCACACATTCTGTGACTGCAGCGAACTGGCAAACCCCGCCTCAAACAGCGACAGCACCCCATCCAACAGCGGAATCGCCTCTAAATCTAGGCTTACGGACACCCCCGACGCCCGCATCATCTCTACCAAATGCCCTAACAGGCCAAACCCAGTCACATCCGTACAGGCGCTCACCCCAAACTGCCGCAAAATCTTGGCCACCTGCTGATTGGACTGCAACATCGACTGCAACGCCCCATCAATCCAGCGACCCTCCGCCCTCAACCGCATGTGGGCCGCAAACAACACCCCTGTCCCCAGTGGCTTCGTCAAAATCAACCGCTGCCCCGGTTGTAACCCCGCCTTCGTCAGCAGGCGATCGGGATGCACCAACCCATTGCAAGACAACCCAAACCCAATCTCGGTCCCTTCCACCGAATGTCCCCCAATCAACTCCGCCCCTGCCTCCCGCAACACCTTGAGAGAACCCAACATCAACTGCGTCAGATTGCTCTCCATAATCCGCTCCGTCGCATACGGAACTGAAGCCAACGCCAGCACGCTATGAGGCTCGGCCCCCATTGCAAACAAATCGCTGAGGCAATGGTGAGTGGCAATCTGCCCGACAAGATACGGTTCGTCAATAATCGCTTTGAAATAATCCAGCGTTTGCACCAACAGGCGATCGCTCGGCACCCGCAACACCGCCGCATCATCCGGCGCATCCAACCCGACGACAATACTCGACTCTTTTTCAACCAGCTCCGAACTCTCTGTCCCAACAGCCCCTGCATCTTTCAAATTGCTCAGCACTCGCCCCAACACCGAGCTACCCACCTTCGAGCCGCATCCACCACATCGCATCGCCGCCTGCGACAGCTCCTGCAATGTCTCCGTATCTGCCAGCCCCTGGGGCAGTGTCGCAGAACTCATCGTGGACCGATCCATCTCGGGAAACTCCCGAAACTTATCCATAAACCGAAACTCAATCCACTCCTTCCACTTCCACATCCAATGGGATTCACAAGCCCAATCCCACTTACAGGCCACTGCTGACTTGGACCCCGTGCCGATAATCCGCAAAAAGTCCTTTTGGGGTATGAATTCTTTTGGCGACTGTCCCAAAACCATCCGTCGCAAATTCTCGTACAGCGGTTTACCCTGCCGAACAGCAAACACCCCCGCTTTCGGACGCGGATAGGCCGTCACCGAGGAAATATCCCCCGCCGCAAACACATTGGCATGAGACTCCGACTGCAGGGTGGGCCGCAGCGCAATAAACCCGCGCTCATCCGTCGCCAACCCCGATTCTGCAATCCAAGATTGAGCACTGGCTTGCGTCACCCAAAAGATGCGATCGCACTCCACATCCAACCCCGATTCGCAAATAATTCGATCCGGCTGCACCTGCACCACCGGCTGTTCCAAATGCAGTCGAATTCCCTTCTCCTGCAAATTGTGGGTCAGCAACTGCCGCGCTTTGGCATTCAAATCTGGAACCAGCGTCCCCCCCCGCTGAAATAAATGAATCGTGAGGTTCGACGTGGGTTGTCCGGCTGCTTGCAAGATAGCGTGCAGCCGTTCCCGCATATTCAGCGATAGTTCCACGCCCCCGACACCACCCCCCACAATCGCCAATGTCCAAGGACGATCGGGCTGCTGCTCGATCTCTTCAACCACCTGATGCCAACGAGTTAAAAAACCACGAATCGGCTTCGAAGGAATTGCATATTTCTCGGCCCCCGGTGCATTCGCTTTCGCAGGAGTACTGCCAATATTGATGGACAGAACATCGTAGTGAACGGGAGGGCGATTGGCGCATAACACCTCCTGCCGATCTAGATCGAGGCCGACCACACGATCGATCAACAGCCGAGTGTTGGCAAATTGGGCCAGCGGGCGCATATCGATATGGCAATCATCCACGCTGTAATACCCCGCCACATGCCCCGGCAACATTCCGGAGTAGGGAGTGTAGGTTGTCTCGGTAATCAGCGTCACCTGCACACCAGGAATAGGCTTCATCCCCAGCAGCTTGAGGGCGATCGCGTGGCTATGTCCGGCCCCCACAAGCACGAGATTTTTGGCGATCGCGGGTGACTGCATTTCAATTCTCACAGTGGCTGAAAACGCACGATAACTCCCCGGATAGGCGGTCGGGAGTTAAGAAACCTAGCTTCTATCTTGACCTCCGACAACAAGAGAAGCCCCCCACGCAGGAGGGCATTTGTCGCGATATCTAGTCGAGGTCAAGCTACGAAGACCCATTGGGTCAGGAACATGATGTCGCAAGACTGGAAACTTACGATCGGCCGAGAGTGGGGAATCACTGGCTAGATCGTTTGAGACACTTCGGGCCAGTTGGCATCAGCTTTGGCAATGTTGCCAGGAACGTCACGCTCCCAACGGTTTTGAACGCTGCTGTCGAAATTGAGGTAGAGCTTGCCATCCACAATGCTCCAAGCATCGGGAACGGTAGGAGCAGAGTAACCCTGTGCAACAGCCCATGCACAGTGACCGCCGTACTGAGGAGCGTACGCTTCAGGATTGCTGGCAAATAGATCGCGATTTTCTTCAGTGGAGAACTGCCAGGTGGCTCCACCCCATTCATAGGTCAATTCTGCAGAGCCAGGAACGGGAGCATTGTCGGTGAAGTAAGCCACCGGATCGGTACCGTCAATCGCGATTCCACCCTCGGAGTAGATAGCTAAGTCGGCAGAGGCTGCCGCGCAAGGATTCGCTGCACAGGGATTCGCCGCACAGGGGTTCGCCGCACAAGGATCGACTGCCGCGCAGGGGTTGGCGGCACATGGATTAGCTGCGCAGGGGTCTACAGGCGCGCAAGGATTCGCCGCACAAGGATCAGCACAGGGGTTCGCCGCACATGGAGCCGCTTGAGCAATACCGGGTTGTTGAGTGGCCTGTTGGTTGAAGCCGAACTGCGTGACCGCACCAACTGTGGTGAGTCCGGCAAGCGCGCCCATCAGCATCAGATAGCGTACTTTCACTGTCAAAATTCCTCAGAAAAAACGGGTGGGACGAAAACTAGCGATCGAGCAAACATTGCTGTCACGACCTGATAGTGATCGGTTCAAGAAAAATTAGGCTTGACCCCACATGAAAAATTTTTCAGCGTTTCTCAGCTCTATCTCAGATATGTAGCCCACAACGCCCGCGCCCTATCTACACACAGCAAGCTGGCCCTGAAATACCTAGCATGAGAGTTTTTTAAGGGAAAACTCGTGAGTACAGTCACAAACCCGGCAATATGCACTGAGATGAATATGCTATTGCCACCTGTCGTCAGTCGACTGGCGACAGGTGGCACCTCTGATGCCACATAGCCCCCTAGCAAAATTGGGATCACAAGAACGAGAACCACACAGATCGAGACCTACACAGACGGGGCGAAAGAGTGAGCCAACTGATTATGTGGCTATGATGCTGCCGCCTCGATCGCCCCCTGACCGATCGCCATTGGCGTCTGAGAGACCGCAGTTAATGGGTCGAGTAGTTCGTGCAAGATGCTTCCAATCATTTGTACGGCCGGCTCGATCGATTCGGGCTTGATAGAGTAGCTGAGACGAAAAGCCGAGTACCCCTGTTGGTCGGCAAAAAAGAGATTACCGGGATAAATGATTGCCCCGCGCTCGAACGCTGCTTGATACACTGCCTCACCTGAGATGCAATCGGGTAGGTGAACCCAGAGAAATAATCCCCCTTGCGGTACGGTCCACGTCACTTGGGGAGGAAACCAGCGCTCCATTGCCTGCACCATCAGATTGCGGCATTGCAGGTTGGAGCTGCGCAATTTCGACAAGCGACGACGATAGTATCCCGACGCCAAGTACTCGCTCACAATCGTTTGCGACAGGGTGGCGCTATGCAAATCCCGTACAAGTTTATTCTCCACCAGCGCCTGATGGGTGTGCGACGGCGGAACGATGTAGCCCACCCTCAACCCGGGGGCGATCGCCTTGGTAAACGTACCGATATATGTGACGCAGTCATGCCGATCCATTGCTTTGATCGACAGCGGCACATCCCCGTCAAAATGAAGTAATTCGTATGCATTATCCTCCACCAGCGGGCATTGATATTGCTGCGCCAACTCCAACAGTCGCCGCTTGTGATCTGGCGATGTGGTAATGCCGGTGGGATTGTGCAGATTGCTGATTGTGTAAATCAGCTTGGGCTGATGGCTTTGTAGATATTGCTTTAGCAGTTCTAGATTCATACCGTCTGCTGCCATCGGAATGCCAATAATTTTGGCTCCCATATTCGAGAGGGCAGCCAGAGCACCGTGAAACGTGGGATTTTCAACAATCGCCCAATCTCCGGGCTTGAGGTAGTGGTGAAACGCAATGGAAATCCCCTGCATCGAACCGCTGGTAACGATGATGTTGTCTGGAGATGAATTCAACCCAATGTGGGCCAGCATACGAGCGATCTGCTGCCTGAGTTCGTGGGTGCCTTGGGGATAGTTATAGAAAAATAGGTCATCGGTAACGCGGCTGGAGACGCGACGGGCAATCCGCTTCAGATCGTCTAACCCCTCTTGGCTGGGAATGCCACAACTCAGATCGATCGCCGTTTGAGTCTGACGGGCCGAAATTGAATCGGTACAGGCACGGTAGTAAGTACTCTTGACGTGAGCCATCACCGCTACCGTCTGGTCGGGGTTAAATTTGGATAATTGAATAGGGCTGTTGGCAATGGGCGATTCGACAAAATAACCTGATCCTTGTCTAGCTTGGATGAGCCCGTCACCTTCCAAAACGCTATAGGCTTCAATCACCGTTAGCTTATTCACTTGAGAATTTTTCGCTAAAGCCCGGATAGACGGCAAGCGATCGCCCGGACGCAGGGTTCCAGATTGAATCAAACTGCGTAATCGTTCCCGAATTTGTAAGTAGACAGGAATCTCGGACTGGCGATCGAGCAGAATTTTCACAGTAGACTCCTGCCTTAATTGGTACAAAATTTAGGTCTTATATGTACTTCAGGTCTTATCTGGATTCAGTCTTATGCGGGTTCAGTTTTGATGGGATGGCACCCGACAGTCTTTACCTTGCTTGGACTATAGATCGAGCACCGTTTGGTGACCTAGTACAGTTTGGCGACTTCTTGCTAGTACACTCTTCAGACAGACAACTGTACTAGTTAAACTCCAGTCAGGTGTACCTTCTGCAATCCATTCCGATCGGACAGAGTGTGGATACAGCACCTGCCACACAACTATTCTCAATATCTCAACAGATATCTGGATCTGGCACGCGCTGATGCTGTTGTATCGGAGAGTCACGATGTACTACATCAATGCAGCCCCCACCTTCGCAGCTATTTCCCGACAAGTTCAGCGTTGGAGCTACCTATTGTATGGATCGCTTCGGGGAGGAGATGAACCCATCATTTGGTATCTCAAAGATCGCTATGGTGTCCCCTATTGGTTGATTTTCGATCCACAGGGCGATCGCCCCATCGAAGCACAAACAGAAGCCGATGTTCGACAATATCTAGCCCGTCGCTATATGCCTTAAGCTGGATACTTTTCAATTTGAATCACTTTCACTATCCTCAATTCCAGACACCTCTCACTCCGGTATTACAGGATATTATTTGCTCGCACCAGCCGGGTTGGGAGTGCTTAGCTCAGCAGTGAAAATCGCTGAATTTGTATTCTATCGATGAATATATTTGTTGCTCTTCATTGCACAATGGTCGCCTCCTAAATTACCAGAAACACAGTAATTGACGCTCTAGATTTGACTGGAGTAACGACCTTAAACCCTTGTCAGCCAACCAGACCCCAACCTTGCCTTAGGGGATGGGATGGTTCACCTGATTTGAACACCGTGTAGAGATGCTTCAAAGCCTTGATTTGAAAAATGCTCGGAAAACCCTCCATAACGGATTGCCGATTGCTATGGGTGCGTGTTTAGCCAAGAATTTAGGTTGTCAGCACCGCTCTGCTGCCTCTAGCCGCATCCATAAATGCAATAATTTATACTTCTCATTCGGTAGAGTGTCCATATAACATCTACATCCGCAGTAAGTCAGTCACCAACATTAAGACTAGACACCATGACTAGCTCGGATGGGGTATGTAGCAGTTTGCATATGGAACGTTCATGCCAGCCTCAACCAATCAGCTACGCAAAAATAATCCTCGCCATTTGGCTGCCCTCCTGGCCTCTATGGTGGTGGTGTTTTTAGCTGGGCTCATGGTTGGGGGAGAGGGCCATAACATTTCGCTCAGTGCTTTAGACAGCGTGCCGTTTGCGATCGTCGCCATCATGGCTTACGTCGGGGAAAAACGACTGTGGGTCAAAGTCTTCTGTCTCGTGACGCTTGGTATAGCGTTCGCCATTGCCGTTCTGGCACTGGTTGGCCTGGGAATAGGGGTCGTTCTCGGCCCAGATATCGTGGATCTTTACTCCGATCCTGCAATTTTCGAGCGATACGGCCAACAATTACTGGAAACGACCGGCAAGCTCGTAATTGGCACACTTGTATCTCTGGTTTTGGCAGGGTTGATTTTCATTCCTTCTATCCGACAGGGCATCGCCCGCATTCTCCCCATCGACCCCAACTCCTTTACCCATACCATTGCGTTCGTTCTGGTCACGGCCATGACACTGCTCTGCTTTGTGCCGCTGATTGTGCTAGCTGTTCCAATCATCACCTCAATGTCGTCAGCCATGTTGGAACAGGGGGAAAGTTTGACCGTTCGCAGCCCCTCCGGACTGTTGAGAGATGAAGTGTATGGGTTGCTGTGGCTATTGCCGACGGCAGCGATCGCCGTTGGATACGGCCTGAAACGCAATTTCCGAGAGACACTGGATCGGTTGGGACTGCACAAACCCACAGGACGGCAGATTGGGTTGGGGTTAGGCTTCGGGGCTGCATTGGTGCTACTCGCCACTCTGGTGTCACCGGGCATTGAATGGGTGTGGCAATTGCTGGGATGGCCGCAAACGGATGAAGGCGCCTTTCGAGAATTGGCGGAGTTCTTTTTTAGTCCTGTTGGAGCCTTAGTAATTGGTGTGACGGCTGGTTTGGGGGAAGAGCTAGCGTTTCGAGGAGTTCTGCAACCTCGGTTGGGACTCTGGTTGTCCAACCTATTTTTCACCAGCATTCATGCCTTTCAATACAATTGGGACACCCTGATTCTGATTTTTATCGTGGGCGCAGTGTGTGGAATTGTGCGCCAGCGAATCAATACAACCACCTGTGCGATCGTACACGGCGCTTATAATTTCCTACTGATCGCGCTGGTGGTGTTGCAGGACTCCTGAATTTAGGCGTGAATTTAAGGCACGTAGTCGCGGACTTAAGCAGAATGACGTCCTCTCAGCAGCCCCCTTCAGTTCCTTCTCCTTCTCACTTTCAATTCGAATCAGACTTCATTCAATCCTGGCGCTGCATCCCGATGCGAGTCCGTCTCAACCTGGACACCTGTGGGGTCAAGTTGAAATTGGTCCATTGGCATGCACTGGGGGAGTCAGAGCGACAAGAGTTAGTTGCCATGCCCTGCGAAACTGAAACCGAAGCCTCACACTATCGCGAGCATTTGCTGGGCGTCGTGCGCGATCGCTACGGCTCGGCCCCCAAACGACTCGACATTCCTGACAACCCCGCTTGGGATAACAGCAGCACTATTCCCGAAGATGTGGTGGAGAAAGGCAAAGAATTTGATTTCGAGATGAACTCCAAGCAATGGGCTGGCCTCGATCGCCTGCAGCGCTTTGCCCTTATCAAACTGAGTCGTCCCAGCCATGAGAACAAGAATTTTTATCCGGCACTAAAGGAGTTTGGACTGGTTGAGTGAAGGGGGGAGGGGGCTGGTGGTTGGGGAGAACTTCTGATGGGTCATTGGTCATTCGTCACTCGTCATTAGTCAGCCCCATCCAAAACGAAGGACCAAGGACCAAGGAACTAAGAACAACTCATTTCCCTCACCCACAAACATCCCTAACCATTGCCGCATCTACAGTCGGAAACAATGAGTTCAATTCCGACATACTCCAGTTTCCTGTACAAACATTCTTGCGGATGTTGTAGCGGACGATCGCAGATGATTCGGGAGCGGAGCTACTAGCCGATGTACTGGGGGTGAATTCGATGGTATTTTCTTCAGTTGCACTCGATTCAGCTACCTCGCTGGACTCTGCAGGTTCGCTGCCAGCAGCAGTTCCTGCACCTAAGTCTTCTTGACTGACAGAATCACCTTCAAACTCGGGCAGGTTGCTGTCAGTATCGACCTCGATGTCGCGAGATCGCTCGATTGTTGTCTGGCTCAGTGCAGCTCCTGCAAATCCCCCTTGCAGTAGTACCAGTCCCAATAAAAGACCCATCCCTCGAATTCGAATCATCACCACACCCATTCACCAGTCACCTATTGCTCCAATTATTCACATCGAACGGTAGAGCTGCTAGGGGAGAAATTGTACGGAAAAGGTTGCATTTCTACCTACGATCGCGGAGGTGTAATTCCCCGCTTGCTCAGCGTCTCATCCAAATCTTGCAGCAGTCCAAAATCTTCTTCCGGCAGTGCCCCACCAGCCGTGCCAGTCGCGAGGAAATCGAACGCCTGTCGAAATTCAGTGGGAGTGGTCACAATCGGTGAATCCAGGTGGCAGGGGATAATACGCTCGAAATTCCACCGGGCAACAGCGTCGGCCCAATCCAAAGTTTGCTGAGAGTCGCGGTTGAGAATCAGTCGTTGCAAAATCGGAGCGACAAACAGTCGTCCATTGCCGCGCAGCGCTTCAAAAGAGCGTCGCCAATCGGTTCCCCATTCCCACGGCAACAGTCCAAAGTAATTTTTGACCGATCGACTTGATGCGCCGAACGCGGCCTTCAAACACTTGCCTACCGACAGAGTTTCCAACGCTGCTGGACGAAAGTAAAAGGAGAACAGTGCAATGCGTTCCCAACCTTTGCGACGGTTATTAGCAGTGTCTTCCAGGCGATCGGAGACGCGATCGCGGGCATGGAACAGGAGCGGAAACGGATCGAGCTGCAAGATGGCCGGTGGCTCGGCAGGAATCGATACGATCGTGTCCGTCACCAACAACGTGCGAGAGGCTTTGTGAAATAAGACCGCTTCTTCAAATGGCCCTAATCCTAGGCTAATGGGGCCAAGGGTGGCGTAATCAAACTCATCGGCAAAGGGTGCATCGGTACTGTTATCGGGCAGCAGGTGGGTTCGCTTGCGGGGAAATCCTAACCAGCTCAAAGGCAAATCCAGCGGATAGCTCCATTGGTGTTTGGCGACGTATACCTGAGCATTTGGAAATTTGCGGGCAAAGGGAGCTGCAAAAACTTTGTGCTCTACCCCGGAAACTGTTGGCAGCACAATGTATTTGACATCGCCGTGCTGCTCGATCAAGTCTTGCATCAACCCCAAACATTCGCGAGTGGGGGCAACGGGAGCATACACCAACAATCCACCTGCATCGAGGCGAACAACGGTCATGCGGATCGGTACAACGACGTAAAAAATGCCCTGCAGTTGATCGAATGTCCAAATGCGATCGCTCACCACTTCCCGACGCAACGTCCGCCGCTTGCCGTAGGGATAAATGGGCACTATCGGCCAAAACGGCCATGACCAATCGCCAGACCGTACCGCTGCAGTTGCTTGTCCATCCACTGCTTGCCGATCTACCACGCGATTGCTCACTCCACGGTTCCGTTTAATTCCCCTTCTAATCTACAGAAGCTCGCCCCCATTTGAGTTCTACCCTTGCCCTTCTCCCATCTCTCCTGGCAAAAATCGAGCTTGAATGAAGACAATCGTCTGAGGGGAATGCTGGGGCCAAGAACTATGCTGGCAAACAAACTGAGACCCTGGGGCACCTGCTGTCTGGCGCTCGGCATAGTAGCAGGCGGACTTACGCCACAGGCACTAGCTGAAGAATGGGAATTTTTTGCGGCAGGAAGCGATAGCTATCGCCATTACATCGACATGGAGTCGATTCAGTGGGGCGATCGCGAATCAGGCACCATCTCTGCAAGCTTCAGCAGCAACCAGGAAGGCGATGTGTACAGCATGACTCTTCATTGCGATCCCGCCAGTGCCAACTATGGCACCTATTTACTGGATGGCTATCCGCAGCCGCTGTATCTCGAAACCATTGTGGAATCTGCGCGCAGCATTCTTTGCCTCAGCCCCTGCAACCCATTCTCAATCCCGGCAAACACCTTCGTTCCAGATCGGTCTACCCAGCTAGCAGATGAGTTTTGGTCCGATCGTCGCTGCCCAACTTCGGTCTCTGAACCCAGTGACGTGAGCTAAATGCATCGATTGCATCTGTAGAATCGATAGCGCTAAAGGGCGATCGCTTGCGAAGCTGGAACCATCTGCAGAATCCAGACATCGTTCCACGTTCGCATTCGTAACCCAATTGACTTCCACGAAATCTCCCTCGATCGCCCCTCAGTTTTTTCGGCTGGCCGCGATCAATATTTTGTCCAATGTCACCACGCCCTTAGCTGGCATTGTGGACGTGGCCTTTTTGGGGCACTTGGCAGAAGTCAAACATCTGGCAGGTGTAGCGCTGGCTAGCGTGCTGTTCGAGTATCTGTACTGGTCCTTCGGCTTTCTACGCATGGCCACAACAGGTCTAACGGCGCAGGCGGTGGGACGAGGCAATCGCCAAGAAGCACTCTTGGTCGGGGTGCGAAACGGAGCGATCGCGATCGCGGTAGGCACCATCATAGTGCTGTTGCAACTGCCGATTCGCGAGTTGGGATTTTGGCTGCTGCAGGGAGACCC
>JBFRWD010000003.1:0-36080 GCA_051439425.1 Synechococcus sp.
CCATTACACTCTTGGATAAAGCCAATACAGCAGCCCGACCTGATAAAAACTCCATGCAGCATGATCGGCCATGTGTTGGGTGCAATTGATGGTGGAGAACGGCACTTTCCCACGACTAATTAGGTAAGCCACCTGATCGAAAATGCCGAGGTCGAATCCATTGGATTGAAACAGCAAGTGCCGCACGCTGCTACAGGCAAACAGGATGATGGTGCTTGCAGCAATAATTCCCCATACAGCCTTTGGCATCCGTTCTGGGGGATGGGGAATGGGGGACGGCTTATCCGCCATGAATGGTGACCTCCAGCGATTTCACCATCCTATAGCTAGGCTCGATTGGCTCGGACCAGTATGCGTGTATCTAAGCTCGGGCCACTCCGGCAGAACGGGCAGCTTGCTGAACGGCAAAGGCAACGGCAGTGGCTACGCGCTCGTCGAATGCAGACGGAATGATGTGGGTAGCCGAGCGCTCGGATTTGGGTACCAAACTGGCCACCGCTTCGGCAGCCGCCAAAATCATCTCGGGCACGATCCCCGTAGCTCGACAGTCGATCGCTCCTCGGAAGACGCCAGGAAACGCCAGCACGTTATTGATTTGGTTGGGATAATCACTGCGTCCAGTTGCCATCACCGCCACGATGTCTCGCACTAGCTCCGGTTGGATCTCGGGCACTGGGTTCGCCAAGGCAAAGACAATACAGTCATCTGCCATACTCTTGACCATCTCTACCGAGAGAGCACCAGCAGAGCTGACGCCAATGAATACATCGGCCCCTTTAATGACATCGGCAAGAAAGCCAGAGACATCAACAGCGATCGCCTGTTTCTGAGAGGTGAGATCGTCGCGATGGAGGCCGATGGCCCCCTGGCGATCGCAGGCCACAATCTGGGTTGCTCCCGCCTGCTTCAGCAACTGAATAATCGCGACACCGGCAGCGCCAGCACCATTGAGCACAATGCTGACATCACTGAGGGATTTGCCGACAACTTTGAGGGCGTTAATCAGAGCTGCCAGCACCACAATCGCCGTACCGTGCTGGTCGTCGTGGAAGATAGGCATTTGCAAGCGCTCTTTCAGGCGCTGCTCGATTTCAAAACATCGGGGAGCTGCAATATCTTCCAGATTGAAACCGCCAAATGCAGGCGCCAATCGCACAACGGTTTCAACAACTTCATCGGTGTCCTGCGTATCTAGACAAATGGGGAAGGCATCGAGATGGGCAAATTTTTTGAACAGCATGGCTTTCCCTTCCATGACTGGCAAGGAAGCTTCCGGGCCGATGTTTCCTAGCCCCAAAACGGCACTGCCATCCGTGACAATGCCGATAGTGTTGCCCTTGATGGTGAGGTCGTAGACCGAATCGGGCTTTTCGGCAATCTCGGTGCACACTCTACCGACGCCGGGGGTATAGGCCATCGCCAAATCAGAGGGCGAGTGAATCTCGATCTTGCCTTCGATGTGAATTTTGCCACCACGATGCAGGGTGAATGTGCGGTCGGCCACCTGCTCCACCACTGTCTCGGGTAGTTCCTTCACCGCTTCCACAATTAACTGGGCGTGGTCTTCACTGCTAGCGTCTACCACCACCTCTCGCACCGTATAGCTGAGGGTCCGATCGAGCAATTCAATGTGACCCAAATTGCCACCTGCATCAGCGATCGCCTGGGTAACTTTGGCCAGCATGCCAGCACGGTTGGGTAATCGCAGTTGCATGGTGATGCTGAAACTGGAGGTGGGAGTGAGGTTTGTCATGTATGGAAGGTGGAAATACTTTTGACTCCGACAACGTTGAGAGATGCAGCCGTCACCGAACGATGAAGGTCAGTCGCTTTTGGAGAGCAAATATGCCTTAGAGCCGAATGGTATGATACGCCATCCTCGCTACAGTTGGTGCCGCTCTCTCGGTTATGTAGACAGGCGATCGCTTATTAATGGAGCGGAGTTAGCTAGCTACACCTTCCAACTCCGCATCGGTGACGTCGTACAGGTCCCGCAACTGTTGCAGTCGCTCGTTACTGGGAGACCAGAAACCACGCCCGTGAGCTTCTAGCATGCGACCAACAATGTTGCGGAATGCCTCGGGGTTGGCGTCTCGGAGTTTATCAGCCATGTCGCGATCGAAGGCGTAGGTGTCGGCGGCTTGGTCGTACACCCAGTTCTCTCTAAAATCAGCCGTCCCGGCCCACCCCATGAGGGCGGTCATTCGCTGCGAAATTTCGTAGGCACCACCTGACCCCTGCTCGGCCATAGCATCCGCCCATTTGGGATTGAGCAATTTAGTGCGGTATTCCATACGCAACACGTCGTCCAAATCGCGGGGGGTGGAATTGTTGGAAAAACTTTCCACAAAACTGGCGGTAACTTGTTTGCTCTGCTTCAATTCCGCTGCTTTCTTTAATCCACCGGTGTTGGCGTAATACTCCTG
The DNA here is from genome assembly GCA_051439425.1 of Synechococcus sp. GTDB lineage: Bacteria > Cyanobacteriota > Cyanobacteriia > Thermostichales > PCC-7336 > PCC-7336. The sequence goes on from JBFRWD010000003.1 coordinate 2,427, forward strand.
AATATCTGTGAGGCCGTATTCTACCGAGTCAATTTGCTGCACAATTCGACCAGTGCTGGAGAGGAGCGTATTGAGCACTTCCGGTCGAGCCTGCCCTTTGTCGTCGCGCCCGTAGCTAAAGGAATTGCGACCTTTCCAGGTATCAGCCAGCTCTTCAGCCGATTCCCAGTTGGAATCGACAACGCGATCGTTGATAAGCGAACCGAAGTCCCCAGCAGGATTGGAAAATAGACGGGCGGATGGATTCTCTATCCCTTGGGCTTTAAGTGTCTGTGCGTGTTTGCGAATGAAGTTGCGATCGGTGGGCTCATCGGCCTCCGCTGCCCGAACGAATAGATCGTCTAGTAACTCGATGATATTGACGAAGCTATCGCGGAAGATGCCGGACAAATTGCCCAGCACGTCAATGCGAGGGCGATCGAGTTCCTCCAAAGGTCTAAGACCGTAGCGCACGATCCGGCCGGTCCCCTCTTTAATAGGCTCTGCCCCCACTAGTTCCAGCAAGATACCGATGGATTCTCCTTTAGTTTTGATGGCATCCAAGCCCCACAGCATGACCGCTACGGTTTCGGGATAGGTGCCGTTGTCCTCTAGGTGCTGAGCCAGAATCTGCTTGGCGATCGCTTTTCCACGCTCAAACGCCGCAGGTGAAGGCATCCGATAGGGGTCGAGAGCATGGACGTTGCGACCGGTGGGTAACACACCTGGCCCATCCCGCAACAAATCGCCCCCAGGAGCGGGAGGAATATATTCACCGTTCAGCCCTCGCAGTAGATTGGTCATTTCGTCGGTGGTTTGGGCCAGGCGCTCGCGAATTTCAACCGCTTCATCCAACCGCTGAGTCGAAAGGTGCTCGCGGGCATCCGTTCCGTGCTCTCGCCGCAGTTCCTCTAGATAAAGAGATTCAACGGAAGTGCGCTTGCCACCCTGCGCAATTGCATTCAGAACAGGTTCCGGCAGGCGATCGCCGAAGTAGGCGGACAAGTAGCTAGCCAATTGCTCGGGATTGGGAGCATTGCCCAAGAGGTGCAGACCTGAGGAAAACAGGCGATTCTCCAACACCTGCAGGTATTCATACAAAGCGATTAGGTAGGCATCAAAGGCATCCTTACCGAAGAGATTCACATGTTCGTACGAGAAGTCCATGCCCATTGTTTTCAGCTCTGGCATGGGACAGTCGGCGTACAATCCCGAGTCAACTATCTTGGTGCAGATAGCTTCTTTGAGGGGGAAATTCTTTTCGGGAGCTTCGCGATATTCAGCAATCAGATCCCGCAGTGCCATCAGTTCTTTATACAGTCCGGCTCGGCCGTAGGGGGGAACGTTGTGAGAGATGAGGACTCCGTAGCCACGCCGCTTAGCAAGAATCGACTCCGAGGGATTGTTGGCGGCGTAGATATACAAATTTGGCAGGTTGCCTAGCAAAATATCGCTCCAGGAATAGCCCGTATTACCGAGTGGGGCACCAGGTAGCCATTCCACCGTGCCGTGCATACCAAAATGAACCACAGCATCTGCTTGATAGTCCTCTTGCAGCCATTTGTAGAAGGCGGCGTACTGCGGGTGCGGGGTCATATCCCGTTCGAACATCAACCGCATCGGGTCACCAGAAATTCCCAGAGGCGGCTGCACGCCAATCCAAACATTGCCCAACTGGACGCCACCGAGAAGGAAGCGATCGCCAAATGTACGAATCCCGCTGCTTGTCAGTGAGTTCCACTGCTTCTCGATTCGTCGCCGCTGAATAGTGTTTAGCCAGCCGTCCAATTGCCGAACACTTACGGTGGTGATGGGTTCGTCTTCCGGCTTGCCGTGCTGAGGCAACTGACCAACAAACAGCTCGTCTGCTTCCCGAACGAGATCGATCAGTTGTTCTCCAGTTTCGGGCAGCTCGCCGACGTCGTAGCCCTCTGCTTGTAGCCGCTTTAGAAATGCCAGCAGAGACTGAGGGACATTGAGCAGGGCGGCGGTACCGGTAGCACCGTAGCCGGGAGGAAAGCCGTAGAGGATGACAGCCAATTTGCGATCGCGTTCTTGCTTCCAACGCAAACCAATCCAGCGATTGACGCGATTGGTGAGACGATTAACGCGATCGGGCACTAAATAAATGTCGTCTCCGACCAAGCCCCCCAACGGAATCGGATCGATCGCTCCATCCAATTCCGGCAACGAGTACAGAACCACCGACTGCAGACCACCGATACCCTGGCGGGTCCACGAATGAATGTCTTGAATCAGCAGCGGAGCCGACACAAAATACGGGACGTTTTTGGTACTGAGAATGCGTTTGGCCACCTCCACTTGGCGACCGGCTTCCATCGAACCGGCAGGACCTCCCACGAGGGGGAAGCCAATAGTTGAGACAATCGCATCTACAGTCGCTGCATCGGGTTTGAGGGATAGAGTTTTGACGTTGCCTGCTTCTCGCTGCTCGGTTTCGTAGGCAGTGGTCATCCAATCGCGAACCGCCACATGCCCTTCAACACCGTTGATGAAGATGGGTAAGGGAATCAGATTTGCCGTCTGAAAGGCGCGGATGAGTTGAGGGATGTAGGGCTGGTGGGTGATGACGTGCTTGCGGTAAAGCAGAATGCCGACAACAGGGGCATTTTTAGTCTCTGGGAATGTCTGACGATGCCACTCTAGATAGGCTTTGGGGGATTCGAAATAGCCGTTGAAGTCGGGGTGAAGCAGTCCTAGATTGGGGGTTTCGACGGGAGGGGAGATCGCTCCCACTTCTACATCTAGATAGTTCTCGGCCAGGTATTGAAACAACGAGACGACGTTTTCAGTGCCGCCAGCATTCCAGTAACCGTAAATGGTCAACCAGTTGCGCAGGTCACGTACTTTGCGACCGGGGACATATTTCAGCAGCTTGGGGCCAACTTTCAAAAAGCTAAGGTAGCCCGCCAGCTTGTCTTCTTCGCGGCTGTTGCCAAACTTGCTGAGAATGAATTTGACGGGTTTAGGCATCCCTTTGGGCTTCTCGCCGATCGCGAATTTCCCCAGTTGAGTCAGGGACATCAGCTCTAGAGCGGATTCGAAAATTAAACGAATGGGAATAGCACTAACTCGCTCCCGCAGCCACAACACTTGGTCGTAGTCGAATAGCAGGCTACCGAAAAAGGCGCTGGCACCATCCAGTTTGGCGGCGACTAAGTCGGGGTTGCTAGTGATGTCGCGATCGCTAAAGGCACACACTTCTAGCTCGGGGCACAGCTCCTGCACTTGGTCTGCCGCCTGCCGGTAAAGGCTGGCGTTGAAGGATTCGAATCCGGCGATTAGAACAATGCGCATGGACATACAAGCAACGAGGAAGAAGTGTTCTTTCTTTCATCCTAATGAACTAAATCAAGGTAGGACGGTCATGCGATTGCTTACTGGGCAATTGTTCGAGTACTTACTGACTGGTGCCATGGTGCTTTAAGGCTTTTGGGGCAATTAAGCGCAAGTTTAGTAGCTGCCATATCCTGAACCTGTCAGCCTAGGTAGGAGCCACAACACATGCCAGGAAGGGGGGAAGACTCGCGCCGCAGCGAAATACGCCAAATGGTCCGAGAGCAGCTGAAATTACTTCTTGCCGATGGCAATTTCAACGGTGCTAAGTCATTGCTGCAACCCGTGCAGTCTGTTGATGTGGCAGAGGCCATCGATGGTTTGCCTAAACCCATGCAGTTGGGAGCGTTTCGATTATTGGGCAAACAAGCAGCGATAGAAGTGTATGAATATCTGCCACTTCTAACGCAACAAGCGTTGATCGAACAATTTCGCGATCTTGAAATATTGAACGTGGTAGACAGAATGTCTCCAGACGATCGAGCCCGTCTATTTGACGAATTGCCCCCGAGACTAGCTCGAAAAGCCATTGCTGGACTGAGCACGGAGGAACGCCAAAGAACGGCTTTGCTACTGGGATATGGCCCGGAAACGGCTGGACGGCTCATGACTCCTGAGTATCTGGCTTTACCAGACTTACTAACAGTGGAGCAAATTGCCAGCCGCGTCAGAGCTTATGCAGCAGAAAGTGAGGTTAGCTATTACGTCTATTTGCTCGACGAACAACGTCGTTTATCGGGAGTAGTATCCCTGCGGACACTTCTACTTGCGGAACCAGAAGCTCGCATTACAGATGTCATGGATCGGGATGTGGTGTTTGCCAACACAGACACCGATCGCGAAGAGGTTGCAATGCTGATTCAACGGTACGACTTGATTGCACTTCCAGTAACTGACGGCGATCGATCTCTGGTAGGGGTAGTTACTGTGGATGATGCCATTGATGTATTGCAAGCAGAAACGACCGAAGATATTTACACAATGGGTGCGGTTCAGTCTGAGGGAGAGAGCTATTTTCAAGCAAAATTATCGGCTGTTGCCCGTAAGCGTTTGCCGTGGCTATTTATTTTATTATTCACCAATGTTTTGACCATTTGGGTGATGCAGAATTTTGAAGATGTTCTTGATGAGGTTGTCGCTCTTGCCTTCTTCACCCCACTGTTAATCGACGCAGGAGGAAATGTGGGGGCGCAATCATCAACCGTTGTTATTCGAGGACTCAGCACGAACGAACTGGCGCATCGTAACCCCTTGGTAGTGGTTGTTCGCGAGTGTATCGCGGGGAGCGTACTGGGTCTACTGCTTGGGTTGGCTGTGATTGTATTGGTCGTGTTATTTGTCGGTCAGCTAGAAATTGGTCTAACAGTTGGAATCAGCCTGCTGTGTATCGCATCAATTGCAGCTACTACTGGTGCTGGACTACCTTTTTTGTTTGCAAATCTGGGATTCGATCCTGCCCTGATGGCCTCTCCATTTATTACAACTGTTGTTGACATTTTAGGGATTGTTATTTATCTCAGTGTCGCAAAGACCCTGTTAGGACTTTAGCGACATGTTGTCTTGATATAAAACTAGAACTCTATTTGAAACTTTTAAGCTGGGTATAGCATTCCGAATCCCATTGAGTCTGAATCATCAATTGAATCACTAAAGCTTTACCAATCCAACAGAATACGAGTCAACTCCCTGGCTGACGGACGGAAGTGGTTGAAAGCCAGTCACTACGGTATTTAGAAGAAAAAGGCAAAGAGACATAGGAGGCTAGAGCTAACCCAGCCAAGCCTCACAAGCATGCCAAACTCTGCCCCCTCTTCAATCAACTTTTGAATCTTCTCCGTCAGTCCAGTCGCTACAAGGACTTACGCCATCTCAAAGCCCTAGCCTGTATGGTGAATGCCTTGATTTGTACGGGGCAACTGAATCTCCCAGCTTGGGAGCCCTATGTCAGCAGCCGTGCCCAACAAGCCTAAAGCTTCGAGTGTCGCTGGCATCGTTTTTTGTGCAACCCCTTAATTGACGTCAAAGCTCTTTATCTGCCACTAGTCTTGCTGGCCTTGAAAGACTAGCAGTGCCAGCGTCTGTATTTAGCCTTGGACACCACAGTGTTATAGAACCGCTACTGCATGATTCACTTATCTGTGGTCTGTTGTGGTCGAGCCGTACCGCTATTGTGGCAGGTGCTCGACCACAAAAGTGCTGCGGTGGCTTTTCAGGAATATCGACCACTCTTGCGCCGAGCTCGATGGCTGTTGCGTCATCATCCCCATGTCATGCTCTTGGCAGACTGGGGCTTTGCCAACCATGATTTTCTCAGTTGGATACAAGCCAGCCGTTGGAATTACTGTCTACGCTTGCCCTGTGATGTTCAGCTGCACGGCCCTCGCCCCTATCCCACAGCAATCAGGCAGTGCTGGCCCCCCTTAGGAGAAGCACTCTTCTTTGAGAATGTTGGTCTGTGGCAAGATGCTCGCCATCGCGGCAATCTCGTCTTAGCCAACGTCAAAGGTGTCACCGAGCCTTGGGCGGTCCTGACTGATGAGTCGCCTACCCTGCAGACACTCTGGCAATATGCTTTGAGGTTTCGGGTGGAGGAATTGTTTTTGGATAGCAAGTCGGGGGCGTTTGAGCTGGAGAAGACTCGTATCCGCTCTGCCAAAGCTCTGGAACGGCTTTACTTAGTCGCTGCAGTGGCTCTGCTCTTCAGTACCTCTCATGGCATGGCCGTTCAGCGTCAAGAGTTACGCCGAAAAGTTGACCCTCACTGGCGACGGGGACTGAGCTATCTCAAAATTGGTCTGCGCTGGCTCAGAGGTGTTGGCCATAAAGGTCGCCAGCTTCTCGCTCCACTGCCCCTTCTACCTCAAGACCCACAGCCCTGCTTTGCTTCCCACAAGGCTGAGTGCGAACACTATGACCAGATTTGGTTTTCTGGCATTCGCTCTCTACGCTTTCAGACTTGAGATAGAGATATGTCAGGCAGGCAGGGCTGAGGCTGCTTCCTCCACACTCTTGCGCTTGAGCAACACCTTCCCTTCACGCTTGATGGGGTTTGCTCCCAGTCATCTGGGGGCATCTGACTTTGGGAAATAGACGGAGGCTTTTCTAAGCCTACTACACTACCAGGATTGGCTGCCGATGGTGAACAAAAAGGACAAGCAGGCCTGAACAATTTACAGTATCCATGCTTATCTAGCTAGCAATTTTTTCAATGACCACTTGATACCCCTTATGGATAATCTTAGTCTTATCTTTAAAGACTGTAAGAAAGGCGTCTATAGCCAGTTTGGGATGCAGAGTAGGATTATCCTTAAACTGAGGCCAATGATAATCATCAAAGATAATTAGCCCATTTACTTTCACTAAACGCCAGCCTAAGATAGCATCTTCGAGAACATCTGGAGCCACATGAGAGCCATCAATATAAAGGAAGTCATAGGTGTTTAGAGGAAGTGTTCGCAAGACTTCTTGAGATGAACCAACAATTCTATTTACTTTATTTCTCGAACCTGTTGTGGTAATATTAAAATCAAATCTTGATTCAACAGATTTAAGGTTCTGCTCATTTTGGCAAAGTGGTGATTCTGGATTCTGATGTTCAATACTTCCCTCAAATGTATCTATGCAGGTAATTTCTGCTGATTCGTGTGTCAAGATATTATCGATTAGCCAACAAGTCGATCTTCCTTCCCAGCTCCCTATTTCTAAAAAATGAAGGTTAGGTGAATTTTCTAACTTTTTGAAAATTTGCTGCCAAATGGGGATATTAATACTGAACTAATCTTCCGCAAATTGATAACCTTTGTCTTGACAAGCGTTCCTATATTTCTTTTTCCGCAAGTACAGTAACTTTTCTTGCTCAATTTTATGGGCTTGACTCAACAATTTTAGATCTATATGTGATGTCTCCTTATATTCACCTGGCGGCAATTGAAATTTAGTCAATTGCTTATCAAAAGCATTGTTAGGATACCTAATATATTCCACCGTTTCTAAGTTTACATGAGCTACATTAAAAAGATTTTTCAAGAAAGTATTGTAGGCACAATCTTCTGTTTTAGTTTTTTGGTGGATTGCATCGTCAAGGAATCCTTCAATAAATTGATGGCATTTTCTCCTCACACATAAATTTAGAGGAATACTATTTTCGATAGCCTTCTTCCAATAGGGATGGATTTCCTCTTTAGTTTTGACTCCCGTATTAACTGCATCAATCTGTTCTTCAGGCAAGTTGATTGTCAGGTTATAGTTATTGCTGACAAGTTTGAAAGACTCTCTCTCTTCAGCTTTGCCTTGTAAAATCATAAAGCAAAGATATATATGCTCTGCCAAGAAGAGATCGTCACCGTCACAGAAAAATAAAATGTCACCATGAGAGTTTTTGACACCTGTATTTCTAGCTGCTGCTGCACCACGATTGTTAGGATGACCCACAATTCTAATAGATGGGTCTAGTCTGGCTAACTCTGTTACAACGGATAAAGTGTTATCAGAGGAAGCATCATTAACGATTATGATTTCAGAGCCTATTTCCTGTGAGCGCAAAAAGCTTTTTTTGAAGAAATCAATGCTCTCGCAAATACTATATAGAGTTTTTTTGATTACTTTTTCGCAATTGTATACTGGAATAATAACCGACAAAGATCTAATATTTAAGTCTGGCTTTAGAAGCTTTTCCTCATTTGCTTCAATCATTTCAACTCCCTCAGTCTTAATAAGTGTCGTCAGTGGTGAGTCTGAATTAACCTCCTCTACAGGAAAAATCGGTGATTCTCCCTCCAGGGCACTGGCTGGCTGACGGACGGAAGTGGTTGAAAGCCAGTCACTACGGTATTTAGAATAAAAAGGCAAAGAGACATGGGAGGCTAGAGCTAACCCAGCCAAGCCTCACAAGCATGCCAAACTCTGCCCCCCTCTTCAATCAACTTTTGAAGCTTCTCCGTCAGTCCATTCGCTACAAGGACTTACGGCATCTCAAAGCCCTAGCCTGGATGGTGAATGCCTTGATTTGTACGGGGCAACTGAATCTCCCCGCTTGGAAGCCCTATGTCAGCAGCCGTGCCCAACAAGCCCAAAGCTTCGAGCGTCGCTGGCGATGGGGAATGAGCTATCTCAAAATTGGTCTGCGCTGGCTCAGAGGTGTTGGCCATGAAGGTCGCCAGCTTCTCGCTCCCGTGCCCCTTCTACCTCAACACCCACAGCCCTGCTTTGCTTCACACAAGGCTGAGCACGAGCACTATGACCAGATTTGGTTTTCTCGCATTCGCTCTCTACGCTTTCAGACTTGAGATAGAGATATGTCAGGCAGGCAGGTCAACTCCTCCTTAAGAGTTAAAGGACGATAACCCATATCAAATGCCTTGCTGCTATCCATAGAAACATCGGGTGATCGTGGTGCCAGCATAGAGACATCCGCCTGTTTCGCCGGCCTAATATGCTCTGTCGATAACTGCAGGATATCGGCCACTAGCAAGCCAAACTCGTAGCGAGAAACTCTTTCTTTTCCTCCTAAGTTAAGAATCCCCTGAAATTGTTTCTCGATCGCCAACAACAACCCCTGAGAGGCGGCCCTCGCACTCACAGGAGTGCGAAACTCATCCACAAATAAATTCATTGCTGTCCCTTCTTTCAAATTCTTAACTACTCCCTGAAGAAAAGTAGGAGATATAGGAGAAGGAGGCCCGAACATCGTGGGCATTCTGCAGATCGAGATCGCCGGATTCACCTCAAGCATTTTTTGCTCGGCGATCACCTTGTGCTCCCCATACACATTAATCGGGCACACCGAATCGTCCTCCGTGTAGGGCGCATTCTGGCCGTCGAATACTAAATCCGTAGACGTAAATGCCAGAGGAATCTGACGCTCTCCACATAGCCGAGCAATATTTACTGAAGCCGAAACGTTAATGGCAAAAGACTCTTCTGGATTCGCTTGGCAAAAATTCGGCTTGGATGCCGCCGCCGCATGAATCACAGCATCTGGATTGAGCATCTCAAATAATCGTTCTAACTCACTGGGATTAGTTAGATCGCACTTGAATACGCTAGCCCCATCGAGCGGCACCGCATGACTGAAATACGTTCCGAATACCGACCAGCTTGATTGTGCCACATAACACAGATTCCACCCTAAAAAACCACTTGCTCCCGTGACCAACAATCGATTCATCATGTCCAACCCAGCCTCCTTCAACTGCCAGCATTCCAAACTTGAACGCTGGGTTCAAGCAACGTTGTCTCCACAGCACCCGAGCGCTCTCAATAGAGGTCTCGCATAGCAACCCAGAGGACAGGGAATGTTAAAAGCGAGAAACTGCCAGCTCTCACCTAGAACGTGCCTGCGTTGACTGCTAATTGACCCTGGTGAGATTTTGTCGCTCCAATTGGTCATGAGAACGGTTTTTGCACAGTCCGTGGCTGCACTGCAGACAGATGTAAACAGGTGAGCTTGAATCAATACAGTAACCAAACTCTCAATGGTTTCATGCCCTTCGAACGCTTCGACTCCCTAACAGCCGAGGTACTCATTGTTGACGACGATCGCGTCAACCGGATGGCATTAGCCAGAATTTTGCAAAAGGCAGGCTACACCGTCCGAGAGGCTGAAAACGGACAAGTGGCGCTTCAACATGTGGCAGAGCAGCCACCCAACGCGATCGTTTTGGACATCAACATGCCCGTACTGGGTGGGTTCGAAACATGCAGCGCCCTTAAATCCGATCTGGCGACTCAGCACATTCCAGTCATCTTCATTAGCACGCTCGAAGACGTCAGCGATAAAGTCAGAGCCTTTGATGCAGGTGGGAGTGACTACATCACCCGTCCCTTTCAGCCCCAAGAAGTACTGGCCCGTGTCGCCAGCCAAATCGCCTTGCAGCGCCAACAACAAGCGTTGCAGGACTGGAACAAACTGCTGGAGCGCCAAGTCAAAGAGCGAACCCAAACCTTAGAGCATATGGCGCTCTACGATAGCTTGACTGAATTGCCCAACCGCTTGCACTTGTTGCAAGAACTGACCCGTAGAGTACAGGAAATCGAACAACAGCAAGAATACGGATTTGCCTTGATTGCCATCGACTGCGATCGCTTCAAAGTAATCAACGATTCTTTGGGACACAGCGAAGGAGACAAAATCCTGAAAGCAATTGGCAGTCGCCTGCGAACGCAGCTACCAGACTCCGTATTTCTGGCTCGTCTGGGAGAAGATGAATTTGGCGCCATTGTCAGCAATACAACGACGGTCAAAAAAGTCTTAGACATCTTACGGACGATTCGGGTCATCTTGGCACGTCCTTTCGAACTGCAACCCAGAGAGGTTTTTATTGATTTTTGTGCGGGAATCACTTTCGGACGCGCGCCCCTCTCTAATCCTGAAATCCTGATGAGAGAAGCCGACGCGGCCATGTATGAGGCTAAGCGGATGGGGCCTGGCAGCACCAAACTATTTGAGACCTCAATGCACAAGCTAGCTAGCGATCGCCTCTATGTCGAAAATGACTTACGCCAAGCCATTGCCAAAGACGAACTTGAACTGTATTACCAACCGATTGTGTCCCTACGCAGTGGCGATATTGCCGGATTTGAAGCCTTGGTGCGCTGGAACCATCCTGAACGGGACATGTCCCCAGCAGAGTTTATCCCGGTGGCCGAAGAAACTGGGACAATTTCCCGAATTGGGCTATGGAGTTTGCGGAAAGCCTGTCAGCAGTTACGGGAATGGCAGGCCGATCGCGAGCAACCGCTGTCCATGAGCGTTAATATTTCGGCTCGACAGCTCACCCATTCCCATCTACTCGATCGAATCGATCACCTGCTTGCCTCAACCCCCCTCAACGGCGGGCAATTGAAGCTAGAACTGACCGAAAGTGCCTTGATGGTCAATCCTGAATCAGCCCGACGCCTGTTGCAGGAGTTGCGAGAGCGGGATATTCAACTGTGTTTGGATGATTTTGGCACCGGCTACTCGTCCATGAGCTACCTACAAAAACTCCCCCTCAATACCCTCAAAATCGACCAGTCGTTCGTGCGCGAAATGGGCACCCCCGGTGGCAATCCTGCCATCGTGCAAGCCATTGTCACCCTGGCACACAGCCTTGGTATGAGTGCGATCGCTGAAGGGGTTGAAAGTGCCGAGTTAATGCATCAATTGCAAACGATGGGGTGCGAGTACGGCCAGGGATATTTCTTTGGCAAACCTCTGAATGCGGCTGAAACAAGTGAGTTGTTGGAACGGAAAATGAATTGGTTGGGAGAAGGGGAGGCATAGAGGGTGGGATTTGTCCTTAGTTTTTCGTCCTTAGTCTTTAGTAACGCTCACACCAATGACCAATGACTATTGACCAATAACCCTTCCCCTCACTCCACCAACCTCATATCCGCCGCCTCGGGGTCGAACCCAGCCGGAAACCGTGTCGAACGATCGTAGGTCGCATTGCGCAAATTTGGCACGCTCGATAATGCATCCTGCAAATGCTCGCTGGCCAGATCGCTTCCCTGAATCAGTGCAGACACCAGTAGCCGTTGGGCGAGATCCCCTCTCTCTAGCCTCAACATTTCTTGAGGGGTTAAGTCCTCAAGCTCTTCCAGATCGACCCCTTCAGACACAGCATCTTGCAGTAGTTCGGTCCAGAGCGGCAAATCTTCTGCGATCGCACCCTGCAAATCGTCTTGCCCCCAGTTCACCTCGCGCAAATCGGCCCCTCTCAAGTTGGCCCGCGATAAATCGGCATAGCGTAAGTCCGCCTCTTTCAACATCGCGTTGCTGAGGTCGGCCCCTTGTAAGTCAGCACCAGAGAGAATGGCATAGCTTAAGTTGGCTCGACTGAGACGGGCATTGCGCAGGCGAGCATCGTGTAAATCGGCCGCTTGCAGCCGAGACCGATGCAGCTGGGCATCAATCAGGTTTGCTTCAGCTAAATCGCTGCCCTGCAATGCCGAACGATTCAACCGACAGCCAGGACAACTCCCCGTTTGTTCTAGTTGTTTTACGTCCGACGAACAAGCCACTAACAGCATCAGCAGGGTAGTGGCGGGTAGCAGGATGGCACGACGCATGATGCATCTCCAACAAGTTCCGATCTAACCCTAGCTCTTGCCTTCGTGGAGTCTTGAGGCGATCGCGGCGAAGCCTTTGCGGAGAAAGACAGTCTTTCTTGCCGAGTTCTTTACCCGTACATACGCGAGGGAGAAGTTATCGTTTTTCCCAACTGGCGATGAGAAGCATGATTGGACCGCATATCTGCTGACGGAACGCTATCCCTAACAGTAGATTAGTTCCCGATGCATCCGTTCTGAATGGTTGGGTTCGACAGTGTTGAGCACCAGACGCCAGTTTCTAATTGCAACCTCTTCCACAATGTTTGCAGGTTGCGCCGCAGTCTTGACCTCGCGCCCCCAACTTGCAACGTTGCTGGTGTCCGCTGCGGCTAGCTTGCAAGATGTCATGCAGGCGCTTGAGCCCCATGCCCGCAATTTTTTTCAGGAAATGGGGGTAGCAAACGTCTCTCTAACGTTCAACTTTGCGGGTTCGGGAACGCTTCAGCGTCAGATCGAACAGGGAGCCCCAACTGATGTGTTTGTGTCAGCGGCGGATAAACAGATGGATGCGTTACAAGTTGCCGGACTGTTGTTGAATAATTCGCGGCGCACTGTGGCCAGGAACCGTCTTGCTTTGATTGCGCCGCTATTTTCCGGTGGTGGACTAGAACTGAACACGTTCCGAGAGCTCGTCACCGATCGCATTCGGACCATCGCGATCGCCCAACCGGATACGGTTCCTGCCGGTCAATACGCCCGAGAATCCCTGGCCCATCTCAATCTCTGGGAACAACTAACAGAGAAGCTGGTATTTGGAAGAGATGTTCGCCAAGTACTGTCGTATGTGGACACTGGAAATGTGGATGCGGGCTTGGTCTATGTCACCGATGCCACCCTTACTCAACGAGTACGAGTGGTTGCCATTGCTGAAGCCTCCTGGCACGCTCCCATCAGCTACCCAGCGGCGGCGATCGCATCCAGCCGTCAGCCCGATCTCGCCCAAGCATTTGTGGAGTTCCTCACCAGCCCAGAGGCTCTAACTGTATTCGAATCCCGAGGATTTGAAGCTCCCTAACTCCCCCAAAATCCAATTCCAGCAACCGCTTGCAATGACCTTCAGTCTGGCTCCCCTGTGGATTTCGATAAAAACGGCCCTGGTTGCCACCGCGATCGCCGGAATTACTGGGATCGGCACCGCCAGATGGATGTACGGGTTTCGGGGAAGCAGTCGCTGGTTGTGGGATGGACTGTTCACATTGCCCTTAGTCCTTCCACCTATTGTGACGGGCTTTCTCTTGCTGTTGCTCTTTGGGCGCAACAGCCCACTCGGGCAACTATTGAGTTTTTTAGGAATCCAAGTGATTTTTACGTGGACGGCACTGGTCATCGCCGCCACAGTCGTCGCCTTTCCATTGGCCTACAAAACTTCGCTAGCAGCATTCGAGCAGGTGGATGACACAACCATTGCTGCAGCCAAAACCTTGGGAGCCTCAAATCGGCGCATCTTCTTGCAAATACTCGTCCCTCTAGCCTGGCCCGGAATTGTTGCGGGCGTTGTGCTCGCGTTTGCACGGGCTTTGGGAGAGTTTGGGGCTACGGTCATGCTGGCAGGCAGCATTCCCGGTCGGACAGTGACGCTGCCGATCGCCATATACCTCGCGGCCGAAGGGGGACGCATGGGGCAGGCGATGGTCTGGACATTGGTAGCGGTGGGGGTGGCACTCGGCTCAATTGGATTGATTCACATTAGCGGAAGTGCCCGAGCAGATGTGGGGGCACGGGCCATTGCCCACTGGACTCGCCAGTGCGATCGTTGGTGGCATGACGTCGAATCTCAAGCATCTCAATTCGTCCGTTCTGCTCCGCACTCACAGCAACTGACGGACTGCACTGCTAGTACTCAAGCGTCAGCATCAAGTTTGTCGGCAACTCTTTTCAAACAGCTAGAATCCTTTCCCCTGTCGATTGCCCTCGACATTGGCGATCGCCCCTTCGGCATCTTGGGCCATTCGGGTTCGGGCAAGAGCATGACTCTCCGTTGCTTGGCTGGATTATCGACACCGGAGCGCGGCCGCATCGTTCTCAACGGACGGACGCTATTCGACTCCGAGCAAGGCATCAATTTGCCCAGTCACCAGCGTCGCATCGGCATCGTCTTCCAAAGCTACGCCCTTTTCCCCCATATGACCGCAGCAGACAATATTGCATTTGGATTACAGGATCGATCCGTTCAAGAGCAAGCAAGTACCGCACATCACCTACTGTCCCTCCTGCAGCTCGATGGCCTGGAGCAGCGCTATCCCCACCAACTCTCCGGCGGCCAACAGCAGCGGGTGGCCCTGGCCCGAGCGTTAGCGACATCCCCAGACGCCATATTATTAGACGAACCCCTATCCGCCCTCGATAACTACCTGCGCAGCCAAATCGAGCAACTGCTGATTGATGTGTTTGCGAACTACGGTGGGTCCGTTATCTTCGTTACCCATAAGCTGGAGGAAGCCTACCGAGTCTGCGATCGCCTTATGGTGCTCGACGACGGACAAGTGTTAGCCAGCGGCCCAAAAGCAGATATATTCGAGCATCCCGGCCACTATCAAGTGGCTAAAGTCACCGAATGCAAGAACTTCTCGGCGATTGAAAATCATACTCCCCATTCCGTTACCGCCACCGACTGGAATATCGTTCTGACAGTCAAAGAGCACATATCCGATCGCTGCACTCACATCGGAATTCGCGCCCATCACCTCACCTTCCGCGAGATGGAGGGAGACAACACCTTTCCCTGCTGGCTGGCCGGTACCAGCGAAATGCAGCACCGAGTGTCGCTATTTCTCAAACTACAAGCCCCACCTACTGGCCCAAAAGACTACCATCTGCGAGCAGAGCTGTACAAAGACCGATGGCGAGAACAGTGCGATCGCCCCTTCCCCTGGTACGTACACCTCGATCCACACCGCATTATGCCGCTGAGAACCTAAATCACGAGAGAGTCTCCACTCTCTACAGGAACGCAGCCCTGCAAAGGATCACTTCACCACCGGCTTAGAACGCTTTTGTTTGGCCAGGGTTGTACTGGGGGCCACGGCAGTATCCAGAACAAGCTGACCGGTAGGACACAAATCCAGTAGGAAGCAATCGGAGCAGCGAGGCTTGCGAGCATCGCACACCGCTCGTCCGTGATCGATCAACCGAATCGACCAATTCTCCCAATCGGGTTGGGGAATCAGCTTCATCAAGTCTTTTTCAATCCGGACCGGATCTTGAAATTTCGTCAGCTTGAGACGGTTGCTCAACCGCTTCACATGAGTATCTACTGTCACCCCGGCATTGATGCCATAAGCATGGGCCAGAACTACATTGGCTGTTTTGCGCGCCACCCCCGGCAACGTCAGCAATTCCGCCATCGTGCGCGGTACCTTGCCATTAAACTCTTTCACAATTTTTTGGCAGGCCCCCTGAATGTGCTTGGCCTTGTTGCGATAAAAGCCCGTTGAGCGGACGAGAGATTCGATATCTTCGCGATCGGCCATCGCAAACGCTGGAGCATCTGGATAGTGGCGAAACAACTCTGGCGTCACCATGTTGACTCGCTTATCCGTACATTGAGCCGACAAGATGACGGCCACCAATAGCTGCAACGGCGTGCTGTAGGTCAACGCACAAGTGGAATCAGGATATTCCTGCTTCAGTCGCAGCAATATCTCCTGCGCGCGCAGCTTAGTTTTCGACGGTTGCCCCACTTCAACCCCCTGCCACAATGGACAGGGTGTCTTTCAGAATCAAGACAACTCCCAACCCCAACAAGAGCATCAGACCTGCCTGCATGACGCCATCTTCGACATTTTTGGGCAGGCGTCTGCCGCGTAATGCTTCTAGCAACAGAAAGATGAGATGGCCACCATCTAAAGCCGGTAAGGGCAGAATATTGATGATTGCCAAGTTGATACTGATCAGAGCGGCAAAGTTAAACAAGCTAGGGGAGTTATCGCGAGCTAAATCAGCGCCAATTTTGACAATCCCCACCGGCCCAGAAATTTGTCCGGCAGTGTTCTGAAAATTACCTAATAACTGACGGAATCCTTGAATATTCAGCCAAAAGATTCGCTGATAGGCGCTGTTCGATGCCGACAGAATCTCCCCGACTCCGTCGGGTGTCTCGAACACTAGCTCCTGGTTGGGGGCCAAATTAACCCCAATAACCGGATTATCGGCCCCTTCAGGGATGGTCGGAACCACCTCTACCGTCTGGAGTGCGCCACCCTCTTCTCGCTGCAGCGTCACCGTCAACGGACGATCGGGATGGGTTCGCACTAGCGTCTGGAACTCACCGATCGCCCCATTCGCTGCTTCGCTGTCATCTACCAATCGAAAATCCGCGTCATTGACTTGCAAAATCACATCCCCAGGCTCAATACCTGCCACTTGGGCAGGACTGTTGGGAGCAACGTTGGGAATGAAAATTCCGGGATTGACTAGAGCCGGAGTGGGTACGCCGATCGCCACCACCATCGTCAGCAGCACGATATACGCAAATACCAGATTGGCCAAAACCCCAGCAGACATGACAATAGCGCGATCGAACACCGGTCGATTGCGCAGCAAGTTGGGATCGTCGAGGGGGTAGGGACAGTCGGGATCGTCATCGGGAAAGCCGACGAATCCTCCGAGTGGAAGCGCTCGCAAAGCATATTCAGTTTCTTGGCCTTTGTAGCTCCACAGTACGGGGCCAAATCCAATCGAAAAGCGGTTGGCATGAATTCCCTGCAATCGTGCTGCAGCAAAGTGGCCCGCTTCATGAACCAGAATCAACAGGGCCAAAATGCTGATGGATGCAAATATAAACATAGATTGCCGAGAGGAATAAAAATGAACTCTAGCTTAGCCCGCTTACTCTTCACGGCATCGATTCAGTTCCAAAACCGGTGACAGCGAAGGGTATCGCAGAGATCGCATTGGTTCATTTTAATAGGCAACCCCTCGCCACGTAAGATTTGCCCTTCAGGGACACGTATATCGGCTATAAGGTCTAGAGTCGGGAGACAGCTTAAAGCCTTTAAAGCCTCTACTTACTGACTCAACTGCTGACCAAACTGAACAGGATTGCCATCAACCAGAGTCTCGGCTTCATCTAATTTGGCATGACTTTGGGCGGGTGGAAGCATTGGCTCGAGCATCAGTGAATGCTGTGCAACCAAGCGTCGCCACCCACCAGGATGTTGGGGCAAGTGTTTTCACGCGATTGTTGACTGCTGCCAAAGCCACAGTGGAGTCACCCAACTTCGCGCCCCAGTCTGTGTTGGCACTCCAACCAAATCGTGTCCCAGCCCAAATAAACGTAGTCACAAAAAATTCCTCTCACATTTGTCTACATAAATTAACAATGGGGCTAAACTGAGTTTAACGAATGGGATAACGCTTGTGTCCGATCGCGAACAAATTCAGTTTCTGCGGGAAGAGTTCTCGATATCAGTAGAGGAACTTGACCTAGCAATCCGCCATGCCCAGCGCCTCAAGGGTTCGTTGCATATGGTCTTGTGGCAATTTGGGTTGATTACTCTCGACCAGCTCGACGCGCTGATTGGTCGAACGATATCTGGAGAGTATTCCTCCAGCAGCACATCCGCGATGGGTGCTTAGAGTCAGTTTTTTCTCAGATATCCACCCACCCCTCTCTAATTTTCATTTAGACCCTTTTCTAATCTTTGGAGCCCGTAACGTTTCATGACTGCAACTCAGATTTCATCTGCCTCCTCCGCTGCGACTGAAGCATCTCCGTTTCAAGTCTTTCTGGACACCGTTGTTGTCCGTGGAGGGTTGGATAGCGACTACGATGCTCGCGATATTGCAGAGGTTGTCTTCCGCACGATGCGCGATGTCATGCCTACCGAGACATCCAGTCGTATCGCAGACGAACTAGCTGTCCAATCGGCACCTCTCTCGGAATTGTGGAGAGATACCAATGTATTGGTGCGTTGGTTAAGCCAGGTTCGCCCAGTGCTGGACATCCGTGACGATGTATTTGTCCGTCGCATTCAACAAGAGGCAGGCGTTCCTCTTAACGTCAATGCTGCTGATGTGATGGCAGCCGTATTTGGGGGAACCAAGCAGGTATTGAGTACTGAGTCTGCTGCAGAAATTGCCAAGCATTTGCCCGGTCAAATTCGGATGGAGTGGAACCGAGCCTAGATCGGCCTTGGAATCACACTAAAGTCGAGCGAGATACCGGAGTATACTTGGTGCATCGATTTGCTGTCGTCTTAGCACCTATCTCGGTTGTGGAATTGTCCTGTAAAAGCGAATACGCCCTGCTCGCAATGTTTGCATTGGCTCAGAATTACAGTTCTGGCGAGCCCTTACAGATCAAATCAATCGCCACTCAGCAAGGGATTCCCGAACGCTATCTAGAGCAATTGCTTGCAACGCTGCGCCGCCAAGGATTGGTGCGCAGCTTGCGCGGAGCAAAGGGAGGGTACTTACTCGGACGGGAACCCTGGACTATTCAGTTATTTGAAATTATTGAGGCGATCGAAGGGGGAGACACTAGCAAACCGCGAAACGCTGCGGGGAAAGTGGACACCCTCGAGCAGGATATTTTGCAAGACACCTGGACAGAAGTTCGCTCCGCGGCCAACGCAGTGTTGCGGAAGTACACGTTACAAGACCTTTGCGATTTAAGAGCCCAGCGCCAACGGGCCAATGTGATGTATTACATTTAGGGCAACCCGGCCGATCGGCGTTCTGCAATGGTTTTAAGCCGCAGATTCCATTACGCAAGCCGGCGCCCTAATGGGTGATGGTCTTGCTGATGTGCCTGTAGCCGTCCAGCGTGATGAGGAATGTGACTGTGTCCACTGCTTTGCAACTGCGCCGTCGCTCGCAGCTTTTAGGCACACCTGTGTTTATTGAGGGGGCGATAGAGCGGCTGGGGTTTGTGTCGCAAGTTTGGGTCGACGTACATACCCTCAGAGTGGTGGGGTGGTCGATTCGATGCGATCGCTCGTCAGTATCCAGTGGGCCGGCATCCAATGGGTCAGCATCCACAAATTCAACACCCAGTGTGGCAGTAGCGCTATCCACCTCGAAACTGTTGGGTACGGGTGCGCTACTACTTAACTCAGATGCATTATCGACTCCGATAAACACCGCTGCTTACGTTCGGTTAATTCCGCAAATTTTGCAGACCGAAACGGGGGTGTCGTTAGGTCGACTGAAGGACTTTACGTTCGATATGGCTTCAGGAGCGATCGTCTCGGTTCGCACCTCCGGCACTGGCATTCCTCTCCTGCCTCCTGCCATAGACAGTACCTTTGAAATCCCCCGTACTGACTTAATCTCCGGTGACTCTTTAACCGCTGCAGATGGCACTGAAGAGCGATTGACGCTGTTGAAGCGAGGACTATTAGAACAGGCAGGTATTGGCAAGTTCAATTGGGCACTCCCCCTGTCAGCCAGCGATGCTCCTGCCCCTGATGAAACGACCCTGGAGGCGATCGCGGCAGCCGCCGCAGTTCCTCTATCGGTTGAAACCACGAGTGCTGAGCCAAATATACCGACGTCTACTGGTGCTGAAACAACCAGAGACGCTGAAGCGGCCAGGGACGCTGAAGCGGTTGAAGACTCTGAGGCATCACATTCTGAGGCAGCAAGCCTTGTTGATGCCGATACGGGCTCTACCGATACGAACTCATCGGAACCTGCAAGCGATCGCATCACCGACGAGAAACCGCTGGATCGGGCGATCGATACCTTGACATCCACTCTCCAGCCCCTCTTGCAAAAGTTGCCATCTTCTCTCCGTCAGAAACTAGGTCTATCCGATGTCGAACCAAAAGAAGCCTCTCCATCTGGCAGCCCCACAACATCAGAGGATGCCGAAGAGGTTGCTGACCCGAATGAAACTATCGAGGGCTCAGTGGAACAGGACATTACGGTTAGTACGACTGAGTCCATTGAGGAAGATACGGCTGAGTCCAGCGAACCAGACGCTGCAGAATCTTCCATTGATTTATCTGCCGGGGTTTCTAACAAAACCATCGAAGAAATGGAGGCAGAGGAGAACGAGCCAGATATTTCTCCAGAATCATCAGTGGATAAGGAGTCCGTTGATGAGGACGGAGTAACGACAGCTCCAGCCCCAAGCGACCCCGAGGCATTACAGGAAGAGGAGGACTTGGAGGAGGAATCTGAAGAACCATCCGAGAGTGTGGAGCAGATAACGCAGGAGGTTGGGGGCGAGGCTCAACTGGAAGTTAGTATGGCAAGCGAAAAAGAGGATAGTGCGGAGCCCGATCGCCCATCGGCTACAGCTGAACCAGAAGCACCGACACCTGATTCTTCTGATGAGGAATTTGACGCTGCAGTCACGAGTGACGGCGTTGAATCCCCGTCCAACACCGAGCCCAACCATGCTGAAATTGAGGCGGTTGAAACGGACACTAATGGTGTCGAAACTCAAACCAGTGACGATGGTTCGACCAGTGACGATGGTTCAATCAGTGACGAGGCTCAAACCATCACTGAAACGGTTGTTGCTACCGCGTCGATGGCAGTCACAAACGGGATTTCCAGCTCTCAAGCAGCGATAGAAAGCGTTCCTCCATCATCTCCTCAAGTCGCTCCGTCAACCTCAGCGTCACCCCCCTCCGACGACACCATTCCTCCAGCATTACAAACATCCCTACCCCGCGTTCCTCGTTCGGCCTCTCAGTCCGCAAGCACACCATCTCGAACCAAACAGGGAACCCCTCTCCAAAGTTTTGTGTCCCTGCCTAAGCCCAAAGGCTGCGTTCCCAAATCAGGTGGTTTGTTCGAGCCGAAGGTGAAGGGCAGCTAGTAATACTGATGTAACTACTGGGACTGGCGTAATTGCTGAAACCACTGTTGCAACAGTTGCCGACATTCCTGCTCCAAAACACCACCAATCGCCTCCGGCTGATGAAACAGTGCCGCACTGGCAGGCAAATTGAGCACACTACGAATTGCACCTGCCTTGGGATCGTCTGCCCCGTATACCACTCGGGCAATCCGGGCCTGAGACAGAGCACTAGCACACATGGGGCAAGGCTCTAGAGTGACGTACAGCGTACAGTCGGTCAGTTGCCAATCTTGAAGAACGACCCCAGCTTTGCGAAGCACCACAATTTCGGCATGGGCGGTCGGATCGCGATCGCGTTCTCGGCGATTACTTCCCTCTGCCAGTAATTGGCCGCGACCATCCACCACCAGCGCTCCCACCGGAATTTCTCCTGCTTTACCAGCAGCTTCGGCTAATGCGATCGCCCGTCTCATCCAAGTTTGATGGGAAGTGCTGGTTGTCATATATAGCTTTCCAGCTCACTGTTCTATAGCTATCCGTTCTAAGGTCTGGAGCGTTGGGACAGCTAGAATTCTTGTATTGGCAAAGAAAAGTACTTCGGAAACTCTCCATAGCAGATTGCCGATCGCCATAGAGCGGCTGAGTTATATAAGAACTTCACGACCTTTCGATCGGCTTCCTAGCTGAAATGTCTGCAGTAGTATGGCCACGGCCGTAGCAGTTCCGAGTATCTCGGTAATTCCCAGATATCACAACTGCTTGCCATACAGCACAGTATCGAAACCTCCAAAGCTATACAGGAGCAACAACGCGCTCTGAATAGTCCTCCACTTTCGAAAACTCGAACGACCCCAGCACTGCTCCCCAAATTTGCTCGTCGGTTTCCACATCCAAACCGCGATCCCAACTGTGAAAGTACTCTCGCGTAATGGTGAACTCCACAGAGAGATAGGTGAGGTGTCCATCCCGCTCCACCTGGCAATCTTTGGTCGGAACGCTAGCCCCCAAGAAACCAACTTCTTTGGGTTTTACCTGACTCAAGCAACCATTCAGAATCGTGAAATCATCTGCGGTCAGCTTGGCTATTTGACTGGCATCTTTGTAGGCACCGATAAAGCGACTGGGATTTTTCAACAGATAATTCTGCATCCATAATCCTTCCTCTGTCTCGAAGATGCGGTAAGCCCCCTGGCGATAAGGATGGTCGGGATAGACATCGTAATACTGTTCCAGATATAGACCGGGCCCGTCGAATACCGACCACGACAAGGGACAATGTTGCACGTGAATGTTGGCGTAATAGGCTGGCTTATCCATGGCTTGTGCAGGATTGTTGAAGTGGCCAGCCAAGCACCGAGTAAGTTCTAGTAAGTGCTCTGAAGGGCGATCGCTCATGGGGAGTTGTTGTTGCTGAGTGCAATACGAAATTGGAAATACTGGATGGCAAATGGTGGCCAGAGAGATGCTGCTACTGACTGGTTTTAAGGTCGCGAATCTCTTGTTGAGCCAGCCGAATTCGAGCCCTCACAATTAGCTGTTCATCTGTTTGCAAAGATTGGTCAAACGCGTCTTCGATCCGTTGACCGTATTCCAGTGTCGCTGAAGAGGGTTCAGAGGTTTGGAGTTGTTGAATGAGAGCGTTCGCTAACTCTTGCAGACCAACCACTGCTGCGTACCGAACAATCCATTCTTCGTCGCCAATTTTTTCGATCAGGGTGTCCAAAGCTTGACCTTGGGCGGGAGCGATCGCCTCCGGGCTCATTTGCCCCCAGCGCACAAATCCCAACCCTTTGGCTGCTGCACGTCGCACACTAAAGGAAAAATCTGTCATGGCTGCATCCCGCAAAATCTGCAAGCCTCGCGGATCGCCAATCCCAGCCAGTGCACGCACAGCCCACGACCTCGCCGTGTAGTTGTAACCGTCCATCAACTCCAATAGCGGAATAACGGCAGGCTCGCCAATTTGGATCAACCCGTCCACTGCAGCCACGGCTGCACCTGGGTTGTTGTACCCCAAGACTTCAATCAGGGTGGGGATGGCGTCTAGCGAACGCGTGTCTGCCAATGCTTCGACGGCATCCAACATGGCATCAGCGGAATCAGCAGCGTCAATCGCCCGAATTAACTCCGCACAGGATGGCGCGTGCAAGCTCATATTTATAACAAGGTATCCATTAGTTTCAAAATGCCACCCACTTCATCGGAGATGGCCATTGGCTCGTCATTGGCAAAATGGTTATCGAGCAATCCTTTGATCGCAATCAGTTTAAGGCTGTTTTCTGCCAATGTTTCAGCGATCGCGGGCGCAGCAGGGAGATAATTCGTTGCGCCTAAATCCATTAGAGCCGCCCGTCGCAACTGCAATTCTGACTCTTGCAACCCATCAATCAGCCGATCGCCAAACTGACTAGCGCCAGTGATCAGATACAACGCTCGGGCTGCGGCAAACCGAACGCGAGCCACCGGATGGTCTAGGAATTCTTGGATTTTCTCCAGTTCGCTACTAGCGTTGAGAGCACCCAGTGCCTCTAATACGGCATCGTAGGGTTGAACCAGATGAGGTTTGCCTGGAACCATTTGAGCGGCTGCCACGCCACCATCCAACAACGCAACTAGTGAGGGAATGCAACTGCGATCTCCCAGCATTTCCAATGACTGGGCTGCACCTTCGCGCACGTAATAGTCAGAACATTGCAGACAATTAATTAGAGCAGGTACGGCACTTACAGCGTTCATTTTGCCAAGCGCACGGGCAGCATTGCGACGCAGGGGATATCCACCGTCTTCCGTGCGATCGTCCGAGTCTTCCAGTGCAGTAATCAGCAACTCGATTGCTTCAGGATCGTCAATCCTGAACTTTCCCAGCCACCAAGCAGAATAGAATCTGAGGCCAAGGTCATTGCCCTTTAAATTGGCGATCGCCGTTTCTAACGTTAGCTGTTCGCCCTCTTCAAACTCTAGTGACTCAAAGCGATCGAGCACGATATTCATCCACTACAAACAAAAATCCGGGAAGGTTGCCAAACGTAGAGGCTAACCTACCCGGACTTATACAACTAGAGACTAGCTCAGAGCGTTAATTGCGTAGTCGAAGTAAGCATTAGCTTCGACACCAGCATCGCCGGACAAACCGTGGTTTGCTTTGACGTACTTGAGAGCTTCGATGTACCAGCTAGGAGACAGTTCGAAGGTGCGGTTGATTTCATCCAACCCAGCAATCAAGTAGTCATCCATGGGGCCAGTGCCACCAACAATCAAGCAGTACGTAACCATGCGGATGTAGTAACCGATGTCACGGGTGCACTTTGCCTTACCGGTGGGGGTAGAAGCATATGCAGGTCCCTGCATGGACGTGGTGTAAGGGAACTTCTGGTAAACCGCTTGTGCAGCACCTTCAGCCAGAGTAGAGGCCTTAGAAGTCAGAGCCGTAGCAGCTTCCATGCATGCCTTAGCTTGCTGGAAACGACCGAAAGCAGATTGGATTTCGGTAGAGCTCAAAAAGCGTCCCTGAGAGTCAGCAGCCGCAACTGCCTCGGTAAGAGGGGTTTTCATTGTTTAAAAATCTCCGATGCTTTAGTTAAGCGTTTGGTCTAGAAAAGGTATTTAGTGAACTACCAGATTCAATGACTATGCAACTGCGCTAGCAGCAATATCGAAGTAGTTACCAACTTCAGTCATCAGGCTGGAGCAGTCGCCACGAGTGATGCCGTTTGGATCGTTAGCAATCTTAATAGCAGCGGCCTTCATCTTTTGAACGCCCAGAGCAACAGAAGCACCAGGAGTGCCCAGAGCCAAGTAGGTCTCGCGCAGGCCGTTCAGGCAGCGGTCATTCAGTACGCTGGCATCGCCATTGAAGATAGCGTAGGTGATGTAGCGCAGGATGATTTCCATGTCACGCAAGCAAGCGGCCATACGGCGACTGGTGTAAGCATTACCACCAGGTGCAATCAGCTGAGGCTGCTCTGCAAACAGCTCGCGAGCTGCGCTAGCAACGATTGCCGAAGAGTTGCTGGTGATGCGGTTAACGGTATCCATGCGCTTGTTGCCATCGGCAACAATTTGATTTAGAGCACTCAGCTCAGAACTGGAGAGGTATGCTCCCTTAGCATCGGCCTGAGCTACAGCCTTAGCAAACGCATCAAACATTTATTCGAGTCTCCTACTTAGCTTTTTGGTTAAGGACGATTGTCATAGGAAAATGCAACACTGAGCTTAATCTAAAAATCTCTAAACTGAATGTTCAGCTAAGAAATGTGAAGCACAGGCACCTGGCCATTATAAAGTCACTCTGACTCTGGTTTCCCTGGTTATGGAGAGAAATCAACAAGACTTTATGTGCACGATCTAGATGCTGGCCATTAAACGTGAAAACCTTGACATCGCCTCTACGCTGGCAGGTTGGGCTGCATCGCGGTCTTCGATTTCTCTTTATACAATGCGGTCGTTTCGCGGTCTGGTGAAAATTTTTATTTGTTTACACGCCAGTAATACAGTTGACTTCACCCACTCACTGCTGGGGGTTACCAGCATTAAAAGGGCACGAGGTCAATCAGGAGATTTTGCGATCTGTCTCATTTCTTGACCGAGTTTTATGACCAAAAATTATCATTGCGCTCGCATCAGCCTGTCCCGGCTCTCTGGATACTTCAACGGTAGTCTGCGGGTGCTTGTACAGCAATCTGCTCTAAGGTCTGGAGTGTTGAGACAGCTAGAATCCTTTATTGCTAAGGAAAAGTACTTAGGAAACTGCCCATAGCGGATTGCCGAAGCTATATTTCCGTCAGAGTGACAGAGGCCATAAATGGCTAAGAGGAAGTGACCCAAACGAGACGAGCCACGTTTGAGCCTGTTTACCCCATGTCCCGAAGCTGGAAATTGGGGAAGAGAGTGTTATCGAAGTAGAAAACTCATTTAGTGAAATTTGCCCCCCTCTCATACGAATGAGAGGTCTCAATCGCATCTTAAACTGCTAACCCCTAGGAGATCGCCCCTTCCGGTAACTTGCGCTCAAGGTCAAACAAGAAACCGTGGATATACTCTTCCGTCCATTCCGGGCCATAAAAGCGCGTCAACATGCCTCTGGCAGGATCTTTCTCCGCCCTATATCGCAAGTATGCCAACTGAGCCTGCATAATCCTGGAGAGTTCTGCAGGGTTGTCAATCTCTTCGGCTTGGTCCACAAAATCGATATAGAGGTTCAAATAGTCCTTAAAGCAGTCGAACACCTGCGTCTCGACAACGTCCGTTTCGCTGGGGCGTGTCCAGACAAATGCGGGCGAGAAAAATTGCTGTGCCTCTTCGGGAAAGTCTCCCCCCCAGGGTAAATGTTGCTGGTGGCGGCGGAAGGTTGGCATGACCGGATCGGCATACTTGGCGCGGTAAGCAGGTTCGTCCCGAAACAAAGGCTGCATATCGATCGCGATCAAATGTCCGCCCGGCAGCGTGACTAAGTCCGCGCCAAAGAACGGTAAATCGTAGGTGGGGTGCGGAAAAATAACAAAATTCAGCACCTGCAGGGCATCTCCCCCCTGAACGTGGGCGGCCCGAATTTGACGCAGTTTGGGGGTTTGGTATCCGTGACTGGTGGTCAGGACTTCTGCCTGTCGTTTGCCTTTGCCGGTCATAGCCGACTTTTGCTCAAAGCCTTCTGGAATTGGATAGGGGGTTACCTGCAGGCGATCGGACAGAGTGGCGATCGCATGGTCGAGAAACGGCTGATAAATTGTCATGTGGGTGGGCTGTGGGATTTGCTATAGATTGAATAGCTGTGGGTTGAGTTAGCTGTGAGCCACGGCAAGAGGTTGAGCATCTTCAAACAGAAACTCGTATAAGAACTGGTTGGCCCAATCGCCGCCAAAATAAGAGCTAAACAGGCCGTGAGCCGGATCGCGTTCCGCACTGTACTGGTCGTAGTCTTTCTGAGCTTTGACCACGCGTTGAATATCGGACGGATCGGTTAGAGTTTCGGCATGCTCCAACAGGTCCCAGTAAAAGTCCAAGTAATCTTTGAATGCGTCAAAGACGCGCGTGGAAACGGTTTCGGCATCAGTTTTAGCAAACAGCAAGTACTTCGAGAAGTATTGGTTAGCATCGTAGAACTTCATCTCAAGATCTTGAGCCAGATCGCTGTACTTGTCTTTCAGCGTTTTCAGAGGCTCGATGTACTTGTTTAGATATGCGTCGTCTTGAAACAGGGGTTGGCAATCCAGCACGACCAGAATCTTTTTTTTGCCAAACGACAGGAAGTCAACGCCTAATAGGGGAATATCGTATTGGTGGCTAGGGTAGATGACGCTATTAAAAACCTGAGCTGCTACACCTGCATCAATATATGTATAGCGAATCTTGCGCAACTCGGGACATTGGTAGCACCAGCTTTGGATGCTGGCAGAATGCTTGCCACGATCGCTGCTGTTGTGCTCCAATCCAGCTGGGATAGCGCGCGGAGACAGATCGAAGCGGTCAAAAATCGATTTCTCTAAATGCTTTAAGAACAGCTCGTACATATTTTAAGCAAGGTATATATATTCTTTTCAGCATAAGGGACGGCCCCGATCCCCCTGAGAAAGCCACTTGAGAAAGCAACAAAGTGTAACGAACGTACTGATTGTCATGGCTACACCACTGCGGACATTGCAGCGCTGTTCGGACCTAACGGCAATTGGCAACCTTTGTCCGAACTGAAATGGCAAACACTACTTTCTCCCGCCACAGCCATTCACCAGGTTAATAGTAAGCTCCGACAAATAAAACAGGGCCCTAATCCCATGCTGGATAGAGCCCGAAGGTTCGATTTATACCGGCCATAGTAAACTGCGAGTGACCGGCGTTTTTTATGCCTCAGTATGTCTAACATGTCTCCAATCGCGCAGCCCTAGGTTTGGGACAGTTGTTCATATTTCGTTAACTACAGCGACCAAACCACGGACTGCCACATAGACAAGAGCGCGATTGGGGCACGATTCTGGGAAAGAAAGCTTTGGCGTGCTCCAAGGGACATCTGACTGGATGAGCCATAGCAAGAACATGCTTAACGTTGGAGATAGCTCTTGACGTTAAAGGTAGCTAAGGAAAGGTAGCTAAGGAAGCATGGCAGGAATTCCAGCTTGACGATCGCTGACCAACTGCTGCAATTGCTCTGTAGAGACGCACCGGCGCTCGGAACAATAGGCCATTAAATTGACGCCATTCATCATGCGAACGGTACTGACTCGCACTCTAAAATCATCCGTCAAAAACCAAGCGCGTTCTTGCCCCTGATTGTTGTCGTAGTCGGTCGTGATCGTTAGAACCCCATCGTCGGCAAACTGGTAGCGACCGATGACTGGCTTACCGTCTACGTAGCCTACATCTCTGAGAATGCGCCCCAACCGGCGATCGGTACTGCTGGGGACTGCCACCAATACGGCCGCGTTGTCTGGATCGAACTCGCGGGTGTCGAGGTTGACCTGCCAGGTAAACGATGCACCACCGCTTGCTTGCGAGGGATCGACTTTGTGCTGGTTGCAAATCTCGATGACGCGACTGTCCTCGGGAGCAACTGTGGTGACAGTAATGTTCGATTCCCCCGATTCGTCTTCCGTCGAGTCAAAGTGATGCACGCTTCTCTGGATGTACCAAGTGCCCTCGCTTTTCTTGAAGAAGTCCATCATGGTCATGGGCGGCTGCAAGTGCATAGATGTACCTCTGGCAAAAGTTCTAAAACGCTGAATGGTTGATTAACGGTTGGATTCTATAGAAATTTGTCTAGGTGTAGCAGCGGGAATACATGCGCTGAACGGGTGGTATGGCGATACAGACCGATCTCGACACCGACAGGAACCCTTAGAATAACTGCTATTGATAATTTCTTTTATTCAACTGTATTTGGAATGAGTTCTAGAACTGTTAGCGAGATTGTGGCGGCGATCGCCAACGGCGAAGCTTGCGATCGGCTTGATTTATCCGGTGCCGATCTCAGTTTTCAAGACTTGTATAACGCCAACTTGGTGGAGGCCACATTCGAGCGGGCCAACTTGGAAAGCGTAGGTTTGACCAATGCCAATCTTCAGCGGGCTCGATTTCAGGGATGCACCCTCAAGCAAGCGGATTTGAGGGGTACGGATTTGCGAGGGGCAGATTTGTCAGGGGCAGATCTGAGCGCAGCTTACCTCAACCGCTCTGATGTGCGAGGGGCTAATTTCAGCAATGCGACGTTAGACGAAGCGACACTCAAACTTTGCTTGTACGACAGTGAGACTGTTTGGCCAGAAGGCTTCCGCTACAAGACCTCGGGAGCTATTGGGCCAGGAGCAGTCCTGAACGGGGCATATCTCAACACGGCGTACTTACGAGGGGCGGACCTAACGGGCGCTCGTTTATTGGGGGCTTACTTGAGCGGTACCGACTTGACCGGAGCAAATTTAACGGATGCATCTCTCAGCGGTGCCAATCTCCAACGAGCGTTTTTGACCGGTGCTTGTTTGAAAAACGCACGCTTGTGCAACACCGAATTGCAAATGGTGGACTTTCGTGGTGCCGATCTGGAAGGCGCTGATTTTACTGACGTCACCAATGTGGCCGGAGCCGATTTCACATTGGCCACCGGTATGAGCGATGAAACGCGGGCACGATTGTTGGGTCGCCAGTCAACTGAAATCACCACCTGGAATTCGTATACGCGATCGAACGTGAAGGACAGTTTATTGGCTGAAGCCGAAGCCTGAACGGGGTGTCTGCTCGACAAATCTAGATATCAAATATAAGTATCTGGAGACGGATTCCCCTCTAAGCATGAATCCCAGCTACTTTAGCTTTTTCTCTAGGGTGGCTCCGACAACGCGATGATCGGAGTCCTTCGCTAGCATCTGTAGCGCAGCCTTCGCCTCCGGCTCATCAAAGTTAAACAAAGCAGTTGCCACGCGCAGGCGCACCCTCCATGAAGCATCGGTGACATATTGCAGCAATATCTGCAATGCGTCGGCCCGTATCGACGTCCCCGCTAAGGTCGCCAGACAAGTCGTGGACGTCTCTCGCACAGTTTCATCTTCCCCTTCAAGACCGCAGACACACACCTCAAACAGTTCTTGGGGACAGTCGGTCATTTCTGTCAGCGCGGCAAGGATACTGCGCCGGACTAGCCAGTGATCGTCTTGGAAGAAGGTGCTGACCAGATGGGAGCTGGAGACTTTGCCGAACAACGAAAGAGAATTGGCTGCTTCGGCCCGCACGTTGGGATCGGGATCGAGTTTGGTCACCTGCAACAAAGCCGCAAACCCTTCGGTGGTCTGATGTCTGGCCAAGCCCATGCAGACAAATGTGCGGACCAGAAACTCCGGATCGTTGAGCTGTTTCATCAACAGCGGAATCACTACTTCGGTCTCGCCATCCCACAATTGCTTCACAGCTTTCAAGCGAACTTGCGAGTCGTCGCTACCTAGATTCGCCTCGATCGCAGAAATATCCATCACCAAGCTTGAACGAGAGTGTTTTTACCTTACTTTACATTCCGAGTAGCCTAGTACGAGATTTGAGATGATGTAACGTAAGCCCCGCATAATATCGATTGGGTTGTATATCAAACTAGGTTATATAAATGTCTAACTCCGTGCAGGCCCTGCCTACCCCCGAAGAAATTCAGTCGATGATTGCGGAGCTAGAAGCCTACCGCACCCGTATCTTTGACGAAACCATTGCTGTGGCTAAAAAAGCTAAACTCCCCAAGAAGCTCGTGCTGGAGCAGCTAGAGAAAAACCCCGATGTAGTCAAAATCGATAGCGCTCTTGTTCAACTTAAAGCTCAGCTGGCGGCACAGTAATTGTCGGAATCAAAGTCAGAGTCTCCGCCCACGGTGTTATCCAGACTGTCTCTCTCTCCAGAGACTGCCTCTCTATCCAGACTGTCTCTCTATCTTGGCTGTCTCCATCCAGAAGTTAGCTGATTCCATTGGGACTTTTGGGGAGTTAGCGATCGCTCGCTTTCAGTACAGGAGATATTGCATCGCGAAATGCGGGTGACTGGTGCCTTAAATACCTGTTTTTTTGACATCTGCTACTGCTATCTATTATGTCCAGCCCGTTAAATGACAGCTTGAAGCAACTGATTGCCAAAGCGCGGATTGTTAGCTTTGCAGATTGGAGTCCCGATTATTCGGCAGAGGCGATCGCTATTTTTCAGGGGGCGGACGACGATCGTCACTATCTCACTGATGAAGAGTTTTCTCGCCTCGCAGCTCTTGGAGCCACAGTTCCGCAAGATGGAATTGTGCTCGCCAGTTTTTTGAGAGATTCTGCCAACGAGATTGTGGCGGAGGCGAGAGCCAACGTATTGGCGGCATTTCCCGGCATTACTGAACCGGGCGGTGGTTTGTACCCGTCCCACAGAGCCGAGGCTTGCTGGCGAGATTTTTGGCAATTTTTGCGCTGCGTCACCTACGGTATTGCAGCACAACGCCCCTCATTCACCAGTGACGAAGGCTTGCATTACATGCAGTTGCTTTACCAAGAATTACAAGTCCCTTTGGACGCGATGGTAATGGGGATCGAACAGCTTAAAGCAGCTAGCCTCAACCGATGTCGAGACAGCGACCCGACGCAATTAGAGCCTTATTTCGATCGTCTCCGCGCCGCGTTAGATCGCTTTCGTCAGACCGACAGTGCGGCATAGTGGTTCTGCGACAGAACAGGCCCTCTTGTCCTTTTCCCCTTCTTTTCAATTACCTGTTGATTCGCACGGATTGATATCAGTGACCGATACGTTTACAGCACGCATGTTGCTGTCCCACAATCACGACGTTGAGGATGACGTCTTACCATCCCTGACTCGGTCTGAGTTTGCGGCTGTGTTCGGCGATCGCCTCTCCCAACACCCCGAACTAGCATGCCAAGCGATCGAACATGCCCATTGGGTCTGTGAAATTCGCTTTGACGAATCTCAGCTTGGCCCCTCACAGGTGGGGGAACTCTGTGCTCAAGCTTTGTTGGATGCCCGCCATCCGCAGTTGGGAGAGGGGCAGACCATGCCGGATGTGCTGATTCTAGGCGGGAAAAAAAGCACCCCTGTTGCTAACCCGGTTCCCAATGCTCTGCTGACAGGGGAATGGGGGGTAGATGTGGTGGAGACGCGATCGGCATCTGACTTTTTGGGGGCCATGAATTGGGATGCTGCCGTTTCTGCTCGCCCGGAAGGAACTGTCTTTAAAGTCGAAATCTCGGCGTAGCGATGGGTCAATATCTTTCGGTACGTATCTTCCAATCCACGATCGGCAGTACTTCGCCAGGGTTAATAACTGCTTCGCAGAGCTCTGCTTGACGTTGTTCTCTATGGATTCTCACGACGTTCATGTCCCAGTTTCATCAATTTTTCGAGCATTGTGTTGGACGCTGGGTATCCGAGCGGACGTATCACTATTTGTCTCAGCAGGAGATCGAGCGATCGCACACCGAGTTCTACGTCGAGCCGGTGCCCATTACCGCTAAACAGAAAGTAATTGAGGATAACGGCTACGCCACTCCATCCAATTTGGACACTATGCCAAGCTTCCAGATTGGGTTCGAAACGGTATCGGAACACGGAGAGAAAGCAGCCCACAGCCTGAATG
This sequence comes from Synechococcus sp., assembly GCA_051439425.1. Classification (GTDB taxonomy): domain Bacteria; phylum Cyanobacteriota; class Cyanobacteriia; order Thermostichales; family PCC-7336; genus PCC-7336. The sequence continues at coordinate 35,189 of JBFRWD010000003.1, forward strand.
CTCTGTTCGTGAAGCAGTCCGAAAAACCTGATGGGATCGTTCTTGGGGATTACCTGCGCGATCGCGCCTACGAAGAAGCTCGCCCGATTGTGGCTCAGTTTCGCTTTAATCCCCAAACTCGCGAGCTGTTGATGACCACCACCTATACGCGTGTCGTAGCGGTTGACTCAATCACGCTGGTGACCCCCTCTCTCAGAATCAGAAAAATTGTGAACTACGTGCGTCCCAAGGATGGCGATCCCCTCACAGATGTGGTGCTGGTTGGGTTCGGCGTGGAACAAAAGCAACAATAAACACGCCATTTCGCCCCCAATTGTCTCTGATGGATGCCATCGGTCCCGACCGACGCTCTTTACAAATCGATACGATACCCGCTTACTGGTTCGCGCCCAGCGCCTGAAATTTTTACAATTCTTGACTGCTGCATCCCCAGGCCCATACGAGAATGGATGAGAAGAAAGGCCTATTGTTCGTATCCCTTAACACTCTGTAGCGCTGGCCGCTGATTCTGCAAAGTGTTATGTGGACGAGAGTGAGCCATTCTGTTCGCAGGCGATTGTCAATAATGTGTTGATATCAACACGATTTAATAACTGACTCAAACAACTCCTGTTGTTACTTGGAGAATATTGAATGGTTTTTGGACCAGCCTCACGACTGGGCGTGAGCTACTTTGAAGACACCGAGCCGCAGGAAGTGTGGCCCGGTACTCCTGATGCTGATAAAGAAGCAATTATTCGTGCGGTGTACCGCCAAGTCTTTGGTAACGCATACGTTATGGATAGCGAGCGCCTGACTGTGGCTGAGTCCCAGTTCAAGCTTGGCTATTACAGCGTGCGCGACTTCGTTCGTGCTGCAGGCAAGTCCGAATACTACCAGTCGCGCTTCTTCG
>JBFRWD010000004.1:0-41108 GCA_051439425.1 Synechococcus sp.
AAGGCTCAACCAACTGGCCCACCAAACTGGGCAAACCATTTACCAACTCAAGCATGGACTCTTGGATGCATACCTCTCTCAGCAGCTTAAGAGTCCCTCTCTCAATATGACTCTTGCGTAAGTCCTGGAACTGTATACGGGGGTCGGTGAAAACCGCCCTGCCAGTAAAGCCTCGGCTGGACCGTGACTCTACTGGAGAGGGCTAGCCAGAGAGGCTAGCCCTCTCCAGTAGAGTCGATAACGAGTTGTTTCGACAGGGAATGGCCACCCTCTGGAATTGGGTGGACTCACATCTTGCACCAGGCAGGATTAAGGCATAGAAGAGGGAACACTCTTCATAAGGGCGTTCTCTCTTCTACGATCTCCAACTGCCTGGTGCAAGATGTGAGTTCAGGGAGTTTATCGCTATCTGCTGGTTTGCATGATTGCCTTCGTCTTGGCTCACTGGGCCTCGTTATTGGCAAGCTCTCCAGCCGCATTGAATTGGGGGCATGCTGCTCGGGATGCCCTTGAAGTTTTCCCGCCTCTGGTTGCTCTTTCCAGGCTTTTACTTGATTTGGAACGCCTACGCCCACTTGGTCTCAACCATGGCATCTCACTTCAAGCCTCTTGGTGCAAGATGTGAGCTCAAAGCAACTCCCATGAATGGATGGCGACCGATTCGCCGTGTTGCTTTTCACGCCCATCGCGACCCACAACCTGCGATAGCCTCCCTGAAGCAACATCAGAAAAGAACCTATCACTTAGAGTTCCAGATTCTGAGAGCCGAGCGGCTCTTTTGCTCCAGTACTGGTTAGTGTTGCGATGTGGGCATTTGGTATCACGGCTACGAATGTTTTGTATATCAATCAGGATTCTTGACACTCAACACTTTTCTGCAACATAATCCAACCCATGAACTTTTCATAGAGAGAAGCCCGCCACCAATAAGTTAACTTGTCAGCGTCGTACAAAGGGTTGGAGCTATGTTCGCTAAGATTATCCCTGCCTCAACGCCTGGATCGAGCTTCTGGCGACACGAATCGATATTGTATCATTTAATACAAAATAAAAACCAAAATATGTCAATAATGAGCTAGATCATCATCATACTAAGCTTGCTTAAGTAAATTCAAGTCTACATGAAGCGTGCACTTAACCAATTGCATCTATTGCATTAAGTATAGCTATGTGTTGGAACCTGCGACATAAGTTGCGGATTATTATCTTGGATAACAGACTGTCTTCAGCACACTTATGCTAGCCTGAACGCTTATGACAAGTAACTTGTTTAGATAATAAAGAGCAAGAGTAGACATGTGGAAAATAAAATTTCCATGTGCCTATTCTATCTTAAATATTAGGAATGAAAGATATATCATCTAACTATTGCTAATGGCGTATGTGGTATTGCATATGAACCATTCCAAAATTTCTTCTTAAATTGGAAATTATCCGCTCTATTCTTGTGAAGAGACATCTTGTGAAGCGAAATCTTGTGAAGGAAAGCCACCCTAGGAAAAGCAGGAAGGCTATCTTAGGTGTTCCTGTCAGCTGTTTTGAAAGCAAATCTTCAATATCATCTATATTTGAATTGGCTTGTAATGGTAAGGGTGGGTTTGTTTGCCTGGCTAACGTACATATGGTGATGGAAAGTTACTGGAATTCCTCATTTAGAAAGGTTTTGCTACGGTCAAGCTATATATTGCCTGACGGAATGCCCATCGTATGGATGTTACGTGCCTTAGGAGTTATTAATACTGAAAGGCTGTCAGGAATTGATACTTTTAATAGTATTTGTGAATTGGCAGAAAAGAACAACATGTCTATCGCATTAATAGGCTCTGAGAAAAGAATAGTTGATCTAATTCAGCTAAAGCTTAAAAATGAATATCCCAATCTCGTCATATCATCAGTTATTCCCCTTCCGTTTAGAGAACTTTCAGAGAAAGAAGAAAAGTCGCTAGCTGATGATCTTGCCTCGATGAATGCAAGTTTTTCATTCGTATCTCTTGGCTGTCCCAAACAAGAGGCTTTCATGAGTAAGTACAGAAACGTGACTAGCTCTGTAATGATAGGTGTAGGTGGAGTTTTTCCTATTTATGCTGGTTTGATTCCTCTAGCGCCAAAATGGGTTATGCATCTTGGTCTGGAGTGGCTTTTCAGATTGTGTCAAGAGCCTAAAAGGTTATGGAAGAGATACGCAACTACTAATATTCCTTTCATAGTATTAGCTCTGAGACAGCTTTTGTCAGAATACTACCTTAATGCTGCTGCACGTAATCGAAAACCTCCGTTACGTCAAAATTAAGCTTAGAAAATGGCTCATGCCGAGTCTCTATAAATGTGCACTTAAAACAGGGTCAATGATAAAATCCCATCCAGTAATGGAGCGAACAACAGTATCGCTTAAGTCGTCTATCAAGCCCTGAACCCGCTGCCGTAAAGCCTTTAAATTGGGGAAAGGTTCCCATTTGATGTGGGATTTCAGATGTAGCCACAACCGTTCGATGGGATTGAGTTCAGGACAATAGGCCGGCTGACAAATGGGGATAATATTCTCAGGCCAATCCAGCTCATCCGGCAGATGAGCTTCCGCCGGGTCGACTTGCATGACGATGACGCTATCGGAATAGCGCGCAGAGAACTGGTGAATGAATTGCCCGAAGTGCTCTGCATTGAGAGTGTCAAAACAGTCGAAGTACCATTCGCCGGTCAGTGGCTCCACCAATCCGCAAAGCCAAAAGGTTTTGCGTCCCCACTGGTAGATGCCTTCTGGTTTGACACCTTTGAGAGTAATCACTCGGCCCGAGCAAGTGAGCAGTCCCCAGCGGCTCTCGTCCTGGCAGAAGTAGCGCATCGGCTGTCCTGAGAGGCTGTCTTAAAAGTCAGCAGCTATGCCAGGCGTCTCAGCATGATGCGTATAGAAGCCAGATAAATCCATGCCTCGGCACTACTGGTTTTGAGTTCGTAGTCTCGATTGAGCCTGCGACACCAGCGCATCCACCCAAACGTCCGCTCTACAACCCATCGCTGCGGTAGAAGCTTGAATCCCTTCACCTTAGGCGAGCGCATCACCACTTCGAGACACCAGGGCCCCTGTCGCATTACCCAGTCAGCTAAGGCTGGACCTCGGTAACCGCCATCAACCAATACTTTGACTAAACGCTTCAGATTCACCCATCGTCGAGCCCGCTTGATGAGCTGTTTTAATCCGTCTCCATCGGCCTTGTTGGCGGCGCTGACCACTACAGCCCGCAGTAGTCCCAAACTATCCACAAGGACGTGGCGTTTACGGCCTTTCATCTGCTTGCCACCGTCGTAGCCCACAGACTCTGCCACCATGGGAGCCGTAGGAACGGACTGGCTGTCGGCCACCGCCAGACTGGAGGATGAGGGCGGTGGTGCACCCCGACTCGCGTCCAGGCTCGCAATCGCTCGTGAACCTGAGACCAGGTGCCGTTATCGCGCCAGGTGGCGAAGTAGTGATAGACAGTCTTCCAATTGGGATAGCTTTTGGGAAGGTAGCGCCAAGGGCATCCAGTCACTAAGACGTAGAGGATGGCATTGACCACTGCATGTAGCTCCACTAGTCGAGGGCGACCACCTGATTTAGCAGGAGGTAACAGGGATTCAATCAATTACCATTGCAAGTCACTCAGATCGCTCGGATAAGATAATGAGCTCATAGCCAACTCGGTCTGCTTCACTTCAATTGCAGATTAAACCTCGTTGGCTTTTCTACTTCTCAGACAGCCTCTTAGTTAGCTAATGTTCATTCAGTCTACTTATTCAGATAGCCATGCATAATTTATCCGACTCTGACTCCGATCGCGAGAGCGATCTTCAACAGGAAATTCTACGGGGTAGGAAGTTTACCCTTTCAGAGGCTATTGCCCGGGAAGCGGGCAGCTTTATGAAGGGGGAATCCCCCATTCCTAAGTATGTTCAGGCCGAATATGCAGCCAAAACAATCATTACCAAACATCTTACAGATTCAGGTGGAATCTTACAGATTGTTCTAGGGCGCTGGGTAACAGTTGAATCTCGTATCAGTCGTTATGTAGATGACCCCGTTATGGCGGTTCATGAAACGGTAAAGATGTTGCTTGAACAAAATGAATTGTTTTCCGAATTTGTTCGCGAAGTTGATATCCAGTGGGGTCAAGTCAACGGTGAGCGTCCTCACTTTCAGCGGTTAGGGGAAAAAGCTCATCCGGAAGACGAATATAGTCACGAGTCGGTACGCGAGCAGCTGTCAACCTTCCTTCAAAGCTTAACTATTTCATGATGTCGCTAGGCCCGCTAATCAATTAAAGAACTAGTCGATAGGCAAGATTGATGACAACAGACTCGTCTTCCCCCCCTCAGATGCCCGTTCAGGCCGGGGGAGAACTCAATATCTTCGAGCGATATTTAACCTTGTGGGTTGCCCTCTGCATTGGAACTGGCATTTTGCTGGGGCGCACCTTTCCGGGAGTGGCTACAACACTTGAGGCCATGAGCATCTATCAGGTGTCGTTACCGATCGCAGTCTGCCTCTTTTTCATGATGTATCCCATCATGGTGAAGATTGATTTTTCCCAAGCCAAGCAGGCAGTGAAGACGCCCAAGCCTGTGCTATTGACGCTGGTCGTCAATTGGCTAATTAAGCCGTTTACGATGGTAATCCTCGCTCAGTTCTTTTTAGGATGGCTGTTTCAGCCCCTGATTACGGGAACGGAGGCGATCCGTGGAGTTGAGGTATCGCTTGCTAGCTCCTACATCGCTGGGGCGATCTTGCTGGGGATTGCCCCCTGTACTGCAATGGTGCTGATGTGGGGCTATCTGTCCTACAGCAACCAGGGGCATACGCTGGTGATGGTGGCAATTAACTCCCTAGCAATGCTGTTTCTCTACGCGCCATTGGGGGGCTGGTTGCTGTCAGCGAATGACCTGTCGGTACCCTGGGAAACGATTATTTTGTCGGTACTGATTTATGTGGGGCTGCCGCTGCTGGCTGGGGCGGTTTCTCGAACTTGGATTTTGCAGCATAAAGGCAAAGCCTGGTTCGAGCAGGTTTTTCTGAAGTACCTAGGCCCCATAGCGATCGTTTCTTTGCTGACAACCTTGGTGCTGCTGTTTGCCTTTAAGGGGGAGCTAATTGTCAGTAACCCATTCCATATTGCACTGATAGCGATTCCACTATTCCTACAAACGAATCTGATCTTCCTGATTACCTATGTGGCTGCTCAGAAAATGGGGCTGGCGTACGAAGATGCCGCACCAGCAGCGCTGATCGGGGCCAGCAATCATTTTGAAGTGGCGATCGCGACTGCTGTCATACTGTTCGGTCTCGACTCTGGTGCAGCGCTGGCAACTGTTGTGGGTGTGTTAATTGAAGTGCCGGTGATGTTGATGCTGGTCGCTTTTTGCAAACGAACGGCCTTTTGGTTTAGCCGTGAACCTGACAAGGCGACCTTGAAGGACCCGCGTTGCCTGCATCTGCTGAAGTGAGCCAGGGAAGAGCTTACTAAATTAACGCTCAATTTTCGATACTTGTGACCATTCTTTGAGCTGTCGCTCAGTTGTAGCGATCTGCAATCCACTACGGAGGGTTTTCTTCTCACCTCTGCTTGTAATTTACGGCTTTGGGCTTTTTACCGACTCCAGACCTTAGATCGGATTGCCATCGCATCTTCGATAGGCCATCCATCGGCATACAATGCCAATCATTCTTCCTACAGTCTCTTGAATTTCTATCCGGTATTTCGCTGAGGACGAGAGAGAGAGCCTCTTCCATTAGCTAGTTTTTTGGCCTGGATGTATTGTGAAAGACCTTTGAAACCTTGCTGGTTTTATTAAAAAACAAAAAGAATGTATTGATGCATCTGCTGATAGGTGTTGAATGCAACTATATCAATCACTGACTACTTTTTAATCCAAAAAGATTTGTAAATTAACACGATTGCTTCGGTCATTAACGACTATGGGCATCCAAAACAGTCCTAGGTTTTAACGCTTCGCTTTATAAACCCGCAAATGCAAACATCTCAAACGACCCGTACCGCCCTGCAATTCAAGGCTCCACTATCCGGCATCTTGATGCCAATCGAATCCGTGCCGGATCCGGTATTCGCTCAAAAGATGGTTGGCGACGGTATTTCCATTGACCCCATCTCCACTCTCGTCAAGGCTCCCTGCGATGGGGAAGTGATACAGCTCCACCCCTCTCACCACGCCGTGACCATAAAATCCGCCGATGGGATTGAAATTCTCATGCACGTTGGGTTAGATACGGTTGAACTGCGGGGTAAGGGATTTACGCCAAAAGTGCAGGAGGGCGATCGCGTCAAAACCGGCGATACTCTGCTCGAAGTCGACATCGACTACGTTGCTCTGCATGCCAAAAGCTTGCTCACCCAAGTGGTGGTGACCAACAGCGATCGCGTCGCCGAATTCCGTCCAAAATCTGGTGAAGTGAGAGGCGGACAGGATATTGCGTTGGAATTGGTACTTGCGGCTGCTGAAGAAGCCGTTGAAGGGGCAGGGGGTGAGGTGGCGACGTCGGAGCCGATCGAGATCGGCAATCCACAGGGATTGCATGCCCGTCCGGCGGCGGTGCTGGTGAATTTGGCGAAGAAGTATGCCTCCCAGGTAGCGTTGCTCCGAGGCAGCGATCGCGCCAATGCCAAAAGTGTCGTGTCCATCATGGCGATGCAGGTGGCCCTGGGGGACACCGTAACCTTGGAGGCGACTGGTGCGGATGCCAAAGCCGCGATTACTGATTTAACATCAGCCATCATGTCGGGATTGGGGGAGGAAGGGGCGGCTCCGGTGTCGGCTCCTGCCAGCATTGCCCAGTCCGATCTGAAAGCCCCTCCCCCACAGCCGAAATCTGACGATCCAAACATTATTTTGGGGGTGGCGGCTTCTTCCGGCTTGGCATTGGGTAAAGCCTATCGGGTACGCCAGCAGCAGGTGACCGTAGCAGAAGTCGGGGAGTCTCCGGAACTGGAGCGGCGGCGGTTGGACGATGCGATTGCGCAAGCCAACCGAGAAGTGGAATCTCTGCGTGCCAAAATTCACGGTCAGGGGAATCCTGGCAAGGCGGCTATCTTTGCCGCCCACCAGGAGATCTTGCAAGACCCCGAACTCATGCATGTGGCCACCAGTACCATCAATAAAGGAAAAAGCGCAGCCTTTGCCTGGCGACAGACGTTCACAACCCAGGCGGAACAGCTTGCTCGTCTAGATAATGAGCTGTTGGCGGAGCGTGCTAACGACATTCGCGATGTGGGGATGCGGGTGCTGCGGATTATTACGGGCGAGGAAGTCCAAGCGATCAAATACCCCCACGACAGCATTTTGGTGGCGGAAGATTTGACTCCGTCAGATATGGCCAATCTCGATCGCGAGCGGGTGGTGGGGTTCTGCACGCTGGCAGGAGGAACGACCTCTCACGTAGCGATTTTGGCCCGCTCGATGGGAATACCGGCGATCGCCGGAGCAGAACCCCGAGTTTTGGAGGTTGCCGATGGCACATCCATGATTTTGGACGGTACTAAAGGCAAGTTGAGAATCAACGTTGCCCCGCAGGAGGTGGAACGCACGAAAGAGCGGATTGCCAGACAAAAGGCCAAGCGGGAGACGGATCTGGCAACCGCCTTCGAACCTGCCATCACCCAAGATGGGTATCGCGTTGAAGTGGTGGCCAACATCGCTAGCCTCAAAGATGCAGAGGAGGCGATCTCGCTGGGTACGGAAGGGGTGGGTCTGCTCCGCACCGAGTTGGTCTTCATGGAGCGAGCGAATGCGCCTAGCGAAGACGAACAAACGGCTATCTACCGCAGCATTGCGGAAGTGATGGGGCCAGACAAGCCGATTATTATTCGCACTTTGGATGTGGGGGGAGATAAACCCTTGCCCTATTTACCGATGGTTAACGAAGAAAATCCTTTTTTAGGAGAGCGGGGCATTCGGTTTGGGTTCGATCAACCGGAGCTGCAGCGCACTCAATTGCGGGCGATTTTGCGGGCGTCATCTGCTGGCCAGCTACGGGTGATGTTCCCAATGATTGCCCGGATTGAAGAGCTGCACATGGCCAAGGCCATGCTTGAGGAAGAGCGGCAAAAACTCGACCTGCCCCCAGTGGAGGTCGGCATCATGATTGAAGTGCCCTCGGCGGCGGTAATGGCGGAGCAGTTTGCTAAGGACGTGGACTTTTTCTCGGTGGGCACCAATGATTTGACCCAGTACACCCTGGCAATGGATCGCGGACATCCGAAGCTGGCCCCCTTTGTGGACGGTCTGCATCCTGCCGTACTGCGGTTAATCGACCAAGCGGTGAAGGGGGCAGGTCGTTTTGGCAAGTGGGTGGGAGTGTGTGGTGGAATTGGTAGCGACCCCCAGGCGGTCCCGATTTTGATCGGCTTAGGGGTGAAAGAACTCAGCGCCAGCATTGCCACGATTCCCGCCATTAAGGCGCAGGTGCGATCGCTGACCTTAGCCCACTGCCAAAAGCTGGCAGCCCAAGCATTGGGGCTGGAAACCGCTGCCGAAGTGCGGGATCTGGTGCCTTTACCTGGAGATGAATAGCCGTCGAACAATCATTGATGTCCATCATTGTTGCCCGTATTCACCCGTTCGGGCCACCCAACTTACATACGCATTTTGAATACGCATTTTGAGGATTCTGGTATGACGAGTGCCGCGCAGACTCCTAACGCGCAACCCCAACCCCCCTCCAAGCTGCAGGAGCAGTGGAGCAAAGCGTTTGGCTTGCTGCAAAAAATGGGCAAGTCTCTCATGTTGCCCGTCTCTGTCCTGCCGGTGGCGGGGATGTTACTTGGATTGGGCAGCGCCCGACTGATCGAAATTCAGAAGCTCGAAGAGGGCGTTTTAGAGAGCGCCAAATTTGATTTTCTGCCTGCTGCCCTGGCAGAAATCATGAAAAGCTCGGGGGATGCCATATTTGCCAACCTACCTGTGATTTTTGCGGTTGCAGTTGCCATTGGTTATACGGGCAATGACGGGGTGTCGGCCTTGGCGGCGATCGTCGGGTTTGTGGTTTTTCTGGCCTCCCTAGGGGTGTCCTCCGTCATTTTTCACGAGTTGGACCCCAGCGCTCTAAAACCCGTCATGGGGATTCCTTCATTGGATACGGGGGTCTTTGGTGGTTTGATTGTGGGCTGTGTAGCGGCCTATATGTTCAACCGTTTTTTTCGCATTAAGCTGCCTCAATATTTGGGATTCTTTGCGGGGAAGCGATTCGTACCGATTATCACGTCACTGGCAGCGATCGCCGTTGGCATTTTATTCAGCTTCATTTGGCCCCCGATAGGCGGAGCGATTGATCGGTTTGCTGAGGCAGCAGCGGAAGGGGGGAACGTCCCGATTACGGTCGCCATCTATGGCTTTGTGGAACGATTGCTCATTCCCTTCGGCCTGCATCACGTCTGGAACGTGCCGTTCTTCTTTCAAATTGGTTCGTTTGTCGATCCAATTACTGACGAAGTGGTAACGGGGGACATCAACCGTTTTTTTGCCGGGGACCCAACCGCTGGAATCTTGGGGGGGGCCTATTGGTTCAAGATGTTTGGATTGCCTGCCGCGGCGATCGCGATGTGGCATAGTGCTCGACCCGAGAGTCGCAAAGTCATCGGCGGCATTATGATCTCTGCGGCCCTAACGTCTTTACTGACAGGAATTACCGAACCGATCGAGTTTTCCTTCGTGTTTGTCGCTCCGGTGTTGTACCTAATGCACGCGGTACTGGCGGGGTTTGCAGATTTCTTGTTTGCCAGTCTAGGGGGACGAATGGGGTTCACCTTCTCCCACGGGGCGATCGACTTTATTTTGTTCTATGGCTTAGGTACTCGGGTGTGGCTGATTCCCTTGCTGGCTCCCCTGTTTGCCGCCTTGTACTACTTTAGTTTTCGCATCGTTATCCGGCGGTTTAACCTCAAGACCCCCGGTCGAGAACCGAAATACAGCGACGAAGAGTCAACGGTCAACCTGCCCCAAGATGCGGCAGCCATGTCCAAAGAACTGACGCTGGCGTTTGGGGGACGCAGCAATATCGAGAGTTTGGACGCCTGCATTACAAGGCTGCGCATCGGAGTAAAGGATATGAGCAAGGTCAACATTGCTCGTCTCAAGGCATTGGGGGCGTCGGGAGTATTGCAGGTGGGGAATAATGCCCAGGCCATTTTTGGTCCGCGTTCCGAAAACCTCAAAACGGACATGGAGGAATACCTCAAAACTGCCGGTCCAGAGGCGGATGCGGTCGTTGCCCCAACCCCCGAACAATCCATGACTGTTGAGGCAACTCAACCACAGATTGCAGCCGATCCTGCAGCTGTGGAAAAGGCACGCGGTATGGTTGCGGGCATGGGTGGGGCAGAGAATATTTGCAGCGTGGATGCGGTGGCAATGACTCGACTGCGGGTGGAACTGGACGACTCAAAGGCATTGCAAGAGCAAGCGCTAAAGCAGTCTGGTGTTAAGGGGTTAATGCGGGTGGAAGATCGCGTATTGCATCTAGTCGTGGGATTGAATGCAGACCAATATGCGACCGAAATTGCCAAGCTTTGTAAAGAGGGCGCTGCCCCACCTGCGGGTCACTCATAAGAATAGTCTCTCCTAGTAGCTCCTATAGCTGCAGCCGGTGCTGACAACACAAAGGGCTAGGTGCTGCGAGCATGGAGTGACTAGCAAGATCTACCGAAACTGCCAGAATTGAGGGCGCAAATCAAGGGATAGAAATGAATGGTGCTATTTCCATATCCTTGGCCTCCAAGCGGCCAAAAAAAAAACAGCTTCCAATTCTTAAACCCTCTGCCGAAATTGAGCCTGTTGCTCGGATAAGCACGCGTATTCTGTCATTTGCCTCAGATACATCAAAAGCTGATTTATTTCATCAAAAACTTCGCAAAGCGGGTTGGCTGATTTGAAGGCTCCAAATCCCATCATTGGATAGTATCTGCCCTAAACTAGACGATGACTCGGCTCTCAACCACAGTGTGATAACGCCAACTGGCGGCCAGCCGTTGGAGCTCAGCCAGTGCATCCTTGGCACAACTAAAGTCAGTTTTGCCCTGACGGCGTAATTGCTTCTCGGCCAATAGCCGCTGTTTCTCCACTTGCTTGTTGAGTTGCTGGCAGTCGCTCTCAAGCCGAGCTTGGTTTTCTACAACCACCCAACGCTGCTTGACATCTCCATAAGTGCTACAAACACTGCTGAGACGATAGCCCTCTCGCTCATTGGCGTAGAAGGCCTCAGACGGCAGTTGGGTGACTAACTCCTGAGCGGAGGCAAGGGTTAATGGGACACGGGTAATCCAACGCAGTGACCCCAGTAGGGCTAAGCTCTCGGCGCTATACAGGGCGCTATCGGCTACGAGTGTTCCCTCTACATCCCACTGCTCGCAGAAGGTTTTGAACCGTTGCCCAAACACGGCTTTATCCGATTGATTACCACTAGCCACCTCAAACGCCAACGGCACTTCGCCATCGTTACAGCAAATCGTTTCGATGATGAACTGTTTCAGGTCGGGACGGTGGTCTTTTGAATAGCCATGGGTGATTTGGAAGCAACCCTCACTGTCCTCTCCCTCTTCGTACGCTCCATGCACACTCACACTGCTGCTATCGAGGGGGTATATCTGCACGTCTAAGCCCATCGTTCGATATGCTTCCACCGCAATCAGGCTGAATAGCTGGCTAGGGCCGTACTCCCAGACTTGATCCAGCAGTCGACCCAGATAATCATCATTCAGGTGGTCTGCTTCGATTCCTTCTCCCAGTAAGTGACTGGTCGCCTTACCCACGAAGAAGCTTTCGTACAAGTACAGTGGCGCACTGACAAAGCCCAATCCATTCAGAATCATTGCTTTGATTCCTTGACCGGGACTAACTATTTGCTGTGGATGAGTGCCCAGGCTCTCATTGACACGCTCCTCTAGCTTTATTTCGTCTACAATTCCGGAAATGATTCCTAAGTGATTTAGGTCTTCGACACGCATCCTCTCGTTCGGGGTCAAAAAGCGCTCACTACTTAATTTCCCAATTCTCTTCCACAACATGTGGAATGAATGTTTTATCCACATACAAGTTGCGGTTGACTGTTCCTCGAAGTTTAACTCGCAACTGATGGATGAAGATTGGAAAGAATCTTCCAGCCCAATCCCTTAAAGTTTTGTGAGTGAACTCGAAGCCACGTAGCAAGAAGAATTCCACCTGATTGCGCAAGCTGAGCTTGGATTACACTCGACTGAACAGGACATAGAAGACAATGTCGGTATAGACTTCGACGAAAGTGAAGGGAGTTCCTGTTCGTTCGTTGAAGGTGCGCTCGCAGTTCTGACAGCGAAAGACTGGGTAACCAAAATTGGTCGTGCGTTTGAGACGAGTAATGCTGCCAGATGTGCAATGGAGACAGTTCATTCAGGGCGAGCAAGTACTGGGGTAAGACTGCGTAGCCTAGCAGACTGATGCTCCTCGCTGAGATCTCAGATCTGACAGAATCTGAGCTTGGGAGGTCGTTTTGGGGAAGGTAGCCCTCAAGTGAACCAAGCCGAAAATTCTACTGTTCTCACGGAGTCAAAGCGATGCAGGACAGTCATCCACGAATGAACTACCGGTGATATCGAACTGAAAATGATCCGTTTTGGGACTTAACGCGTATTAACAGATAGAAATATTTGCTAGGAGCAAGTCATGGGCTATTTCTTCCCCACCATCAGCACATACGGCATTGGTGTCTTAGTTGCAGTCAGCAGCCTTTTACCTGCCACAAATTTTGCAGTAGCTCAAGCCACTAATCCTTCTGAGCCTCTACAAGTTGCCGCAACACCCCAAATGTCCGAGAAGTCATCCACCACGGACAAAACTTTAGTAGGGCTAGCTGCTTCTAGCGAGAATTTTACAACTCTGGCAGCAGCGATCGAAGCTGCAGATTTAGTAGACATTCTCAATGGTAGCGATGTCTTTACAGTCTTTGCTCCCACGGATGAAGCCTTTGCCGCTCTGCCTGAAGGAACGTTGGATACCTTGCTTCAGCCCGAAAACAAGGAACAACTCGTTCAAATCCTGACCTACCATGTTGTATCCGGGAGCGTCATGTCTGGCGACCTTGAAGAAGGGACTGTCACATCTGTTGAAGGAAGCGAGCTAGCTGTGGAGATCGATGGTTCGGATGTTGCCATAGGCGAAGCAAAAGTCATTCAGGCAGATATCGAAGCCAGTAATGGTGTAATCCATGCGATCGATCAAGTGCTTTTGCCCCCAGCACAGTAGCGCATTGCTTCAAGGCTGCACGAGCTTCAGAGCAGGGGGTTAACTTTGTTGCTCTTCTCTCCAGGGTGCAGCCGGCTCAGCCTGAGAAAGGTATGCAAGGTTCTCAAGGTCTATCTATTAATGAGAGCTTCTCCGCCATGCGGGCTGGGAGGCCCCTAGGAATAGAGTTTCTGGCTCTCTAAAAAAGCCGTTGCAACTTCCTTTCTGCTGTTCAAGGCGGCATCTTGCCGGGGAGGTAGGGTTGGGGCAGTGGGGAACGCACACTCCCTGTATTCACCCGCGGCTCCGATCGCAACCGATACCACCGAAGCAAAACAAATGCGGACGCAAATCTTGAATTGACAACTCGACGCGAATGCTTAGCCTCAGACTATTAGAGCCAAACAGCGAAATGGCATCGGATTTAACTTCACCGACCCCCGAGCAGACACCTGAATTGACGGATCTCGAATTAGTCGAGGCTCTCAAAGACTGTGATACCGCTGCCCTCAGCCGACTTTACGACCGCTATTCTGGCTTAATCTATGGTTTAGCCTTACGAATTCTGAAGGTGCCTGAAGAAGCTGAAGATGTTACCCAAGAAGTTTTTCTCAAACTCTGGCAAAAAGCCGGACTCTACAATCCTAATCGAGGCTCAGTCAGTAGTTTTCTGGTAACAATGGCAAGATCGCGAGCCATTGACAAGCTGCGATCTCGAGGCTCCCGGTTCCGATTTCTCCAACGCTGGCAAACCTCTACTGTCCACAATATCGGTGGGGAAGCTCCCTTAGAATCTGTTTCGCGACAGGAGCGCGCACAGGTAGTCCACTCAGCCTTGAAAAATCTATCCGACAAAGAACGCCGGGTGCTGGAGTTTTCTTACTACGAAGGGCTGAGCTATTCTGAGACAGCTCAACGTCTCGAGCTTCCTCTCGGCACTGTCAAGTCCCGCGCCCGCACAGGACTTCATAAACTTCGACATGCATTGAAGCACTCTCTTTGAATTCAGGGACTATGACTCGTTCGAACCATTCCGAGAATTGGCATGAGCTACTACTGGATTATGTGCTGGGGAACCTCGCTTCGGAGGAAGCCGCAGCTTTACAGCAGCAGATATCAGATAACCCTGAGCTTCAAAAAGAGCTGTTAGCACTGCAAGAAGCACTATCAACGCTGCCCTACACACTACCTGAAACCAATCCACCGTCGAGACTAAAGGCGTCTATCTTGCATGCGATTGAGGAGTCCGGGTTACAAAATCCGTCCCCAGATCGGCTCGCTCGTGCGCTACCTCCTGAAGCAAAAGAGCGGAGAGCAAAGCCTCGAATCTGGCAGAAGTCTCGGATTCTCGGTCTATCTACATCAATTGCTGCCGGGCTCGTACTGGCCCTCGGGCTTGACAATTACCGTCTTCGTCTAAAGCTCGATACAACAGCTCAGCTACAGCAACAAGTTCAGCAATACCGTGTCGAACTCTCTAACCAACAGGATCAATTACAAACAACTAGCACTCTCGTTAGAGCACTACAAAGAACTGAGCCTATCCTTCTGTATGGGCTCGAAGGAACTGGCCAAGCGGAAGGAGTGACAGGGCGGTTGGTGATGGTTCCCGGCCGGGAAGAAATCGTGTTTGTTTCTAATAATTTGCCAACACTCTCCGAAAAACAGGTTTATCGTCTTTGGGCGATTGCAGAAGAATCGGCTTCTCCGCAATATTGCGGCCAGTTTAGAAGTAGCACGATTGGTGCAGTCCACTGGTCCGCACCAACCACCAGCTGTAGCAACAATCCAATTCAGCTTTTGATTACCCTCGACATGTTCGAAGACTCCATCGAATCGGCAGGGCCTCTGGTCATGCAGGGCCAGATTTGATGAATAGACTTCACAACGTTAAGTCAGGCAGAAAAAAGTTCCCTTGCAACGCTCTTGATATTTTTTGGTTTCATTCAGGAAGCTGATTAGCATTGCAAAAACGAGTTCTTAATTTAGTAGTGATGGTAGTCTGAGTGACCACACCACCAATCCTTTGCCTAAATGCGCTTAGATACTCCGTTTCCAATGGCGTCATTTCCTCTCCTGGCTGACCATATTAAATATCAGGTGACATATACTTTATTCGCCGAGCTATCAAAGTCTAGAAAAGATGATATCCGAGAAATATTCATCAGCCGATTACCTGCTTTTAAATAGTCATAAAAGTTACAATCTACATATATTATTGTTGTTGAGGTTCAAGCATGAACGTTATTAGATTAGGTGTATATTCTCTTTCTTTTTTTAAGACATACCTGCTATCAGCTTTGATATTCCCTCTTGGAGTTAATGCTGGTACGACAAATGAATTCACATCAAATTACTCAGAACAACTTGGGGAAGGTGCTGATATAGCTCAGGTTTTTAGTGATGAGTCTGATGACTTAGAAGAAGAGACTTTCCGCATAACCTACCTTGGCGTTGGAGGTACAATTGGGTTGGCAGATAATGGCGATACACCGATAGGCAACGGAGGTTTCTCACTAGCAGGACGCATTTCTTTCACTGAGAACATATCTATCCATACAGCTTCAGTGATTGGTAGTGATTCATTATTTTCACTGGCATTAACAGGCGGGGCCCCCATTCGAAATTCATCGGATGACAATATTAATTTCTTTCCATTCGTAGGTGCAGGTCTCTCGGCAGAAATAGATGACTTCACTATAGCCCCCTTGATTTCTGCCGGGGTTGATATTCCTATAAACGAGCTACTAACAGGAACCGCACGGGTGAATACAAATTTTGCTGATGATGGCACTGACGTCGGCTTAGTCCTTGGTGTTGGAGTTAACATATTTAGACTATTTTAGAGATTTGCTGGCACTGTTAATTTGGAGTAGCGATTCCTATTGTCAAAAAAGGTTTTTTATGGCTTCATCGTAACTTTCATGGCTAGACAATCGTTTTATTCAGCCATGGAAATACAAAAAGGGGGAATGAAGTCAAACGGTTGTATAGAACAAGATCGGAATAAATTCCTAATGAGGAGTTCTGTAGTTTCCTCTGAGAATGGCAAATATAACCGATCTATTATCTGTAAAATCTTTGAGGAAATATCCCCTATAACACAGTCAATTAACTACAGATAATTCAGGGTTATCTAGAATATGTGAAATATGCAGAGATGAAATTACTTGCACACTCCCTAGGTCGATCTTTCACGCCATTTACCTTAGGCTATCAGCTCAATCCATCTACCAATTTCATCCGATCGGGCAACACGTAGCTTTTATCAGTGTCAAGCATTCAGCGAAGCTCAAATTCAGCGCAATTTTGAAACCAATCTTTATGGCCCCATCAACGTGATGAGAGATGCATTGCCTATTCTGCGAGCCCAAGGAAGCGGGCACATCGTTAATATGTCAGCCATTGCTGGATTCACCAACGTAACTGGGCTTCTCAATTTATGGCGGCGCGAAGTTTGCTCTAGAAGGTGTCTCAGAGGCCTTGCACGGGGAGTTAGAACCTTTTGGGATTAACGTCACTCTTGTGGAACCGGGGCCGTTTCGGACAGACTTCATTGGGCGATCGCTCGACAGAGTTGAGCAACCAATGCCAGAGTACGAGCCAAGCGTCGGCAAATTTCTCAGCTTTCTGAACAAGATTGAAGGACAGCAACCCGGCGATCCAACCAAGGCCGCCAACGCCATCATTCAAATGGTGGAATCAGATAACCCACCGCTACGCCTGGTTTTAGGTGGATACGCTTATGGCAAGTGCCGCAAAAAGATTGAATCTCTCACTCAGGAACTGGACAAATGGGAATCGATTGGCATTGCGACCGACTTCGCGACTTCTTGAATAGGCGAATCACACGAATCGATATAGCAATCCGCTGTAAGGTCTGGAGGATTGAGACAGCGAAAATACTTAGTTCTCAAGGAAAAGTAGTCAGGGAAGTCCCCATAGCGGATTGCCGATCGCAATATCGTCAACGATGCCTTACAAAGCGCCATCATAAGTCGATTGGGTGTACGATCGCGGCGAGATCGAGGACGTAGCTGAGTTGGTGTCGCGAGGTAAGACGAGACACTTGTTTTGAAGAGATTTACGAGATGGGATTTGCTCATCTGGTGAGCGAGGTGAGTGATGAAACAGTTATTTTTGAGGCGATTGCTTGCAAGACGATTAATTGTCCTGGGCATAAGTGTCTTACTTCTAGTTGCATTGGCGATCGCGAGGCCAACAGCATCCGCACAGCCAGACTTTAAAGCGCAGGTAGAGCAGCTTGCTCGGAGATCGCCACTAACCCCTGCCACATACACCGTTTCGCTGCGAGATGTGGCGTCAGGAGACGTTGTCGCAGAACTGGGGGGAGATAACAGCATGGTGCCCGCCAGCACCCTCAAATTGGTGGGGACGAGCTTGGCCATGAGCGTGTTTCCTAGCGATCGCCGTTTTTCAACTCAACTACTGCTTCCTCAGCCGGTGGAGTCCGGTGTTGCCGATAGCTTGGTGGTGGTGGGTGGAGGAGATCCTACTTTTGGCAGCCATCAGATTGATGGAAATCCCACGACCGAGCAAATTCTGGGGGATATTGTTTCCGCCGTTCAAGCTACGGGGATTACAGCCGTACAGAGGTTGGTGGGAGACATCAGTGCTCTGCCTCTGGAGCCCATTCCGTGGTCGTGGACGTACGACGATTTCGGTAACTATTTTGGTGCTCCGGTCAGTGCCCTCAGCATTCACGACAATTTGTACAAACTGACATTTCAGCCAGGACAAGTGGGTCAACCGGCAGAGATCGTCGGCATTGACCCCGATCTCAATTGGCTGACGTTCCATAACCAGATGAAAACGGATGCTGCGGGAACGGGAGACAACGGTTATATCTTTGGGGTGCCGGGCAGTCGCGATCGCTGGATCAAAGGCACCATACCGGCGGGTGGTGCTTTCCCCATTTACGGAGCCCTGCCCGATCCAGCCGATACTTTTTTGCGTTTGTTGCAGACCACCTTACAAGCACGAGGGATCTCGGTGGACGAGATTGCCCTCCAAACTCAACCCGTCTCGCGATCGGGCAGCAGCATTCTGTGGGAGCACCAATCCCCCACCGTGCGGGAAATGGTGAATTTCACCAACCAGTCCAGCTTTAATTTGTATGCGGATGGATTGGTTGCCCTTGCGGTGCAACAGTACGAAGGCAGCAATCCGGTAGCCACCTGGAAGCAAGCGACAGACGCGGAGACCGATTGGCTGAAAGCAATCGGGGTCCCCACGAAAGGACTGCGCTTGGAAGATGGCAGCGGGTTGTCCCGCCGCAATTTGGTGACAGCCGATGCAATGACGGCGTTGTTGCGTAGCGATCGCCAACAATCGTGGTGGCCGCAGTTTTGGGAAGGGTTAACGGTGAGTAACGGGCGAGTGCGTCCCAATGGGGTGGCGCGGGGGAAGTCGGGGTTTATCGAAGGGGTAAGAACACTGTCTGGGGTGATTCGGACTGCCAGCGATCGCGAACTGGCATTCAGCGTCCTGGTCAACCATTACGATGGCAGTGTGGGCGAAGCGAATGCATTCATCAGCGATGTTTTAGATTTGATTTGGCAGCAGTACTGACAAGGCTCTACCCCGAACCCCTTTCATCAGGAAAGCCATGCCTCAACTTCATCAATTACCCCGAGCGCTGTTGGGATTTTTTCCAACTCCTGTGGTCGAGCTAGCGCGGTTGTCTGCTTTCTTGAACGGCCCCAAGCTGTGGATGAAGCGGGATGACCAAACGGGGTTGGCGCTAGGGGGAAACAAAACTCGCAAGCTAGAGTTTCTCATCGGAGCCGCCTTGGCTGCGGGGGCCGATACCGTGGTGACGGGTGGAGCGGCGCAATCCAATCACTGCCGCCAAACTGCCGCTGCTGCCGCCCTGTGTGGGTTGGACTGTCATTTAGCGTTGGGGGGAACTGCCCCTGCCGAGATAGCGGGAAATCTCTTACTCGATCGCCTGTTTAATGCCCGCATTCACTGGTCGGGGGATGCCCGCAAAGGGGAGACGATTCCTCATATATGTGCGGAACTGGAACAAGCGGGTCGCAAGCCTTATGTGATTCCCTACGGCGGTTCTAACCCAATGGGTGCTGCAGGATTCGTAGAAGCGCTCCACGAAATCAACCAGCAGAGTCCCGGTCTATCGAAAGCTTTTACTCACATGGTTTTCGCGTCCAGTTCGGGGGGGACTCAGGCCGGATTGATGGTGGGTCAAGCTCTGTATGGTGGGGATTTTGAGATTATCGGAATTGCGATCGACAAGGAACCAGCAGCGAACGGTGAGCCTGCAAACGGACGATTGTTTTCTGACTCGGTGCTAAGGCTGGCGAATGAAACCGCCAGATATTTGGAAGTCGATCGGTCGTTTTCCGATCGCGATCTCGTACTGCGATCGGACTATGTCGGAGACGGCTACGGGATGGTGGGCGATTTGGAGCGGGAGGCGATTGCTATTATTGCCCAACAGGAAGGCGTTTTGCTCGATCCGGTCTACACGGGGCGAGCGATGGGGGGCTTGCTCGACATGATCCGAGCAGGGGAATTGACCAAAAGCGATCGCGTGCTGTTTTGGCATACTGGCGGTGCTCCAGCACTATTTGCCTACAGCGATCGCCTATTGTCCTAAACGCGCTTTTTTGCAGCGAATACTCAAAGACGGTCTTGAATTCTTATGATGAATGGGACCATCGTTCCATCGATCTAGAGGCTCCTGCCCCTTGCTTGCCACAGACTCCTCAATGACGGATACCGTTAGTCAGGCCGCTGCGCGCGTCAAATTTTTAGTCGCCCAAACATCGACTGCATGGGTCGAGCTAGCGCTATCAAACCTGGACGAAATCCTTCTGGATCACTCCCATTGCGAGCGCAAAGCGGCCAGCGCAGCCCTCAATTTGATGTTTCGCTATCCCTCTTCTCAAAAGCTAGTCAAGATGCTGACGGCGATCGCCAAAGAAGAGCTAGAACACTTCGAACAAGTCAACCGCTGGTTGGAAAAGCGCGGTGTTCCACTAGCCCCCCTCAATGCTCCCCCTTACGGTGGCAAGCTTAAGGCACTCGTTCGTCGCAACGAACCCGATCGCATGCTCGACTTTTTATTGGTTAGCGGACTCATCGAAGCCCGCAGCCACGAGCGCCTGGGCCTACTCGCAGAACACATACCCAACCCCGAACTAGCGGCGTTCTATCGCGGACTGATGGCCTCTGAAGCCAGACACTATGGAGCCTATTGGGTGTTAGCCGACACGTATTACGATCGCAACCAGGTGACCCAGCGATTGGAAGAACTAGCCGCAGCGGAAAGCGAGATTTTATCCACCCTGCATCCCGAACCGCGAGTTCATAGCTAATCGGCTCACAACGAGTTAGGGATTCACAATTAATGCACCAAACCTACCGTCAGTTTTTAATTCGCGACTGGGAACCTCGCGATCGCCAAGCCGCCGCCAACCTGATTGGCTCGGTACTTGCGGAATATGGCTTGGGCTGGGAACCGGATGCCACCGATCGAGATGTGGTGGATGTGGAGGGCTGCTATCACGCCAACGGAGGGGAATTCTGGGTGGTTGAAACTGGAGAGCGTGTTGTCGGCACCGCCGCCTATTACCCCATCGAGCGCGGAGAGAATGCTGTAGAGCTGCGCAAAATGTATCTACTGCCCGAGGCTCGCGGCCAAGGCTTAGGCCGATATTTGCTATCTGTGGCTGAAGAGGCGATCGCGGCCAAGGGGTTTGGCGAAATTTGGCTGGAGACTGCCACAGTCTTAAAAGAGGCTTGTCAGCTTTACGAACGAAATGGTTATTGTCCTCCTGAAGGCAATGTGGGGCCGGACGTGCAACGGTGCGATCGGGTGTATTTCAAAGTTTTGAGCGATCGGAGTGGGGATTGAGGGAGGGCCTTTTTGTCCTTAGTCATTGGTCATTGGTCCTTGGCTCTCGATCCTCTGTGCTTTATCTTTGCCGTTTTCGCTTGCCAAACGAAATTGAGAAGAGTCAGCTATGTTCGAGCAATGTGTGCGCGGGTTACGAACGCTTCCAACGCTCCGACAGGTTGCCGAACTCGTGCCGTTAGCTCTTGGCTTTGGGGCGATCGCCTACAGTCTCGATCCAGATTTGATCGATCTCTGACTCAGGCCTAGCGCCCAAAAGCTCGCGTTTGTTATTCCACTCACCTTCGTCGTGCCGGCTCTGATGGAAGAAGTGGTGTTTCGCGGTTTGTTAATGCCCGCATTCAATTGGCGTTGGGCAGTTGTCTCAACTACGTTGTACGTTCTTTGGCATCCGATCGAGGCTTATACCTTTTTACCTGCCGCTGACCCTCTTTTCAGACAACCAGTGTTCTTAGGGTTAGTGACAGTTGGGGGGACTCTGTGGATTTGTTTATTGGAGAACGGGTTCTTTGTGGACTGGCGTACTCCTTCATTGGTGGGTAGTGGCTGCTTGGAAGGCGCTGGGAGGAGCGGGATTTATTGCTTGAGAGACTGTATGCAATCAACGTTTGTTGAAGAACTTCTAGCAGAGCTGGGACATTGAGGCTCTTCTCGGCATGTTGAAAACTCGCGGCTTTCGGATTGAGTAGAGCCCAGCCTGGAGCTATAGCAATCTGCTGCAAGGTCTTTTGATTTTCACGAAAAAGTAGTCAGGGAAGTCTCTATAGCGGATTGCCGATCGCGATAAATTTAACCGCAACGTTCAAGCCTCCTCAGATTGGAGGCGAGCAACAAAGGATTGAAATTTTTGCAAAATATCGGCTGCGCGATCGCCGACGATTCGCAGAATTCGATCGCCAGCGTTTGATTCAACCGACCATTGATTCTCCGTGTCTTTCCACTCCAGCAACGGCCAATCTCCCAACAGATACAGTGACCCCCAGCAGGTATGGTTCTCCAGAACGCCTGCTGTTGTTAAGGCTGAATGGGGGAAACTCGACACAATCGCCTCCCGCAAAACTGGAGCACCATCACGGTCGATCCGAAGTCGATTACTCAGACGCTTGAATCGCCATTGCTCCAGTTCTGCTGCTCCGGCCGGGGCAAATTCTTGGCTCATGGCCAACCGGCCTGCAGACCATACCTCTCCATATGCCAAGCGAGCACCCGGAGCCAGCGTTACATTCACCGTCTGTTCGAATTCGGTATCGGTGCCCAAAATCGACGGATGGTTCACCCACACCAGACTACTGTCAGTCTCTAGGGTCAGATCGATCGCTTGGCGGGATAAACCGGGGTGCAATCGAGTGGCGCTTTGGGTACGAATCTCCACATGAGCATCTGCTTCCAAACAGATAGAGATCGACTGGGCATCCCCCCGCAACAACCCTCCATTGGGGTTGCGTAGATATAGTAATTGGCGGCGATCGCTAGGGTGCAGTGGCCCCAACCATTGCAGCGGAGCACAGGAATATTGGTGGGTGACAACCGTGCGACCGGAACGTTCGCGGGCAACCAGCTCTGCACGGCCCAGATTGGTCGCGGCAGGATCGGTAGCGATTGGTGTAGACAGGAACGTCATCCTTACGCAACTGGCTGAGCAAATAGGACTTCGCGATCCAGCCAGTCGATGATGCGATCTAGCCCTTCACCGCTGCGCAAATTGGTCATCAAAAACGGTCGCTCTCCGCGCATCCGCTTGGCATCCCGAGCCATCACGTCCAAATCGGCTCCGACATAGGGGGCGAGGTCAATCTTGTTGATGACCAGTAGATCGGAGCGGGTAATTCCCGGCCCTCCTTTGCGGGGGATTTTGTCCCCTTCCGCCACATCAATCACATAGATGCAGCTATCCACTAACTCGGGGCTGAAGGTAGCTGCGAGGTTATCGCCTCCCGACTCCACCAGAATCAGATCGAGAGGGTTGAACTTTGCTTCTAAAGCGGCGATCGCATCTAAGTTCAGCGAAGCATCTTCACGAATGGCCGTGTGAGGACAGCCACCGGTTTCCACGCCCACAATGCGATCGGCAGATAGGGCTTCGGCCCGCACCAAAAACTCGGCATCTTCGCGGGTGAAGATATCGTTGGTGACCACCGCGATCGACAGGCGCGATCGCAGTTGCTTGCACAAGGCTTCCACCAAAGCCGTTTTTCCCGACCCCACTGGGCCACCAATGCCCACCCGTACCGGTTGCGTCGCAGCCATATCGCACCCTCGATTCGCTGTAAGCAACCATATCCTTCACTTATAGAAGAAAGGCACGAATATCGGCATTTTTTAGCACTTATGGTTTGAATTGCGGCCATAGAATAGGACGAAAGGAATTTAGCATCCCCTACGGGCCTCCATGAGCCACAGCCCAACCGATACCGCCGCCAATACCTACGACTACGACGTGTTTATCTCCTACAGCTCTGCTGATAAGAAGTGGGTGCGAGGGGAACTGCTGACGAGGCTGCGAAAGGCGGGTCTAAGGGTTTGTATTGACTATGAGGATTTTCGACCAGGGGCACCCGCGATTAAGGAGATGGAGCGGGCGGCGATGACAAGTCGAAAGACTCTGCTGGTGCTAACGCCTAATTATTTGAAGAGTGGCTGGACGGAGTTTGAACGGTATTTGTTGCAAACCCAAGATCCGACTAATACGGAGCTGCGATTGCTGCCTGTATTGAAGGAGGCTTGTGACCTGCCGCCGAGCATTAGCTATCTGAGTCATGTCAACTTTACCGACCCGGAAGAACTGGATATTGCCTGGAAACAGGTTTTTCGAGCGTTTGGAATTGTAGAAGGTGAAGCGGCACCACCGCAGGAAGAGACACCGCATCAATGGTTTCTGGCTCACCCCTATGGGATGCCGCCGTACTTTACGGGGCGCACCGCCGAGCGACAACTACTGAGTAAATGGTTGAATCATGGAACCCAGCCATTGCTGGTGCTGCGGGCTTTGGGGGGCTTTGGCAAGAGTGCGCTGACCTGGCATTGGCTGCTGCACGATGTAGAAGAGCGGGATTGGTCCGAGGTGGTGTGGTGGAGCTTCTACGAAGAGAAAGCGGGGTTTGATAATTTTGTCTCTGCCACGTTGGCCTACTTAAAACAAAAGCCAGAGGGCTTGAATCCGTCAGAGCGGGTAAGGCGGTTATTGGAGTATTTGCAGCAGCATCGGATTTTGTTGGTGCTAGATGGGTTTGAGCGGGAGCTGCGGGCCTATGGCAACTTGGGGGCGGCCTACCAGGGAGATGGGGAACGGGACATCGCCGATGCGGGGCGCGATTGTATTAATCCGGGGGCGGAGTGGTTTTTGCGGAATTTGGCGAGTTTGCCGAAGCTGCAGGGCAAGGTGCTGATGTCTACCCGGCTGCGGCCACGTCCGGTGGAGGTGACTGGGGGGGAGCTGCTGCTGGGCTGTCAGGAGGAAGAGCTGACGCAGATGCAGGCGGCGGATGCGGTGGAGTTTTTTGAGGTGCAGGGGATCAGGGGTAATCGTGGGGAGATTGAGCAGGCTTGTGGGGTCTATGGGTTTCACCCGTTGAGTTTGCGGTTGCTGGCGGGGCTGGTGATCAAGGACTTGCGCAATCCGGGGGATATTCAGGCGGCGCAGCGGCAGAATTTGACGGAGAGCCTGGTGCAGCGGCAGCACCATGTGTTGGAGCAGTCCTACAACGGTTTGAGCTTGGATGGGCGGAAACTGCTGAGTCGAATTGCCTGTTTTCGCAGTCCTGTGACCTTTAAGGTGCTAGCGGCGTTGGCGACAGAGGAGTCCGATCTAGAGTATGCGCTGCAGGATTTGCTCGAGCGGGGACTCGTGCAGCGGGAAGGTAGGCGATTTGACCTGCACCCGATTGTGCGGCGCTATGCCTATGACCGCATGGGCAGGGCAGAACGCAGTAGCGCCCATGGCCAACTGCGGGACTACTTTGCAGCAGTGCCAGCGGCGGAGCGAGTGAAGACGCTGGATGACCTGGTCCCGGTGATTGAGCTTTATCACCATATGGTGCGGGTTGGGCAGTATGACGAGGCGCTTAAATTGTTGCAAGAGCGCTTGATGCCTCATCCTCTTTACTTCCAACTCGGAGCTTACCAACAATGCATCGAACTCCTCCGTGCCCTCTTTCCCCAGGGCGAAGCCCAGCCCCCCCAACTCCAGTCTGAGGGTGACCAGAGTTGGACGCTGATCGAGCTGGCCAACAGCTCCAGCCTCAGCGGCCAGCCCGCGCAGGCTGTGCCCCTGTTTGAGCAAGCTGCCTCTCTTTACGAAAATGAGCCAGACGAGAATACTTCAAAACGCAGAGTGGCGATCTGCCTGGTAAACCTGGCTGATGATCAATTCAAAATCGGTGCCTTACAAGCCGCCGAAGTCAACCTGCGCCGTGCGATCGCCCTCGGCCAGGAGATTGAGAATGAGTTCCAGGAGGCGGTGGGGCACTCAGAATTGGGGCCACTGTTGGCTTATCAGGGAGACTGGGGAGCAGCGGCAGAGGAGTTGGATCGGGCACTAGAACTATTTGGGAAAGTGAATACTGTTCAATATCAAGTCGTAACATGGAGCTATCGAGCTTTGAGCGCCTTGCTGCGGATCCGATCGCCCCAAACCTCCGTTCCACAGCGGACTGAACTTGCCGCCACCGCCCTCGCTGCCGCCCAGCGTTCGATCACCCTTGCCGATGAATTTGCCCGCACCAGTTTCCCTGTGAAACAAGACTACGCCCGCGCCCACTGGTTCCTTGGTGCCGCCTACCGCCTCACCTACGATCTCTTGCAGAGCGACCACCACCTCAACGAAGCCCTCCGCCGCTCCCGTGCCATCAACTTAGTTGAAGTTGAAGCCGATATCCTGCTCGACCTCGCCCGCCTCCGCCGAGACCAGAACAATCTCCCCGAAGCCCACCGCCTCGCCGAAGACGCTCGCGCCATTGCAACCCGCAGTGGCTACGTCCTCCAAGGGGCAGATATTCACCTATTTTTGGCAGAGCTAGCCCAGGCAGCGGGCAACCTGCCCGAGGCGCAGACTTTGGCCCAGACGGCGTTGCAGTTGGCCACCTGTGATGGCGGCGAGTTTGTTTACCGGGTCGCTTACGACCAGGCTGAGGCAATGCTGTTGCAGCTAGGAGGATAAGAACGTTACAAGCACACCGCTCATGTCATCCGTTTGCTCTCGCTAACACAAACGACTTTGCGACCCTGAAGCGATATGATTGGTTGGCGAAATCGCCAAAACTTCATCACCTCTAAGCAACCACCGAACATGCTCGAACCCCGTCGTGCGGTCCGCAAACCCGCTCTGCTCGTACTGGCAGACGGCACTACATTTTCTGGATACTCCTTCGGCGCAGAAGGAACCACCATCGGCGAAGTGGTTTTCAACACAGGCATGACCGGTTACCAAGAAGTCATGACCGACCCCAGCTACTGCGGTCAGATTGTCACCTTTACCTATCCCGAACTAGGCAACACCGGCATTAACCCCCTCGATACAGAATCAGAGCGACCCCAAATTAACGGCGTCATTGCCCGCAACATCTCCCGCATCCCCAGCAACTGGCGCAGCACCCAACCCCTACCCGAATATTTAGCCGAGCACGATATTGTCGCCATCTACGGCATCGACACCCGCGCCCTCACGCGTAAATTGCGCTCTCAAGGAGCCATGAACGGCGGCATCTCCACAACCATCCTCGACCCAGATGAACTGCTTCAGCAGGTCAAAGCCGCCCCCAACATGACCGGCCTCAACCTAGCCGAAAAAGTCACCACCTCCCAGTCTTACGAATGGGCTGAAGCGACCAACAGTGAATGGGCATACGGCAATACCCAAGAGCAACAACCTCAGGAGTTAACGGTCGTCGCTCTCGACTTCGGCGTCAAACGCAATATTCTCCGACGATTGGCCACCTATGGCTGCCGCGTCATTGTCATGCCCGCATCCACCCCCCCTGAAGAAATCTTCAGCCACAATCCCGACGGCATTTTTCTCTCCAACGGCCCTGGAGATCCGGCGGCAGTGAAGGAAGCGATCGCCACCACCAAAGAACTCCTCAAAGCCAACAAGCCCCTGTTCGGCATTTGCTTGGGCCACCAAATCATTAGTTTGGCTATGGGCAGCGAGACTTTCAAACTCAAGTTCGGTCACCGCGGATTGAATCAACCCTGCGGCCTCCAAAAACGCGTCGAAATTACCAGCCAAAACCACGGATTTGCCGTATCTGCCGACTCAGTCGAACGCACTAACGATGGCGGCACTTCAGAGTTTGAAATCACCCACCTCAACCTCAACGATCGCACCCTTGCCGGTATCCGCCACAAAACCCTGCCCATCTTCTCCGTGCAATACCACCCCGAAGCTAGCCCCGGCCCCCACGATGCCGACTACCTATTCGAACAATTTGTCGATGCCATGCGAGCGGCAAAAGCGGGTTAGCTGTAGAGGTTCCTCAAACTCTCCCAAAGTCCTAAGTTAGTCATCAACCTGGTTGTAGCCTCATGCTGCTATTAACGCGATCGCCCCTAGAGCTGTCTCCTGCCGAACAAAAACAGGCCCTCATTTACTTACTTCGCCAGCTTGCCTATCGAGAAGGAGACTTCACCCTATCGTCCGGCCAAAAAAGCACGTATTACATCAACTGCAAACCAGTCACCCTTCACCCTCAGGGGGCCTACTTAGTCGGACAGCTTATATTGGCCGAACTTCCAACAGAGGTGGAGGCAGTCGCAGGATTAACATTAGGCGCTGACCCCATTGTGTCAGCGGTGAGTCTGGCATCTGCATATGCCGAGCAAACACCGCAAGCAGGACAGTTGAGCAACCTACCCGGATTGATCGTCCGCAAAAAAGCCAAAGGCCACGGCACCCAAGCCTTCATTGAAGGGCCAACTCTACCGGCCAACGCATGTGTCTGGATTCTAGAGGATGTGGTAACAACCGGAGCATCGGCGCTTCAAGCCGCCGATCGCATTGCCGATGCAGGCTATACGGTCGGAGGCATTCTGTCCCTCGTCGATCGCCAGCAGGGCGGGGCACAACTGTACGCAGATGCCAAACTGCCGTTTAAGTCCTTACTGACCATTGCAGATATTCAGCAGGCAGTTGACCTAAAAATGTAATGCCAGTGATTTGGTCCGCCAAACCAGCAATGACCGCCGAATAACCAAGGGCGACCCCCATCACCCTCAAACTCCACATCAGTATTTACACCTATAAATAGCGCTTTTGTATGTAAAATTCCGTATTAATATCGGTCCGTCTGTAAAAAATAACTCCGACTTCGATACAATACAAAGAACATTCATCAATCGTCCTGCAACGCTACTGTGGCTGAGTGGTTGCTAGGGACGCCCACTGATGGTTTTGTCTGCAATCTCCGCCACACATCTGCAGACCCCTGACGGAGCTTAAATCCCCATGACGGATCTCAATCTGCAGCTACGGTACTCCCGTGGCTTTAGCACTCTTGAAGTCATCGCCACTTTAGTGATTGCTGGCATTTTGGCGTCCATAGCTGGTTTCGCATTCTTCGGGTTGAGAAATCCATTGGGGAATGCCACTGAAGAAGTCGCCAATGCCCTCAAATATTCGCGGTCGGTGGCGATCGCAACGACCTCTTCCTGTCGAGTCAGAACGACCTCCGCCACTCAACTATTGGTTGAATGTTCGAATACTTGTGCGGCCGCACCCGCAACTTGGGAACTTGCCCCTGCCAGTCCGAGGTTGGATCTGGATGAAGTTACAGTTTCGGAAGTGAATGGAGCGGCATTGGTGGCTGGAGGAACGGTTGTCTGTTTTGACAGTCGAGGAGCTGCAAATACTGCCGCATCACTAGAATTGTCATTTGCAAATGGTGGAGTGACATCCACCAGCGACGTTGATGTTTTGCTCGGAGGAGCTGTTGACGTCACGTTCAATTGAATCCAAGTGCCCTCAGATTCTCTGATGTGGGCAACCTTAACGTATCTATATTTGCGAACAGGAATTGAACCTGGGAGCCAGAGTTATGCCAAAGATAGACCGAGATCTCAGCTTGCTTCGCACCACACTCCCCACAGTGACCCACTCCAGTCGGGGGCAATCGTTACTTGAAGTTGTAGCTGCGACCTTGATTTTATTCATTGGAGTGACAGGGGCTTCAAGCGGTTTCCTAAACTTTGCACTGCAAAATCGTAGAACTGAGCAATCGACTGGGGCCGTATCTGCAGCCCGAACCGTGCTCGATCGCTTGCGTTTGGAGGACATTGCAACGTTGCCCGATGGTGGCGATCGGCAAATTTGTAACCCAGCCGATGATTATGTTTGCCAAGCATTCAGCCCTGGTCTAATTGATGTGGGCTCGGTTGTTCTGACATTCTGCCCAGACTTTGCTAACGACCTAGAATATTGCGATCCTGCTAACCCTTCTCTCCGCCATGTGTTGGTCGAAGTTTACGAAAATGATGGTGAAGGTGGGGCTGAAATCACCTTTAATGCTGAAACCGTATTTTCTGAATTGCGCGAACTGTAGTAGTTCAAGTGAGGATTAATTTGATGTTTCTAAAGCTCCGACCTTACGTTTTTTCTACTGCAGGATACACATTACTAGAGCTAATCATTGCTGCCACACTGGGGGTCGGTGTGATTAGTATTTCAGCCACAGCGATCTTCTTCAATCGAAATTTATTACTGAGAGATGGGGCTAGGGTGGAGGTCAATCAAAGCCTTAGAACCTCGCTAGACATTATTGGGGCAGATATTCGCCAGGGAGGAGAAAACTTAATTCTCAGTGATTTTCCGGTTATCGAATTATTGGATAACGCAAGAAATGGCCAAGATATTTTAGTGATTCGAACCGGTACCCCACTCGATATCCTAACCATATGTGCCGATGCTAGCGGTACCGATCTTCTCGTCGCCGATACCAGTGTTGGAGGCGTTGCTGACTGCCCTTCAACGTTACGTAGTCTGGACCCGGCCGATCTACTTCCAGATAACTTATACAACTGGCAACAATATCGTCTGCAGCAGGTGGCGAATGGTGAGCCTGCAGAGGCATATATTTTCGATGCTGACACCCGAGATGGCGAGTTTTTCACCTTCTCTGACGAAATTCGCAATCCCAGCAACCCTGGAAACGATCCATCTACGTATTCGATACGAAGTTCATCCGGATCGTGGAGCGGTACGTACGATGCTGCTGGCACGCGACCGATAATTGCTGTTATTACCGAGCAGCGCTATTCAGTCGATGACCAAGGATTCCTGACCGAACAAGTCAACGGAGGAGTGGATAGTCGGCTAGTCTCTGACATTCAGGATTTTCAGGTGCGCGTTCTGTTGCAGGATGGCTCGGAGCTAGACGCCTTTGGTTCTAATGTCGGAGATGATTGGTCAAACATTCAAGCCGTTGAAGTAACCCTTTCTGCATCATCCGAGTTTGCTGCTGGGCGCGAGATTGATAATACGTTTACTTCCAGCTACCTTCCCCGGAATGTATTGTCGTTTCCGCGATAATCCCATCACGTGAATAATTGCCCATTCCCATTGTTATATCCGTTATGAACCGCTCATCCTTCAGCACTAAATTTGTTCTACATGTTGCCAGCGCCCGCAGGCAGTCTCGGGGCTATTCTCTCGTGGTTGCGATTGGAACGATCGTTGTGCTGTCCACCTTGCTAGCGTCTTACTCTGTGGTCAGTAAATTTGAGTCTTTGACGGCTACTAGCTCCGAGCAAAGTGGGGCTGGGTTTTATGCTGCAGAAGCAGGGTTGAACTTGCGGGCAGATGTGGTCAGAGGCATATTCGATGACTTCGATATTCCAACTGGCACTTCGGAAGATATTTCAGTCGTAGGTCTGCCTTGTCTGGATGGAGTTGGAGGAACCGACGATTATTCTTGTATTAACTATGAATTTCAGGACTTCACCACTCAAACTGGATTGGCGTTTGAGGATCTTTCCAATATTGTCATTCCTCCTGGAGAGCCTTTTCAGTTCTTAAATGCCCAAGAATTTAGCTATTTGGCTTCCGCCATATCCTATCGAAATGGAGATGTTGATAGCCCTCAAGCAATTTTGGGCATGAACTTTCTGAATAGAAGCATTCCCATGTTCCAATTCATGGCCTTTTTTGATAAAGACTTAGAAATCAGGCCAGGTTCCTCCATGACATTGAACGGTCCACTTCATGCGAATGGCAATATTTTCTTAAACGCCCAGGGAGGTTCGTCAAATCCTTTGACGATTAACGATCGCATTTCGATCGGAGACTTCCCCGATGGAACGCCAGGAAATATCTACCGCGTTTCTAAACACAACAGTACTCTCAGTACTTGCACTTCAAATTCAGTGTTGCTTGAAGACAATAACGGTGTCCTAGCCGCTATTCCTTGCAGTACTGCACCAGTAACGATTACTGCCAATCTCGACCAACAAATAGCGACTGGATTTCCGAGGTTAGAAGTTCCAAATAACTCGGATTTTAGTGTCGGGGCAGCAGGACAGTACTGGACGTCTGCAGAGTTGCGCATAGCACTCAACGTGGCCACCTCTTCCATTGAGGCTCGAACCGTGTCGAATACCGTCAATGCATCTCGCACTGTTCTGTTCTCGGCTGGTGGAGCCTGTAATGGCACGTTCACCGATTCCACATCGTTTTACAATGCGCGCGAAGCTGACTTCATCGAAATGCTTGAAGTTGACGTGAACCAATTACTGGACTGTATTAACACCAATAGTGGATCGTTAGGTTTTGGGCTGGATGACAATACTCAAGGGGGCCTAGTTATCTATCTAACTGTTGATGGTCCTCTTTCCAATGCCGTCAACAATTACGGAGTGAGACTGCGGAACGGCAGCGATTTGAGAGCAGCAAATGTTGAAGGATTAACAATAATCACCGACCAAGCGGTCTATATCCAAGGGGATTACAACACTGTCGGGTGGGTCCCTGCTTCGGTGATTGGAGACTCCCTCAATGTCCTGTCAAATGCTTGGAGTGATTTTCGGGATGATGGAGATGGTGTGGATTATGGAGTGACAACATCAGGTGGTGGTGGTGGTGACGACGATGACGATGACGATGATGGTGGCGGTGGGGGAGGAACCGGCAGTATTTTTGCGTGCTCGGGCCTGACACATGCGAATTGCCTCCCAGCTGAGCGCCTGGCCACAGATACGGCAATTTTCGCAGCCTTTCTGGCAGGAACAACCTCAACCGGATGGGCAGAAGGTGGTTTGAATACCGGAAGTTACAACGGTGGCATGCACAACTATCCTCGACTCCATGAGATCTGGACGAGCCGTATTGATGCCATCGATCAGTACAATAGCTCGTTCTCTGGCTCGCTCTCTACTTCAGGGGTTCCGGACGATCAAACACTGACGCTAGTCACATCATTCATTAGTCTGCAGCAGCCAGATCATGTTGATGGTTTATGGCAACAGGGTTCAGACTCTGGTGCTATGTGGTGGTATCAACAGCCCATTCGCAATTTCAGCTTCGACGATCGCTTCAGAGATCCCAACCAGCTCCCTCCCATGACCCCTCAAGTAACCTACCTTCAGCAGCAACTATTTGTGAGAAATTTCAATCGATAGTTGGTCTCTACTCCAGACAAATATCCGTCTAACCGGCAGTTTCTATTTTTCCAGGCCCGATCCACGATGGTCACCTCTACCGATGTCGTCAACAAACATCCGACATAGGATTGCTAGTGGTTTGCATGGTGTTGAGGGTCTGTGGAATTTAAGCTTAGGGACTACCAGCAGCGGCTGTTCGATCGCGTCCTAACCCGCTGGCAGCAAGGACAACAGCGGCTAATGGTACAGCTCCCCACTGGAGGGGGAAAGACCATTTTGTTTGGGGCCATTGCCCGCGAGCTGTTGCCCCGAGGTCAAACCATTGTGATCTTGGCCCACCGAGAAGAATTGCTCACCCAAGCAGCAGAAAAAGTAGCTAAGGTAACCGGATCGTCCGTCGGCATCGTCAAAGCTGGATATCCTCCAGAACTCGATGCCCCAATTCAAGTGGCCAGCGTCCAAACCTTAGCTAGGCGTCCGGGTTATCTCAGCAACGTTGGCTTGGTTGTCGTCGATGAGGCCCACCACACCAACGCCACCAGTTACCGCAAAATTTTGGCTGAATTTCACGATGCCTTGCATTTAGGAGTCACAGCTACCCCCATTCGCACCGACGGCAGTGGATTTGAAGAGCTATTTCAAGAGATGATTGGTGGCCCCACAGTTTCTCAACTTGTGAAGGCAGGATACCTCTGTCCGCTGAAGTTGTATGCCGACCCGCAGCCCATGAAAACACGGGGAGCCCGCACCACAGGCGGAGATTTTAATCCGGCAGACTTGCTCAGACTGAATGGAGAAAAAGGACTATCTGGCAATCTCGTATCCATGTGGAAGCGCTACGCTCGCGATAAGCGCACAGTTGTCTTTGCCATCAATGTGGCTCACTCGGAAGCGATCGCCGCTCGATTCAACCAACAGGGGATATCTGCCGAGCATCTCGATGGCAATATTCCAGCCCCCGAACGTCGAGCCATTCTGGAACGCTTCTCTAGCGGAAAGACGCTGGTGTTAGTCAACTGCAATTTGGTCTCTGAAGGCTTCGATCTGCCAGCCATTGAAGCGGTCCAAATCGCCCGCCCCACCCAGTCTCTAGCGCTGTGGCTGCAGCAAATTGGACGTGCCTTGCGCATCCATCCAGGCAAGGAAGAAGCGATCGCGATCGATCACACTCGCAACTGGTTGCTGCACGGATTACCCACTCAGCCCCGCATCTGGTCGCTAGAGGGAGTGCGCACTGACGACCCACCCATGACCCACTGTCCTGACTGCAGTTTTGTCTTTGAAAGTCTGCGCCATCGCTTCAATCCAGGGTTCTTGCAATGTCCCAACTGTCAGAAGCTGATTCCCAATGACGAGCCTTCCTTATTTCCTGCCGTCACTGTCAAGGTGGAGCGCAAGCCCTTCGAGCTGCCTGAGGAATCCCATTACGATTTGGAAGAAGTGAGTCCAGCCGTGTTGAAACTCGCTAGCGAGTTGCTGCACCTCCAAGAGCTGATTGCGCAAAAAGATGCTCGCGGACGCAGCCGCGAATGGGTGGTATACCATCTGGCCGAAATCAATCCGGATTTGGAAACGTGGGAAGCTTGCGCACGGGAACTGGGATACTCGCAGGAATGGGCAGCGGAGCAATATCGCGATCGCCAAGCACTCGTGCAAGCCTTGGAATATAAGCCACAGGTGGCCTAGCTGCTTCTCACGATCCTGAGAATGGATAGACTCATAATTGTGACGTTGAGTAGAAAGAAGGTGCTGTCGAGACCTACAGCCCTTACCCTCAGGGGATTGACAAGTTAACTTATCGGCATTGCATTCCAAGCTGTGCAAGGCTTTGAGGACGAGCATCAGTTACAAGCGTCATCGCTTCCCCTCCGAAATCATCTCGTAATGTGTCTGGCTACACTACACGTTCCCTTTGAGCTACCGAGATATCGAGAAGATGATGCTCTATCGCAGGATCGACCTGACTTACGAAACGATCCGCTACTGGTGCCTGAAGTTCGCCCGGGCCTATGCCAATCAACTGCATCGCTGACGTGCCAAGCCAGCTGACAAGTGGCACTGGGGCGAAGTTGAAGTGAAAATCAGTAGCTAACATAGAAGTGGGGGTGTGGGGCGCATGCACCTGTAATAGCCCTTGCGCAAGGGGGTTGTATGAAACCTGTCACACGAGCCATTACACGGCTGATAGTCTTGCTGTCTGCCATTGCACTGGGCATGTGGCTTTTTACGGAAAGAGCAACCGTTGTTGGCATGATTGCTGTGTCGAACCCAGGGACTGAGCCGCCGACGAGCGAGCCTAAGCCACCACCTTCTAAAGACGCTCAAACCGAGCCCATGCTCATCGCTCTCAGAAACTATGACGACTGGCCATGCAGCTAGCTTCAGACGTTACTGGGGATCGATAAAGGCGGCCCAGGCGAGTAGTGTCCGGGTCACAAGTTCCTTCTTTTTGATGACTTGTCTTGGCACTGTCAATTTAACGGCACTGACCAGAAATTGGTTGAAGGCCTAAAACACTGTAGGCGTATAGCTTGTAGTCCCAATGCAATGCCTCTACTGCCAACTTGTTAAGTGGTGAGCAATTGCCAGCAACAGCTTGTCATTGCTCACCACCCTCTAATCGAGCGCGATCGAGCAATAGTCGGTAAGCCCGACACAATCGTCTACGAGTCTTAGTGTGCTGTTGGGCCGTCTGCGCCACCTGCAGAGGATAGCCCACCTCCAAAGCCTTTAAACCATCCAACTTGCGGAACGCTGCCTTATAGTTTTTCCCAAGTCGTCTTGCTCTGATACGTGCGCTGGCGATAAGTGAAATAGTCGGCCTCAAATGACTCCACCCAGGCCTCAATTGTTCTCTTCTGCTTACGCACCGGGCTCTTGACCCAATCCGCCCAGTCAAATTCTCCAGTCTGCACCTGCAGAGCGAATAGTCGTGCCTTACGAATGACAGAATTGAGCCCAATCTTGTTGCACTCACACCCAGCGGCGATCGCCTCCTGGTTCTTCTTGTTTGGATTATCACGATACCGTTTCGTGCCAGGACGGGGATACAAACGGGCTTGCAACCACAGGCGATCGCCACAGATAAAAATGGTAACCTTAGCCTTGGATGCCCTCAGTTGCTGGTTCGCCTTGGCAACCCGCGCTGCAAAAGTAGTCACAATCCACAATCAGTAGCTACAGTGCGGAAAGAGAGGCAGGGGCGATTGAAACCCTTACGCAGTCGGAGGTTTCAACGAGGAATAAGGAGTTGACTGCGATCGAGCGCCCGTAGCTCAGTGGATAGAGCAACCGCCTTCTAAGCGGTCGGCCGTTGGTTCGAATCCAACCGGGCGTGTTCCTTGTAAATCAGGGTTTGACGGGCTTTTGGCCGTTTCTGTCAGAATAAATATGGTTAATCTGATAACCCCGAATAAACCGAAATCGCCCATAATTAGCCCGTAAAACGGTCAAACTTTGGTCAAAGAATGGCGAGAAACAATGGACTGTAGAACCAGTACAGTCAAGGCTTGCGGGCTCATCGATCAAAGTGGATCGGCTTAGGAAATCGCCGTATCTACGTGTCATTCTTCCGCCAAAGCCAGGGCAGGGTTCGAAAGCTAAGCGAATGCGCCTACCGATGGGGAAGGCTACTGTTGCGAGCCTGCAGTTTACCGAGCAGATGGCTCATGAGCTAGAGGCTAGCATCCACTGGCATCGAAAGGGAAACAAGTTTGGCTGGTCAAAGTGGTCAAAGCCGCTTGACCCACTAGTCTAAAAACAGGCAACAGACAACAAAAAGACATTACTCAAAGACATCTCAAATCCAGCTTTAATTAGAGATAGAGTATAGGAAACAAATAAACAGACACTTCCCTCATATATACATAGTAACCATCATTGACTTGAGAGAGTTACGATTTTTTGTAAGCCTCTCTAGCAAAGGGATTGAGAGATTCATCTTCTATGCTATGAGCTACGATTGCTATAGAGTCTCTGTCATTATTTCACTTGCTATTGTTAAATAGTTTCTCCGCTGCACTCCTACCTCTCCATCAAATTCTGGACTACTTAGGCGTTGGACATGTGGAATGAGCCAAGTGCAGCTCGTTCTTCAGTCTTCTACACCCGTATTAATCCACCACAGATAAATGTCAATTATTGTAAGGAGTTGGTTCTGAAGATTTCATCTATAGTACTCTCTATTAGATTACCAATTTACGATCAACCATAATATCTGTGCTGTGATATTTCATTGACATTTTATGATTCAAGTCAACCCACCATCCTAAATGACTTATGAATATATCTCATTTGAGTTTTTTTATATCGATCTATTTGGGTACGGTTGGAATTGTTCTTCTCTCCATTGGTGTCGGCTTTCGATTAGGCATCAAGACACGAAGAAACAAAAAAAGTAGAAATCTCGATATTCCTTCGATTGGTACCCTGGTCGGAGCAATGCTAGCTCTGCTTGCTTTTATTCTTGCCTTTGTATTTTCGATGACTTCAGCGCGCTATGATGCACGCAAGCAATTGGTTTTAGAACAAGCGAATATGTTTGGGACAGCAATGTTACGTACCGAGTTTCTTGCTGACTCTCCCCGTGATGAGTCTCGAAAGCTTCTTCAAGAGTATATTAGTCTTGGAGTTGAGGCTGTCCAAAATCCTGACAAGATCGCAAGGGCACTAGTCGAGATACAAGACATACACGCACGCCTTTGGGATATTGCAAACGATAGTTCTAATCAAGAGAAAGACTCTGAGTTGGTTGGACGCTATATTGACTCTCTAAACGAGCTTATCGATCTACATTCAACAAGGGTAGTGGTTGGTCTTCAATATCGGATACCTAAGGGAGTATGGCTTCTGGTTTACTTCATAACTATTTTGACAATGATGAGCGTAGGTTATGAATTTGGACTGACAAGCTCAAATACTACCGTAGGATTCCTGTTATTAGCTTTGATGTTTTCCGCCGTAATTCTAGTTATAGTCGACCTCGATAATCCTGCTAAAAGTATTTTTGTTACGGTAAGCCAGCAGCCACTCATTGAAG
This sequence comes from Synechococcus sp., assembly GCA_051439425.1. Lineage (GTDB taxonomy): Bacteria > Cyanobacteriota > Cyanobacteriia > Thermostichales > PCC-7336 > PCC-7336. Next base: position 37,758 of record JBFRWD010000004.1, read on the forward strand.
TTCAGGAGAAATTTGGATCATTGGATAATCCGGCTTTGTCACGTTAATTCAGCAAACAAGCATCTAGCCATCAACTCCCCTGCAGTTGACCTCAGCAGTACTAGGTAAATATTGTTTCCGGCTTGAGCATCGATAGAAAAATGGGCTGACCCTGTCCAGTTGAGGTCAGCCCTAGAAGTTGTTTTCTGCAAAGTGAATGAAAGGAACTGAGCTTTGTCAGAAGTACGTGCTTATTCAATACCCTCAAGATAACACTCGTAGACATATGTTTAGATAAATGTTCTGAATGGCTATCATAGATCAAAAGGTATGCAAGCTGTTAACTGCTTTATCAATAAACGCTGCCTATGGTGGCAGGAGACGGCACTAAGCATAAGCTCAGGCGTCAAGAAGATAGCTTCGCCGTTGTGCATCTAAGTGAAACCACGTACAAAAAATAATAAGCCCGCACACTGATGCACTTGCTACCCATCTAGGTTGTGTTGTCTCTATGATGAGTTGCGAGCAGTGCCACATTGGGGGGCCTGCAATAAGGCATCGTCGCGTACTAAAGAATAAATGCGTTCTGATTTAGCAAGCATTCTTCAGATTTGTCATTTCCTGCCACCTTTTGAATCGCTGGCTCATCGTTTCTCGATATTCAGCAGGAGAGAAGATGGGGCAACTTCAGCGCTCGCCAGCATCGCGACACGGGGCATTGGATTCGCCTTTAGGAAAAAATGGATTGTCACCATATTCGGATTAAGTATCTCCTTCTTGGCCCTCAGTCGGTAGCGAACTCCTCCCAGTGGGTCGCAGCTAACTTCTGCGATCGTGTCGCCGTCTATCCAATACTGCGTCGAAACTAAAGACAGACAACAGACATTACTCACAGACGCCTCAAATCCAGTAGTAAGTAGCCTGACCAAATTAAACGCAAGATAGCAATTTGACAGCCCTTACAAGGCCTCAGGCTCCTGCAATATTCATTTGGACGACCTACTTAGAAGCCTAATGTCATTGTTCACTGTTAGATTTTCATTAATCTATTCATCAAGGTCTCTCGAATTCCGTAGTTGTTCTTGAAGGTCTAATATCGGCTGTTGGCTAACGTTGATGATAGTACCTCGCCCTCCTTTATCTAAATCGTAAATCAGCAATAATACCGATGAGAATATAATGGGAAGTAAAACCACTCCAAACAATGAATTAGAATTATTTATGCTGAACTCATAACCTAAAATAATCATAGCAAGAATAGTTACAATATATAGTGTTCCCCACAGTCCTCTAGATAAGCGATATTGAAGTCCTTGATTATAACGACTGGTATGCAGATCGATGACTTCATTGACTGAACTAACATAAAGCGCAAACAACTCTGATTCTTGGTATGCGTTAGATGCATTTCCAACGAGTGACCACAGTTTTTCAAGAATAGTATTTGACTCTTCCATGAGTAGGTCTGTTGCCTCTGCTTCTGGAAGGCCTTGCTGCGTACTGTCCTGAATAATATCTTGTACTTGTGCTCTCACATCAACGTATTGCGTTAGTAGCTCCTTTGACTCTGACCTAAAAGGCTCATCAAGAAAATCAGTTCTTAGTATGGCCGTTCCTATCGCGTTTGCTTCTTCTAACACTAATCCTTTACGGATGGAAAAACGTGAAGAAACTATTGAGAGGGTTATGGCTAGGATAAAACCCAGTAGAGCCAAAGTTGCACTGACAACGCTACCTAGAGACTGATTGCCAGCATCATTTTTTGCCTCTCGGATCCATTTCCCGACTACTAACCCTATTCCAATCGAAATTGAAATGGACATGACGCAGATTGCGAAGTAAAGGATTGAATGGATGAACATGTATATAGTCAGATTAACGGGCTCGAACTATATGATTTAATCACACATACTAATTGCAGACTGATTCCTTTCTCTGAAGAAGGAGTGGATGCATATTCAGATTTTTTATACAGGATGAGTTTCATTTTCGTATCTTAAGCCTTCATCCCTTCAAGGCCTATCTTTAACCTGGAGGAAAGAGTCTATGTCGCGAAATAGACGTAATGTAGTGGCTAACAGACCCTTCGCGGTAGTGTTTCAAAGGTTTTTCAAAGCACTACCTGGAGTGTCATTAGTGGAATTTCTTGCACTGCGCGTAGCATTTCAGAAAATCTTTGCAACAATACCCTGTTCTCCAATTCCTGCCGCACTTCTTCTCCGTAAGTGCTTCTCTCACAAGCAATCATTTATGGGGGACGGGCGTTTTACTACCAGTCCCATTACTACCTTTCTGAAGTCGGTGAACGCAGCTTCTCCCTGCAAGCTTTAGACAAAAAATGGCTGGCTCTGTTTAGGGCCAGCCATTTTATCGAAGTGACACAACGACCAATTTGATCGTTATACAGACCGGAAGGCGGGATGCTGTCTGCCCGCAGAGCGACTACGGGCTAATCGCAAAGCCAGTTTCCCGTTGATAAGACGCTCGCCAGGACGGGGCTTGCAGTCAGACAAGCCTGGATTGACCTGACGACCCATGAATTGGGCTTGGTCGGTGGAGCTTTGACGGGACTTTGAACGTTTGCTTTGCGGCCGAGAAAGGTTGCTTCGCGATCGGTTTCAACCACGTCGTTTACTTTCATGCACCAGGGGCGACCCAGAAAATTAAGTTGAGAGTTCATTGTGCTGAGCCTCATCTCGATTACGTTATTGTCGTTGTCAGTCCGTCAAGTTTTGAAGGTTACGCAGGGACCAATCCATCGCTGTTGATGCCAACAGTCTGGGGAGCGATTGCCTTTGTAGTGCGGTGTCCGAAGAATTGAATGTCTGCAGGCAGAGAGACGTGAGGCTTCATGGGGCTGCTGATATAAGCTTTGCGGCCCAAGAACATTGCTTGCTGTTTGGTCTCGACGGTTTCGAAGGATTGGGATTGGAAGGGAAGGCCGCGGTAGGTAGCTTGTAAGGTCATGATGTCTTTCTCCAGTAGCGTGTGGGCAGTGCCCTTTTCTTCGATGCACTTAGTATCCCGAAGCCGACCCGTTGATGAAATCCAGAAAGTTTCAGGTTTGTTCAGGAGAATGTTCAGGTCTTGACAGTGATGGTGAAAATGTCAGAACTGAGATCTCAAACTAATACAGGGATGATGAGTAACCTTATTTCCTTTTTCTCTTGCCTCTCATTCAGCTAAGAATGCCGCTTCCAATTGCTGCACCTTCTGCTGAAACTGAGCCCGTTATCAGAGTGCAAAGCCTGAGTACAGGACAAAAGCTTGAAAAGGAACAGAGGTGGGGGTTTCGTAGGATAACCACAACCAAACGAATCCCCCATGGACGAGGTTAACCTGCTCAGAGAGCGTCTGCGAGCCCACTTTCCC
>JBFRWD010000005.1:0-52316 GCA_051439425.1 Synechococcus sp.
TCGGCAAAAAACTACCTTTTGCCTGGTTATGAGAGGCCAAAAATATGAGATCTTGAACTTTAGATTTCAGAAAATATTGCAACGTAATTTAGCGATCGCATTCACACGATGTTTGGCTCATCCGATACCACCGTGAAGGAACCCCATTCCTCTACCTACTGGACTTTGGGAATGGCAGTGTTAGCCGTTTCGTGCGCACCTATTTTTATTCGCCTCAGCGAAACAGAACTCGGCCCCAACGGTGCTGTGTTAAATCGTATGGTGGTGTTTTTTGCGGTGTTTGGCTGTGGCCGCCTGCTGAGTCGGCGACCGCCGATAGAGACTGCCCCTGTTAGCACTGGCCAAGCATCCGAGCTGACTCGTGAACAATTGCTGTTATTGCTGGGGACAGGGGCAATCTCGATAGCGTCACTGGGGTTGTGGTCTGCGTCGTTGCAATACACCACTGTGGCGAAGAGCATGTTGCTCAATAACCTCACTCCCATATTTACGACGTTGGGCAGTTGGTTGTTTTTCTCCAAGCGCTTTGACCGGCAATTTTTGCTGGGAGTGGCGATCGCGCTCGCAGGAGCGATCGGTATTGGCATAGAAGATCTGCACAGTGCTGATGGCTTGCTGATTGGTGATATGTACGCCCTACTTTCTGCCGTTTTTTTGAGTGCCTATTTGCTGCTGCTCGAACGGCTCAGGTGCTGGTTTTCTGCCACCACCATTGTGTTGTGGCGGTGTGGTGTTGGTAGCGTGCTGCTAGTTCCCTTAGTGTGGGTGACAGAAGGGCAACTGCTTCCTACCACCGATATTGCAATTGTTGCAGCCTTAGGGATGGGATTAGTCAGTGAGGGGTTGGGTCAGCGGCTGCTGGCAGACTGTATGGATCGGCTGTCTTCAAGCTTTGTGTCAGTCGCAATGTTGCTGGAGCCAATTGTCAGTGCGTTGCTAGCATGGGCCTTATTTTCAGAAGCTGTAGGGCGATCGACATGGTTGGGATTTGCTGTTGTTCTAGGTGGCATTTACCTGGCGCAGGCGAGCCGTTCAGCAGTCCGTTCGCTTCCGGATGTGACGAGCGTAGGCGTTGAGGAGACTCAGATACAACAACCAGAGCGGCAGCTAGAGACAGTTGCTTAACTGCGAGATGGCGATCGCCTGTTGACGGTAGTGATTTGTGTTGAGGGTGATAATTGGCTATCAACTTCAAAACGCCCCCTGTTTAGCTGAGAGCGTTTTCTACGGCTATGAACGTGTCAGACAGATCTGAATTTGGGAAATACCCCTCGTTCGCAACTGGATAACTTATTCCCACTCGATGGTGCCAGGTGGTTTCGACGTGATGTCGTATGTGACTCGATTAACACCATCTACTTCATTCACAATCCGGTTGGACATGGTTTCCAGCACTTCATATGGCAACCTCGACCAATCAGCCGTCATGCCATCCTCGCTGCTGACCACGCGGACGACAACGGGAAAAGCATAGGTGCGCTTATCTCCCATAACACCAACCGAGCGAACGGTGGGCAGCAAGACTGCAAACGCTTGCCACACGTCGAAATACAATCCAGCCTGATTGATTTCTTCCCGCACGATCAAGTCAACATCACGTAGGATATTGAGCCGTTCTGCTGTTACTTCGCCGATGATACGAATTGCCAAACCAGGGCCTGGGAAGGGATGGCGCATGACAATCTCTTCCGGCAACCCCAGAGAGCGTCCTACCTGACGCACTTCATCCTTGAATAGCTTGCGCAGGGGTTCAACTAACTTAAAGCGCAAGTCTTTCGGCAAGCCACCCACGTTGTGGTGGCTTTTAATTTTGACCGCTACACGTTCGCCTGTTTTGGGATCGATGTTGGTGTTGGCGGACTCGATGACATCGGGGTAAAGCGTACCCTGAGCCAAATAGTCGAAGGGGCCCAGGCGCTTGGATTCCACCTCGAATGTCTTAATGAATTCGGCCCCGATGATTTTGCGCTTGCGTTCGGGGTCAGTGATTCCCTCTAATTTGGAAATGAATTGCTTGCGTGCTTTCACAAACTCTACAGGAATGTGGAATTTGTTTTCGAACAGTTCAACCAGACGTTCGGGTTCTCCTTTGCGCATGAACCCTTGGTCGATAAAGACGCACGTCAGGTTGTCGCCGATTGCTTTGTGGAGCAAAAATGCCAGTGTAGAGCTGTCTACACCACCAGAGAGCGCGAGCAACACTCGCTTGTCTCCTACCTTCGCGCGCACTTCCCGCACGGCCTCATCCACAAAGGCTTCCACCGTCCAAGTGGGGTCGCACTTGCAAATGTGATAGACAAAGTTGCAAATCAGGGCTTGGCCGTCAACTGAATGTACGACTTCGGGGTGGAACTGAACCCCATAGAGATGGCGCTGGCAGTCGGCGATCGCTGCGTGAGCCGTATTCTGGGTTTTTGCCAAGACTTCAAATCCGTTTGGCATACGGGTGACCGAATCGCCGTGGCTCATCCACATGATGCCGCCATCTTCAACGTTCGTCAGCAAATCAGTCGGGTCGATTATCGATAGCTCGGCTCGACCGTACTCAGGTTTTTCCGCCGGTTCGACTCTGCCCCCTAGTGACTGAACCATGAGTTGCATACCGTAGCAGACGCCCAAGATGGGAATCCCTAGCTCCCAAATTCCAGGATCGCAAAGGGGGGGATGAGGATCGTAAACAGAGTTGGGGCCGCCAGAGAGAATGATGCCGCGGGGCTTGAGCTTGGCCAATTGTTCTGCCGAGGTACTGTAGGACAGAACTTCTGAATAAACCTTTGTTTCCCGGATACGGCGGGCAATAAGTTCTGAATATTGCGACCCAAAATCTAAGATGACAATCATCTGGCGATCGCCAATCGAAGTAGAAGATGCAGATTCAAGTGCAGCAGTGTCAGTTTGAGTGTCCAAGTTGGGTTGGGCTACAGTTGGAGCGGTCACGGCGAGTCCCTCTTGAAATAAACCCTGCGACTAGCTGCGAAGTGAAGTGAATGGGGTGCGGGAACAGCTAATTTGAGCATCACAGTATTCAGGCCATACTAGCATTTAGAATCGCTTCTCACACCTGCTGGTATGGGGCTGTGTTGTAGTAGACACAACGGATGCAAGCCTCGGTCTCCAGAGTTACTATCTTTCCCATTGGTTTCAGCTCGGTCTTGCAGAACGTTCCCAGAACTCAGCGATCGGAGAGGAATGGTTTGTGCGCAGCTTGGGCTTGCTGCTGGGGATGTGAAGCATTAAAGAATTTGTTGATTCTTCGACTGAGATAGGTCGTTGTCATTTCTCACGTCACCCACTAGGCCAGAATATTGAATGAATATTAAAAAAACACTTGCTTTGGGGTGAGTTTGTTGACGGCCAAGCTCATGAGCTTGGCGAAGTCACTTAATGTCCAAGGGACTTCTCGCGGGCATTTTAAACCTGCTGGTGCAGGATTTTTTTAGTTATTGCAGTGTAGACGTAGCCTGCCGATCTTGCTCCTCGGCATAAGACTGGGTAAAAAGAGAGCAGAATGCACTACATCTAGTGTTTACCCCGGTTTGGATCAGATGCCGAATCGCTACTCCTATAGCGAGGAGTTTCTCAGCAAGGATATCCGCTCAGTACCGCAGGACCGATCGATGCGCCGTACTGCATCGTTAAAGGCGAGTTTCCAATCCTCCTCCACAACGTAATTGTTAGGACGGAGGTTTTGCGCAGTACCCGTAAAAATACGGAGTGTTACTTTTAATACCGTCTCAGTTGCTTGATATCGTTTCGCCAGTGAATAGCTGGCCGATCATTAGTCTCACTACGAGACTCGGGCGCATTGCATATCCCGTTTCCACCGATGTTCCTAATGTTGTTGGGCATTGTTGTAGGAAGCCGAAGCGGATTTAAATTAGTCGTTGATTCTCAGGGGAATCGATTGGTATGGAGTTTGCTCAAATTAAGAATGTAGTCCGATATGCACTCGGCTCGAAGAATTTAGGTCCTTCCGAGCAGGAGGCCATTGTTGCCGCTATTCAGTCGGATGCGAATAAGCAGCGGGCAGCATTTTTGGTCGAGATGTTGAACCTTAAGGCTGTTCATTAATCAGTAGTTTCAAATTCGATCGGTGTGACAGCCGAGTGAATTTGCTGCTTTGCTTTTCGAGTCAGCGTCGCTAGAGTTAATCCCTCTAGCGACGTTTGCTTGTTTTTGGGTCAGATCTGGTGGAGCTGGTAGAGGATTAGCCTCCTCCAACCATGGTGACAATTTCTAGTCGATCGCCTTCTCCCATCACCGTGTTGTCCCAACTTTGGCGATGCAGAATTTCGCCGTTGTACTCCACTGCCACCATCCTGGGTTCGAGCTTGAGGTGGACTAGCAATTGCCGCATCGTCAGGTGGAGGGGCACCTGTTGAGATTCGCCATTCACGAATAAATTCACACCCATGATATTCACGCTGGCTTGATTCAATCTGAACAAATGATTGCTTGCGTATTCCATCATTCAACGTAGTTGGTTATTTCGCTGCAAGTGGTTGGCCTTCTTTAAGGATGCTTAGCATTTCTTGAGCAGCCTTAGTGGGGTTTTCGGCCGACATTAGCGATCGCACTACCGAGACTTGAGTGGCACCTGTGGCTACGACTTCTGGCAATGTTTGAGCGTTAATGCCACCAATCGCAAACCAGGGCACAGTTGACTTCTGGATGGCTAACTGGACATACTCCAACCCTGCCGGAGCTTTTCCAGCTTTGGTTGGGGTGGCATATACCGGGCCGACTCCGATGTAATCGGCCGATGTCTGCAAGGCCCGCTCCATTTCGTCCCAATTTGTGGTGGATTGGCCAATGAGCCGTTGCGGGCCAAGCATTTCTCGGGCGGTTTCCACCGGCATATCTGTTTGCCCCAGATGCACCCCATCGGCCCCAATATCGAGAGCGATATCCACGCGATCGTTCACTATGGTGATAGCACCGTAGCGATCGCACACGTCCTTCAGTGCAGCAGCCTCTGCCCGCATTGTGCGATAGTCGCCCGTCTTATTGCGATATTGCACCAACTGGACTCCCCCCCGTAATGATGCCTCGACGGCCTCTAACCAATTGGGGGTTGGGGATGTAATTAGGTACAGCTGTGCCTGCTTGAGGCGATCGCGTAGTTGGTCCGCCATAGTCATGCTCTCCAAGGCATAGGTTCTGTAGCGCATATGCTTGCAACTGGCTGCCATTGCTGGAGCATCCAGTTTGGAGTACTCCTCTAACACCCGCAATGCTTCTTGCACTCGGCTGAAATTGGCCAGCAACAGAGCGGTGAGGCTATCCCGACGGGCTTCTCGTTCGTGGTGAAGTTGCGTTCCTGGATCGCTTGGGGTGTCGCGAGCTGCACGATAGCGAGGACTATGCCATTTAGCTAATGTCTGCCGCATGTCTTTGCATTCCGCTGCGACTGACATATTTTCTGCGGAGAAGCGAAACCAGTCTTCAATCACTCGTAAGCCTTCTCGTGCCCGATCGAGGTTGGCATCGAGGATTCTGGCAATGGCCGTCGGCACGGCCGTATCCTTGATGCCCGCGTTGTTAACGGGGTTAGCAGCGGCAGATTGGGACATAAATTCGACAGACAAAGACATGCTCGCAATTAAGGCGTTAATATCCTAGCCTCCATTCGACTACCCATCAGAGAATTTGCCTCCATTCTGCATATAGCGTGTGGCTATCTCTACAGGACTTACTCACCAATCTCTTTACACTGCCTATAAACAGAGATATTGGCTACTTATTGCGAGCGTATTCGATAAAGGTAAGGGATACTAGATGTAGTGTTCTTTGATGTAGACTGCTGGTTTGTGTTGGCAGCAGGTCTGTGACGGAGTGGCTCCGCTTGATATGGGTACTGTTTTGCGTCAGATGGCATTTCTGCGCGTGTGATTATGCTGCGAGGGAATGTATTGTCGCGAGGCCAAGAGTACGGGCGAGTTGAGCCGAGTGAATCATGATGGGCGAATTCTGGAGGTGACCTAGTGGGGATTAAGCAGCATTGGACAGGATGGGGACAGAAACTGTCGGCGGTTGCTCTTAGCTCGGCCACGGTTGGTTCAGCTGCGGTTGGACTATGGCTGGCTGGGTTGACAGGATATCCCGCATCCGTCCGGGCTCAGGTTCCGGTGAGCCCCAATCCAGCTTCGTCGCCTACAAATGTGCGAACCCTATATGTCAATCCGACTGTAGGTAATGACGGCGGTACTGGCAGTGCTGATGCCCCACTTCGTAGCATCACGGCAGCATTACGTCAGGCATCTACCGGAACGGTTATTCAGCTATCTCCAGGCACCTACAGCAGCGATACGGGAGAAGTGTTTCCCCTGCGACTTCCCTCCGGGGTTGTGCTGCGGGGGGATGAGAGTATCTATGGTGCGGGGTATGACATCGTGGGAGGGGGGGATTTTATTAGCCCTACTATGGCCCGCCAGAGCATAACTATCCTGCCGCAGGATGGTGCTGAAATTCGCGGTATCTCGGTGCGCAATGAAGGGCGGCGAGGGTATGCCGTTTGGACGGAATCGACGTCACCGATTGTCGAGCACAATACGTTCACCGGCAGCGTTCACGATGGAGTCTTTCTGGCGGGAGCATCTGCGGCAACGATTTCTGGTAACCGGTTTTATCGCAACGGGGCCAATGGAATTTCTGTATTGGGTACGTCTACCCCCACCATTGTTGGCAATCTGATTCAAGAGACGGGATACGGTATCGCGATCGGGCAAAATTCTCGGCCCGTAGTCGCCCACAATCGCATTTCTCGCAATCGGAGTGGCTTAGTGATTACCGGTCGATCGCAGCCTGTGTTGCGCAACAATGTCATTACCGAAAATCTAGAAGATGGATTGGTGGCGATCGCCGAGTCTCTACCCAACCTTGGCGCTTCTGATGAGGTGGGAGGAAATTATTTCGAGAGCAATGGCAGCTACAACATTCACAATGCTACGCGAGGCAACATCATTCCAGCCCACGGCAATCACTTGGGGGATATCAGCAAACTGCAGGGAGAAGTTGCTTTCCGCTCTGCCAATGCTGACGGTGTAGATGTTGCTACCGTTCCTAGTTTGTTCGACCAACAGCAAACGATACCCACAAATTCCGGAGCGGCTCGGGCTTCCACGGTTGGTAATTCAGCACCTCCTCCCGCTTCGACAGCATCACCAGCTGTTTCAGATACCGAAGACTTTCGTCCCGTTCCGTTCGTCTCCCCCGTCACCGAATCTCATGGCGGAGATACGAATTCCAGCGGACCGGCAGGAGGGGTTAGTTCTATTCCTGCTCGTTCTGCACCGACCTCGCCTGCCTCTTCTGCCGGTATGCGCCCAGGGACCGTATCGTCAGAGTCTGCCTTCGCTGGTCGCTATTCTGGCGATAGCTCATTCAGCAATGGTTCACTTAATATCGAATCGTTGCCTGTTAGTGTTGCACCGGTACCGATTGCCAATACCAACGACATTGTTTCGGCAGCTAGGCGCTATCCAGCTCGGTACCGGGTATTGATAACCCCTCAATCTGGCGACACTATTGAAGCTGTCCGGGCGGTAGCCCCCACTGCTACTCCAGCGCAGTTGGCCGGACGGGAAGTCTACTTGGTGGGTCACTATTCCACCCATTCGGAAGCTCAGACTGTGTTGCAGCAACTGACGCAGGAGGGGTATTTGGCCACGGCTGAAGCGATCGAACGTGAAGTAGATTCTTGAATGGACTACGCTGAACAAACTCGATCGTACTTCGCTAATGAGTCTAGACCGCCGTCCCTCTAACCCCGCTCTGTCGGCCCATTTGCTGCGGGAGGGAATTCCCGAGTCCGTCCATCACGCCCGAGCGGTTGTGGCTGATGCGAAAGGGAGGATGTTGATGACAGCGGGGGATAGCTCGTTGCCGACCTTCATCCGCTCTTCCTTTAAGCCATTTCAGGCACTGGCTGCATTGTCCTCTGGTGCCTGCGAACGGTTTGACTTAACCGATCCCGATATTGCCATCATGTGTGGCTCCCATCGAGGGGAAATGGTGCACGTGCGTCAGGTGTTTTCGATGCTGTGGCGGGCGGACTTAGAATCCGAAAATCTGATGTGTCCCTGTCCTGCTGGCAAGCGGGGGCCGCTATTCCACAACTGTTCCGGCAAACATGCAGGATTTTTGATGGCTAGCCGCATACAGGGGTGGAGCTTTCAAGACTATCTCGATCGTAATCATCCCGTGCAGGTACTCGTCCGCTCTCACCTGACCGATTTGCTCAAAATGCCTGCCGATGAATTGTTGCTAGCCCGTGACGATTGCGGTGCTCCGACCTATCAGCTCGAACTGGGACAGATGGCGACGCTGTACGCTCAGCTATCTGCAGGCGAACGCCTCGATCTCGAACGGGTGGCTCGGGCTATGACCCACGCCCCTGACATGGTGGCAGGTTCCGGTTATTTTGACACCGAGTTGATGAAAGCGGCTGACGGCAAGTTGGTGAGCAAGTCGGGGGCCGAGGGGGTTCAGTGCATTGCCTATTTGGGAGAGGGGGTGGGATTGGCGGTAAAGGTGGATGATGGTAGCGGCCGAGCCAAGTACGCGATCGCCCTGCATTTGCTCCGTAATCTAGGCTGGCTCTCTCCAGATGCTGCCGATAGTTTGGTCGAGAGATTTTGCCAAGTAGGGCCGTACACTCGCCTGCAGGTGGAGGGTGAAGTTCGCTGACCGACGTGATGTAGCAATCCGCTATAAGGTCTGGAGGGTTGAAACTGGGAAAATGCTCGATTTTCAAGGAAAAGTAGTCAGCTAAGTCTCCATAGCGGATTGCGGATCGTTATAGGTAAGCAAGCCATGCCAAGACTCCGCGATGTTCATGTGTTGAACAACTCGGGGGATGGGATTGTTGGTAACCGGATTGCTGTTTGCTTGACTACTGAGGTTTGGCTTCCAAAATCCAGGAGAAATAGAACTGAGACTTAATGGTTTCTCGGCGATCGACCGTCCATCCCAGGGATTGCAAGCGCTCTAGAATTGCTTTTTCGCGATGCTGGTAAGCCCGAGTGGTCTTGCTAGGGCCGGGAAAGAATTCGCCTATCTTTTTCAGTACGCTCAGCAAGGGAGTTTTGGGGGCAAAGCTGAAAACTACACGATCTGTTGCCAATGTGGTTAGGTGTTGAACCATGTCCAGGGCTGCGTCTTCTGGGTAGTGAATCATCACATCCAAGCAAATGACTGTGTCGTAGCTACCGGCAATGTCTTCTAGATCGGAGGTGGAGAACTGAGGATTGTCGGTTTGTCCTAATTCTGCCTGCTGTCGCTCCCGCGCTTCTCCTACCATTTTTTCAGAAATATCGCTGGCAATCACCGAAGCTCCCCGCTTAGCGAGGGGAATACTGAGACTGCCGACACCGCACCCAGCATCGCAGATGGTTTGACCGCTGAGGTCGTCCCCCAGCCAACCCAGCACGGCGTCGATCGTGCGGGCGTGTCCCTTACGGATATCTTTTTGGACGCGGTTAACCTCGGCCTCACCGTAAATGCGCCGCCAACGATCGAACCCTAGAGTGTTGAAGTAGTCTCGAACAATAGCTTTTTCACTCATCGGTTGCGATATCCAGTGGTATGAAAGGTTTTGGTATAAACGTGCTCGTATTGCCCAATGCGAAGGGAAGTTAAAGCACTGTCATACTATCAGCAAAGTTGGCTCTGGGCGGGGCTTTCATCCCGCAAATGCAATCTCTCATTGAGGGCCGGAAGGGGTCGTTACGTTTGGCGCGATCGGGGACGACGGAGATCTCTCAATTCGGAAATACATAAGTTTGCCAATCCAATCCTTGGCCTCGAAGGCTTCTCAAGTTTCTGGAGGCTCATGACTGTAAGCTCGAGATATTGGACGAGTTTTTCACGGAGACTCGATTGAGCGATTGACCTACCGCCTGGGTGAATATGTTTGGGAAGATCGATGTCTGAGAAAACCAAAATGTTGGCGGGAGAGTATTACAACGCATTCCACCCCGACTTGGTTCGAGAGCGATCTCAGGCAAAAACGCTGTGCCGACAATTCAACGATTGCCTCGACTCTTCCACAGAGGCTGGCTTGACCGTCCTCAGACAATTGATAGCTATCGGCGATCGCAGCTGGATTGAACCTCCGTTCCGGTGCGATTACGGCAGTAATATTGCGATCGGAGATAATTTTTTTGCGAATTTTGGTTGTGTAATTCTCGATTGCAATCGCGTCACGATTGGCAACAACGTCAAATTTGGGCCAAACGTTCACCTATACACCGCCACACACCCAGTCGATCCAGCGCTGCGACTGGAAGGCCTAGAAATGGCCTATCCAGTTACGATTGGCAGCAATGTTTGGATTGGGGGCAGTGGGATTGTTTTGGCGGGGGTCACCATTGGCGATAACGTCACGATTGGGGCTGGAAGCGTTGTGACCAAAGACATTCCCCCCAATGTGGTAGCTGTTGGTAGTCCTTGTCGTCCGATCCGAACAATTTGACTGGACTGGTTGTATCAATCAGTTCTATTGGAAATTTCTATTGCTCAAAATCTGTTGTGATTGGCAATGCGAGCAAACGTTTTGAAAAACTAGGCTACGATTCAAGCAAGTTTTTGTTGCAGATTGGAGCTGTTTTCGAGACAGTCCTGGTTTGTAATAAACTCATGTAGTTTTCAGACTGATTTCAAACTAGACCGATGAGACAGTTCTGACCTAGCAATCTTTCAAGGTGGCACCTGCCCACTCATTTGTGTTGAATCTATGTCTGTGTCCGATCCTCTGCACGTGAAAATATAAGCAAAATATTAAGCTGTAAACTGACTCATATCTGCTGACGCTAGTTCTGTCTTCCGAATATTTCCTTCGACGCTGTCGATTGTTTGCGTGATTGCCGTTTATCGAGAATCGAGTTTTGTTGCTTTCTCCTATGTTGCTTGCCAGCGGTACTGCAGTTGAAGCTGCGATCGAGGCACCCGATAGTACTCTTGTTCTGATATCTGTTCTGCTGTCCCTAGTTGTGATTTACATGGCCAGCAAGGTCATGGGCGAACTGTGCGCACGTTTCAGCCTGCCCTCCGTATTGGGAGAGTTGTTGGGGGGAGTGCTCGTCGGTGGTTCGGTTCTCCATCTATTGATATTTCCAGAGGGGGCTGTATCCCCCAGCGAAATGGTGCAGATTGCCCAGTCCTCCCAAGTGGTGCATCTCTTACAAGCGACTGCTGGGCTAACGGTAGAGACATCTGCAGGCGTATTTGCATCTCAATCGGAGGTGGTTGACCTGCTGTCTGAACTGGGGGTGATTATCCTACTGTTCGAGATTGGTTTGGAGTCCGATCTAAAGGAGCTGATTCGCGTGGGGCCGCAGGCTGCGGCAGTGGCGGTTGTTGGGGTAACGGTACCGTTTGCCATTGGCACGCTGGGCTTGCTGTACTTCTTCCACGTACCCACAGTGGCGGCAATTTTTGCAGGTGCAGCTCTGACCGCTACCAGTATTGGTATTACGGCTCGGGTTTTGGCGGAACTGGATCGACTCACCTCTGCTGAGGGTCAGATTATTATTGGTGCTGCCGTGTTGGACGACATTCTCGGCATCGTAATTCTGGCCGTTGTAGCAGGTTTAGCTAAAACCGGTGAAGTGGATCTAGGCAATGTTGCAGTTATCATCGTCAGTGCTGTTGTGTTCTTAGTTGGGGCGATTGTGCTCGGTCGCTTCATCAGCCCCTACCTCATATCCCTTATTGATGGCATGGGAACTCGTGGCAAGTACTTGATTCCCGGCTTGATTGCAGCATTTGTGTTGGGCTACATTGGCCAAATCCTGCAGTTAGAAGCGATTTTGGGGGCATTTGCAGCGGGCTTGATCTTGGCCGAAACCGATCGCCGTCACGAGTTTGAAGAACAGATTAAGCCCGTATCTGACTTGTTAACGCCCATCTTCTTTGTCTCCGTGGGTGCGAAGACGAATTTAGCAGTATTGAACCCTGCGAACCCCGATAACATCGAAGGTTTGGTGATTGCTTCCTTCCTGATTGTGGTCGCTATTATCGGTAAGATTGCGGCTGGTTGGGGCGTGTTTGGTAAAGCTGGAGTGAGCCGCTATGCGATTGGCGTTGGTATGATTCCGCGAGGTGAGGTGGGTCTTGTCTTTGCTGGTGTGGGTGCTGCCAGTGGGGCTCTGCCTCCTGCATTGGATGCTGCCATCATTGTGATGGTGATTGTGACTACGTTTGTGGCTCCGTTGTGGTTGCGGACAGCGTTCAAAGGAGCGGACGAGCCAGCGGCTTTGGCGGAAGATTCTGTTTCTCTGAGCGACCTCAAAGGAGCAACGATCGCTCAGGATGCTGCATTGGCAGAAGCGGAAATGGTTGAAGCGGCCACTCCGGAGCCCGAGCAAACTTAGGCTCGTCGTTCGACATTTCGGTATTCCTATGCCGATATCTCAACCGATCCTGTTTAACTTGCTAGGCAAGGGCGCATATAGCATTGGCTATACCACTGCGGATATTTCAGCTACGTCCAGCCCTGATTGCGATCGGAACTTTTGTCCTAACTGAAATGGCAGACGCCTATATGAGGGAGACTCCACCCGCGATCGCCGATCCCCAGCTTTGGCTGCTCCAGCTTTCCGATTCTGCGCTGCCGATCGGTAGCTACTCCCATTCATGGGGGCTAGAGACAGCCGTGCAGGCCGATCGTCTCAAGACCGCAACTCAGGTTGTCGAATATTTGACGGGGTTACTGCATCAAGCGATCGCCCCTCAGGATGGGGCCGCTTGCGTACTGGCCCATCGATACGGTTGTGACTCTAATGATGAGGCGTTTTGGGGACTGCAACTGGAGCTGACGGCTGCTCGGTGGGCGACCGAACCCCTCAATGCCAGCTTGCAACTGGGAGATCGCTTGAATCGATGGGCGCGATCGACTTGGGGGCTATCCTGTCCGGCCTCTGGTTCCGATCTCGGCTCGGCCTCTATCCATCACTGTGCGGTGTTTGGGTGGCTATGCTCGCAGGCTGGATTAACGGAAACGGAGACCATTCGGGCTTACCTGCTGGGCTCGCTCACTAGCTTGGTATCGGCGGCAGTGCGGCTAGTGCCGTTGGGTCATTCACAAGGGCAGCAGGTGTTGGCAACGTTGCATGGGGAAATCGCGATCGCTCTGCCTACTTGTTTGGCAGCCGAGGCGCCGGGCTCTTTACATAGTTTTGCTCCCCTATTAGAACGAGACTGCCACGCCCATCGCACCCTCTATTCCCGCCTGTTTCAGTCTTAGGCATCTGGGTCTAGAGTTCCTGTCGTATACAGCGTTTCCAACTCCGCAGCCACACTGATGGCGTCCAGTGACTCATCTCCTCCCAGTTCTCGTTTTGCGATAGGCTCAAACCGCAGGTTATCGATTCTTCCCTTCATGTTGATCGAACTGACGTTAGACGAAATGGATGAGGTCATTCCGATCGCCCCCACTGGCACGCAGTACGGACGATATATAAGCAACGTTCTGGTGAACTTGGAGCGACTGATTCTGGGTATTGGAATTGGTGTGGCCATGCTGGTGATGTCCCGCCTATTTAGCGAGACTGGGCTGGGGTTCATCCTGTTTATGGGTGGAGTCTTTGCTGCCCTGTATCCGTTTTTGCTTGGCCCCCTAATCGAAATTTCCCGCCGCAACAATACCTATCGCGAACTGCCCTACGGCTGTTTTTTCTTTGGTTTGGTGGAAGATATCGAGAGCAAAGAGATTTTAGTCGACGAAATCGAACGCATTGACGAAGAAGGGGAGCTATACATCGAGGAAGTGCGGGAGCAGGAGATGCGTATGCGGATCTCCGATCGCCAGGGCTTTTCGTTTGTAGTGCGCACCCGCGACGAACCGGCCTACGAGTCGATCGTGCCGAACCAGTCGGTGATTGCCCTGATTAAGTCCTACAGCCGCGATCTGCGTAGCCCTATTGTGAGCGAAGTCTATATTGTCAAATTGGGGCTGTGGGTGGGGGATGTTGCTTATCTCAAGCGGGATGAATTCTTGGACTTGGCCAACGAGTTAGTCGACATGTACTGAGTTGTTGCTTTGCATTTTAGTGCCGCATTGGGCTGTGGTCGCAGGATTGGCTGCCAAACTGGTGATAGAGGGCGTCCTATTCTCGATTCGGTTTTCTTTCAAGTTGGGCTTTCTCTCAAAAGGTTGCAGACTGTCGCATTCGCTCCCAGCCGGTGTCAATATTAGGTGAATTGCGTCGATCTGGTCGATCTGAAAGAACGTTAGTACGACACACAGTTAATACGAGCCACACTAATACGAGACGAATCAGGTAGATGACTCAACAGAAGTTTCCACTCAAGCCCCTATTGCTGACTGCTGGTGGATTCTTCGTATTAGAACAGGCCATTTCCAGTTTGACGTCGCTGCACTCGGCGATCGCCCCCTACTCGCCCTGGTTGGCGAACTCTCTCACCGGTTTACTGGGAGTGGCCACCACCGGTTTACTAGGCTTCGGTGGCTACTGGGGCTGGGGGCTAATTCAAGGTCAGAAGAGCAACGGCACTAAAAAGACGCGATTGCGGCCTAAATCCAAATCTACTCAAATGGTGAAAGCCACCCCCAAACGGGTGGAGAAAGAACTAGGTCAACTGGACGAGCTGCTGAACCGGCTGCAGAGCGATGTCAAGCGGAAGACGTTCAAGCAGCGAGCCCGAGAAATTGGCGAGCAACTGGCCAGCAATCAACTCCGCTTGGTGGTATTTGGTACCAGTTCTGCCGGAAAAACCTCGCTGGTCAATGCCCTGTTGGGCCACCAGGTAGGAGATACCGCTCCCACACTAGGGACTACTCAGACGGGATCGATCCACACCTATTCCGTGCCGGGGGTGGGGGGACGCATCGAGATTGCCGATACGCCGGGGTTGCAGGCGGTGGGTCGCACTGGAGAGTCAGAGGCGACGCTGCTGGCCCAGAATGCCGATCTTCTCCTATTTGTGGTGTCAGGGGATATGACCGCAACGGAATACGAGCAACTGTGTACGCTGTCTTCCATTGGTAAGCGAACGCTGGTGGTGTTCAACAAAACTGACCAGTACGTTCCCGATGACATTCAGGAGATCGTCAGCAGTTTGGAGGACAAGGCCAAGCCACTGGTGCCGCGATCGCACGGACAATCTGTGGTGAGGGTGGCAGCCGATCCGATGCCCGTGAAGATACGTCAGCATCAAGCGGATGGCACCACGATCGAGGTAATGGCAGAGCGCGTGCCTGAGACTTTGGAACTGAAGGAGCGCATCAAGAGCATTTTGAAACGAGAGGGCAACCAACTGCGGCTGGACAATGCCATGCAGAAGGCCAAGACGCTGGCAGATGGGGCTGCAGAGGCGATCTCTAAAACTCGACGTAAGCGGGGAGAAGCAGTGATTCAGCGGATGCAGTGGGCGACAGCTGGGGCGATCGCCGTTAATCCACTCCCCGCCGTTGACTTGGTGGCAGCAGCAGCAATAAACGCACGCACCATTGGCAAACTCAACAAGCTCTACGGTCGGAAGATCACCTTGAAGCGAACCGAGCAGATGGCCAAGTCGATGGGCAAATTATTGGTACAAATTGGCGGCGTGGAGGTGGCGACGCAGGTGATGGGCAGTGCCTTGAAGGCGTCGCCGCTGGGGGCAATGGGGGTACCGCTGCAGGCCATTAGCTCTGCTTACCTAACCCGGGTGACGGGGCTAACCTATCTGGATTGGCTGGAGAGCGAAGATCCTTGGGATGAGGAACAGATGCTATCGCGGTTGAAAGACCAATTGCAGTTCAGCGGACGGACGGAATTTGTACAGCAGTTTATGAGGCAGGCATTGGGGGCTGTCAAAGGGTCACTCTTTTCGTTCGAACCTGCTGTGTCGGATGAGCTAGAAGGAGATGAAGATGGCGATCGCCAATCCACCAGTCCGCCAGAGCTGTCTTCAGTAAGCGAGACTGTTGAGATACCGGCAGTTAAGGCAGGGTAGGTTGTGACGTTACCTGCATCTGAATCCACTCCACCCCAGAGTTCTCAGTCCAAGCTCTCAAAGACTAGCAGTGCCGAGACCGATACTCCTGAGACTGGCACTCCCGAGTCTGGCACTCCCAAGTCTGGCACTGTCCCGACTGGAACTCCTGATGAGAGTCCCGAAACCCGTATTCCTGGGACAGATACTGAGGCCGATGCTGCCAAGTCAAGACCACAGCCAGTGCCCAGCGATTTAGACACCGCTCGCTACAGCTTGGACCATGCATTGGATGGCATCTCGCTGACTGACGCAGAGCGCCAGCAGTGCCAAGACGAATTGCAGGAATTGAACGCCCTCAAAACCAAGCTGAAGCGCAATCGATTGGCGATCGCCGTTTTTGGGGTGGTGGGTCGCGGGAAATCGGCCACCATTAATGCTCTGCTTGGGCAAGAGGTAATGGCGACGGGGGCCGCCCACGGCACCACCCGCTCCGGTTTATCGGCTCAATGGACGATTCGACTGAAGGGTAAAAGTGGCCAACCCGGTGAAGTCCTCAATATCGAGCTGTTGGATACCCCTGGTTTAAATGATGTGGCAGGGGAAATGCGCGATCGCCTGGCTTTTGACGTGGCCAAGCGGGCAGACCTGATTGTGTTTGTGGTGTCTGGTGACATCACCGACTACGAAAACCAAGCTCTGTTGCAACTGCGGCAACTGCAGAAGCCAATTGTGTTGGCGTTTAACAAGATTGACCTGTATCCCGATCGCGATCGCGACACCATTTACGAGCAGTTGAGCAACCCGCGCATTCAAGAGCTGATTTCCACCAAAGAGATCGTGCTGGTGGCAGCACAGCCCAAGCCCGATGAAGTGCGTATTCAAGCTGCCGATGGCAGCGAACAGACGGTGTGGGAGGAGAAACCTGCTCGGATCGCTCCCTTGAAACAGAAGATTGTTCAATTAGTGCGTCGGGAAGGCACATCCCTGATAGCCATCAACGTGTTGCGGCTGGTCGATGACGTTCGCGACCGGTTGATCGACAAGAAATTGCAAATGAAAGAGGAGGAGGTCTCGGAGCTGATCTGGAAATTTGTGGCGGCCAAATCTCTGGCGATGTTTGTCAATCCGATCGCGCTATTAGACATCGTGGCTGGGGTGGCGATCGATATTGGCATGGTGACGGCATTGGCCAAACGATACGGCATTACTATGACCCGCTACGGAGCCCGCACGTTGCTGCGCAAGCTGGCCTTAGGCTGGGCGGGATTGATCGCTGTCGAGATGTCTACTGGGTTACTGCTCGGTATTGGCAAAACCGCTGCAGTGGGAACGGCGATCGCCTCTGGTGGCGCGTCTGCGGGGGGAGCTGCCTCTGCGTACAGTACGGCTGGCCTGTCGCAAGCTGCGGTGGCGGGACTGACCTCCTATTTGATCGGACAGGCCGTGCGGGAATATCTCAAAGCCAGTTGTGATGAAAACCCAGTCAGCCCCAAGCAAGCGATGCGATCGGTACTGGCCCAACTGGATCGAGCCTCGATTATGAGGCGGATTCGGCAGGAGTTGGGAAAGAGTTTGAAAGTGAGATGAAGCCGACTTCATGAATGGCAAGCAAATCCGCGATTGAGATAGCTATTTTTACGGAGAATGCTGCCGTGGCTGTTCCAGAAGATAGTCGCCTTGCGTAATATCTCGTGCAAGCATGTGAAGATAATGCACTGACTTGGATGGAGTTGGTTGATATTAGTCGACCAATCTGGGTATTTCTAATGAAAGGCAATCTGTTCGGTGTACCTGAAGGTAGAGCCGGATATCTCCGCTTTAGCATTCGCTCGTAATGCGGGCCTCCCACCATTCGTTCCTGCTTCTACTCCATATCAATGAGCAACATTCTCACCACCGATCGATTCGATCTTGAAGTCCTACGACTAGTCAATATCGAGCGAGCGAAGCTGGGTCGCAGCGCGCTAACGTTAAGCCAAAAACTTGATGCTGCTGCCGATCTCCATTCAGAAGATATGGCTACAAACGGGTATTTCTCGCACACAGGACAAGATAACTCCAACGTTGGTACTCGCATTTTTCGAGCTGGATACACCCGTTACCGAACTTGGGGAGAGAATATTGCAGTCGGATATCGTAGCGCGGCATCTGTGGTTCAAGGCTGGATGAACAGTGAGGGCCATCGAAGAAACATTCTGAATGGCAGCTTTACCCACATGGGATTGGGGACAGTAGCCAATGACTTTGGAAGACTCTATTGGACACAAGTGTTTGCGGCTGGCGATCCCGATCCTGGAGTGTATGTCCCGCAAACCAACGGGGCGAACAATTCTCCTCCCGCCAATCCTCAAAACAGTCCCTCTCCAATTCCATCGGGTACCTCTGGTCGCGACACCCTAACGGGGTCGTCCAGGGGCGACAAGCTTAGCGGGCTAGGGGGAAACGATCGCCTCAATGGATTGGGCGGCAATGATACTCTTCTCGGTGGTTCCGGCAACGATACAGTGCTGGGAGGTTCTGGCAACGACCGCTTGATTGGGGGCAGTGGTAACGATCGGTTAAGCGCTCAGTCGGGTAACGACACTCTCTCGGGAGGTTCGGGCCGAGACACCCTAACCGGAGGGGGAGGCTCGGATCGCCTGAGTGGCAACGACCAAAACGATGTTCTCAAGGGCCAGTCTGGTAACGATACCTTGCTTGGCGGTACGGGCAACGATCTGATCCGGGGTGGTAAAGGTAACGACGTTCTCGATGGGCAGCAAGGGCAAGACACCTTAATTGGTGGCACCGGACGCGACCGGTTTAAGCTGAGGCAAAATAGCGGTCTGGATTTGATTCAAGATTTTGAGAATGGAAAAGACAGCATTCAACTCACGGGTGGGCTGACGTTCAGCGGTATCAGCCTGCGTCAAAGCGGCCGCAACGTCAGCATTTTTGATGCGAATAACAACCAAGTTGCAGTGGTCGCCAACACGAATCTGAACCAACTCAATGCAGCAGATTTCGTATAGAGCAATCTACTGTAAGGTCTAGAGTCGGGATAGTGCAATCCGTATCCTGGGTCGCCTACCTCGACTCTTTTTGGGGGAATGTCTGTTGAAGAAAGGCAATCGCATCCTCTCTGGATTGCAAGAGGCCATCCAGCGTGGCGTCTCTTATCGCTTGCAGCAGGCGCTTGAATTCGGGACCTGGTGAATACCCCAGCATTTTGAGATCGTGACCGTTGATGGGAGCCTTTTGCTGCCGCCAATGAGTGAGGTAGTGCCACAAATGCTTGCGCATCCAGGTTTGTTGGCTAGCTGCGATCGACACGATTCCGGCAACCGGAATCCGATCGCCCCATCGTGCCACATCGCTGGGGGAGGACTTTGAGGATATCTGGGCGTGCAACTGTTGCTGCCAGGCGCCAAAGTGTCTTAATCGCTGCAACCCTTCGTGGGGCCAATCCAGGTACTCTGCCATCTCTGCAGCCCTCTCGCATTGTAGGATCAGGCATTCTAAACGCAACTGCCAGATATCCCGCTGTTGCATCTCCGAATACTGGCGAGAGAAGCGGTGGGTCCATGCCCCGACTCTCCTGAGATGTTGAATGGATGTGGGGGTGAGCTCTAAATCGGGATGCAAATAGTGCAAGGCTTCCAGGCGATCGAGCAAGCGCAGCCCTTGGGGCCAGTTGGGAGTTTCCAACAAATAGTGAAACTCTTGCTTGAGGCGGGCACCCTGTTCGCGGGCTACCCCGGATACGGATTGACCTTTCACCAAACGACTGGCGGTGAGGGCATACTCTTGCGTGCGATCTCCCAGTGCAAAGCCGAGCCGCACCGCAAACCGCACTGCTCGAATCGTGCGGGTGGGATCTTCCACAAAACTATTGGGATGCAATACCCGCAATGTTTGGCGATCGAGGTCTTCCAACCCTCCGAAGAAATCTAAAATTTCCCCCGCCTGTGGCCCGTTTAACCTCAGTGCCAGCGCATTGATGGTGAAATCTCTGCGGTATAGATCCTGCTGAATCGAGCTGGCCGATACTTGCGGGAGGGCGGCAGGGTAGGGATAAAACTCCGTGCGGGCGGTGGCGATGTCAATCCACAATCCATCCGGCCAGATCAACGCTGCCGTCTGAAATTTGCCGTGAACCTCCAATCTGGCTTCGGGATAAACCTCCAATAGTTTTTGAGCTAGGCGCACCCCCCACCCCTCTGGCTCCGGTTCCTCGCTTCCAGTCGGATGACAGCCATCCACCACTAAATCGAGATCGTCAGTTGGACGGTCAAGCAATAAATCCCGCACGGTGCCCCCGACAACGTAAAGGTCGAGATTCAATGCATCGGCAGCTCTAGCCCCCTCTTGCAAAATGTCCCAGTAGCGCTCGGACAGCATTTGCTGCAGCTTCACCTGCAAGCGATCGACTACGACCTCTGGACGATGGGCGGGAGACAGATCGTGCATTTGCCGCAGCACATCCGTTCGGGTGACGATGCCGATGAGATTGCCGCTATCCAAGACCGGTAGACGACCAATATCTCGCTTCAGCATTAAGTATTGAATGTCGCGTAAGGAGGTTGAGGGCTGGATGTGATAGACAGGAGAGCTCATGTAACCCTTGACGGGGGCATGACCGAACCCGTGGTGCAGCGCCAGGTCGACGTCTCTGCGAGAAACTACCCCCACCAGTTCGTCCTGTGTATCCACCACCGATAGCCCCGAGTGGCCGTAGCGCAACAGTACCCTCTGAGCTTCGTCAATCGTTGTATCCGGGCGAATGGTGCGGACGGGGGAAGACATCAGTTCTGCTGCGACGATCGGGTGGGGAATGCGATCGCGCAGTAACTGGCGAATGTCGCGTGCCAGGGTCTCTAATTCTTGTGGTTCGCTAACTTTGATCGAGGCAGAGGCTGCCCGTGCATGACCGCCTCCACCGTAAAGTTTCATGATGGTTTGCAGTTGGGCAAAGTCGTGCTGAGCCCGCCCGATCAGGCTTGTACGCTTCCCTTGACAGGCGATGGTAACCAACACATCGATATCGGTCAGCTCCATCAACCGCTCTACAATCCCCGACAGTCCTCGAATATAGTCGTCCTCTTGCAGCACCCACACCAAGACGCGATAGCCCAAGATATCTTCGGAGGTATTGGAGGCGGCCTCCAGACCACGAGCCAATAATTCTTGATTGTGGGGGGTGAGACCGCGATCGATGTAGGTGGATAAGACATCTAGATTGGCTCCTCGCTCCATTAGCCAGGCTAGTGCTCTAGCGTCTCGAGGCGAGCTATTGCCAAAGGTGAGCGAGCCAGTATCCACATGAATCCCCAGCGCCAGTGCCGTGACTTCAAATGGGCTCAGTTCTAGCTGCTGTTGCTGCAAGCGTTCCACCATCAGGGTGGATGTGGCTCCGACGGGCTCCACGCACCACAGGTCAGTGTCGTAATCGGGTGATCGCGGATTGGGGTGGTGGTCGTAGACATGAACCACTACATCCTCTCGGTACACCCACGCCGAGGCAGACCCAAATCGCTGCGGAGACTGGGCATCAACTAAGATAATTCGCTGCAAAGATTGCTCGTCCACCGATCGCTGTTCTACTAGTGGATAGGCATCGCGGTGCAGAGCCAAGAAGTCTTTCACGGTGCGATGAGCCCCTCCCGTCAGCACAATGCGTGCACCTGGATACAGCCGAGCAGCTCCGACTGCTGCCCCCAGCGCATCGAAGTCAGCAGTTTCGTGACAGAGAATAACGTCCATAGATGAGTGCGATCGCGCGAAGCAGCTACCTAGATTCTTGCACTTGCTATTGTGGGGCGAGGCAATCTTGTTGGCATCGCTCGTGAACGGACTTGAATGACTGCCAAAGTTCGCGCCCTGCTTCTGGGAAACAGGGCGCGAACTTTGGAGAGGAAGTATGAACAAGTTTGAGTAGAGGTCGGACGGTTAATATACTCCAGACTCGCTGCTGGAAGAGTTGGCTTCTACTTTTTGCAGGAACTCTGGCCGGAAGTTTTTGTTGTAGACTCCAGACTCGCTACTGGAGGAGTTAGCGTCTACTTTTTGTAAGAACTCGGGGCGGAAATTTTTGTTGTAAACGCCGTTTTCGCTGCTGGCAGAGTTGGCGTCTACTTTTTGTAGGAAGTCAGGGCGGAAGTTCTTTCGCTCGACTCCAGACTTGCTACTGCTGCCACGCTCTTCCAGACGGTCTAACGTTTCCAGAATTGATGCGTTAGCGGGAGCAGGAGATGCGGCTGCTACAACGGCAACGGCGGCAATTGCAAAGGTTGCTGCAGAGAGAGTTTTGAAAGCATTCATGGCAGTATGTCCTGAGGGTTAGGAGGAATTGGTGTGGAGACGAAAAGTGCGAATCACTGCTTTTCCTGACACCATTTAGTAAACGTGGGGCAACTGAGACGCTCCCGAAGTACTTCCCTGCATTCGATAAAGGCTCGGTTAGCGATCGCTTCGGTGCCTCTCAGCTGTCTCTCAGTCCATAAATCTCCTTTGCTCTGTCAAGAGAATTTGAGATGGCCCGATCGCTCAACCCCCCTGCCTAGAGGCAGAGCATTGGGGAAATCAACAGATCCAGGACATGTTGGCCAAAACCTTGGCAAAGACGATCGGTGATAAAGATTGCCCGTAGTAGAGCTACATCAAGCTGATTCGCATGTAGGTTAGGGGTATTGTGATGTTGGTTTCGGCCTCAAACGTTCTCCCCCAGAATGGTCTGTTCCATTTCACTTGCGTGCGCGTAATTCCTCCATTCGGGCTGAAGGTATGAAGCGGCGAATGGTAATTTCCGTTCAAGGGAAACCTTGACCTAGTCACACCTATTTCAATCGTCTAGATACCGGCTCGATACCTGTTTGATTCACGCTGTTTCGTACCTCATTGACGTACCGTGGGTGACACCCTAACCGTTCTATTTGCCGATGTTTGCGACAGTACGTCACTGTACGAGACCCTGGGCAACCAAGATGCCCAGAGAGCTATTGGTGCATCGCTGTTGCAGATAGCGGCGATCGTGCAAGATTACCAAGGACGCACGATTAAAATGTTAGGAGACGGTGTTCTGGCTGTTTTCGAAAGTCCTTCAGATGCTTGCCAAGCGGCAACTACCATGCAGCGCCAACTCTCCGAGTACTTTCGAGCTGGCGGTATTCGTTCCGGTATTAAAGTCGGTCTGAACCAAGGGGCTGTGGTTTGCGATGGTGGCGATGTGTTTGGCGATGCAGTTAATGTGGCTGCTCGACTGGGAGAAACCGCCAAAATCGACCAAATCTTAACGACCAAGTCGACAGTATCTGCTCTGGATAGTTCGTGGTCCATGTTGGTGCGCGCTGTCGATCGCCTCTATGTGAAGGGGCGACGACAGCGAGTCGATGTCTGCGAACTGATTTGGAAACAGGAAGGGCTGACGGTTGCTCGGTTTTCTGCTCCTCCGTCAATAGCGCAGTCTCCCCAGCTGGTTTTGAGTGTAGGAGAGTTGGAAATTGTTACCGAACGGCAGCGACCGACGCTGACTATTGGCCGTGATGCTGACAATGACCTGACGGTTGAAAGCGATCTGGCGTCCCGCCATCACGCCCGAATTGAATATCGTCGCAGTCGGTTTTATCTGGTCGATCGCAGCACCAACGGTACGTATATTTATCTGACCTCCACCCCCCCCGTGTTCGTTCGCTGGGAGGAAGTGATTTTGAAGGGGCAGGGGTGGTTGGGATTGGGGGAAGAAGTGGATGCAGATGCTCCCCAAGCCATCCGTTTTCAGACTCAAATGTCTCCTCAAACCTAAGCGCAATGAGCGTTTGGCAGTGTTTAATGATAATCGGGCTGGCAGCGTATGCCCTCGATGGTCGAGCTTTCTGTCTGCGAGTCTTTGGTGTAGCGCTTTGTTTTGCGCAATACGCGGCAAGTATCTTTGTATCTACGACATAATTAGGCTCAGCCCTCGCAAAATTTAATGGCTACATTTCAATTACGTTCCGCTACTCCTAGCGATACGGTCACGATTTTTCAGTTAATTCAAATGCTGGCGGAGTACGAGAAGTTGGCCCACGAGGTCGTCGGTACTCCAGAGATGCTTCAGACGGCCCTATTTGGTGAGCGGCCGTCTGCTGAAGTTCTGCTGGCAGATGTTGAGGGTGAAGCGGCTGGCTTCGCACTCTTTTTTCCCACCTACTCGTCCTTTGAAGGGAGGCCGGGACTGTATCTAGAGGATTTATTCGTGCGCCCCGAGTTTCGCCGACAGGGGGTTGCTAAAGCGCTGCTCAGCCGGCTGGCCAAGTTGGTTTTAGAGCGTCAGGGAACGCGGTTGGAATGGTCTGTCTTGGATTGGAATACTCCGGCGATTGATTTCTACAAGCGCATTGGAGCAGAGCAGTTAAGCCATCGCTGTTTGTATCGGCTGACGGGAGAGCCTCTTGCTTTGCTGTCAGAGCAGGGGCGAACTCAGGTGGTGCGTGCCCCCCAACCGAGAGATGTGAGGGCTATGGTGTCAGTATTGCAATTGAATGCAGAGATGCACGGGATGGGCGATCGCTTTTTTTTGACCCCTGAGGTTTTGGATCGAGCAATCTTCGGGGCTCCTCCCGCGTTGGAGATGCTAATCGCTCAAGGGGAGTTTGAGATTTGCGGCGGGGGAGCCTACTCCACCACTTTCTCGACGTTTTTGACGCAAGCGGGTATTCGGTTGGATGATTTGCTGATTCAGCCGAGTTACCGACGCCAGGGATACGGAACTTCGCTGCTGGTCCAACTCGCTCGCATCGCAGTTAAACGTCAGGCAGGCCGATTAGAGTGGCACGTGTATCGGGATAACCATGAAGCAATTGCCTTTTATCAGCAACTAGGTGCGGAACAACTGCCAGAATGGATACCGAACCGAGTTAGTGATCGCGCGTTAGTCAATCTAGCCCGTGGAATACTGTAATGTGCTGGCCGTTGATGGTCTGGCATATTCTGTCAATCAACGTTTTTTATCGTGCCAAGCTAGTTCGGTGTTTTGTTCCTTTTGAATGGCCATCCGTAAAACACTATGAAAGGCCCGTCGTTTCCCCTCTACCGTTGGTTTCGCCAAGGCATTCGCAACCCAGCAACTCGCCAGTGGGTGATTGCTGGTGTGTTGCTGTATCTGGTCAGCCCAATTGATATCGTGCCATCGTTCTTTCCGGGGGTGGGGGAGATTGACGATGTCGTATTAGTCGGACTATTGCTCTCGGAATTAGCTCAAGTGTGGTGGGGTAATAAAGTAAGTCCTGGTGTTGACCCTGAAGGCGCGGAGCCGGAAGCACCCAACAAAAGCGCATCCGCTTCGACTAGCAGCACGGTCGTGGATGTTGATGCTGTGGCGATTGATGAATAGCCAGCACCAAATGTTTGTGCTCTACGGAACTAACCAACTTCTTTCGTTAACCGACTTGTTTAGTTAACCGACTTGTTTAGTTAACCAAAGACGCCAACACCTGTTGTCCTACTCCCAGAAGTTCCCGTTGTTGCCAAACGAGATACACGCCGGCAAAGGAAATAAAGGCAAACGCGCATTTGCGAAAACTGGCGTCATTCATTTGTTCTAGGACCGCCCGACCGAGCCAATTTCCGGGAACGGCGGCCAAGCCTATCGCCAATCCGTAGC
The DNA here is from genome assembly GCA_051439425.1 of Synechococcus sp. GTDB lineage: Bacteria > Cyanobacteriota > Cyanobacteriia > Thermostichales > PCC-7336 > PCC-7336. The sequence goes on from JBFRWD010000005.1 coordinate 25,562, forward strand.
CTAAATACTCGGGACTCATGATGCCGAAGGCACAGTAGAAGGCGATTTTGACGGTGTGCATAAACACTTGGTTGGCAGACTTGGTAGAAATCATGGCTTCTTTAGAGAGGCCGTATCCCAAGTACAGGACGTTCAGCAGCGGCCCAGCCGTACCGACCAAGCCGGATAAACAGGAATAGCCCATACCAGCAGGTAGGAAGTGCCATCCCTTCACCCGAGGGGATGTTGGTTTGTCTCCTCCAAACATGCCGAGGGCTGACAGGATTAATACTACTCCCAGCAATAGACCGATCCATTCGGTTTGCACTCTAGAAACGGCCCAAGCTCCCAAACCAGCCCCGACTACCGAGCCGGGAATAAACCACGACACGACGCGGCGATCGATATCCTGCCAGTACAGGACGATCCGATGGCCATTCCCCATCAACATGCCGACGGTCAAAATAGGGGCTACTGCTTGGATTCCCAGGAAACAACTGACGAGGGGAATTAGCACAACAGAGCTGCCGCATCCCGTGATGCTGCTAACCAACCAACTGGCACAACTCGCCAAACACAACCAAACTAAGGGCATCTCTCCGGGTTAACAAGACCTTAAGAGAAGGATAACAGACGGATTGAGGGGCTATTGGAGTGATGTCAAAAAAACAATGGGCTCGGCCAATGGCCGGGCCCACAAGTGCTCTGCGATGCTAAAGGTACTGATGTTCTTTCAAGGGAGGACGGATTTATCCCATCAAGATGACCCGATCCAAGACATGAATGATGCCGTTGTCGGCTTCAATATCTGCTGCCACTACACCAGAGTTCTTCACTTCGAACCCATCTTCTGTGACATGGATTGGAATGACAGAGCCCTCAACCGAGGTAATGCTGTCTAACTTCACCAAGTCTGCCTGAGTGTATTTCCCGGCCGCCACATGAAAGGTGAGGATACGGGCGAGTTGAGGGATGTTTTGCACCAGAGTTTGTATGGTGCCAGGAGGCAACTGGGCAAAGGCTTCATCTGTGGGGGCAAACACCGTGAAGGGGCCGGGACTTTTGAGCGTATCCACTAAGTCTGCAGCCTTGACTGCAGTGACCAGTGTTTCGAAGCCTTCAGTCCCTACAGCAATATCGACAATGTCTGCCATTGAATCAACTCGCGAATCAGAAGTGGTTTGGAAAAGAGGAGTTATCGATAGTCCTGGCGTTGGATATCCCGGAGGCGGGCTTCAGGACGCTTAAAGCGATCGAGCTGAGCCTCGAAAAACGCGCGATTTGCCTTCAGGTGCTCGGGGTTGGGGTCATCCAGCGGATAGAGCAGGGCCGTACGCAACGCCTGAATGACGGCTGAGGTAACGTTATACATCGATCGCTGGAAGGTAATTCCCAACTGAATCAACATGTCATCTTCGCCACGGCAGTGCTGTTTGTAGTAATCCACCAAGTACTGGGGTAAGAAGTGCAACATGTCTTGCATGAGCAATGTGGGAGGAATGCCAGCAGTTCCAACGGGAAAGACATCTGCGTACAAGATGCCGTAATGGAAGTCCTTTTGATCGTCGGGCACTTGACCGGCTTGGGCATTGTAAGACTTGGTGCCACGGAAGGGAGAGGTGCGGTAGAAAATGGCTTCTACGTAGGGCAATGCTGCTTCATACAACCACATAAAACCCTTATCTTTTGGAATAATTTCGTAGCACTCGCCGCGAATGTAGACGTGGTGGTAGATGGGGCGTCCGGCGATCGCGAAAATGCCGTTCACCAAAAAGTCCATCGCATCCGATACGGTCTTGAACGCCCCTTCGTCGTACAAATCGGACATTTCGAAAAATACGGGAGCCATCACTTCCCAAAAGAGCCCCAAGTTGGAGTAGTAGGACATCTGCCGTACTTGCTCCAGGAACATGTCGGGGAACAGCTTGTATAGCCCCAACATGACCGGGTTGCCTTTGAAATAGGCTTTGATAGCGCGATCGGCGTTGGCCTTATATTCCTCGGTGTCGAGATAGACGTCGAACTTATTCACCGGCGCGTACATATTCCGGTGCCAGAGCATCGCTCGCATGCAGGCTTCGGCAAATTCCATATTGACGCGATCGTGCATCAAGTGGTGGAACAGCTTGGGTACCTTCTGCTTCAGTTCCCCCTGCTGCATAAAGTCAATCAGCTCGGGATGGGCTGTGGCCTGCCCCCGCCAAATCTGCAGATCGGCGTCCTCGCCCGCATAGTGATTGGGCAGATCTAGATACTCCTTGGGCAAGAAGTATTTGAACGCAGGCAACGGATTGAGAAAGACCCGCTCGGCGATATAAAGCAAGTTGCGCCAGTAGAAATCCATCGGCACTGCATACGCCTTATAAATCCCGATGATTTGCATGAGATTTTCGGCGGATTCCGGCAACATCGAGCCGCCCGCTTCCAGACGATGAATGACCTCTGCAAACTCGTGGGTGGACGGTGGTAGCTTGGTCTCTGATTTCGGAGAGGGGGCGGTCATCATGGCAAGCAGGGGAAATAGGGCAAACAGATGTTAATCGGATGTTTGTTGTGAATACGAGTGAGGTTAACTCAACGGTTGTTGGATCTGTGGGGTTTCGGTGATGAAAACCTGTTCGGTTTTCAGGTTCGGTATGGCCGCCACCATGGCGTCGGTAGTCGGCTCCGTCCAGCGCACCAGCCACGTGGGTTGAATGCCGAAGAACACGATTGAGATGGCCAAGATAAATGCAGGTACCCGCTCTCTCCATTCCACTTTGGGAAAGTAGGCGATCGCGTTGTCCAATCGACCGAAGCAAGTGCGGTTCAGCAAGATGATGAAATACACCGTTGTCAGACCGCTACCCAACACACATAACAGTGTCTGAAGTGGGAAGGCTTGGTAGCTGCCTTGGAAGACTAAAAATTCGGCAATAAATCCAGCCAAACCGGGGATACCCGCACTGGCCATACCGCTGAGCACCAGCAGGGCGCTAATCATCGGCAAGCCGCGGATCGGATTCATCAATCCATTCAACACATCCAGCTCTCGGGTGCCCACCTTGGCTTCGATAACACCCACCAAGTGGAATAGAATGGCCAGAATCAATCCATGAGCTACCATCTGAGCTACTGCGCCAACTAAGCTCAGCGAGGTGAGGGCCGCGCCCCCCAAGAGGATGTAACCCATGTGGCCAATGGAGCTATAGGCCACCATGCGTTTGATATCTTTCTGAGCGATCGCCACAATCGCGCCATAGAGTACGCTAATGGTTGCCCAAGTGGCCATCCCCGGAGCCAGTGTTGCCCATGCTTCGGGAAATAATCCCAACCCAAAGCGGAAAATACCGTACACTCCCAACTTCGCCAGCACTCCCCCCAGCATGATCGCCACTGGGGCAGATGCCGCAACATACGTATCGGGCAGCCAGGTGTGCAAGGGAACCAGTGGAATTTTGATGCCGAAGCCAACCAGCAAGACACCCAACAGCAGGATTTGTAGACCTAGCGGAAGAGCCTGACCTGCGAAAGACTCGTAAGCAAAGCTGGTGGACCCCGTTGCCCAAACCAGCCCCAAGAATGCCGCCAGAATCAGAACGCCGGACAGCGCCGTGTACAGCAAGAATTTGGTCGCTGCGTAGTTAGAACCCTTCCCGCCCCAAATGGAAATCAGTAGGAAGAACGGAATCAGTTCCACTTCGTAGAACAAGAAAAACAGCAGCAGATTTTGGGTCAAGAACGCTCCGGCTACTGCTCCGCTCACCAGCAGCATGAGAGCGTAGAACAAGCGTGGCCGCTCGACGTTTTCATTACTGCTGTAGATGGCAATCCAGGTGAGGAAACTGTTGAGGACGAGTAGGGGCATCGAGAGGCCATCCACCCCCAAGCTGTAATCCAACCCCAATGGTGAAATCCAGGGTAGATATTCAGTGAACTGCAATAGAGGACTGCGGAAGTCAAATTGACTGGTCAGCCACAGCGACCACAGCAAACCGAGACCGCTGAGGACTAAAGATGCAAGCTTGAGCCGCTTGAGAGGGATGGGCAGTAGCCCGATGAAGATCGCCCCAAAGACAGGCAACCAAATGAGTGTGCTGAGCATAGAACGGGGTTAGGAAAACAGGAATTGAAGAATGGTTTGCCAGTAAAACGCTACGGCGATGGCAATGCTACTCAAGGCAATGGTCAAGATATAAAACTGACTTTGGCCGCTATTACCGTATTTGAGAGTTTCTCCACCAACTAGCGAGACGAGGCCTACCAGGTTAACGGCTCCGTCAATGATGTAGCGATCGAACCAGTCGGTGATGCGCGAGGCCCAATCGACACCAAACACAATGCTGGAGCGATAGAGCTGGGGGGTGTAAAGGTCGTAGGAGAAGAATTTCTGTACGCCTGGTAATGGGAAGCGAATGGGTTTGGGAACGGATTGACCGATGTAGAGCACTCCCCCTACTGCGCCCCCCAATAGACTGGACGCTACCAGCAGACTTGCGACCTGAGTGTTGAAGTGGGCCCAATCGGGCAGCAACGACAGGCTTTGAAGAATCAGGGGCAGGTGTAGGGTGAAGCCCATCAGCACCATCATCGGTAGCGTAATTAGCCAGAAATTTTCGGGAGAACGCTCGGTCATTTTGCTGGGAGACCCCGCAAAAATTAGCCCGAACTCGCGCACCATACTGAATGCTGTAAACCCATTGACCAGTAGCAACATGCCAACCAACCAGGGGTAATCTGCCCACAGACCATCGGCTAGCTTCAACATGGCCCAGAATCCCCCCAGTGGCGGTAGACCTACCAATCCGGCGATTCCGACTAAGCAGCACAGCCCGGAAATGGGGCGGCGGCCCCACAACCCACCCATCTGCCTCAGGTCTTGGGTAATGGTGTTGAGAATGACAGAGCCCGTGCTCATGATCAGTAACCCCTGAGCCAGTGCATGACTCAGAATCAGCATTAGAGCCGCCTCCAGTTGTTGGGTACCAACGGAAACGAAGATGAGGCCCATATAGACGCTCACAGTGTAGGAGAGCGATCGCTTGATATCCACTTGGGCCATGGAAATCAACGAACCGGCGATCGCCGTGGTGGCACCGATGGCAATCATGGTAGTCATGACCGTTGGTGACAGTGACAGAACGGGCTCTAGCTTAATGAGCACCCAAGCACCGGTTGCCACTACTACCGAATTTCGCAGAATGGTGCTGGGTACCGGTCCTTCCATCGCCTCATCCAGCCATAAATGCAGTGGCAACTGAGCGCACTTGCCCATCGGGCCTGCCATCAATCCCAATCCCACTAGAGTGGCGACTGTCGGAGACACCTCGGCAGTTGTTGCCCAGTCTGCCAATTCACTAAAGTTCCAAGTACCCGCCAGAGGATAAAGAGCTAATACTCCCATTAAAAGGAACAAGTCGCCGACCCGCTTCGTTAGGAACGCATCCCGCGCTCCCGATACGACCAGCGACTGGTTCAACCAGAATCCCACCAGCAAATAGGTTCCTAAGGTGAGTACTTCTAGCAGGATGTAGCTGAAGAATAGCGAGTCACACAGAATTAATCCGCACAAGCCGGCCTCGAATAGCGAGAGAAAGGCAAAAAAGCGAGCCCATCCCCAGTCCATTTCTAAGTAGCCGACGGCGTAGATCTGAGCGAGAAAATTCATCCCTGTGACCAGGGTTGTTGCTCCAACGGCTAGAGCAGATATTTCGATAGGAATGGTTAAATCTAAGCCAGCCACTTGGAGCCAGGTAAAATCCAAATGGATCGCAGGTTGCTGCCACACGGCGGGAAATGCCAATGTCCCGTGAAGCAAGGCGAGCAAGGTTGTGAACAGGTTTACGTATCCGGCAGGACGGGGACCGGTCCGGCGAATGATGCCGGGAGACCAGAACACTGTCAGCATCATCCCGATCAAGGGATAGCAGGGCACCAGCCAAAAGTTATTCGCGAAAAATTGCACCATAAGCCCCTCTGGCCCCGATCGTTTGACAGTAGAAAATCCTGAAAAGTTAGCTTCGCCAGGACTTACGTAAATCTTTTAAATGATCCAACTATAGATTTAAATAAATAATCACTATTGATGGGCTTAATTCATGTCTATGAGTGGATTATAGGCTTCCGCTCTTGTCAATGTAAAGAAGCATTGCTTATGGGGATCTAATTGCCGATCTTATTTCGGCTTATGTGTGTTGGCGCCTGGACTTTCTCTCGATGCGCGATCGCTAACGGTTGACGATTGAGATTAGTCTGCGAGCCAGGATCTCTGTTGGGGCGAGATTTGTGGAGGCAAGGCCGGAGCTCTGTCCGCCAAGCCTATGAGCGCAAGGGCGAGGTTGAGGCGAGAACTGTCACTGTGTAACGGCGATGTTATGCAACAGCAATTGGAGCGGGAAGTTGTTCGCACGTCCAAATGGGAAACGGAGCTCGTTTTTAAAGAAAGAGCCCCGTCTGTATAGATAAAAAATTGGAAAAACTCAAATAACTCGATGGATGAGTTACATCCTCATACCTAGTTCACGCGATCTTGAGTGTACGGACAGTCAATAGCAGTTAGTGGATGGCGCGGGTGACTCTGATGTCAAACTCTACCCCGGATGGATGGTCGGTTTTAGCCTTGGTTCTGGCTAGAGTGTCTGCTCCTTGGCGGTTGTCTGCCAGTACTTCGTAGCGCTCGGTCATCATGGCACTATTGGCCGGCGAGGCTCCGTTTAACTCTAAAATGTCGACGAAGACCTCGAATGTATGACTCATTGTTCTTCTCCTGAATCATGGCATTGAGCAACGTTCTTGCATAGCGATCGCCACATTACTGAGAGATAGCTGCGCGAGAGTAAACTCCACATCGAGTGTGAGAGCGCGGCGTCTCAATTAGGAATGGCAAGCACCATAGAAAGCTGCTGAATACAGGACAGTATAAGGAGTTACCCCCTCCGTTGTCTGGAGCACGTTAGGTTCCGTTAGAGGGGTTGTTGTTCGTTGATATTCCGAAATTTATCTTCGTATGAAAGACGCAAAACGTTTCAAGGACTACCTGTTGTCTGTTGTCCTGAGATCCGTTTTCTGGTGGTAGGCGATTGATGGAATGGACGATTGATAAGACGGGATTTCCCTGCAGGCTAACCCCACCATACTTGTAGAAACACTGACTACATCAACGTTCGCAAAATAACTGACTGTTAGTTCGTACGGCGAATGGGTACAACTTTAAATAGGAATGCCGATATGTCGTAGATAAAGTCAAAAAATTTCTCGAATTGGTATTGTTTTGACTGTAACTTCAGTGTTCATTGATTAGTTCTATTTCTCTCTCTCTCTCTCAATTTCAGACATGGTTTCTGTCATTCGATCTTCCCCCAGCGCCAGAGCTGAATTCATCCGTAAAACCTATGCCCACTTGGCAGGAGCCGTTGCCGCTTTTCTCGTACTGGAATGGCTCTTCTTCCAGCTAGGTATTGCAGAATCACTATTTTTACTGGTGGCTTCGTCCCAGTATGCATGGTTGGCGATTCTCGGCGGCTTCATGGTGTTGGGGTGGATTGCACGCGGATTGGCCTCTCGCTCTGACGACATCAACCTGCAATACGCGGGGCTGGGGCTCTATGTTGTGGGCGAATCCCTGATTTTTGCGCCACTGCTCTACATCGCGTCCTACTACTCAGACCCGACGGTGCTTCCGACGGCTGCCATCCTGACATTGCTAATGTTTGCGGGACTGACAACGATCGCCTTTACCACGCGCAAAGATTTTTCCTTTTTGGGTGGTGTTCTCAAGTTGACGGGCTTTGTCGCCCTCGGTTTGATCGTCTGCAGTATTGTATTTAATTTCACTCTGGGCTTGGTCTTTTCTGTCGGTATGGTTGCGTTTGCGTCTGCCGCTATCCTGTACGACACCTCAAAGGTGATGCGTCACTATCAACCCCATCAATACGTAGCTGCATCTCTTCAGCTATTTGCCTCTGTGGCCTTACTGTTTTGGTACGTCTTGCAGATTGTGATGAGAGCCCGCCGTTAATGCCGACAAATGTGCCAGGCCGATCACTCCCCGCCTATGGGGCGCATTGTAGCTTAATGGCAGTCATTACTTTCCGGCGGTTATCCCTTCATAACGGTTATTGGTGGACAGCCAACGACGCTTGTTTTTTAGACAATTGGTCAATAAGGTGCGTCTTTAAGCATTGCCTCGGAGCAATTGTTCGCCAAAAATATCTCTGTGTCATTCCCCCAGATTGCGATGACTTTAACCCAGACCTGCAGCCTACTGACGTTGGAACGTGCTCTTGTTAAGCCTTCCGGGGGGTTGAATCGGCCAAAGACCGCCGAGCAACTCAACAAGTTGCGCTCGGGTGAAATTTTGATGGACTATCACGTTGTCTCCGGGCGAGAGGCAAAGGTTCAGGTGAATGTGATGCTGAATCGTTCCCGGCGGGACATTTGGCAGCAACTGACAGATTACGACAGCTGGCCGGCGCTCCTGCCCAATATTGTGGCGAGTACGGCCATTGATGACAGCTATCCCAAGCGCATCCGCCAAGCGGCTGGGTTTCAAATGTTTGGTTTCGTTCCCCAGGTTCACATCGAGCTGTTGGTGCGCGAGCAAGCGGAGCACGAAATTGTCTTTGAAGGGGTGAGCGGAAGCTTTAACGCTTTTCAAGCTGTACTGACTTTGCAAGAGTGTGAAGAGGGAGTCCTGCTGACCTATTCTGTGACCGCCGAGTTACTGTGGCCTATGCCCAAGGTGGCGATTGAGCAGGGCATTCTGAAGATTCTGCCTCGAAATCTCAAGCACTTGCGGGCCCAATTGCGGGAACAACCCCAAGCTGCCTAGCTCTAGGTCTGGAGGGACTGTAGGTTTCAGTCCTGTCTAGACAAGGACATATAGCGATAGGCAAGCCGTTATTGAAAGTTTTCCAATCATTTCTTGTCGATTAGGGCTTTGAGCTATCTCCCGAGTCTAGACCTTACAGCGGATTGCTATCGACTTGAACAAATCTGCCTAGCTGTTAGCTAGTCTCGCAGAGATTCGACATTATAGAGATTCGATGCCATTAGACCGGAATGGGCGAACAGAGTGTTTGGGCTAGCTCAATTTCTCGCTCCTCCAGTTTTGCGATCGCTTCGCAGTAGACATCTTCCACCGTGCGACCGCTGTTAACCTGACGTAACCACTGTTGAGCTTCGTTGCCATCCCGCAGAATTGTCTTGAGAGGGGAGAGGAAGCAGCTAAATCCCATCGAATGGGCGGTTAACCAGGCTTCGTCATATTGCTGTTCCAACCATTCTGCTGCTTGAATTTCGTTGCCAGTTTGCCAGTGGATCAGGGTGGCTTCTAGCGAATGCTCGGCGGCGGCGGCTTCGTTGCGATCGCAAATGCTTGCCATTTCCTCGGGGGTGAAGGGTCCATTGAGAGGATCGAACCGTCTGGGGTCTCGCAGCATCTGCCATACCCGCGCTTCTAGAAGAGCTGTGATGGCTAGCAAGGCAATCGGATCGCCAACCATTTCTGCAATTCGGACTTCCAGGCGATTGAGGAGTTTGGGGCGATCGGGGCCATTGGGGCGGACCGATAGCCAGAGATGGCGCACGTTCTGCATCGTGCCCAGACGGAGTTGTTCGTCCGTCCAGTCGATGTAGTGCTGGTGGTCGAGAAATAGCGGCACTTGAGCCGGAGTGCGGGGGAACAGATGCCAGCGGGTGGAATGGTAGCCGGTGACTTTGCCATCTAGAAATGGGGATGCGGCACTGAGGGCCAGATAGAGTGCTGCTTCTGCCCTCAGCAACCGAGTTGCTTGTATGAGTCGCTCGGAGTCATTCATCCCAATGTTGATGTGTACGCTGGCGGTAACGACATCCGTACCGTAGGTCTGTTCGATATAGGCGTGATACGGGTTGTTGGGGTCGGAGCGGTGGAATTGACTGCTGTCTCCTAGTGCAAGGGTGCTGCCCGGTAATACTGTGTAGTCGCCCAATGAGGCCAGGTATTGGCGCAACTGTTGGCGAGGTTTGAGTAAGGCGCACGGGAGGCGATCGTAGGTGGCAATTGGGGCGGTGGTGTATTCGACGTTACGATTGTCGGGTTCGCGGACGAAACCAGGTAGATTGGCGGCAATGCGATCGGAAAAACCCACCGTTTCCCCTTGCGGAGTCCCTGTGTACATCTCTACTTCAAATCCTTTGCAAAGCAGCACGACTGGGCTCCGGTATGGTGGCAGTGATTCGTGGCGTTAGACATGTTCCGAGAACCTTGCAATCGCCACAGCTTCCAGATCTTAGCGTGCTTCCCCAGTTGGCACTGTTAACGTTGCGTCTGAGAACACGATCTGCAGCTCTATCCAGATAGAACTCGTTGTTACCCTAGCGATTCTGAAAGTTGGGTGCGGGCTGATTCCAGTGCTTCGGCGAGTTTGCTCGCATCCCGACCACCTGCTTGAGCAAAATTGGGCCGACCGCCGCCGCCGCCGCCGGTAATCTTGGCGATCGCACCAATAAACTTGCCTGCTTGCAATCCAGCTTTGTTGACTTCAGGACCGAATGCCGCCACCCATGCGACTTTTCCGTCTGCTGGAGATGAGCCCAGCACCACTGCACCGCCACCTCCCAATTTCTGCAGTAACGTACTAGCCGCCGATTTAAGTGCATCGGCATCGGCCCCAGGAATTTCAGCCACCAATCCTTTGAAGTCTCCAATCGCTTGTGCCTGCTCGACTAGAGACGAAGCACTAGCGATCGCCAGCTCGCTCTTGAGCTGCGCCATTTGCTTCTGGGCTGCCTTCAGCTCGTCTTGCAATGCCGTTACTCGATCGGGAATCTCCTGGGGCTTGATCTTGAACCGAGCTGTCAAATCCTTCACCACCGCATCCCGCTCGTTGATATAAGGCAAGATCGCCGGCCCCGCTACAGCTTCAATCCGCCGCACCCCCGCCGATACTCCCGACTCGGAAATAATTTTGACCAACCCAATTTCAGCCGTATTGCTGACGTGAGTTCCGCCACATAACTCCATCGAAACGCCGGGGACATCGATCACTCGCACCACATCCCCGTACTTCTCGCCAAACATCGCTACAGCGCCCTTGGCTTTAGCTTCGGCGATCGGCATTTCAGCAGTTTCTGTTCCGTGGGCTTGTCCGATCCAGCTATTGATCTGGGCTTCCACCTGCTCCACCTGCTCGGGGGTCAGTGCTTGAGGGGCGTTGAAGTCGAAGCGCAACCGGTCAAACGCGACTAAAGAACCAGCCTGAGAAATAGATTCGTCCACAATCGACTTCAACGCTGCTTGCAACAGGTGGGTGGCGGTGTGGTGGATTTGTGCACCGCGACGGCAATCGCGATCGATGGTGGCGTTGATGCTGTCGCCCACCGCCAGGCTGCCGCGCTCGACTTTTCCGAAATGAACGAAAATATCCTCTAGTTTTTGCACATCTTCAATTCTGACTACCAATTCATCGCCGAGGAGGTAACCGCGATCGCCTACTTGACCCCCCGACTCCGCATAAAACGGCGTCTGGTCGAGTACCACCTGAACCTCATCGCCAGCGCAAGCAGAGGTAACGCTGCCATCGGCAGACACAATCGCCTTTACGGCAGCAGTAGAAGCGGGTTCGGTGTAGCCCAAAAACTGGGTGGACTCTAGCTCGTTGGCTAACTTGTCGATCGCCCCCTGAACCGTCACATCAACGGTTTCAGCAGCATCCTTTGCCCGCTTCCTTTGCTCCTCCATCTCCACATCGAAGACAGCTTTATCAACGGTAAAGCCTTGCTCTTCGGCTACTTCTTCGGTGAGTTCGAAGGGGAAGCCGTAGGTGTCATAGAGGATAAACGCATCTTGACCGGAGATGGTCTTGCTCTTCTTGGTGGCGGGACGGGACAAGATTTCGGCCAGTAGCTTTTCGCCGCGATCAAGGGTTTTGAGGAATTGGGCTTCTTCGCGCACCAACTCTGCTTTGATGAAATCGGCTCTGGCGGTTAGGTCGGGGAAGGCATCTTTGTAGAGGGCGATCGCTACGTCGGCAACTTCGGCGATGAAGGGGCGATCGATGCCAATCAGGCGACCGTGACGAACGATGCGACGAATCAGACGGCGTAAGATGTAGCCGCGCCCGGTGTTAGAGGCGGTGATGGTGTCGCAAATCATGTGGACGACGGCCCGCACGTGGTCGCCAATCACTTTGAGCGAGACTTTGGTGTCATCATCGCTCTCGAAGTAGTCGATACCGGCAACGTCTGCCGCTGCTTTGACGATGGGGAAGACTAGGTCGGTTTCGTAGTTGTTGGGCACCCCTTGCAATACTTGGGCCATCCGTTCCAGTCCCAAGCCGGTGTCGATGTTTTGCTTGGCCAGCGGTTTGGTGTTGCCCTCGGCGTCACGGTTCAGTTCCATGAATACGAGGTTGTAGATTTCTAGAAACCTAGAGTCGTCTTCTAGGTCAATGTCTTTGTCCCCTTCTTCTGGCTTGAAGTCGTAGTAAATCTCGGAACAGGGGCCGCAGGGGCCGGTGGGGCCAGCCGCCCAGAAGTTATCGGCTTCATCCATGCGACGGATGCGGGTTTCGGGTAGTCCGATATCGTCCCGCCAAATGGCGTAGGCATCGTCGTCTTCGCGGAAAACGCTGGCTACCAAGCGATCTGGGGGGAGACCAAATTCATTGGTGACTAAGTCCCAGGCCCAGGCGATCGCCTCCTTTTTGAAATAATCGCCAAAGCTGAAGTTACCCAGCATTTCGAAGAAGGTATGGTGGCGTGCGGTGCGACCGACGTTCTCGATGTCGTTGGTACGAATGCACTTCTGGGATGTAGTCGCGCGCGGAACTTCTGCTTCCCGCTGTCCCAGAAAGATGGGCTTGAAGGGCAGCATTCCGGCGATCGTCAGAAGAACAGTGGGGTCTTCGGGCACCAGGGATGCGCTGGGCATAATGGTGTGGCCGTTCTTGGCGAAGTAATCCAGAAACTTCTGACGGATTTCGTTACCGGAGAGTGGCTTCAACATGGGAACTACTGACAAACAAGTCTTTCTATTCTGTCATCCTGATGACGCCATCACGTCCACGTTTTCAGATTCGTATGCCAGCCTCCAAGCTGCGTTACTCAGGAGGATGTGCCAAAAATGCGAGCGAGATAATGTATGGCCTAGCGGTGAAATTCGAGAGCTGTAGTGCTCATATAGCAATCCGCTGTAAGGTCTGGAGAGTGGAGATGCTTCAAAGCCTTGATTTGCGCAAAAATGCTCCGAAAATCCTCCATAGCGGATTGCCGATAGCCATAAAAGAACGCTGGCGGAGAGCGATCGCTTCCCACCAGCGCGAATAAAAGGTTTTTACGCAAGACAGATTAATCAGTCTTGCCAACCAAACCCATTCTTGATGAATCGTATGAGACGAGCTAAGAAGCCTTCGGGCTTTGCTGGGTTCGGAGGTTGAGTTTGGGGCTGTTTTACCACTGTGGGGATGTCAGTCCCACGAGAAGGAGGAGTGATGTCTTCAGGAGGAGTACTGTTGGCAGGTGTCTGCTTTGTAGGAGGTTCCTCAACTGTAGGTCCTTCAACTGTAGGTGCCTCAGAATCTTCAACCCAGTCTGCGGTTTTTATCGGGCCCGAAGCCGGAGGTTTACGAATCCCAAACGGGGTTCGCAGTAATTCCTCTTGCTCCGGAAAGACTCGCTGAAACTGAGTTTGCGAATTGGAAGACACTCGCCCCCGAAAAGATGGGTGCCTGCGGAACGCATGCGAGGGAATACGACTCATCGGCCACCGATCCTCACAATGTCACCATCAAATGTCGGGACAGACAGTACAAATGGGTCGGTAACGTAAGTCAGCGCTTGTTCTTCCAACAGACCGATCGCGATCTTCTCGCCCATGCGAGCACTGTCGTAATAGTCTGTGAAATAGTGAACGCCAGCCATATTGCGCCCGATCGAAATATTGGCAGCCAGCTTATTCAGCTCTCCTTCTAGTGTGAGAGGCTTATCTAGATGACATTCAACAAGAGTTTGGCGCTCATGACATTTATCTTCTTCAGTTGACGTTTTTTCTTCTATCTTGGGTGCTCGAAAAGCAATAGCTTTGTCTTTTACACCTACCTGGGAAGGACTCTTGAATACGACCTTCTCCTCCTCATCCCTAACTAACACCGAACTGGTATCGAAAAATGCTTTAAGAATTGTGACACAAGCACCTGCCACCGTCGCGTGACCGGCCCCATACGCAGGGTGCATCGGCGATCCTTCGGGAAACGCCATCGGCAGGAAGTAAGACGGATCGTCTTCGATACAATTGGCGTTTCCAAGCGCGAACAATTCTTCTAACGTTCCATTGTCCATCGCGTTCGTGAAATGCGCGATCGTATGTTGCAATTCAGTCGGTACTGAATCTTTTGCTGAGCCTTCGAGCTCGTGATTGTTGAATTTCCTCATTAACTCTATCCGCGCTGCCAGTGCTTCTGGGCGCAGACGTAGGTGATTGTTGAACTTTTGAAAGCGCACAGCTTTTAATGCTCGGGTGGCAACCTCCGTCACCAACGTCAAGATGTGAGGCCCACCATACAGAGCAAATCCACTCGCATTGCGTCGTGTCTCAACATTGCCAGACGCAACTCCTCCACCCGACAAATGGTCAAATGCTGAATCAAAGGGAGTTCTCATCCCCAGCAAAATCAGGCAGGCATTCAAATAGGCTTCGTAGAGTGCGTCATAGTGGACGTAGGTGGCTAGGTCTCTAGGGGTTGAAATGAATCGGCGGGCCGGACGGTCGGGGGCCGATGCTATTTGCCCATCTTTCTTGATGTAGGGTTCTGTGTCTTGGGCCAGTCCGCGCTGAACGCTAACGTAATCGTCCATGTTCAGCATGAAGTCTTTGCCAGGTTTTGCAATCGGAACCTGCTGATCGATTTGCAAAACACCGTAGGTAATCAATCCCTCATCAACACTTCCACCCATGTTGAGGTCGGTATTACCAATCAGCAAAAATTGTGACAGATAAGGCCCAATATCAACGCCAGGAGACGAGCCTCTGAAAACAGTTTGCGCATCTAACTGTTTTGTCTTGCGACTGACTTTCCGAGGCCGCCCAGTTTGATTCTCAATGTAATCCAGCTTATTCAGACGGTAGACCGATGCATTGATTTCGTCCGATGAGCTATTGCCGTCGCTATCCCCTTCAAAATCGTTGAACTCTTTGTCTCTTAAGATCGCTAACTCGTAAACCTCGGCCATCTCAAGAACCAGTTCGGGATTTGCCTCACCAGTCTTTGTTAGCAGTGGCGGTGCCGGAGCCATGGTAACCGCTTGTGCATCTGGCCCTTCGAGCTCGTAAACAACTCCAGCAGTTGGTGCTTCCCACTGTCTGAAATCTTTCTTCTCCTCAGCAGAAACCGGTTTTTCGACGTATGTTCCATTTTTGAGTTCGACTGCAATATTCGCACCGTGTCTGACGCGCTCGGAAAATGGATCGATAAAGCCATCGTCGATCGCCCGACGAAACGCTACAAAATCAGCTTCGTCATGTAGCAAGCCTGTGTCTACATTGTGGGGAAGTCCCTTGGTAAAGGACATGAAATACTTGCTATCGGCATACCGTTGCTCATCCCCATTCGCCAGATGCTGAGGATGCACGCGACTTCTGGCTAATTCAGCAGCTTCCAAACGGATCGAATAGGATTCCTGACGGCGATCTGTCATTAGTTATTCCTCGAAAAAATGAATTGAAATAGAGAAGAATCAGAAGCAGAATTATCCTGAGATAAAAGGGATGACCTTTCATCAATAAACCAATCATCTGGCTCCTGCAGCAAGGGTGCGCAAACCTTACCAATAAGGTTTGGTTAAACGCTAAAGCCGCCTACAAAGTTCATCGCGATACCCAATAAACAATCAACAGGAGGTTATAAATAGATTTACCTGCTGACAATAAGCTCTCACAATAGAGGGGGATAGATTTCTTTCGCTTTTTGTTAGTATTACAAAGCATGATTCACTTGTTTAATAGGCAACAGTAAGAACTACTATGCCTAAGGCATAACGGTTAGTAGTTTGGCGAAAACTAAACTGTTCTATACTGGCAAAGATAGGATAGATTCCTACGTCGAAGGGTCTGTATTAATTCATAAATCTGACTGCAATGTGGTTATGCAGTGTTTTTGAGATACGGTGCTGTCTCTACCAGCATTACATTGCGCGAGCTAAAAATCTTACTAGTATTTTGATTTGGTTTGTCTTATTACTGATTCTTGGTCTTTATCGTCATTCGACTGGGACTTTGAAAGGGACTTTTTGATTCCCATGTAATTCTTTGCCGCTGGTTATGGATTGTTATGCGACGGCCTCAGATGGGTGTCTGAACCTTTGACGGGATATTCACTCGCGTTCACTTTGCATTGAGTGGAGTTAGACCTGGTGAGTGGGATAAAGGCTGTTACATTGAAATCTGCCCAGATCCTGAAGCCCGTATGAAATATCTAGTTGCTGTGTTGGCCGATCGCATTGCTGCCGAGGGAGCCTACACCACCTTAGAAAAAGCTGGGGTGCCGATGGATAGAGTGGTGATATTAGGACGGGGCTATCGATCTGCTGACGAGTACGGATTGATCGACCCTAAGGTTCAGGCCATCCGACAAATGAAACTGATGGCTTTGTGGCTGGTGCCGTTTGGATTCTTTGCAGGTGTGGGCTTTAATCTATCCACCGAGTTCGCGATTATTGGCACCCCGCGCTACGACCAACTACTTGGCGGTCTGTTGGGGGCGATCGCCGGAGCAATGGGCAGCTTTTTCATTGGCGGTGGTGCTGGCATTGCCTTTAGTAGTGGCGATGCGCTGGTTTATCGCAATCGTTTGAACGAAGGCAAGTACATCGTCGTGGTAGAAGATCCTGAATTTTTAACCCAAAATGCCATCCTATTATTAAAGGACTACGACCCTGAATACTTGCAGGGATATGACGAGTAGCCCTTATCGCTAGTTTTCGCCTTTACGAAGCGTCGATTTCCAACGCTTTTGACCCCCCTTGAACCAGCTCCCGCAGGAGTGAACCTAACTGAACCCAAATCAGAATGGTCGGAAACGCAACCATCACGACCGAAATCGGTACGCCGTAAGAGAGTGGAAAGCCGATCGCCACAAATGAATACACCGAGAACACCATCAGTAAGAGACTGGTGACAAGGTAGGCAAAGAAAATTCTGGGTTGGCGATACTCGACCGTTTCTTGAGTCTTGCGGTTGGCATTCCAGACTTCAACTTCATGTTCCAGCATGTCCTTAAACATGAGCCCCCACGCAACTGCAAAGAATAGGCTCATTGGAAATGCAACGCGCACGAACTGTGGAGCAAAGGGATCGAATGGCATAGGGACAATGAAGTTTTATGAATGGCTTGATTATAGGCAACTCTAGGCCGTGGGAATAGTCTGGATGACAACACGCTGAGTGATGGGCTAGGGAATGCGTTGCCGCCAGCCGGGGGGCAGGGTCCTACTACTCGCGTTCTGTCTGACGATTTAGACGGTATCCGACACCAACGATTTGAAACTGCAATTCGGTTTGACGGTACTGATTGCTCACAACATCGATCTGGCTCCTAGGGTTACTTCGGTGCATATAGGAGATGAGGTGAGATTTTTGGGTGAATACGAATGGAATCCGCAAGGGGGCGAGATTCACTGGACCCATCAAGATCCATACCAGCAGCATGTGGATGGCTGAATCGAGCATCTTCCTGGTTCGTACCTCTTTTCGAGGGGAAATTCCTGCTGTAGCCTAGATAGACACTCTTACCCTGCTGAACTAGCGCTTATGCTGCCAATTCCCGCCCCCAAAAACGACCTACAATATCGTGCGATCGGGTTTATCAAAGGCAGACTTGAGGCCAGCCAAGGCTATGCGCAGGCAACCTTAATTACTGAAGACGGTGGCGAACACCCGGTCACTCCTGGTCGCATCGAGCTGCTGGAAAAGTTCAATCACTGTGTGGAAAGCGGTGCCACCTACTGGTTTTACGTTCATCCTCAGCCCCGTGACGATCGCATGGGATACGGTATCGTGCGCATTGCCACTGATGCTGAAGGGGAGCCGGAAGAGGGATATTTGCCGGCTCCTGAAGATGCGGAGGCTGGATTTAACCTGCGCGGCAATGTCGAGGCGCGGGGCAATGTGCTGATGGTGTCGATTGGTCGCAAGCCCAGCGGCCCTCGTACGTTTCCTCCGTTGAAGATTCCTGTACAAGGTTTTTTGCCTGGGATTGAAACCGGGCAGTTTTGGGATTTGTGGGCGGAACAGGACGGTCAGGATTTAGTTTTGGTGGATGGCACCCGCATTGCTTAGATTTATTTTTCAGGCTTGCTCTGGCTAACTCCATCATTGTTTCTAGACGTTGCAGCCAGCCTGAGAGGGGGAGATTTATTATTTTAGGCTTGTTCTGTGGCAGCGCTCGCCCTCGTCACTGGTCCTACCCGAAGTGGTAAAAGTCGGTTTGCCGAATCGCTTGCCGCAAGTTTCCGGCAATCTGTGACCTATGTGGCAACCGCTCGCCGTAGTCCTGACGATGAAGAATGGCAAGCGAGGATCGATCTCCACCGGCAGCAGCGCCCAGATGATTGGACAACCCTAGAAGTTCCAGTGGAATTACCACAGGCGATCGCAGCAGCCACTTGTGGCCAGACCTATCTGGTTGATTCGTTGGGCACGTGGGTGGCCAATTGGATCGAATGCGATGATGCCATCTGGCAGGACCAGGTGGAACAGTTGTTGCAGGCGCTGCGGGATTGTGCTGCGAATTGTGTGTTTGTGGGGGAAGAAGTGGGCTGGTCGGTGGTGCCTGCATACGAGCTGGGACGACGGTTTCGCGATCGCATGGGTTTATTGAACCAGCGGGTGGGAGCTCTTTCTGATGCGGTTTATCTAGTGACAGCAGGGTTCGCGATCGACTTGCGTCAAGTTGGCATTGCGGTTGATTCTAGAGGCACGTGAGAGGGAACAGAATCCATTGTTTAATCGAGCTGGTTGGGTTCGAGGGCTGCAAGATGACTTATGCACCGCTCAATTTTCAGGAGAAGCTGGCTCTGTTTGGCGATCGCTGGCCTCCTAGAGTGATTGCTGAAATGAACGATTACCAATTCAAGCTCGTGAAAGTTCAAGGGGATTTTGGTTGGCACGACCATCCCAATACTGACGAGGTATTTATTGTGCTGGATGGGAAAATGGCGATCGCTTTTCGAGATGGGACTGTGGAGTTATCTGCTGGAGAAATGTTTGTGGTTCCCAAAGGGGTCGAACACAAGCCGTATGCGGAACGGGAATGCCATATGTTGTTGGTTGAACCCAAAGGGATCGTGGATACGGGAGATGCTGGGGGAGAGAGAACGGCTGACAATGATGTATGGGTGTAGTCTCTTCTGGTCTCATCCGGTTAACTTTATGGACCTTTTTCAACTCGCTAGCTCCTTATTCGTACGAGTGAACTCGCACCGACTACTGTAACTGGACGACATTCCCAATTGGCGGAACTTTGCGATATTTCATCCTCTCTCGCCGCATCTTTACTGCTTCCTATCCAGATGTTCGGGACTACACTCGATGTTTTTTCATTTCACCTTGTAAGACTGGGATGCTTTTTCCACTCTTGATGAAATCATCTTGGATTCCTACATTCTCTATCCCTTTTGTGAACTCTTGGTTTTAATGTTGAGAAGCTCTATGTATATTCTTTTGACGAGACAATCATATTATGAACTTCTTTCGCAGAACAGAGACGACGAACATTCGAGTTGGGTTTGTTGTTGCAGGAACTCAAAAGGGAGGGACATCAGCACTAGACATATATCTTAGAAAACATCCAGATATGATGATGGCGACAAAAAAGGAAGTTCATTTCTTCGATCGTGAGAAAAATTTTTTGGAGTCAGTTGATTATGATAAATATCATAGTTTTTTCGATCGCGAACGGCAAGTGAAAATAATTGGCGAGGCTACTCCAATTTATATGTATTGGAAATCTTCACCGAAAAGAATTTGGCAGTATAATCCCAAAATGAAATTTATCATCCTCCTTAGAAATCCAATCGAGCGAGCATTTTCTCATTGGAATATGGAGCGAAGCAGAGGTAATGATTCTTTCTCTTTTTGGGATGCGATCTCTAATGAGACTGAAAGATGTAGGGAGTCATACCCACTTCAGCATAGGGTCTACTCATATATAGATCGAGGATTCTACTGTCAACAGCTTGAAAGGATTTGGTGTTTTTTCCCAAAACGGCAAACCTACATTATTAAGAGTGAGAACCTTAGAGAAAACCCTATCGAGACTTTAAGAGAAATCGCATCCTTCTTAGGTGTTGATGATTTCTCTGATGTTGCTTGTATTGATGCTCACTCAATTCCGTATACAACTGAAATGACAGAGAGAGAATACCAATATCTTGTAGATGTTTTTTCTGATGAGATTCAACGGCTTGAGAAAATTCTTGGCTGGGATTGCTCGTCTTGGTTAAGGTGATATTGCCGGTTCTATAAAACATACTAGTTCAATTGGCTGTTTGATTTTTTTGAACAGCTCTATAAGGATTTCAGATCTTATTAATGAAAGAAATATTCTGAAATCAAAATAGCGAATAGGAGTTTGGTTCTATGCTTAAGAATGAAATTGTTGCCAGGAAAATTGTGTCCCATTAGACCATCAGTTAAGATGGCGAGACTGAGTATATATGGGATCGAGCATCAATGCATAGAGTTCGAGTTCTACCTTCCTAAGATAGTGTTTCTAAAGAAAAGTAAGCGAAGAGCTTAGTCTCCGATCTCGGCCCAATAGACGTAGCATCAGACGGATACGGCCCTTTTTCTTTGAGGCTCACTCTGTCGAGCTGACGTTGTTCTACTTCGCGGAAGCGGCTCGGTAGAGATGAAATAATAGACCTGTATGGCAATCGCTGGGGATGAGTTAAACGTTTCCTAAGAAGGTGATGTTGACGGTTGCAGTATCGAATCCGCCGTTGCCATCCGAAATGGTGTAGGTGAAGGAATCGGGGTCCCCATCGCCGAAGAAGTTGGTGTTGGTGTATTCTAGGGTGCCTCGACCGTTATTCGCTACGGAGCCAAACGTAGGTTGGGTAAAAGAATCGATAGAGATACTGTCCCCATCCGGGTCTGAGTCATTGCCCAAAATATTGATAGGGATTGGGATGAATGGTGGAGGACCAAGGACAGTGTCATCCACCGCATCAGGAGCATTGTTGGCAGAGTTAACGGTGATATTGACGTTAGCAGTACTGGTACCGCCATTGCCATCAGAAATGCTGTATTCGAAGCTATCAGTACCGTTGAAGTTGGCATTGGGAGTGTAGGTAAAGGTCCCGTTGGTGTTGAGGGAGAGGATTCCGTTACTGGGTCCACTGACAGGAGTGGTATCCACCGTGAGAGTGTCCCCTTCAGCGTCAGAATCAGGAGTGGAGCCACTGAGACTACCGTCTATGACGTTGCCCGTGAAGGCAGTGTCTTCGTTAGTCGTGAAGGAATCAGCAACTGCCGTGGGGGAATCGTTAACGGGGTTGATTGTGAAGATGAACGTACCGGTTGCAGCGCTGGCACCATCCTCGCCACCATCCGACAGCTCAAACGTGAAACTATCTGTGTTTGTTTCACTACCGTTATGGACATATCGCACCACACCATTATCGATATCCGCTTGAGTAAAGTCTTGGATACCAGTACCCTCATTAGTGGTTAGCTCAACGCGTCCGTTGCTGGTCGCTCCCGTGATGGAATATAAGAGACCTGCACCACTGTCATCTGGATCTGCTCCATTTAGTTGAGTATTCAGAAGAATAAGAGAATCCGCTTCATCAAGAGTGGCTCTAGTATTGACTGCGACAGTGGGGGAATTGTTGACACCTGTGAACGAAAGGGAGACAGTCCCGGTACTAGAGCCACCTACCTGGTCAGTGATGGTGTAGGTGAAGCTATCAACGCTACTTGCACCACTCGGCAGTGTGTCGAATTGGCCATTGGTGTCGTAGGTAAACGTGCCATCACTGTTGACCGTGAGGATGGCCCCTGATTCTGGCAAGGTAACAGCATTATTGACGGAAGCATTACTCCCATTGATGCTGGTAACGATGAGGGGATCCCCATCAAAATCAAAATCAACGCCAGTACCGTTATCTGCTAAGACATCCCCCATAATGACGGCGTTCTCAAGCCCGCTCAGAAAGTCATTTTGGGCGTTGGGGGCAACGTTGGGCAGGATGAAATCTACACGAGTGATATTGGCTGCAGCTATGCCTCGTAAGATGGTCAGGATCTGCCCATCATTGGGGTCTCCAGGCTTGTTGAGGGTAACGACGGTATTTCCAGACAGGTCGCTGATGTCGAGGTCGGCAAAGGTGATGCCACCACCGATTTGAATAAGGTCTAAGCCATCTTCAAAGTTACGAATCTCGTCAGTGCCTTGTCCAGGCACAAAACTAAACACATCCCGACCGATACCGCCATCAAGAGTGTCGGTCCCCGTGCCGCCGGTTAGGGTGTCATCTCCGCTTCCCCCCAGCAGCCAATCATCCTCACTGTTGCCAGAAAGTTTGTCATTCCCCGAGCCCCCATTTAGGGTGTCGATCCCCTTGCCTCCACTTAGGGTGTCGTTTCCGCTTCGCCCAGCAAGCCAATCATTATTACGGTTGCCATTTAGCTTGTCATTTCCTTGGCCTCCATTTAGGGTGTCGCTGCCCGTGCCTCCATCCAGGAGGTCGTTTCCGCTTCCCCCGATTAGCCAATCATTGTTACTGCCTCCATCCAGGAGGTCGTTTCCTCGGCCTCCTTTGAGGGTGTCTCTGCTGCTGCCTCCTTCTAGGGTGTCGGCACCCGATTCTCCGAGAACATAATCTGCACCGCTTGCGCCGAGGACTCTGTCATTCCCCGCAGAGGCACTAATCGTATCGCTGCTTCCCAACCCTCTAATGAAATCGTTACTCGCAAAGCCGTTGAGAACGTCTGCGCGGGAAGTGCCGTTGATGTTGGCCATAGTGTCAGGGGCGGAATTAAAGGAAAACCATGCATACAGCTAGCTATTAGAGCAACTCGCTAGCGTCAGTTGCGTGGAAGCAGGTTTAGTATGACCATCTCGATCCTGAAAATGACCGGTAGGGAGGTTGGGCGTACGGGCGATTGAGGCTTACAGATAGCGCGCCATCTTCCGGGACCATAGCCCAAGCTGTAAAGGTTACCTGCGTATTGCCAGCAGCACTATGAGCTCCAGGCAGTCTAGGGGGTTACCACGTGAGTGATGCCTTCCTGATTGAAAATTCCGTATATTTACTAGGGCATCAGATGGTACCGGCTGTGGATCTATTTCTCGGGATAGACTTTGGCACTTCTGGGGCACGGGCGATCACGATCGACGCTAGTGGTTGTACCCAGGCTCAATCGAGATGCGAGTATCCACCGCTGTCTGAGCAGAATGTCGCAAATGATTGGCAATCTACTCTGTGGACTCTCCTCGATCGCCTGCCGCGCGAGAGGCGTCAGCAAGTACAGGCGATCGCCATTGACGGAACGTCATCCACAACGTTGTTGTGCGATACCCACGGTCAGCCCGTTCTGGCACCATTGATGTACAACGATGCTCGGGCGCGGAGACTGCTGCCGCTGCTCGAACGATATGCTCCTGACCAACACATCACACTGAACGCAACGTCTGGGCTCGTTAAACTTTGCTGGCTGTTGGAGCAGATGCTGGCGCAAGATTGTGCGGCGCAAGGAGCCTACGGTCTCAGTCAGGCAGACTGGCTGGGCTTTTTGCTACATGGACAGTTGGGGATGAGCGACTATCACAACTGTCTCAAGTTGGGATATGACGTAGACACTCTCCAGTGGCCGGACTGGGTGCGATCGCTCGAAATACAGGGATGCTCGCTTGGCGACTATCTACCCACTGTCTTGGCTCCTGGCACTGCCGTCGGAACCATTCGCCCCGATATTGCTGAATGCTACGGATTTCCCCGCCACTGCCAGGTTAAGGCTGGAACCACCGATAGTATTGCGGCCTTTTTGGCTAGTGGTTCCAAGGAGTGCGGTCAGGCGGTCACCTCATTGGGATCTTCATTGGCGATCAAGTTGCTCAGTCGCCATCGGGTGGAGGATCGCGATCGCGGTATTTACAGCCATCGATTGGCCGATCGATGGTTGGTGGGTGGGGCCTCGAATACTGGAGGTGCAGTGCTGAAGCGGTATTTTACGGATGAAGAATTACAGGTGCTGAGCGATCGCATCGATCCGGCGATCGCTAGCCCGTTACAGTATTACCCTCTGTTCGAACCCGGAGAACGTTTTCCCATCAACGACCCCGAATTTGCCCCTAAACTCACCCCGCGCCCAGTTGATGATGCGGAGTTTTTGCATGGTCTGTTGGAGGGGATGGCGAGGATTGAAGCACAAGGATATCGGCTCCTCCAAACCTTGGGAGCCCCGGTCGTGACCAAAGTACTGACAGCAGGAGGGGGGGCAAAGAATCAAACCTGGACTGCGATTCGAGCCCGAAACTTGGGAGGTCCCGTAGCAGTTTCACCCCAAACCGAGGCCGCCTACGGTAGTGCGATGTTGGCACGAGATGGATTGATTCGAGATGGATTGAACTAAAGAGATAGGGTCGTTCCCTTAACTGAGATCGCCCACCAATCCAAATTCCCTGGCCCCAAACACGCTTTCAAAATGGGTGTAGTGTTTGAACTCCAAGAGGTTGTGAAACGGGTCGGCTAAGAAGAATGTGCGATGCTCGGTGATTTCTCCAATAAAGCGCTGCTTGGGCTGCTGGAAAAACTCAAGCTGATGGGTCTGGCTGCGATCGCGCAATGCCTCCCATTCCTCCAGATCGGTAAAGACTAATCCAAAGTGACGGGGATAGATGCCCTGTTGAGCCTCAAGTGGCTGATGGGTGACATGGGCTACCAGTTGATTGCCGTAGAGGTTGAGAATGACTGAAGCGACTGTTTCTCGACCCACCTGGCATCCCAGGCCCTTGCCGTAAAACTGTTTCGTTGTCGCAATGTCGGCAACGGGAAATGCAAGATGAAATATTGCACTGCGCATGATGTTGATTAACACCTCTACACTCTATAGTTTGCTACTTCAGTAAGGACAAGGGTTTTCTATTACAGTCAAGGTTGAACAAACTGAAATGTCCGCAGCGGTATAGCGACTGCTATAGCTCGTTATACACAACAGTTAGAATCCTAGAGAGAAACCATCGCTGAAATGGTCATCTCTCAATTTAGTATCTCTCAATTGGACAATCGCTAAGGTGTACCGGCTCTGTCACCTTAACTGGCAGGTAGCCTGAGCTGAACGAATGAAGAGATGGATAATCGACCTGTTTGCTACTCTCGCCACCGCTTTCCCGCTGTTGTCATCAGTTACGCAGTCTGGCTCTACTATTGCTTCTGTTTGAGTTACCAGGACGTGGAAGAACTCCTGGCTCACCGAGGCATATCAGTTAGCTATGAAAGCATCCGCCGCTGGTGTCATAAATTCAGCCAATCGTATGCCATCAATTGAAACGCCGCTTTGCTCGTGCCGGAGACAAACTCAGCCATGTGGATGAAGTCAGAATCGTCATGAATACTGAGAAGTTACTCTGCCGCCCATCGAGAGGTGATGCCAAGCGTGGAACATAGACAACACAAGGGGTTGAATAATCGGGCAGAAGGCCTCCCACCAACCCATCACATATCGGGAGCCACAAATGAAACGATACAAATCTAATGAGTCATAGCCAGAGGTTTCTGTCAGCTTTGGACCTATTAGAAATCACTTCTGTCCAAGACGACATTTGATGTCAGCGAGCACCTATCGAGAGGCGATGAAACCGCGTTCCCAAACTTGGAGCCAGATCGCCCTTGTAAGTAGGTCGTCCTAATGAATGTTGCAAAGGCCTGAGGCCTTGTAAGGGCTGTCAGATTTCTATCTTGCGTTTAATTCGATTGGGCTACTTATCTGCTGCAGATTGATTATTGGGGAGTTACTGGCTAGTTGCTTTTTCGCTCAGTTAAGTTGGGCGCCTTGGCGAACTTTCGCCAAGGCGAAAATGGAAAAACCTGAATAGTCGTAGGTAGAATAACGACTCACTTGACTTTTAACTTTTATAAAATACCAATATGTTGCAACTAAATGAGACCAAAGAGATGCGCACGCATCTCTTTGGTCTTTTCTTGGTAACCAGTAAGCATCCGATGCAAAGAGTTTCTTTGGGAGTATAGAAGTTCTGTCCTTTCTTGGCGTTCAGGAGTTGGGTTTAGTGTGGCTAAATTGTGCTGTTCCCGGTGTGCCCTAACCGCTGTTCTAAGTGCCGCCTGTAAAGCCAGCTCTAGTACTGTTGCCCCTGTAGCTTTCATCTCTAACTTGCAATTACTTCCATGCTTCTAGCCTTCCCCAGTGCTTCACGTCTCTTGCCTTCGCAATTGTTTTCTTAAGAGTGTTTTTATATTTATTCTTCTCTCTTGTTCAGGCGGGATTGTCAAACAAAAGCGAGAGCTCTCAAATAGAGCGCTACTTCACTCAGGCGAAGTCTGGCGTATTGATTTAGCCAGCAATATTCAGATTGAGCGCTTCCTGCCAGCTTTTGCAGTTCGAAGACGAGAACAGAAATGCGATTGCTCACTGAACCTTGACAACTCATCATGACTGCAAACTTCGAAGTGACTCAAGCGAGGTGCTAGTCTAGGCCCTTGTGCCCTGCCTAATTAGCTAATTGATGCCAGCAGACACTCCGTTCAAGTGTCGTCACTTCCCTCCGTCGATCATCATCATGGCGGTGAGGTGGTACTT
>JBFRWD010000006.1:0-63725 GCA_051439425.1 Synechococcus sp.
GCCACGTAGCACAACTTATTCCGCTCCACCGCACTGCGATTCACCTCAAAATTCCGCACATCTACATACACCTCCTCAAAACTGCTCCCCTGCGACTTATGCACCGTCAACGCATAGGCATATCGCAAATCGTGAAACCCATTCTTTAACTCCCAAAACTCCTTCCACTGCGCCGCATCAGCCAAACCCCGCAGCCGCCGCTGAAACTCCGTCGCCATCCCCTCGTGCAACACCCGCAATTGCCGCCAGCGCCCCTCCTCATCTTCAATTTCTAAATTCCACACCCGCCAGCCTTCATATCTCCCCATCTGCACATCCTGCACTGTGCATTCCGCCGAGGACGACAACAACACCGTGTCATCCCTCAAACAAGGGGAATAGGCCATCAACCGCTCCCCCACCACAAATCGCCCCGCCCGATCGCCATACACCGCCCGCCGAATCATCCCGTTCAGCGCCGCCACCCGCTTATTCGTATAGGCCAGCGCCCGCACCCGCTCAAACTCCCCACCCCCCTGCAGCCGTTCGAACACATCCATCAGCGAACGGTGCCACTCCCTTGCCTCCATCACCATCACCCCCTCATTACCGTCTTTCGTCACCTGAGAATGAAACCGAGGTAAATAAGGCGCGTGAATGTTCTGCCGCAACCGATCCGCCACCCGCCCGATCGCATTCCCGTACCGCACCACTTCTGTGAGGTGCGTCGCCTGCCCAATCTGCTCGAAACAAGGCGACTCCGTCTCATTTACCGGCGGCAACTGCGCCCGATCGCCCACAAACAGCAGCTTCACATCCTTAAACAGCCCCGTCACCGCATTCAGGAGCGCTGCCCACATCTCCTCCCCAATCGTGGAACACTCATCCACCACCACCAGCGCGTACTTATCGATCTGACTTTGAAAGGCGCGATCGGGCTTAAACTCCTGCTGCCCCGTCTCGGGATTAATCGCCGGTCGAATCCCCAATAGCTGACAGCAAGTCAAACAATCCACATCCAGCCCCCACTTAGCCGTCATAGATTCCAATACCTTCTTTGCCTTGTTCGTGAATGCCGTCAGGGCAATGGTGCGATCGTCCCCCATCTCCTGCAACCGCACGATCAGCGCCTGCAACAACGTCGATTTCCCCGTCCCTGCATACCCTGTCAGCAAATACAGCCGCTCGTCCCCCTCCACAAACGCCTCCAACTCCTGCAGCGACTGCCACTGCTGCACCGTCAACTGAATCCCCGGCAACACGTCAGGAATATCAATCTCTATGTCTGCCGTTGCTAATGCCGGCTGGTTGTCTTCGTTATCAACAATTTCGGCAGGTGGACTCTCGCTCCCGCTCTCAGTCAATTCACGGGACGTGAATTGCTCCCCAAGCAATAAATCACCCTCAGACTCTTCCTCCAGAACAATCTCTCGCTCCCGTGCCGTCGCAAACTCCTGCTGCCACACCGCCTTGAGGTGCTTGCAATCCCGCTTGAACTTGAACTGCGGACAGGTACAGGTGCTTTGCCCCTCCGCGATCGTTACCGTATACCCCGTCCCCTTGTGACAATTTGACACCAGCCAAATCCCGTCCTCCTGCTGCTCGATCTCCAGCCGATCCGGCAGCTTTTTGGGCACCTTCACCCCCGCCTTTGCCAATGGCTTGCGGTACTTCTTCACCAGCTCGAACGCCTGGGCTTCCTCGGCGATCGACAGCGGATCTCCCCCTTTCACAAACCGGCCCGCTAACTCCCGCCCTAATTTGGCATCTCCCGATTCAATCTCTTGCCCAAACAGCTTTGCCTTCCCGCAATAGGCAAAATACAGCAGAGCACTTTGTAGTTCTTTCTGAGACGCCGTCACAACTCACCCAAAATTTGCCCGCACAAGCGGCACACAGATGAAGCCTAGCTCAGTTCTTTGATATCACTCCTGGGTTTTATGAAGTCAGCACAAGCCGACTGTCGATCGCTAACAAGCATGCCGACTATCGTGCCAATTCTTCGCCTAGAGGCGACTCCAGCAATATGTCCTGCAACTAGATGCTGAAACCAGCCTCTATCCAGTACCTATAGCGGTCAGCAATCCGCTATGGAGACTTTCCTGACTACTTGTCCTTGAAAATCAAGTACTGTTCCAGTCTCAACCCTCCAGACCTTACAGTGGATTGCTATACAAATTGAGTGAGGCCAATCTGAGAGAGGCTTTTAAGCTGTTCCTCAGTGTCTTAAGCCTTCATTTACAACAAACTAATGTTGAACTCAGAATTACATGGAATCCTGAAGCTGAACATAAGTTTCGATTTAGCTAATTTGAGTTATCAGTGACTCGTGGCAGCTAAGGTCGTAAGTTTCTACCTATGAGGGATTTTTAATCCATGATGATTTCTGCTAGAGCCACCACTAAATTTTTGAAGTTTACCGGTGTCGGGATTGCCAGCTTACTTGTCGCTTCCTCTTTATCCGTTCGGAGTGCGAGTGCTGAAAGCATTGCCGAGATTGCCAGCTCAAATGATTCATTTAAAACTCTTGCTTCCCTTCTGGAATATGCCGGTTGGGTTGGATTGCTTGATGGAACCAATGGTAAAGAATTCACTGTCTTTGCTCCTACGGATGAAGCTTTCGAGCAATTGCCTGAAGGAACAGTTGATAGTCTCTTTGAACCTGAAAACAAAGAGATGTTATTTGACATTCTTGCCTATCACTTTATTGGTGGTAGTGTAACCTCCGACCAGCTTTCTTCTGGAGCTGTAGACAGTAAGGCAATGGGATTACCCTTACAGGTAGAAGTTGGCGATCAAGTCACTATCAATGACGCTACTGTTAGCACAGCAGATATCACTGCAAGCAATGGTGTTATTCATGCCATTGACATGGTATTGATCCCAGAGCGATAAACAAAAATCGGCGTTGCATATTCAGAGGATGAAGCTGAAAAATTCTGACAGATTCTAATGCTAGCTGTAGGCCCTTTAAAGTACCTCAAAAAAGCAAGATTTGCTGTGAGGAATCTATTCAATACTTCATTTGTGCAACGCCGTGTCATAGAAACATCTGAGTGAGCGATCAATCAATGTTTGAGCCAGATCTAAGCGATTCTTCCGAACTATGAATAAGAATCTCTAATTCTAAACAAATGCTATCAAACCATCACAATCGCACTCCGTTCCCCCTGGCCGCCTGGGTAGGTTAAGGCCGGTATCTAGCAGGACACGTTATGGTCTTCAGACGGGCGATCGCTTCCATCGGTGCAGCCGCATTCCTGAGTCTTCTCAGCACCAGCACTGCCGCCCCCCAAAGCCTAGATAGCCAGTTACAAACCGCCGTCAACGCTCAAAATTGGGACAATGCCATCGCGATCGTCGATCACCTGATAGACAGCCAAGGTTCTACTCCCGAATTGCTCGATTACCGCCAACAACTGGTCGGCCTAGCAGATTCATCCTCTAGCTCTGCCGCCCCCGTCGCTTCCATCGACGGCATTCCCCTCACCACCATCTCCGATCGACTCAACCAAACTCTCCCCCTCAAACTCGACCAACATACCGAGTTGGTATCTACTAGCGTTTACGGCAATCGCCTGTCTTACCAAGGACGGATGTTAGAGATTTCTGTAAGCGATCTAGACGCCAATCAATTCAATTCGAGATTTTTCAAAGATTCCTTCACTCGTATTATTTGCCCCAATCCAGAAATTCTCTACGTACTCGATCGCGGCATTGAACTGGAATACATTCTGGTAGATCGGAATAATCAGCCGCTCGTCACCGTCGAAATCACACCGACAACCTGCCAAGCATAGATAACTTCAGTCAAATTTAGCGTTTCGTGAATCCGTTTTGGTCTCTGAGGGGGCGATTCTCAGTGGCTATTCGGAGAGCACCGAGTAAAATCCGCAATAGGCTCGTGGAGAGAATACGCAAGCGTACCGGTCTGAAGTCCGTGAGGATGGAGATAGGAGCGCGTTAATTGCGGCTCGCCAACCTGTACGGTTGGGCTACATTAGCCTGACATTCTCAGCCACCCGCTACTTTCACTGGCAACATCCGAACCGAACGAGCGACCTTCACCAATCAAGTCACGCGGATTTACACAATCATGTCGGAGCTGAAGTCCACCACGCGTACTCACTTGAAAGAGCGCCGACAGCAAGTGCGTCAACAATTACGCCATCAATTGCAAAGTCGGTTGTGGCGCTGGACTCTAACCGCAGGTTTATTGGTTGGAGGGGTGTATGTTGCCCGCCTACCCTGCTGGAAAGTGCAGGTGGCCAATAGCGTTCGCATCCAGGGGAATGACCTGCTAGACGATCGAGATATTCTGGCCTTTGTTCCACCCATTGATTCTCTCTACATCTGGCAGGTGGAACCCCATCGGGTGGAAGCCGCGATGCTTGAAAACCCTTTTCTCAAGTCTGTTAGCGTGCGTCGACAGCTGTTCCCACCGCATATTTCGGCTGAGGTGGAAGAACGTCAGGCGATCGCCGTCGGGCGAGTGGCCGGAACCCCTGGTTTCATCGACACCGAAGGACAGTGGGTGGACAGCACGGACTTGTCTGTGGAGAGCGCGTCTGAATGGCCGACCCTGATTGTGATGGGATGGGAACCGGCACAAAAGCGGGATTGGGCAGAGTTGTTATTTGTGTTGCAGCACAGCGTTGTAGCTATTCGCACGGTAGACTGGCGCAACCCCACCAACTTGATATTGCAGACCGAATTGGGAGAGGTCCACTTTGGCCAACTGCCCGAAGGCACCCACCCCGATACTCCTCTGGGGCGTTCTCCACTGGCACGGGTTGTGAAAGAACGACTGCAGGGACTCAATCAGTTGAGCGGTCTTTACGATGGCCCCTGCAATTGCCAGCCTAGCGACGTAGACTATATCAATATGTCTCATCCCCAGCTACCCACAATCGCCCTCACAGATGCAGCGGCTGAAGCTCGCTTCCCCGTCGACCGCTGGTTGTTCAACCGCCCCTCTTCCGCAGCGTCACGCCCAGCAGTATCTGAAAATTTAACAGAAGAGTGACCTCTAGAAGAACTATTACCAAGGCCAAATGACCAAAGACAATTGCCCCCCCCTCAAACACCACCTATCCCCTCACCGAATAATCCCCCGTTCCCCATCTTCAATCCCTCCTCTCCCCATCGATTGAATATGAGAACGCCCCACCGGCAACTCTAGATCCACAAGCACAGACGACGGCAAATTTTCCACCGCATCGAGCAAGGCCCGCAATGTTTGCCGATCGATCGTTGTTCCTGCCAAGTCGCTAGCTCCCGATACATCGCTCACTGTCCTACCAGTAGACTCCGTTGCGACATGACTGTCGGCGAACCCCGGAGAGCCCAAAGCAATCGGGGCGCTTGATTCGCTAGAGAGAGTTCCCGTATCGGAGAGCCTGGAATGGGTCAGGTGTCCGGAACCGGGCAGCCCTCCTGCTAGATATGGAGCAATTGCTGAGACAACTTCATTTCCGTAGACACCATCGGCCCCCGAAGGCAGCGGGCTGTTTTCTCCATTGGCGATCGCCACCATCTCTAGTCCTCGTTGCAAGGCTAGTACCGCCGATCCGCGATCGCCCTTCTCAAACACGCTGTCCCCATCTAGTACCGACTGCAAGATCTGCTCCGTCTCTGTCTGTGAATCGGCAGGGACGGTTTTGACCAAGCGAGCCAGAGGATCGCGGTTGGGAGGTGTTTGTGCCAGCTTGTAGAGGTCGTACAGCAGGATGGCGTGGGGGACGGGGCGGCTGGGCTGCTCGGCAGTGGCGTGGCCGGTGGCTAGAATCTCCCCTTCGTGCACTAAGGAGCTACTGAAGCCCGAATCCAGCAAAATGGCTTCCTGGATTCCCAATTTGGGCAGAATTTGCGCCAGTTTGAGGCTGTAAATGTGGGTGTCTGTGACACCAACCACCAGGCGATTTTGGCGATCGACCCCAAAAAAGACGCGGGGTCTTGCCTCGGCGGCACTCGATAAATGGAATGACTCTAATTCCTCTAGCGATAGAGCGCGGCCATCCTTCACCAGCCACAGCCCCGCAACGAATAGATCGGTCACATCGGGCATCATTTGCTGAATGAAGTCCGGATCGTTCATTAGCTCGGGGTGGAAGGGGACGAAGCTGAGACGATCTTGACCCATCAACACCAGTGGACGCCCGCGAATAGCACGATTGTCCTCTTCGCGACCGGGGACAAAAATCCCGTTATTGGCAGCCTGCACCGGCCCCACCATGACGTTGCTGGAGGCGTAGATCCACGGCAGGGAAAAGAAGCTGCCATTGATGCCAGCAGTGGCTTGATAGCGATCGATCAAGGTGCTGACGTCATAGCGGGCATCGGCATGAACGGTGGCGGCCCGCCCCCCGCGCATCAAAAATAGATGGACGTCGTCGACGGTGTCCTCTTCTAGCTCCACCGGAGCGGTTGCGTCCAACGGGTAGGAATGCCATTCCCCTTGTTGGACAGCTTTGGCTCCAATCAACGCTTCGGTCAGTCGAAACTGGTTAAATCGTTGTACCTCAAGCAAGTTAGAAGACTGTCCCGTATACCCGGCATCCATCGTGGTGGCCATAATATAGCCGGCCTCTTCCACCATCTCGATCACGCGATCGTCGCGGTTCCCCGCCGGGTAGGCAAAATGCAGAATTTCGTGCCCCAGTTGTTCTTCTAGAACCCGCTTCGATTCAAAAATTTCCCGCCGTAAGGTGTCATCGTCCAATAGGCGCAGATCTTCTGGGTGGCTAATGGTGTGGGCGGCAAACTCAATCAAACCGCTAGCCTCCATCTCTCGCATTTGTTCCCACGTAAAGTGGTCCTTGCTAGTAGGAACTCCCACAAAACCGGTTTGAACGTAGTAGGTCGCCGGGAAATTAAACTCCTGCAGCATTGGAAATGCGTTGTCGTACAGTCCTTGGTAAGCGTCGTCAAAGGTCAAGACAATCGGTTTTTCGGGCAAATCTTTGCCATTGCGCAGGTGTTCGTACAGGTCGGTGATGGTGATTGGCGTGGCTCCCGCAGCTTCAATTGCTTCAAAATCCCGTCGCAGTTCCGCTGCCGTATGGTCGAACCAGACCTCTTTCGTCTCCGCGACTACGTCGTGATACATCACGACCGGCACGTAAGACTGTTTGGCCCACGGATGGATGTCATAGGGCCGTTGAGGATTGGCAACCGGTATCAGGCCGCTGGTTTCACCGACTGCATCTCCAGGCTCGACATCATCCTCAGACACAATGTCATCAGCAGCGGATGACCCGATTGCCAGCCCCTCCCCACCGGAAGTGCCATCGAGCGATTCCACCTGGGTGATTGCCGGTTGAAAGGGGAGTAGAGCAGGCAAATTCGTTCCCAGCCAGGCCAAGCTGGAACCCACCGCGAATCCTGCGAGGGTCAATGCTAGTAGTAGCCAAGGACGCGCTTTTGAACGGCGGGCTCTGGAAGAGTGGTGGGGATTGTTTGACGGGCGAGATCTATTTGCGTCCGGGCGACGGGGTCGGTATGACATGACAACCGAAAGAATGTGACAACGGATTCGACTGAACTAGACGTGAATGCTGAGAAGAAAAAACTTAGAAGCAATCAGATGCGGAATCGAGTCTAGTAGTCTGCCTGCATAGAAGTGCTAGCCGATTGCCCTCTCTCGGGCTTGCTGCAATGCATGAGTGGTTGATATCTCCCCTCATAGCAAGCCTGACAAAGCACTAGCTCCCAGCGTGAGGTTGCTGCGGCCATAAACACCTACAGTGCGTGAGGATTCCCCGCGAGCAAATCACCCGCAAGTAATGCTATCCGCTTGGACGATAGTTGACTGCTGATGAAAGCTTGAGAATACAGCGGGTGATCGCCCGTATCGATCTTGAGAAAAAAGCTGTCTGCCGCTCTTTGTAACCCTTTGCCGCGATTGAGTCGCTGTCAGTGATGGGACCTTCGGTTGCAACTACAACACCTGCAGTAATACTTCTTGAACGTTGGCAACCCTCCGCAATGCAGGCTCTGTAATGACGTCAGTTCGACGAAACCATTGGAGCAAGACATAGCAATTCGCTATATTCGCCACCCAGCACAACAAAGCGATTCAAGTTGAAGTCTCTTGCTTCCTTCTCCTCCCTTGGGAGAAGGTTTGGGGATAAGGGCTATCGAGTTCGGGTTGTCATGCAAATCAGGTTGCGGTATTCGACAGCGCCTCTGGTTGCGGATCGAAGTATTATCGCCTTCAAGTGCAGCAAACAGAGCGGTGCAATCGGGCTTGATGGCAGCCTATTAGGGTGCAATTCTGGTGAGATACCGATCCAAATCTCGAAGATACAAGCTGGCCACAACGGCCGAGCTCTGAATATGAAGCCTCTTAGATATAGCCTCAAACAATGAAGCCTACTGAATCTAGGGCCGCGATCGTGACTGCGAGTATGTGTTGAGGACGCAAATTTATGTGCGGAATTGTTGGATATATCGGCAACCAAGCCGCTGTGTCTATCCTGATTGATGGGCTGCGCAAGCTGGAATATCGCGGATACGACTCGGCTGGAATTGCCCTGGTCGAAGATTCCACCCTGTATCGCGTGCGAGCCAAAGGCAAGCTGCGCAATATGGAGGCCAAACTGCAGGAGGGACAACCCGCAGCTATCTCCACTGCCCGCATGGGACTGGGCCATACTCGCTGGGCCACACACGGTAAGCCTGAAGAGCGCAATGCCCATCCGCACACCGGGCCATCCGGACGTATTGCCGCGATTCAAAATGGCATTGTCGAGAACTATCGCGATTTGCGCCAGATGCTTGCCGACAAAGGGCACGAATTTGTCACCGAAACCGATACAGAAGTCGTCCCCCATCTGATTGAGGATCTGCTGGATTCCGGCCTGCCTCTGTTTGAAGCGGTTCGTCAAGCAACTGGCATGTTAGAGGGGTCTTACGCGATCGCGATCGCCAGCGCCGACCATCCCAACGAATTAATTGCTGTCCGCCAGCATTGCCCTCTGGTGTTGGGCTACGGCGAGGGAGAATCGTTCTTTGCCTCCGATATTCCGGCATTAATTCAATACACCAACCGCGTCGTGGTCTTAGACAACGGCGAGATTGCCAAACTGACCCCTGAAGGCGTAGAGATCTTTTCGTTTGCTGGGGAACCCCGTCCTCACCAGCCCCAAGTATTGGCCTGGAATCCAGTCATGGTGGAAAAACAGGGGTTCCGCCATTTCATGCTGAAGGAAATTCACGAGCAGCCTGCCACCATTCGCTCTGGCTTACAACATCGTCTTACCGACCATCCCGAAAAACCCGTATCCCTCAACCTGCCGACATCGCTATTGGCAAATACCCAGCGGATTGAAGTGGTAGCCTGCGGGACCAGTTGGCACGCGGCGTTGGTGGGCAAATACTTGCTAGAACAGTTGGCGGGTATTCCCACCACCGTGCAATACGCTTCTGAATATCGCTATTCTCCTCCCCCCGCACAACCCCACACCCTGACCATTGGTGTCACCCAATCGGGCGAAACGGCCGATACCCTCTCGGCACTGCGGTTGGCGAAGGAGCGGGCTGCTGCTGACCCGACCCACCATTTGATGGGGATTACCAATCGGGTGGACAGCACCATTGGCCGTCTCGTTTCGACGGTCATCGATCTCAAGGCCGGGATTGAAATTGGCGTTGCGTCTACTAAAACCTTTACCGCCCAGCTATTGACCTTTTATTTGCTGGCATTAGAATTTGCCGGACATCGGCAGACGGTTCCTGCCGACGATATTGCTCAACTGATCGATCGTTTGCGAGAATTACCGGCATTGCTGGAGAGCGTGATTTCCACCCAAGCGGACGCGATCGCCAACTTGGCCCATCGGTTTAACGAAACCAGTGATTTTATTTATATCGGTCGCGGCATTAACTATCCCATCGCGTTAGAAGGGGCTCTGAAGCTCAAGGAAATCAGCTACATTCACGCGGAAGGCTATCCGGCGGGGGAAATGAAGCACGGCCCGATCGCCCTACTCGATCCAAAAGTGCCTGTGGTGGCGATCGCGATGCCTGGACCTCTCTACGAAAAAGTCATTTCCAATGCTCAAGAAGCCAAAGCACGCGATGCCCTACTGATCGGCGTGGTCAGCCAGCAGGATAAACATGCTCGCGAGGTGTTCGACATTACCCTACCGGTTCCTGAAGTGCCGGAGGTTCTATCCCCGATGGTGGCGAATATTCCGCTGCAACTCCTGGCCTATCACATCGCTGCCTTACGCGGGCTGGATGTGGATCAACCCCGAAACTTAGCCAAGTCCGTAACGGTGGAGTAGGGGGTTAAGACTAGGGGGCTTGCCACCTTGCACTCTGCGAGTGTTTATCTTGAGTTGTGCACCGAGTTTATCTTGAGCCGATCGTGAATCTGGGATCTTGAATCTGGTTTATGTCGATTCTGGCGAGGGCGTGGGTTCATTTAGGTGCTCGGCAACTGTGTTGTACATGTCAAGCACGTGGCGATCGTCGAGCATATAGAATACCTTCCGCCCTTGTTTGCGATAACGCACCACCCGCATCGATCTCAGTAGCCGCAACTGGTGTGAGACTGCCGATTCTGACATGTCTACCAACTCCGCCAAGTCGCAAACACACAATTCCTGCTCGGCCAGAACTGACAGTACTCTCAGTCGGTTGGCATCCGCCAATACGCTAAAAAATTCAGCCATCCGTTGGGCTGTCGAGATGGCTAGCGGCGCAAGGACTGCGTCATCAGGCTTGAGATCGGCACTCGAACATGGTTTTTCGCACAGCAACGGTGAGCGGCTATTGGCTGGCTCTGTCTGGTTGTTTGATGTGGACGCTTTGCGAGCAAGCATTGTGAATTCTTTCGTTCGTGTCTCCACTATAGCGATCGGCAATCTGCCATGGAGAAGCTCCAGACCCATTGCTCCTGCCAATCATGGTTTTGAGCTGTCTTCAACATCCAGACTAGCGGATTGCCATGTGTATAGGATTCTGTCACAACCCATGAACGCCTGCTCAGGTGTTGTATGATTTAAATATGAATAGTTGTTCAGATATTTACCGGGAGAATGGCTGATGACTACCGTTACCCAAATGAAGTGTGCCTGTGAACCTTGCCTGTGCATTGTGGATGTTAGCTCGGCGGTACAAAAGGATGGTCAGTACTACTGCAGTGATGCATGCGCCAGTCACCATGCAGATAAATCGACGGGGTGCGCTCACTCGGGATGCCACTGTCACGGCTAAGACCTACCCAGGCTAGATCTGCCTCCAATTTTCCGTCGTTAGAACTCCATTGGAAGGCGATGATTCCATCCATTCGCGATCGCATCTCCAAAAACTGCATAGGTTGATTTTCCAGAGATGTAAGTGGAAATGAGGAGTCAAAGAAGCCTTCCCAAGGCAGTTGGTTAGCACCCCAGCTGCCTTTTTTTTGTGCTTTTATCGCAATCCGCTCTAAGGTCTGGAGTGTTGAGATAGCTAGAATTCTTTATAGGCAAGGCAAAGTACTTAGAAAGCTCTCCATAGCGGATGGCCAATCGCCTTAGCCAATGTGTGTAAAGCTGCAGGGCGTCTTAAGAATTCGGGCTTGCTGGCTGCGCTTGAGTCGAAATCCGGGCACAGGCGATCGTCCATCTTGGCTAGCGATGTGCAGAATGATATGCGTTCCGATCTACGGATACATGGTGGCGGACTGCCGCACAGCCTTCTGCTGCTTTCCCTTAAGAATGCTTGCCCAGTGAAGATTATGCGCCCGAACGGCTCGACAGCTCAAAGAATTCCGGTATCAATACAAGTACGTTTAGCAAATCCCTTGCTAAACGAGTGATGCTCGTTTTGTTTTGCAGAGTCTAGCCTGCACGATACCCTTGAGGACCCGATGATGTTTTCCCGCCACTCCCTTCTTCCTGTCATTCTGGCGACTACTGTTACGACGACCACTTCTGTGATGGTGGCCCTGCCTGTTTTGGCTGATGCGGAAGATACCGTGCTCAAATCCACCAACCGGTTTGAGGAAATGGTTGCGGAGGAAAGCACGCGCATTCCTGCTGAGCTGCTGCGTCAAAGTGCAGGAATTGCCATTATTCCCGATCTCACTCAAGGGGGATTTATTGTCGGTGCGCGTCACGGTCGTGGGGTATTGTCGGTGCGCAACCCGGACGGGACGTGGAGTAATCCCGTGTTTCTAACGATTGGGGGGGGCAGTATTGGCTTGCAGGCAGGGGGACAGTCCAGCGACGTGGTGATGGTATTTCCTACCCGACAAATGGTCGATCGCGTGCTTAACAGCGAGGTGGAATTTGGTGGCAACGTTTCGGGGGTGGCGGGGCCGGTCGGGGCCCAACCTGTCGATCCGATTGGCGATAGTTTTTCGGGGAATACGATCTATACCTATTCCCGCCAAGAGGGGCTGTTTGGTGGCGTGGCGTTAGAGGGGGGGGAGCTGCATGTGGATGACAGCCGCACTGAAGACTATTACGGTTTAGAGTTGACGCCCACCCAGGTATTCAATCCCGCCCAACCAGCTCCTTCCTCTAGTCTCGAACTGAAAGAGGTCTTGTGGAGAGCATCTCAATAGTAGGTGGAGCAGAAATAGGGGCAGCCATAGTCTTCAGTTGAGATGCTATGGCGATTCTACCTCGGACGCATCTATGTCCAACTCTGCCTGAAATTCAGCCAGCTCTTCAGGGGACATGGCTTCAAGCTGCTGCTTGAAGATTTCGGTTTTGTACATTTCCCCCTGTTGATTGATGGACATAGTGCCCGTCCAAAATCGTCTCAGGTAACTCAAGGTCCAGCCCACCAGCAGCAATGCCAACAGTGCACTCGCCCAAATGCCAGCCTGTTCGGAACCCCAGCCCACCACTTGGAATAATCCGTAAGCCCCGCCCCCTGCTAGCAGGATGATGAGACCGATGGTGAGAACGTCGAGCTTGCGCATGGCAAAGAAGCAGAAGGGTGAGCGGACGAGCAGTGATAGGAGGCGCGAAGATGGAGCGGGGGCATTGCCGATTCATTCAATGGTGGGGGCAATGCTGCTGGTCAATGAATGCTTGAGACAACCAGGAATAAGGCGGCCAGAATTAAGCGACCAAGATTAAGCGGCCAAGATTAAGAAGACCTACGATCGCTTTAGATCGAGCGACGTTTCGGGCGGTAATTGATGAAGGGGGCAACCAAAATGATGCCGGGGAAGAAGAAGAACACCGCGAAGAAGATCAAAATCTTTTCGAATCCACCCGAGGTGTTCCAGCGCTTGTCTACATAGTTGGCAACGATAAACGGAATCACCAGCAAATAAGCACCTGCAAGTCCCAGATAGGTGCCAATCAACAGTAGGGTGTCGGTTCCGAGATCGGAGAGAGCAAGGTCGGGCATTAAACGTCTCGTATCAAGGTCTGGCGTCAACGCTATTCATCTTACTCCTTGGTTTGTCTGGGAATTGCGAGCGATCGGAAATGGTCGCGGGTAGAGTTCGCGATCGCTCGGGCTTGCCGTCATCCCGTTCTTTGGCAAATCATTATTACAGTCTGTTTGTGGATGACTGCGTTCGCTCATCTTCTTTGGGGGGATGCGGGTAATGGGGAGGAGAGGTCGTACACTGGGGGTGGTTTTTGCCTGCTAAGGCGGTGGTTGTGCCGCTTGGGAAACATTTCATCACCAGATGCAGCCCCCCTTTTTAGCCCTATTGGGATTAGCGCCGATCGAATTGGAATGTCAGCCGCACTAGAGGCAACAGCCAGCAGCCCTTTCGCACAGTTGGCATGAATCTGCCCCCCGACACCTCTCCTCTTTACAGTCACTCCTTGCCGGCGCTCGAACATTGGCTGGAATCGCAAGGATGCAAGCGCGATTGCGAAATGCCTAATCGCTGGTTTTGCGAGCGCATCCATTGGCGCGCTGAGCTGTGGATGGAAGAAACCGAATTACAGGTGGATTACACCTTTGACGATGGTTCTAGCAAAAATCTGCGCTTTCCCTATGCTCTCAGCCGGGCTGACGTGCAAGCTGCTGCCTTTGAGGTTTAAAAGACCGGGCTCTATCAGTTTTGTGGGCACTTGGGCAACACCAGCTCCTATCAGTGGCCTAACAAAGCATGGCTCTGTTGTTGGAATTACGCGCAACGGTCCCATCACGATTTCGGAGGATGAATGCGGCGATAGGTTTCAAAGCGATATCCGCTGTGGTGTTCGCGGGCGCTGAGTTCGAATTCGCTTCCGATCAGATGTTCGTAGGGGGGGAAAACGGTGTCTCCGGTGTGGGAGGATTCCACGATGGTGAGTTCTAGCGTATCGGTGAGGGGGAGAGCGGATTGATAGAGGACGCTGCCACCGACGATAAAGACTTTAGCGCGTTCGCCGGCCTGCTCTAGTGCTTCGGCGATCGATGAGGCGACAGTGAGTTGGTAGCCATTGCTAGGGCACTGTGTAGCGGCAAGGTCGTGAACGAGCGAGGTCGACACCACGATGTTGTGACGATCGGGGAGCGGGCAGCGTTCTAGATCTTGCTCCCAGGTATGGCGGCCCATAATTATGGTATGACCTTTCGTTAACCGCTTGAATCGCTCCATGTCGGCGGGAATTCGCCAGGGAACTTTACCGTTGTTGCCAATGATGCGATCGTCTTCGGTGAGTGCAGCGATCGCAATAATTTCCGGGGAGTGCATGCGAGTTTTAGCCAAGACCCTGCCTATGGTGCCACAGAGTGTTTGGTTTATGAGGCTGACTGTTGCCGGATTTCTGGGGCGGTATAGTGACGGAGGTTTTCGGTTCCAGTTGCTCGATATTCATGACTGCTCAATTCCATTATCTGCACGGTTTTGCCTCGGGCCCCACATCTTCAAAAGGGGTGTTCCTCAAACAGAAGTTAGGGGAGTTGGGGATTGAGCTGCAGATTCCGGATTTGAACGAGGGAGGCTTTACCGATTTGACGGTGAGTCGTCAGATCGAGCAAGTTTGCTCTCGTCTTTCAGATACTCCAGCCGTCTTGATTGGCTCTAGTTTGGGCGGGCTGACGGCGGCTTGGGTGGCAGAGCGGATGCCACAGGTGGAGCGGGTGGTGTTGCTAGCTCCGGCGTTTGAGTTTGCGAAGCGATGGCAGAAAGCCTTGGGAGAGGCGACGATCGCGGATTGGAAAGAGCAAGGGGTGCGGCAGTTTTATCACTACGGGCAACGCCAGGAGTTACCGCTGCGGTATGAGTTTGTGGAGGATGCGCTGAGTTTTCGAGAGGAGAATTTGCAGCGTCAGGTGCCAACGGCGATCGTGCATGGGCGGCAGGATGCAGTGGTGCCAATTGAGGTGAGTCGGGGGTATGCGGGCGATCGCGATTGGGTGACGCTGCATGAATTGGATAGCGATCATGCGTTGGGTGATGTTGAGAGTAAGGCTGCTATCTGGGAAGTAATACGAAAACATGCCTGTTGAACCATTTCAACGATCTTCAACCTCTCTGTCACCTGTGGATAACCAGCAACAAATAAACCATCTGCATATCGCGTATGGCTTTTGCTAATCATCTGCTAGCCAGAATCACCCCAGCGATTAAAGAGCCATATGACTCACCAATCTAGGGAAACTGGCGAGTCATAAAGTAATAATTCAATCGAACGATCGGAAGGTCTTCAAGATGATTTAGAGTTGCAGACAATTAATGTCATTGTGAAATGTCAGCTGCCATTTCTTCAATCAAATCGTGAACTTTTTGCCGTTGCTCCTCGGTAAGGATTTCCCTCACATCCATCAGCCTATTGAATAGAAGATCTCTAAGTTCTTGTGCGCTATACACCATGTCTTGACGTGCAGCCCGGATTTCTGCTTCGCTACTCGTTGGAACGAGTACTTCACTTAACGCTACAACTGTCTCTTCAAAATCGGCTGCAGACTTCTCTAGCTCAACCTCGTAAGTCATCAAGACAGAGTCTAACTCTTGCCTTTGATCGTCAGTAAGCTCAAGTGCTTCGGCCAATTCATCAGTAGTTACAACTACCATGGCCTGAGAGACTAGTTGACGCTCGTCCTGTGGAAGCAAGGATGCTGAGCTGGAGTCAGGAGAAGAATAATCAATCTGGGTCTGAGGCTCTGCTGCAATTGCAGATTGAGTTGGTGCGACGATTGTCGAAACGAATGACAATCCCATTAAGACTGAAGAAAATAGCAAGTGTTTCATGTAACTTTGATTGATAAGTTAATAGCAATACGAGAGAAAAACCACAGAAAACTGTCGCTTCACCTGTTGTATATATCGAAAAGCCAGCCTATGTTGATATTTTCAGGAATCAATTAAGATTTTAATCCGAGAACCCGAAATCGAGGGTTTAGACTTAGGCACATTGGCATTCACGCCATGAGTCTTTTGGAGATGATACGAGTAAGCGACCGCAGATTATTCTGAAATCTTAAAATTAGGGACTTTTACAGAAGAACGATAATCAGGAGTAATACACAAAGTCTCTTGGATTTGTGCCAATGATGGTTTGATTTGGGGGGGTGAAGCTTGAACTTCTTCTTCGCTGGTGTGGTACCTAACTACAAATGATTTGGGCAATAACGGCGGTATTCTTTCAACGGATCGTGGGGGAAGCATTTATTTCTTGCTTCTGCTATGTGTACTTTACCGTAGTCATCGGAGATGGTGCAGATGCAAGCACATGGAAAACCTAGCTTCGATCAAAATGTGTGATAAGTGGGGTTGAAGTTCTGGTTAAATCTAACTTCAATGTGGGCCTTAACGATCCACGTTGGTGGGATTCCTCTCGCCTGAAGCTGAGGCTTCAGCATTGCTTGATAGAAATTAACCAGCGATAGAAATTTACTGGTTGCTGGAGAGATCTCTCCGGTCGTGATATCGATATAAATTGTGCTGACATTTTGAAAATTAGCAAATTGAAACAGTTGTCCCATTCCCCAGTAACCATCGACATCGTTATTACGACTGTTAAACGACTCAATAATTCCCCTAGCAACGTTTTTCAGTTCTTTTCGACGAACCACAGCCTTTATCCATTCGCAATATTTTTCTGATCCTCAATTGCCTGTAACACCGACTTCGCCAGCAGCTTATTCTTAAACCACACCACTGGCACCGGAATCTCCCCTACTTTCACCCCAGCTTTTTCCAAATTCAATCGCTCCGACACCGCCAAAATCAGGTCGTCCCTATCCGCCTGTCTCACCTGCGAGAACTTCTTGCGCAAATATTCCGGTCGCCAATAGCCCACAATCTCTAGTAACCGCGATCGCCCATCCGGATGCACCAACCGAAAATCCGGAATCATGACGCTACCTGGAATCGGAA
Source organism: Synechococcus sp. (assembly GCA_051439425.1). Classification (GTDB taxonomy): domain Bacteria; phylum Cyanobacteriota; class Cyanobacteriia; order Thermostichales; family PCC-7336; genus PCC-7336. Next base: position 17,252 of record JBFRWD010000006.1, read on the forward strand.
TCAAATCCACCTCTCGCTCCAGCCGCCACTCCGTCTTCAGCTTCTGCCACCCCGCCGCAAACGACGCCTCCACCATGCTGTCAAACTCCTTCCCAGGTGGATAATGGGTCATTAATCCGCAATCCGAATCCAGAGAAAACCGGTAGAGCTTGTACTCCGACGTGTAGAAATCTTTGACCCGTAATGTCGCATCCAAACTCCACTTCGTCACGTGCAACAGTGCAGGTAGTAATTTAGCGATCGCCAACCCGTAGCGGGTACTGGGCTTAAACAAACTGGTCGGCCCATCCACCGTAATCGTGAACCCGCGATCGGCATCCCCCTCGATATACGACATCAGCTGAAACAACTTTAGATAGCGAAACAGTAGCTTGTACTCCCCCGGATCGTTGCGATGGGCATTCAAGGTCATCTGCGTCGCTTTATAAAAAATTCCCTGCACCTGCGACAGATTAAATCGGTGTAGCAGCGCCTCCGGCGTGGGGGCCTGAAACTGCGTCAAAATCCGGTTCTCCTGCAAATCCGCATACAGCCCCTTACGAATTTCTGCGGGAAACACTTCGCGATCGCATTCCTGCGTCAACTGCCGCGCTACCGTTGCCAATGTCCCTGCTGCATTCTGCGGAATCTGTGTCGTCGTAGCTGCCAGGCCAAACACCCGTTGCCGCAACAGAGGAGGCTCGATCGGGCTGACAATTTCGAACGTGCAAAAACTGCTCTTGAGAATGTGTGCCAATCCTCGGCGTAATCGATAATCCGGGCTGTCTCCCTCCAGCTCCAGCAGCAGACTGTCTAAATATCCTTGCGTTTGCCCTTGCGCAGACTCAAATGTAGCAATCAGGTCGGAGGCGATCGCCAAATGTTTGCCATCCACCTTCAGCCGCAGGGGGATAACCATCTCCCCACTGCGCCGAAAACTCAATAACTCGCTGGGTAACAACTCGCTAGTTCACCGACCAACAGCAGTTGTCATTGTAGAGATTTCAACAAGAGAGACCGCAACCCCTTAATCAAGTTCAAAGCTATACCGACCCCAGCCGTGAGCTAGGCTGGACAATGCTGTTTCCAGTTCTCACTTGCCATGCCAGTCATCGATATCGACCGACTGATCGACACCGACATCATGCGGCCCGCCCGCTATTTGGGCAATGAGTTTGGAGCCGCTCATCGCGACTGGAACAGCGCCACCGTCCGCTGGGTGCTTACCTATCCCGAACTTTACGAAGTGGGAGCGTCCAACTCCGGCCATATCATTCTCTACAACATACTCAACGCCCAACCCCGACAACTGTGCGATCGCACCTACCTGCCCGGCAACGACCTCAGCGATCGTCTCAAGTCCAACAAGATTCCGCTATTCGCGGTCGAATCCCGCCGCGACATCAAGGAATTCGACATTATCGGCTTCAGCTTGGCCTACGAGCTAGGGGGCAGCAATGTCTTGGAAATGCTGAGCTTAGCCGAGATTCCTCTCACCTGGCAGGAGCGCAACCAGCATGATGTCGCCACCTATCCGCTAGTGTTTGCCGGTGGCCCGACCGCTACGTCCAACCCCGAACCGTTTGCAGAATTCTTCGACTTCTTTGTGTTGGGGGATGGAGAAGAAGTCCTGCCCGAAATTGGCCTGGTCATCGAAGAAGGACTGAAAGACGGTTTATCTCGTCGCGATCTTCTTCTGGATCTAGCGCAAGTGCCGGGAGTGTACGTACCTCAGTTTTATGACGGAATCAACCCCGAGCCATTGATGGAAGGTGTTCCCGAGCGCATCGTTCGTCGCGTCGCGACTCCAATGCCCCAATACGCGATCGGCGGCCCGGTGCCTTACGTCGAAACCGTTCACGATCGCCTCAGCCTAGAAGTTCGTCGCGGCTGTACCCGTGGCTGCCGCTTCTGCCAACCGGGAATGCTCACCCGCCCCGCCCGCGATGTCGACCCCGATGACGTTGTAGAGGCGATCGCTGATGGCCTACAAAAAACTGGATACGACGAATTCTCCCTCTCCTCCCTCAGTTGCTCGGATTATCTGTCGCTACCTGCTGTTGGAGCCGAGTTACACAATCGCCTGGGAAGCACCCACGTTAATTTGTCGCTACCCAGCCAGCGCGTCGATCGGTTTGACGAAAACATTGCTGCCGTTATGGGAGGTACTCGTCGTCCCACCCTGACCTTTGCTCCCGAAGCCGGTACCCAGCGGATGCGGGATGTCATCAACAAAGGATTGACCAATGCCGATCTACTGCGAGGGGTCAAAACCGCTGCGGAGCAGGGCTGGGATAAAGTCAAGCTCTATTTCATGATTGGGTTGCCTGCTGAAACCGATGTTGATGTAGTCGGTATTGCCGAAACCATCGCCATGCTGCAGCGAGAATGCCGACCTGCCAGCGGTCGCAAGCTCAAAGTCAACGTCACGATCTCCAACTTCACCCCCAAGCCCCACACTCCCTTCCAATGGCACCGCGTCGATCATGCTGAAATTGAGCGCAAGCAGAAATTACTCAAAGAGCAATTCCGTCGCATGCGCGGAGTAAAGGCCAACTTCACCGATATTCGCTTCTCCATGCTGGAAGACTTCATCGGCAAAGGCGATCGCCGCCTCAGTCGCACCATCTATCAGGCATGGGCTAATGGCGCTGGCATGGATAGCTGGTGGGAAGGCATCGACGCTGCTTACAAAGCCTGGGTTACCGCCTACCGCCAAAGCGTCCCCGACGCCGTCCTGGCTGGAACGGACGAGCACCCGCAGTTACCCGCATTCAACTACGACCTTGACGATCGCCTCCCTTGGGATCGCATTGACACCGGCATCAGCAAAGACTGGCTCCAACAAGATTGGGCCAATGCTCTGGAAGCAGCCACTGTCCCCGACTGCTCCTTCGACAGCTGCTCCCACTGCGGTATCTGCGGCGTGGATTTTGGCCACAACATCGTGCTGCCGGCGCTTCCTGTTCCCCAAATTGCTAAACAACCCCATGGAGAACATCGCCCCAAAGCCGTCCAGCGCTTCCGTGTTACCTTCTCCAAGCAAGGCAGTATGAGACTGGTGGGGCATCTCGACCTATTGCGATTGTGGGAACGGGCCTGTCGGCGCGCCCAATTACCCTTGGCATTCAGTGGTGGTTTCCATCCCTCCCCGCGGATCTCTACAGCCAGTGCTCTCGCCCTCGGTCATGTCAGCCAAGGAGAAGTGGTCGATATCGAGCTGATCGAATCCATGCCAGTTGCCATCCTACGCGATCGGTTATCCGCCCAACTCCCCACTGAATTGGCAATTATCGACGCGATCGAGCTAGCTTTAGATGCACCATCTGCCACAAAAGCACTCTCAGCAGCTGAATACGTTTGCAAAATTGAAGCTCAACAACCCGCTGATTGGCAAAACGCAATTAACCAGATTCTTTCTGAATCGGAAATATGGCTGGATAAAACATCCAAATCGGGTAAGGCATATCGCGTGAATGGGCGGGAATTACTGTATCAATTGTCAATTGAGACGAGCGAGGAGTCACGGGCAACTCTCCGCTATCAAGGGTGCTGCCGCAATGACGGCACGATGCTCCGACCGCAGCAGCTCGTAGATATGCTGACTCAGTATCTGCCGGATTCCGTTGAGCTACGTCTTGACTTTGTAGAACGACAACGGCTCATTTTTCAGGCCAATTGACATGGGCTGAAATTAAGATTTTGTAATCCAATATTTGAAGGCCAACACAAGGGTTTTCTGCAATTTTCTTAAAGCTTGCGCAAGTTCCCTATTAACAAATTCCGTCTTGGCGCTATAATCTTCACCAAGCTAGCTATGCGCGAGTTGGTCGAAACCCTAGCATGCTGGCATCTGGCAGTGACATGCTTGAATCTGCCATCGAAAGACTGGAGCCAGGTTTAATACTGCGGAGTCTTGTCCTACACCGGTGAGTTAGGTGGCGGTGTCACTTGATCTACGGGTAAAGCCGATCGGTCGGTTGTTGGTTGTTGCCGTCTAGTTAGATTCTTCAACTAGATTTTGCAGATACCCTCGATTGGAACTGACTCCAAGGCAACTAAGCTGCGCTCTGGTATTGCAACGAGTGAGACTCTGACTGATGAAACGAGCCGTCAGTCTGCTTGCAACCCTCGTGACTGAGCTTTTTTGCATGGAAAGCTTTTATGTAAAAGACATTCTTACGTGAAAGGCATAGTCAAGCTGAGTGACTGTAGGCTCACTGCTCTCAAGCGACATTCGATCGAGATATTCAAGCAGCTTCAACCTGTCGGTGCCAACTGACATAGTGTTTGGGCTAGAGCCTAAACGCTTGCGGTTTTTTACTCGCGTGAATGGTAGTTGATGTTGCGTCTGCTCCGGTGTGCCCAGGCTGGGTTTGCACTTAGTTGACTGTCTCTCGCAGCTACTGGGAGCTCTCACCAACACAGGTTCCGGACCTCACTCAATGTTCGAGGTGTTGTCGCTTTCCGCTCCTTAACCGAGATGGTAAGTATCTCAACTTGTTCCGGAATTGAGTGACATCTGCGTGAAAGGCGCTTGCCACGGTGGTTTGAGTAATCCCTTAGAATCCAATGATTTTGAAGACACTCTGCCCCCGGATGTGGTGAGACTCGCTCGTGAGTCACGACCTCCGACTTGGTGGAGCTGGCTGGCGAAACACCTTTTGGGCAGGTTGTTTGCAACACAGGCCGATGTTGCAAACAAGCCCACAACGGTGTCTCAATCCAACATCTATATCGCTTGAGATTCTAGGCATCTGCTGAGTCCTGACTCCAGCACGCAGCTCCGCTCCCACAAGCTAGCTCCCTCGAACCTCTATTGCGTGACCGCCTATTCGGGCTAACTGCAGGCTTCCTGCATCTTTTGAGGACTCTATGTCGAAGCAAATTATCATCGGCGAGCAGCACCGTATCGCTGCAGTTTTTTCGGACGATCGCATTCAAGAACTCATCGTGGCCAGCGGCCACCACCAAGTTGGCGATGTGTACCTCGGGGTAGTGGAAAACGTTCTACCCAGTATTGACGCCGCCTTTATCAATATTGGTAACCCAGAAAAGAACGGATTTATTCACGTTAGCGATTTGGGTCCCGTGCGTCTCAAGCGCAGCAGTGCCCACATTACCGAGCTGGTTGCCCCCCAGCAAAAGGTGCTGGTGCAAGTCATGAAAGAACCCACCGGCAATAAGGGACCGCGGCTGACGGGGAATTTATCCTTTCCCGGACGCTATTTAGTCCTGATGCCCTCAGGTCGTGGTGTCAATCTATCCTCTCGCATTCGTGATGAAGAAGAGCGCAATCGTCTCAAGTCTTTGGCTATTTTGATCAAGCCGCCGCAAATGGGGTTGATGGTGCGCACCGAAGCGGACGGTATGCCGGAAGAGAGCATCATCGAGGACTTAGAGATTCTCAAAAAACAGTGGGAGAACATTCAGCAAGAACAGCATTCCACTCGCGCTCCCAGCTTGCTCAATCGAGATAATGATTTTGTTCAGCGGGTTTTGCGGGACGCCTTCAACGATGGGGTGAACCGCATTGTGGCCGATTCTCCCGAAGCGGCGGCCCGCGTACGCAAACACCTGCAGAATTGGAATAAAGGCCGGATGCCGTCAGGGGTGGCGATCGACCAGCATCGCGAATCGATCCCAATCTTCGACTACTACCGCGTTAATGCCGCGATCCGCGAAGCACTCCGCCCGCGAGTTGATTTACCCTCTGGTGGTTACATCATCATCGAGCCCACAGAAGCCCTGACCGTTGTTGACGTGAACTCGGGGTCGTTCACGCGCTCGGCCACCTCGCGCGAAACGGTATTGTGGACCAACTGCGAAGCTGCCACCGAAATCGCCCATCAACTGCGGCTGCGAAATATCGCCGGTGTGATTGTAGTGGACTTCATCGATATGGATTCCCGCCGCGATCAACTGCAGGTCCTGGAGCATTTCAATAAGGCATTGCGGGCAGATAAAGCTCGTCCCCAGATTGCTCAGTTGTCCGAGCTGGGGTTGGTTGAACTCACCCGCAAGCGTCAGGGGCAAAGCTTGTACGAAGTCTTTGGCCGCCCTTGCCCCACCTGCGAAGGGTTGGGTCTGCTGGCCCATCTACCCGGGCAGCAGCCCGAACTCGATCGCGGTCCTTTCGATCGATCGGTGGCCAATGCCTCAGCTGTACTGGCTGGCGATGCCGACACCTCGAATGCACTGCCGGGAACAAAAATTGGAGTTGGCGGCGATCGCAACGGTGGTTTCCGCCGTCGAGGGCGTCCTTCCAATGGGACCAGTTCCAACCGCCCCGCAGGATCGATCCCCGAAAACCTATATCAGGGTGGTCGTCGCCGTCGCCAGCCGTCGCGTTTCGAAGGGGCCAGCAAGCCAGAGCGCGATCCGAGCAAATCGATCGAGACCGCATCGGAATCGAGTACGCCGTCGCCTGTCCCTCTTCCCAGCAAGAAAGCTCCTCGCAAAGTCATTCAAGTGGAAATGACTCCACTGCAGCAACAGGTCTACTCCGAGATGGGCATCTCACCTCTGGCATTACTAGATGAGCCAGCCAAAACCGGTCGAGATACGGTGGTTGCTGTTACCCTTCCAGGTCAATCCTTGAGCGATGTGATGGAAGATACGGGCAAAGAGGAGAGCAAGACCCCTCCAATCCTAGATGGGAGTAGTGAAGACCTTAGCAGTGAAGATTTGGGCAGCGAAGAAGATACAGGGTCGGCCACTGTTACCAGTGAAGAGGATGCTAACGACCTTCCCGGAGTCGATGAACTCATTGCAACAGATGGGGATAGCGATGCACCGTTAGTGGATGCTGCCGAAACCTCTATGGCAGTCGCAGTAGATGCTGGAGATGAACCCGAAGAGGAAGGAGCGGCTGCTGGTGTAGATGAAGTTGTTCCCCAGAAGCAATCCCCTGCCGCCTCTCGCCGCAGACGGCGATCGCGAAGTTCCTCCTAAAAACGTCTCCTCCTAAGCGTCTACCGTGATAAACCGGTCGAATCCACCCAGCCCCATCTAACTCACAGCTGAGCTACACCGAGGCGGACGGGGTCGAGTTGAGCGCCTCCGAGCCCCTTCGTGATTGCAGCTCAGTTGTGTGAGATACAGTAGCCGTATTCCGAGTACATCACAGCATGCGGAGGTTGCGGGTGGCTGAACCAAACGGCTGGTGTTCCCGAAACGGTCGGTATGTCTGGGGACTCACTTGGACGCAATGGGTGCGTTTGATGTTGCTGGGATTGGTGTGTGTGGCCCTGACTGCTTGCACTCTCTCCCCAGCAACCGTCGATCGCCCCTATTTACTGGCGTCAGCCCTCGGCGATCCCGCGACGTTTAACTATTACCTCTCCAATGACAATCTCTCGCGGGTGATTCTGGAACCCACCTTGTCAGGATTGACGCGCTTAAACAGCGACACCTTAGAGTGGGAGCCCGATCTTGCAGAGAATTGGGAGGTATTCGACGATGGGTTACGGCTGGTGTTTACCCTGCAACCCGATTTGAAGTGGTCAGATGGAGAGCCGCTGACGGTTGAAGATGTGCGGTTCACGTTTGAGGACGTCATCTTCAACGATGCCATCCAAACCTCCAGCCGAACTGTGATGGAGATAGGAGAATCTCGGACGTTGCCTCTGGTTAGAGTTGTAGGCGACCGGCAAATTGAATTTCAGTTACCCGAACCGTTTGCCCCATTTCTTCAGGCAGTGGGGACTCCCATTCTCCCCAAACATGTATTTGCACGCGGCATCGAACAAACAGGCTCGGATGGGTTTCCCCTGTTTATCAAACAGTGGGGGCTAGATACTCCCGTTCGCCATCTAGTCAGCAGTGGTCCTTACGTGTTGTCCTCTTACGTTCCCGGCCAACGAGTGGAATATCGCCCCAATCCTCATTACTACCGAATAGGAGACAATGGAGAGACGTTGCCAAAAGTACAGCGATTTATTCGCCAATTTGTGGCATCCCAAGATAATCAATTATTGCAATTCCGCTCGGGCAGCTTGGATCTTTATACGCTCCGAAGTAGTGACTTTCAGTTGCTCAAACGAGAAGAGGACAGCGGCCAGTTCACCGTTTACGATCTGGGGCCGACCCTCAACAATAGTTTCTTCTGCTTCAATCAATCCACCGGCTTGAATCCGGATACTGGGCAGCCATTAGTCGATCCGGTAAAAAGTCGCTGGTTCACAGATACCGCATTTCGGCAAGCGGTATCCTTTGCCGTCAATCGGCAGCGGTTAATCGATAGCGTGCTGCGCGGGTTAGGGGCACCTCAAATTTCTCCTATCTCCCCAGCCAGCCCTTTTCATCTCAGTGCCGACGATGGCCGTTTGCCTCTCTATCCCTACGATCCCGATCGGGCCAAGCAACTGTTGCAAGAAGCTGGCTATACGTATAACTCTCGCGGACGGCTGCTCGATCCCGATGGAAACGAAGTGCGATTTGCCCTCAATACCAATGTGGGGAATACTGCCCGCGAGGCCATGGCTGCTGCGATCGATGCCGACCTCGATCGCATCGGAATTACAGTAGACATCTCACTGATTGACTTTGGGGTGTTGGAAGAAAAGCTCAGCAAAACCTTTGATTGGGATGCCGTGATGTTGAGTTTGGGAGGGGGCGGCACGGAACCCAATAGCGGGGCCAATGTTTGGCGAAGTACGGGGAAGTTGCATTTGTGGAACCCGCCTGGAAGCACAGGGCGAGAGCTAGAAGGGCGTCAAGTAACTGACTGGGAACGGGAAATCGACGCAATTTTCAGTCAAGGCACCAAAGAGCTGGATTTTGATAAACGCAAGCAACTGTACGATCGCTTTCAAATCATCGTGCAGGACCAACTCCCTCTGATCGGTACTGTGAATCCTCTTAGTCTGGTGGCGGTGCGAGATCGCGTCCTGGGGGCCGACCCCCGCCCGATTCTAGGAGAGTTATGGAATCTGGATGAGCTGCAGGTGATTCCTTAATCTGATGATGCATGTGAGGGGAAGTTGTCCCATTGTGAGAGAGACGATCGCTGCCACTCAGATTGCTCTCAGGTAGCCACAGTAGGATTGCGGCAGACCCGTTGCTCTCCACTTTTTTTCATGGTTGCCACCTCCAGAAAGCCCGCCAGCCTGATTGTCGATGCCGATGGTGTCTGCCAGACGATGGGGACGGCTTCTCCTCAGTTGCGGACATTTCCCCAACGCAATCCCTACCGCCTCTATCGATTCCTGAGCGATTTGGATGACTTAGTGGCATCGGTCAAAGACGAACGCACTCGCTTGCACATTGGTGCGGAGCTGGTGCGGCGGTTGCTAGCCAGAGCCAGTTGGATTGGCGATACATTGCCCATGCCGGATGAAGACAAGGGGTGGGCCGTCCATACACTCTACAAAGAGCCGGACTATCCATTCACCATCCAGACCGTATCGTGGTTGCCCGGCAGTCCATCTCCCGTGCATAACCATGCCACCTGGAGTTTGGTGACGTTGATGGGGGATGAATCCGCAGGGCGAGAGCGCAATCGGTTGTGGAAGCGGATCGACGATCGCAGTCGTTCCGGTCATGCTCGGTTAGAGCTGGTGGAAGAACGACTGCTGTATCCCGGGGACATTATTGGTTTCACTCCAGAGGCGATTCATAGTGTGGAGCAGGAAGCGGCTGAAGACTCCTGGTTGCCCACGTTTACATTCAATGTTTACGGCCTAACGGATTATCCCAATCGTTTTGAGTACGATCCCGCCAGCAATAGCGTCAAGAATTTTTAGGAGTCAGTCTCTAGACGTATAGCAATCCGCTGTAAGGTCTGGAGAGTTGAGGCCCTGAAAATACTTGCCTTTCAAGGAAAAGTGGTCAATAAACTCTCCATAGCGGGTTGCCGATCGCTATATTTTTCGGCCGGGTCAAGAGAAGTTGTGGTGGGATAGGTTTGACGTGTTGAAGTCTTCTGGGTTGATTTCTGGCTAGCAATCCTTCGATCGCAGGTGTTTCTCCCGAGCGGCTGGCGGCGCTCGAGTCTATTCGCTCGCAGCTGCGGGACAAGCAACGGGTTCTGGCCGACTGGTCGGGAGGACCGATGGCGGTTTCGGCGGTGCCTGGAGCTGGTAAATCTACCGGAATGGCGGGGGGGGCAGCGATTGCCATTGCGACTCATCAACTACACCGCAACAAGCAATTGTTGGTAGTTACCTTCACCCGTTCCGCCGCTGCCCAAATTCGCAACAAAATTCGCGCTCACTTGCAGGCCTTGAAGCTACCGATGGGTGGCTTGGCCGTCTATACCATTCACGGACTGAGCTTGGCGATCGCCCATCAACACCCAGATTTGTCGGGGATCGACGAAACCGTATCCGTCTTATCCGAAGGGGAGAAACGTCGCACGATTGCCAAAGCCTGCGAACGCTGGATCGATGACAATCCCAAACTGTTTCAAGAATTGCTGGAGGGGGGAGGATTTGATGGCGAAGAGAGCGAGCGACAGCGCCGAGTGACGGTGCTACGGTCTGAAATTTTGCCGGATATTGCCCGTACCCTGATCCCCGAAGCGAAAAGCTCCGATCTCGATCCCGACAGTCTGGAGGCCATTGCTCGCATTCCAGTGATACAGGCAGCTTCTACTGAGGATGTGTTAGGTGCCGGAAATCTGTCGGATGATGATTGGCTACTACCGCACTATCCCGTTTTAGAGATTGCCGCCCAGCTATATCGGCAGTACGAGCTGATTCGTCAGGAACGCCACCGGATTGATTACGATGACATGACCCGATCTGCGCTGCGGGTGTTGGCTCATCCCATCGCAAGAGAACAGTGGCAACATCAAGTTTTTGCAGTGTTTGAGGACGAAGCGCAAGACTCTAGCCTGCAACAGCAGCAGCTCCTGGAAATTTTGGCCCGCGATCCCCTGTCCGATCGGCTTAATTTTGTGCGAGTCGGCGATTCTAACCAAGCGATCAATTCCACGTTTACCCCTGCCGATCCGTTTTTCTTCCGCACCTTTGCCGATCGCTGTCGCCGGCTCGGTAGCTTTCACGAGATGACGGAAGCGGGTCGCAGCAATATCGCAATCGTGGAGATCGCCAATCGCCTGCACCGCCAAGCCAATCAACTGCGGGACTGGGGCAACAACCAGCCCTTTCGCATTCAGGACATTCAACCGGTGCCGGCTGGCGATCCCCAACCCAACGCCAACCCTGCAGGACCAGGCGTAAAACTGCTGTTTCCCAAAGATATTCAGGCGGAAGCTGGTGCAATCGCAAATCGAGCCTCCCAGCTGCTCGAAGCCAATCCCAAAGGCAACGCAGCGGTTTTAGTACGCTACAGATCCCAAGTGCAGTTCCTCTATCGCCATCTTAAATCGGTGGCCAAATCGGCTGGCTTTCACCTGTATGACGCCGGACAATCGGGGCGGCGATCGCAGGTTCCGCTCGAACTGCTCGCCCTCATGCAATGGCTCAACCGCCCTCATTCCCCCCAATATCTGCGGAGAGCGCTGGATGTCTTGCACGATCGCACGATCGTCCCCAAGTTGAATTACAGCCGCTTATCTGGAATTCCGGAACAATTTCTCTATCCAGGGCCACTGGCTCCAGAACTAGAACCCGCTGAACTCGCGGTTCAGAAACTATGCCGCAGCTTGCTCAAAGCCAGCCTGGAGTTGATGCCAACCGCTCTCCTGACGTTTCTGGCTCTAACGCTGCGCTACGATGCCAACGAGTTAGCAACTACCGATAAGTTGGGCGATCGGATCGCTCGCCAAACCGGCTCCGCCCCACTATTGAAACAAGCGGTAGACGTACTGCTGGAAATCGTGGCAGATGCCGATTTTTCTCCGCTGGAAGCCGATGCAGATTCTCTCTACACCCGCAGCAACCAGCTCACCCTCATGACCCTGCACAGTGGCAAGGGATTGGATTGGGATTATGTCTTTTTGCCATTCGTCCATCAACGGACATTTCCCGGGGATGCCAAAGCCTTTGTGCCTCAAGGACATCGCTTTATTGGCGAGTTTAATTTGACCGACGTGGCGCGGGCGCAGTTGCGGGCTCACCTACACGGGCAAGCGATCCCGGACATTTTGACCGCTCAACAGCAGGCGCACCAGCTCAAAGGAGCCGAGGAGCTGCGGTTACTCTACGTTGGAATGACGCGAGCTAAGCGATTGCTGCATATCAGTGCGGCCCAAGAGGCCCCCTTTACGTGGTCGACGATCGCGAACCTTTCTCCTCAAGCCTGCAGTCCTTTGTTGAGATCGGAAAATGAAGCCTGAAAACACCGCCAAGCGGCTACCCAGACAGACTATGCAAGTCAAGCAGCACATCATCGACTAGTGCATAGCGCAATCGCCAATCCTGCTGCACCATTTTGGCAAGAATCCTCAGTAATCCCTGTTGGATGGAATAACCGTGCAGCGGTACTGGGCCATCCGCTTTCCCTCCATGCAAGTGGTAAGCGGGAATGCCTGTCAGCATTTCTAACGCCACAATGCCCAACGCATACAGATCGCTATTCAGGCGAGGATGTCCTTGCATCTGCTCGGGAGAGGCGTAGCCTCGCGAGCCGATGGCTGTAGAGCGCTGTCCCCACTGGCCCACCAACTGCTTGGCGGCACCAAAATCAATCAGGCAGTAGTGCTGAGATTGCACCGACAAAATAATGTTGGAAGGCTTGATATCTCGGTGAATGACGCCGCGATCGTGAACAAATTGCAAGACAGACAGCATGTGGCACAAAAACTCTATGGTGCGATCTTCCGTCCAAGACCGACCTTCTTGTAGCAACTCCTGCACCGACGGACCTTCCAGGAATTGTTGCACGATATAGAACCCTCCATCCGCTTCAAACGAATCGAGAAAATCGGGGATTTGTGAATGTTCTCCCAACTGAGCTAGCAATCGGGCTTCCCGTCGGAGAAACCGCTCTTGTGTTTGGGCCATGTCTCCTGATTGCTGGCCCAAGTTCAGGTGTTTGATCACGCATTTAGGGCGATTGGATTGGAGCGTGTCGCAGGCAAGATAGGTATTCCCAAACCCCCCTTTGGTAATGCTTTTAAGAATTTGATAGCGATGAACATTGGAGGATAGCTGCTGGTTGCATTTGGAGTTGCTAGCCATCTCGCTCGCTCCATTTCCCTGCAGCGACACAGCACGCTCGACTTTCCAGCAGTTGGCGTCAAACGAACGATAGAGCAGAGAGTGAGGCGGTAATGTGGGCCCTCCTGACTGCTTGGGTAGATAAGGAACTGTGGGAGATTCTAATATCATTGCTTCGAGGCAAAACCGTTTTTACAGCTGTGAAGCAGGGGTGGTAACCCATCCCCATAGTCGTCTCCTGATTCCCCCTTTGAGCGATTGAGTCAACAACATTGATTCAAAAACTATGGGGTCGCAAAGACAGTTGTTCGCTCGATCGACTTGGCTGTTGACGGCATTCATTAGCCGTGCCAAAACCTGATTAAGTCCAGTAAGCCTAAGTGTGCCCAACTGGACACAATGTGAAGCTGTTGGCCAATTACTTTTCACTAAGCCAGTCTGGACTCGTACCGTGCCAGCGGACAAGTGATGGACGATCGCCCCCCTTCAGGCTGCATGCAAATATCCTGCTTCGAGCGAGTCAATACGCTGCTTACTGAATCCCATCATCGCCAGCCTGACAAACTGCTAATGCTGTAACGGTATCGCACCCCCCAAATCTTGGTAGCCGTATAAGCTACAAACTCTGGACGCACCTCGGGCCGTCGCCGATTGCGCTTCATTCAGGGCAGGGTGATACTGCAAGCGATCGCACGCTACGTGCAACCAATGCTGCCACTGATCTTCTCGATGCTCGGGTGCGGCCGTTTCTCCAGACAGTTCCCGTAAATCCCACAGTCTGACCACCCCCGAGCGGGTACCGCAGACCATCCAATTTCCGCAGGGAGATGCGGCCGCAGCTGCTATCGTGTCTGGAGTTTCCCCCTGCAGTCGGCGATGCATGTGTCCGGCACTATCCCACTGCACGCTTCCCGTCTCTCCTGCACTGGTCACGATGGTCTGGTCCGCCAACACAATAACTGTCGTAATCGGTCGATCCGCCGCTTGCCAGCGATTCTGAACCCCAGTCTTTATTGACTGCACCCACAATTCCCCATCGCGTGACCCGCACACGAGCTGCTGGCTGTTGCGATCGATGCAGAGGCTGGTGATGGCCCCCATAGGCGTGTCAACACTCCGCTCTAGTTGTCCCGTTTGCCCATCCCATATATGGACATGCCCGTCGCTCCCTCCTCCAACCAACCCATGACCCAACGGTTCGAACTGCAAGACTCGAATCAAGGTTTGGGGACTGTGAGCGCGATATCCTCCGACCCGATCCCTCTCAAGTGGTTGGTTGGGGTCAACTGGGTGGTTGTGGCTTTGACTACTATCAATCCCCCCCTGCGTTAGTGCTAGTGCCGGATGGCGAGACTGTACGTAGGAGTCAATCGGCCAAATATGAACGACTAAATCCGTTCCCGAGCTGGCGATGCGATCGCCCTCTGGAGACACGGCCACGGACAGTATTGCTCCTTCGTGCTGGAATTGCTGCGACCCAATCGGCTGACCTTCTAATGTCCAGAGATTGACGCTACCGTTGCTTCCCCCTGTTGCCACCATTTGCCCACGGGGGCCAAATGCCACCGAGCGCACTTCGGCAAATTCATACGCTTGCCATTGATGTCGGACCCGGCCAGCGCGATCGAGGAGAACCACATTACCTTGCTCGCAGGCAACTGCTGCCCACTGATTGTTAGGGCTGATAGCCAGCGCAGTAATTCCCCCCATTCCCAAAGCCACGTATCCTCGCTCGCGAGCACCTTCGACAGCCCGATACAGTCGCTCGGCAGTATCGCTAGGAACGGGGCGTTGACAACTGAGGTGAGTACCGATTGAGTGTATGGCAGCAATGAGTTCAGCCGTGTTAGGCGTGGCTGGAGCTAAATGGCGGTGTTTTTGGCAATGTAAATCGGATGGTGTGTTGAAGGGGAGGGAGGAACTTTGATGGTTAATGGGCGCTCGCAATAAAAGCTGGGTTTCCTGTTCCCATTCCAGCTCATCACTGAGACGAATAAATTCATGAATATCGGCAGGCAAATGGTCCAAATCATGAGGACGCAACATGCGAGCAGCCTGCAGTAGATCGCCGGTTAGCAGCCGTTCGTTCTCGGGAAAGTCCTTCCATTCCTCCCACCCCCTGACGATTTGTTCGATAGAGTTCATATCGCACCCGAATATCACCCTTCACCAAAACTGTACCCAGCGAATCAATCAGTCAATCGATGATGGTTGGGGAGTTCTTAGTTCGTCCTAAGTCCCTAGTCCTAAGTTGCAAAGTAAATGACCGATGACCAATGACCAGTCAGACTCTACCTTCCCTACCGAATAAACCGATCCAACGCCCGCTTCAACTCATCCAGTTCCACCTTGATATCCCCACTCTCCGCCGCATGGGCAATACACTCCGTAATATGGTCATCTAAAACCAGCCGCGCCACCCGATCGAGCGCTCCTCTCACTGCTGCAAGTTGAAGCAGCACGTCAGGGCAGGGTTCCTGGTGCTGAATCATGGAACGAATTCCGCGCACATGTCCCTCAATACGAGAGAGTCGATTGACTAATTTTCGTTGAGCTTCGGGATCGTGGATGTGAGGGTGAGCTTTGGTATGGGCATGTAAATGCGTCTTGTCTGCAGAACTGGGTATGTTGGCAAGCAACCGATCGTCCAGCACATCGGCATGGCTCTCGTGAAGATCCGGGCGATCGCCTGCAGAGTCATTGGGGGTGGCTGAAGAAGTGGGCATGATGAAGGGCGATGCAAAACGGGTGAACTCGTGGCTCTCATCCTAGCTAAGTTCTATAGAGTCACCCTAGATTTTTTGTTCTCTCACAAGCCTGTTTTACCCCAGTAAGGCAAGAGTGTGGAAGCGATATCGAATGCAGCCAAAGTCGGTGGCGACATCAATACCCGGCGGGGAATTGTCTCGGGGTTTCGGGTGGAGGGGCTGGCCGTAATAGCGATCGAGACGGAGCCGCTTCTACATGAACCACTCGTTCGGGAGTGACCGGCACCATTTCGCGACTCCGTGCAGTCTCGCGCATCGCATTGTCGACCCCTTCTCCATGAATCTGCAGAACGCGTTCATCATCTCGTAGCTGTTCGAGCCGGTTATACTCGCTGTCCCAGATCTGACGAGTTTGAACGACATCAACGTAGGTAAATAGTGCTGCGGCCGTTGCCAGGGAGGCGACCCCCGCTAAGGCTGTTTTGGCGTAGTTGATGTATCGCAACCAGCCAGGCATGGCTTCATTACGAGAACCGATACCGATCTCGATGACCTGCGCCCGCTGTCGAACGGGTGGCTGAGAAGGGGCAGTTCGTCGTGACGAGCGGCGGCGACGGGGAACAACGGGTTCGAATTTCGGCTGCGGTAGGGCCATAGGAATTTGGGGGTGAGAGCTGAAGGATTAGGTGTTCGCACCAATGACGCAGTTAGCCTGTGTGGGAATTGAACGGGTGAAACCCAAAAAATGGAGTGCGCGGACTAGCCCAAAACCGCTACTCAAAAGCTAGCAGCAGTCCCATCAAGGTTGAGAGACAACAGGTTCGGGGAGTCGCTGTGCCGCTCGAAGTTTGGCAGATCGCGCTCGCGGATTCGAACGAGTTTCCGACTGGTTGGCCTGCACGGGCTTTTTGGTCAGAATTGTTAGGCGCTCGTCGTGGCGGAAGCCCCACTTGACGCGGCGATCTTCAAGGCTGTGGAAACTAATGATAACCAGTCTTCCGTCAGGATGCAGCCAAGTGGGAGCGAATTGCAGCAGCCGATCGAGGGCGTCTAATTCGCCGTTGACGGCGATGCGTAGGGCCTGAAAGACACGGGTGGCGGGGTGAATTCGTCCGTAGCGGGCTTTTCCGGGGACAGCGTCGCGAATTACTTCAGCAAGTTGGGTAGTACTGGAAAAGGGACGCCGGGCAACGATTTGTCGCGCAATCCGTTTGGAAAAGCGCTCTTCTCCATATTCAGAAAAAATTTTGACGAGATCTTCTTCATCCCGATGGTTGACCCAATCGGCAGCGGTGGGCAGGTTGCTGTCGGGGTTCATGCGCATATCGAGGGGGGCGTCGTGACGGAAGCTGAAGCCGCGCTCGGGGCGATCGAGTTGGGGGGAGCTGACGCCTAGGTCGGCGATGATGCCATTGAATAGTTCGGTCGGTTGGTAATTGGCAAAGTTGGTGTGAACGAATTCGATGCTGGCTCGATCGCGATAGGGCTCCAATCGCTGTTGGGCGGCGGCGAGGGCAGAGCGATCGCGATCGAGGGCAACAATACGCTTTGCCCCGGCTTCAATTAGGGCTGCTGTATGACCACCACCGCCGACTGTAGCGTCGAGGTAACGACCTTCAGGCGTGACGTTGAGATAGGCGATCGCCTCTTCTCGCAATACGGTGACGTGAACGAACGAACTTTCCAACAGCAGCTACCTACCCAATCCCTTCTATTGTCCCCATCACAGGTATGACCGGTCATGAAAGTGGGGAGAGCATCAGGAGCTGCGAACTAACGTTCAAAATCTCCACCGGAGCCGTACTTCCATGCCTGCAATCGCTGATGCCAGCGGTATTGGGCACGAGGAGAAAGAGATGCGATCGCCGGTTCCAACACTCGCCCTAACGGATTCAACAGACTGTAGCTGCCTAACGCCGCATAGTGAGCCGTCCATTCTAGCAGCGCCGGAATTCCCACCTGCGGCAGCACTTTCAACGTAATGATGGGATCGATCGCCGTCGTCCTCAGTAATGCCTGAGCCAATGCAGGAAATTGCACCACATCCTGCAAAAACGGCTTCAGCACCCCATCCCCGGCCTGTTCCATGCCTTTAAAAACTGCGACTAGTAGATCGTTGATGCGATTGGGAGGAAGTTGTTGACCGACGCGGGCACTCATGGAGCGCTGGAATAGCCAGGTTACCGCCAGATTGGGTTGATAGGGCTGCAGCAGATTGAGATCGGATTTTGTCAACGCATCTGCGTTCAGGGCTTCGTCGATCCCCGCTGTCAACCGGGAAAGGTGGCGCAGCATGGCTCCAAAACCACCGAAACTGAGGGGAGATTGGCTGCTGCTGCTGTCGCCGATGGGCAGAACGCGATCGTTCGGAGCCCCCAACGGGCTATGGCGGTAGCACGGAAAGAACCCAAACAGCGCCCGTTTCCAAACCAGTTGGCTGAGTTCGACAGTCTGATAATCGGGTAATAGACGCAGATATTCGTCAAAGAAATCTTCCAAACTAGGGCGATCGGGATGGGCATCTAGATAGCTAAACATGTAAGTCGTGCGACCATCGCGAGCCGGAAACGCTTCCCAAAAGTACTGGCACTGTCCCCCAATCGACTTATCCCCTCTAGACATTTTTTCTGTCGGCGTAAAGGATACGAGCAAATCCCCTGTCTCGTTCTCGGTATATCCCTGTGCGCAAGTACCCACCACCACGCAAATAGCATCCGGTGTTTGTCCTTGGCGAGCCTGTCGAGCAATGGGAGAAAAATGGCCCATCGCGTCCAGCAAGAGTCTTGAGGTGAGTCGGCGATCGCCCCCCAACACTTCCACACCATCGGGATGAACCACAACGTTCTCTACTGGCGTATGCTCCAGAAGTGTTCCGCCATCCGCCAAAAACCGTGCCTTCAACTGCTCCAACAAAGTTTCCGGGCTCACCCCAATATTGAGTACATCCCGCACCCACACGTCTTCGCCCCCCAAGAAGCTCAACCGCACCGGGTTGAATTCCATCGCGATCGCCGTTTCTAGCTCCTCCTCCGAGAGCAACTCCAGCTCGACTAACACCTGCAACTCATGGCGAGAAATATTCCACTCCTGTTCCCGCCCCCGCAACTGTCCTCGTTCCAGTACCGCCACCCGCCAACCCTGCCGAGCCAGCGCAGCCCCCATGACAATGCCCAGCGTGCCACCCGCGATCGCCACATCAAATTCGCAATCTCCGAGAGCTGCCTGGCTCTCGCTCAGCACTTCAGGAGTCGGCAAGGTGCCGTTGCGAATGGCCGACCACATGGCATCCGCCCGCTGTAAATTCTTGTATGCATTACCGGGCAGAGACGAAAGAATGTCTTGGGTGAGGGTCATGGGTTTTAGTGCACGCGTTGCTTCGATCCTAATCGAGTCATCTGCTTTGTTCGGGGTTTTCCCCATCTGCCATTCCAAGCCAAGCTGGACCAGCACTGGACACATCTCTGCTGGACTGGTCGCATAGTCGTCTATCTACGAGCAGTACAGTTCTACAGTGCTGGTGAACGTAGCTGGTGAGGCTATGGTGGAGAGCGCGCATTTCATTAAAGACGCGCTATTCCAGTACTAGAACGACAATCGTCGACAGCGAGGCCCATTCATGTACGTCATCACAAATCGCAATCTTGAAGAAGATGAGTCCGGCGCTAAACAATTTGGAATTTCTTTCAACGAAGAGGGGCCGGGGATTTTGCGGCTGGCGGAAGCGCAATATGAGGATGGCACGTGGACGGTTGAGGTTTTAGGCGAACATGTCACCTACGAAGAGCGAGACATGCTTGCTAGCGAAGCCGCTTTTCTCAAGACTCAAAAAAAGATGTGCGAGCAATCCCGCAGCTGCTTGATTTTCTGTCACGGCTTTAACACCAGTTTTGAGGGAGCATTGGAAGCGGCCTATCAAATCGAGCAAGTCTACGATCTGGAAGTAGCGCTGTTTTCATGGCCCTCTGACGGCAGGCTGACCAACTATCTGAGCGACAAACAGCAAGCACTGGAATCTCTGCTGGCGTTCGATCGCTTTTTAGAAAAACTGCGAGGTTACTTTCTCCAATATCGCGATCGCAACTGCGGCCAGAAATTTAGTCTGGCGATGCACAGCATGGGCAATTTCATGTTCGAAAACCTGATTGAGTCTGAAGCCTATCAGGGGGAAACCCATTTTTTGGACAACATCATTCTGCTGTCTGCTGACGTTAACAATCCCGAGCACGAAACCTGGCTCGATCGTGTCAAATGTCGCAATCGCTTGTTTGTCACCATCAACGAAGACGACTTTGCCCTCAACCTGTCAGATAGCAAGCTGGGGGCCGAGCAAAAAGCTCGCTTGGGCAATACCCTCCGCAATTTGTCATCCAGCAATGCCTTTTACGTTGACTTCACCGATGCAGACCGTGTGGAGAATCAACACAATTACTTTTCAAACGAGAAAGTCCTGCAAAACCAGGGCATCAAGAAATTTTTTCAGATTGCCTTCAATGGGGGGCGTGCAGAACGGGGGTTGGACTTCAATACCGGTGCCGGAGCTTACATCGTGAAATAGTGAATGGTCAGGCTTGCTGAGAGTGAGGTCATCAAACTATGGCTGCAGCCAACCTAGTGGGAGACTGACCTCTCCATCACCAAACGAATTCGTGAACAGCTCTATGCTGTTTCAGAATGAATATACGTTCACTTGGTGAGTATGGGGAGATAGAGTCATGGCGTTCGAGCAGTTAGCAGAGGTAATTCGACAGGATTACCAGCACTTCCCCCACAATCAGAGCTACGACATCTACGCAGATGATGTGTATTTCAAAGATCCGCTGACTGAGTTTCGGGGCATTGATGCCTACAAGCGCAATATCGCGTTCATACGACAGTGGTTTGGCAGCCCGCTGTTAGAGCTACATTCTCTGGATACCCGTAGCGATCGGATTCTGACTCGCTGGACATTGACCTGGACAACTCCCTTGCCTTGGAAACCGCGTGTCAGTATTTCGGGACGCAGCGAACTGGGCATTAGCAATCGCGGCTTAATCCAATCCCACATCGACTATTGGGACTGTTCCAAATGGGATGTGGTGAAGCAGCATTTTCCTCGTTAGAGAGTCAAGATTATCGATGCTGTCGGGATAGAAAAGAGTTCTCAGGCTTGTGGTGTTACTAGAGGCATGACTGGTGCATACGGATAAAATCCACGTTTCAGATATTCGCTGCTATGGCTACACGGGGTTATTGCCTGAAGAGCAGGTACTGGGTCAATGGTTTGTGGTGGATCTGACTCTGTGGACAAATTTACGAGCAGCAGGAGACAGTGACGATATTGAAGATACTGTGGATTACGTCTCTGCCATTCAAGCCGTCAAAGACGTTGTCAAACAGAAAACATTCAAAACGATTGAAGCATTAGCCAAAGCCATCTCGGAGGAGCTACTAGCGTTAGTCGGCGTAGAGCAAGTGAACGTCCACCTGACCAAATGCGCCCCCCCAATCCCCGACTTCGATGGCGAAGTTTCTGTAGACATCACTCGCCCCTAGCGCTTAAAGCTCCCAGTGATTCCAGCGCCTCTTCCGCCCGTTGGGATGGGACAAAAATATGGTCGTGATGGTAGGCCGCTACTACATTGGCACTAATCCCTTGCTCTGCTAAACACCGTGAAACGGCTGCGGTCAGGCCAACTGCCTCCAAACTAGAGTGGACGGCCAGAGTTATCAGCCGAAAGGTCGACGCATATCGCAAGCTGGCTGCGTCAGCGCGATCGCGCTCCACAATCAAACTCAGCCCCTCCGCTTCGCGAAACATCCCTAGTGGTTCGACCTGTTGCCAATCAGCCATTGACGACTGCCCCACTGTGCAAAATACAAATTCTCCAGATTGCAAGCTCGGCTGCATTTGGGCGAGCAATTGGTTGAGATTATTTATTCCAGACACGTTGGTTTTAGGTAAAGGGGGTTGGGAGGTGTGTTGTCGATTAGGGAGGGATGTGTTTTTGTCCTTAGTCATTCGTCCTTAGTCCTTAGTAAGGCTCACGCCAATGACTAGTGACCAGTGACCAATGACCTCCCCCAGTTCACTCCCCCCTGGCTTACCCTAGACTTATGTCAAAAAACTCTCACCTTCGCCAGCTCTACACCTACGCTCGTCCGCACATGCGCGGAGTCTATCTAGGTATTGGAGCCCTCCTTGTCGTCAACGCCATTGGAGTTTTTCTACCCTGGTTCGTCAAAATTGCCATCGATAACTTGGGTGCCCTGCTTCAAGATGGTGGGCTAGATGGCTTGCGATCGGGGGGGCGGCAAGTGGCGTTTTACGCGATTGTGCTGTTGGTGGTAGCAACCTTTCGGGGGGCGATTCGGACGGCATCCCGAGTTTGGATGTTTGGGGCCGGTCGCCAGGTGGAATTTGACCTCAAACAAGCGATCTTCGAACACCTGCTCACCCTGCCACCCTCTTATTTTGGTCAGCAATCGGCAGGGGATTTAATCAACCGCTCCACCAGCGATGTGGACAATATTCGCCGCCTATTAGGTTTTGCGATCCTCAGTCTGTTCAACACAATTTTCGCCTACAGCATGATCTTTCCGGCCATGATGGCCACTGACTTACAGCTGACTCTGGTGGCTATTTCGGTCTATCCAGTCATGCTCGTATTGGTCAGCGTTACCAGCGATCGCCTGCGCAACCAGCAAGCCACCGTTCAAACTCGCCTCAGCCGCATGAGCGAACTGATTCAAGAGGATATGAACGGGATTTCATTGATCAAGGTGTACGGTCAAGAAGCCAACGAGCGGGAGGAGTTTCGCCAGCGAAATCAAGCGTTACTGGATGCCAATATCGATCTGGCTCTGACTCGTAATTTGCTCTTTCCTGCATTGACCGCACTGGCGGGAACGAGTTTACTGCTGCTATTGATTGTCGGCGGCCCCCGTATTGCCTCCGGTGCCCTGAGTTTGGGGGACTTTACCCAACTGACACTCTACGTCGAGCAGCTAGTCTTTCCCACCGCTCTACTGGGATTTACCATCACCGCCTATCAACGCGGACAAGTTAGCCTTGAACGATTGCAAACTATTTTGGGTGCGGAGCCTACTATTCGCGATGCCAAGGATACGATTGTCATCGATCCCCTGGCCATCCAGGGACGGTTGCAAGCGCGTTCGCTCACCTTCGCCTATCCCGACGATCCCGAGCGCCCCGCTCTCAGTAACATCTCGTTTGCCATCTCTCCCGGAGAAACCGTTGCAATTGTGGGGCCAATTGGTTCGGGAAAAACGACATTAGCAAATGCGATTCCCCATCTACTGGAAATCGATCGCGATCGGTTGTTTTTGGATGATACCGACATCACTCGCATCCAGCTCAAGCAATTGCGGAAGGCGATCGCCTACGTTCCTCAAGAGAGCTTTTTATTTGGAGCCACCGTGCGGGACAACATTCGCTACGGCAAACCCGATGCTACAGATTGGGAGGTGGAAGCAGCAGCAAAAGCGGCGCGTATTCACAGCGAAATTGTCAACTTTCCCAAGCAATACGACACAATAGTGGGAGAGCGAGGCATTACGTTGTCGGGAGGTCAACGACAGCGCGTAGCGCTAGCTCGGGCTCTTCTCACGGATGCCCCAATGTTGGTGTTGGATGACTCACTATCTAGTGTGGACAACCAAACCGCCCAACAGATTTTGGGACATTTGTCCGGGGATACTCGCACCAAGACAGTTCTGTTCATTTCCCACCGTCTGACTGCTGCCGCAGAAGCCGATCGCATCTTGGTGATGGCTCGGGGCACCATTGTGCAAGAGGGCTCTCACCAGCAGTTGTTGGAACAGTACGACGGGCTCTATAGCAAGCTGTGGCACAAGCAAAAGCTAGAAACAGCTCTGACGGCTTAGGGGGCAGACTAAGGGCGCGAGTGTAGTAAACCATCCACTCCGATTTCCTCATGGCAGAGCCAGAGTTCAATTCCACAAACTGGCTGTTCTGCTTGTCTCTTGAATGACCACCTACCGCCTGTCACGAGGCTGCACTCTTGATTGTTGCCATCCTTCTGTTTCTGTTGTGCATTGTTCTCTCAGCAGGCTTTTCTGGATCGGAATCGGCCATTATCGGCATCGATAATCTCAAGCTGCGGGCATTGATCGAAGCGGAGGGCAGCAAGCGCATTTATCAATTGGTGCTAGAGCAGCGCACGCGCTTTATCACGACTCTGCTATTGGGGAATAACGTCGTCAATATTGCCGCCGCCGCGATCGCCACCAGTCTGGGCATTTACTGGTTGGGGGACAGTACCGGCCCGTTAGCCGCTACGGCTGTTACCACGATTACAGTGCTGATTTTCAGCGAAATCCTGCCCAAGTCATTAGCGGTCAGTAATCCCCTGCCGGCGTTCAAGTTAGCCGTGTATCCGGTCTATTGGCTATCCCGGCTGTTCGGCCCGCTGGTGTACGTTCTAGAGCAGCTAGTGCAATGGACCGTACGGGCATTTCAGGTGCCATCCCGGTCTCAGCAAGAATCAGTGAAAGACTTAGAGTTGCTGATTAATATTCTGGGTCGGCAGGGGCAATTGGATTTGCAGAAGCGCAAGGTGTTCAGCGGTGCGCTGGCAATGGATATGCTGCAGGCCCGTGATGTGGTGGTGCCGCGCGTACGGATGGTGACAATCTCGCGAGAGCGGTCGTTACAAGATGCGATCGACCTGTGTTTGTCCACCGGCTACTCTCGTATTCCCGTTCAAGAAGAATCCAAGGACGAGATTGTCGGCATCATTCACTTTAAAGAAGCGGTTCGCTACTTAAATGAAATGGGCGATAGTAATGTGACAGAGGTAATGAAAGCTCCGTTGTTTATCCCCGCAACCAAGCGTATTGGGCCGCTGCTTAAGGGCATGCTGCGTTCGCGCCAGCATTTGGCGATCGTGGTTGATGAATTCGGCGGTACCAGTGGGCTGCTCACTTTGGAAGATTTGTTGGAGCAACTGGTTGGGGATATTTATGACGAAAGCGACTTATCGCCGCTACTCATGCGTCGCAAAGCCCAAGTTTCACGCTAATTCAAATTTGACGCTGACGCTAGTTCAAAACTCTAGGCCCAGCCCAGCTCCAACGCAATTGGCGGAAGTAGTAAAAATCCTGCGACCAAAACTGACACCATCGCAGACACCAAGACACTAGCGGCCGCACAGTCTTTGGCCACTTTCGCTAATTCATGGTAATGATTGCCCACTGTTAGGTCGACCAGCGCTTCTAGGGCAGTGTTGAGGAGCTCTAGGACCATCACCATGCCACAGGTCAGGCTCACTAGTGCTAGCTCTACATGGGACAAGTGCAGCAGGATGCTCGTTGTTAAAACGATAACTGTAACGGCAACATGAATGCGGAAATTGCGCTGGGTGCGACAGGCGTACGCAATTCCCATCCCCGCAAACCGAAAACTGGAAAACAAATTTTCGGCCACTAGCCACGCTTGAGGACGAGCCCACTCAGGTGCTACGTCACCCGCATCATCAGAACGAGTCACGTTCGTTTGGGATATCGATGGATTTGACTTAGACATGACTCACACCATCTCAACGTTGCGATTCGCACCAAGTGCGTCCGTTTTAAGACTTCCCTGAACTAGTTCAAGCGAATCGATACAGCTGTCTTATCACTCTCGCGTGTAATTCAGCAAATCCTGCTGTTGCTGCAACATCTGTTGCAGATGCTCCTCATCAGGATGATCCCAACCCAGCAAGTGAAGTAAACCATGACTGGATAGCCATGCCAGCTCCTCTGCCAGCGAGTGCTGCTGCTCATCGGCTTGACGCTGGGCGGTCGGCACTGAAATCACAATATCTCCCAACACACGGGAGTGCTCTCTACTGTTCCCCGGAATCTCTGCTTCCTGCGCAGCGAACGCAAGTACATCGGTTGTGGTGTCGCGATCGCGGTATTGACGATTCAAGCCCTGCATGCGCTCATCATCCGTCAGCGTCAGTGTTAATTCGCTGGGGCCAGATACCTGCATTGCATCAAGCCAGCTCTCAAACCACCGCAGCCATTCTTCCTGCGATACCGGGGCAGCAACTTCTGCATTGACATACAGGTCTAGTGGAGGACTAGCTGACTGTTGAGAGGTCATCACTGACGGGATGGCTCCTTGTTCGTTCCGCAGAATTGTGTTTCAAGCGTAATGCCAAATTGTGGTTGTCCTCTAGAGTACTAACGCTCTATTTCTGGATCTTGGGTTGTTTGTTCTGGGTCATTAGTCCTTTGTCATTAGTCTTTAGTAACACTCAAACCAATGACCAATGACCAGTGACCAACGACACGTGACCCCACACTCCCTACCCTCTTGCCCCGCCGAACTACCACGTCGGATCGCTCCATAACTCCACAACCATCGATCTGTCCGGCACGGCCGTAATACAGGAACAAATTGGCCCCCATAGATCGGTGTCAACTTCGCATGCATGACAAGAGCCTCGCAAGCATCCGGTTGGGATCGAGACTCCTGCTTTACTGGCCACCTCAATCAGTGACTCACCTGGAATGGCTTCTACTTCGATGCCATCCGGCAAAAATTTAATGGTTACGGTACTGCCACCCACACTGACACTCCCTCCCTATTGCGTTCTCGTCACAAAATTCTGGTAGCTAGCTAACCTGGTTAGCCGTTTTTCAGCCTAACGTTGATGGATGCCATTGTGTCGCACAGACGCTGCTATCCAGCTGCGATCGCTCCGACAGAACGTGCCAACGTCTCGCTTCATCAAGGCGGAGCACTAGCGCAAAATTTGCCAGCGCAATAGTTGATTCCAAATTTTGGCTATCCAATGGGCCGTACCCGCAATATCCGATTCAGCGTCGAACTTTCCCAATAACTGTCGGCCAATCGGAGCCAATCGGTATCGACTGGTGATGCCCTGACCGTCAACCTCCCGTCGAATTGCGCCCACTTGAATCAGCCACATCAGATCGTCTTCTGCCACTAACTCGGGTATTGGTCGAATGGTATATCCTCGCCGAACCCCTTGGCGATCGCGAACTTCCGCGAGGTCGACACTGCCACCCACCATGACTTCATAGAGAGCCCGCCGGAACGGCGCACACCGCATTGCCCGCCTAGCACGGCGGTAAGTGCGATCGGAATAGGTAATCGAAGCAGTCAGCATGAATTTGGAGGGAGGAGCGGGCAGTTCGAGGTTCTTTTCAATCTAGTACATTCTTCCGGTTGTTCGATGAGCCGAGGAGGGAGGGTCGCCGGGAGCAGGTGTGCTGTACAGACCACCTGAATTAGAATCAACCCATAGAAGTCCTGTCCTTTGGTTTCTCTACCCTCAACGCCATGCCACTGCCCACCGAATTCATTAACGCCCTGCAAGCGGTAGTTGCAGCCGATGCCATCCTCACGGATGAAGGTAGTTGCGAGCGGTTATCCAAAGACTATTACTGGTACAGTCCTTGGCTGCAGGAGCAGCTGGCCGATAAGCGTGCCGATGCGGTGGTGCAATGTTGTTCTGAAGCAGAAGCGATCGCCGTTCTGCGCCTGGCTTATGCTCACCGCGTGCCGATAGTGCCTCGTGGTTTGGGTACCGGCAACTATGGTCAGGCGATTCCGCTGGAAGGGGGGATCGTCCTCGATTTGAAGCCGATGAACCGCATTCTGGAATTCACCAATGGTGGTGTGCGGGTGGAGCCCGGGGCCAAACTGATTGATATCGAAATGGCAGCGCGGGAGCAGGGATTAGAGCTGCGCATGTATCCCAGCACAATCGCCATGTCTACGGTGGGCGGGTTCATTGCAGGGGGGAGTTGTGGCGTTGGCAGCATCAACCATGGGGTATTGCGTGATCGTGGCAATGTCCGCGGCTTGCGAGTGGTTACGGCGAATGAAGAACCTCAAGTCTTAGAATTGCAGGGCAAAGATATTGATAAGGTGCTGCATGCTTACGGCACCAACGGCATCATTACCGAAATCGATCTTCCGCTCACTCGTCGCACGGATTGGCAGCAGTTGGCGATTGGGTTTGACAGTCTCAAAGAAGCGCACGACTTTTGTTGGGCGTTGGGACGCAGCGAGGGGATTCACAAGCGATCGATTGCTCTACTGGAACAACCCTTGGTCGGCTGGCAGAAACCCATTGCCTCTTTGGCAAATCCCGACCGACATGCAGTGTTAACCCTGATCGATCTCACCGACCTTGATGAAGTTAAACTCTTAGCGGCAGAGATGGGAGGGACAATTTCCATCGACGTTCCCCTCTATGCTGAGGGAGCCCCAACCCTGAGCGACGCCACTTGGAATCACACCACTCTGTGGGCAAAGAAAGCCAATGACGATTACACCTATTTGCAGTGTGCCTTTGCTAGCAACCCGCGTGAAAGTTGGCAGCAGTTATCTCACATGAAAGAAAAGTTCGGCGATGACTGGCTGATGCACGTGGAGATGGTGCGCTTTATGGGAGCGGTCAATTATTGGGCTTTGCCGGTGTTACAGTATCGCGATCGCCAAGGACTGCAGGCAGCGATCGACGAGTGTAAAACCATTGGCATCGGTATCTCCAATCCCCACACCTATATCTTGGAGGAAGGGGGGCACGATGCGGGCAATCCCGTCCAGCTAGCCTTCAAACACGAAGCCGATCCACTGGGAATTCTCAATCCTGGCAAGATGAAGCTGTTTGTTTCGGCAGGACTTACCGAGACGGCTGCCTCCAGGGAGGGGGCAACAGATACGGCGATCGCCAGTGGGAAGGCTTCCTAAGGAGATAGAAGTTAGGTACAAGAATGACCCAGATAGCTACTGTTGCCATCTGGGCATGTCGTTTTGATGACGATGCGTTACTCGCTTGACCTTGGCTTTTGCGCGACCAAGCGAGCAGCACTCAAGATCCGTTAGCGACGGCGAGCACGACGGCGGGCGTCTTTCTGTTTGCGGCGACGCTTCTCGGAGGGAGATTCAAAATGTCTGCGGCGGCGAATGTCTGCGAAAATTCCTGCCTTTTGCAGTTTTTTCTTAAAACGGCGTAACGCGGATTCAATATATTCGTCTTCGCCAACGTTAATTTGAGTCATACCGAACCAAGTTGCCTCGACTAAAGCTAATTACCGGTTAACTAGGCTAACACGAGAGCGCTGGAATTAGATGCCACCAGCCGGATTCTTCTCAAGATTTGCTGGCGCAAACGGGGACGTCGAATCGGAGGCACGTCGGTTCATGAAAGCTATTCAATACTTCGCACGTTGAGCGAACGTTAAACCACTGACAGCTTGAGGCAATCGGCCACGCGATCTCGAACTGCCAGCATATCGTCACGGGTCACCATCAAGCTGGTTACAGCTCGAACGGATGTCGCATCTCGCGCTAGTAGCATCACGCCCCGTTGTTCCAATGCTCGTGCTAAGTCTGCCGCAGGCATCCGAGTGCTATGCACGTTCACGATGTTGGTCTGCACAGCAGACACATCAACTTCAATGCTGTTGATCGCCCCCAGTTCGCGAGCTAGAAGCTGAGCATTTTCGCGATCGTCCTGCAATCGCTCTCGATGGTGTTGCAATCCATAGAGCGCCGCCGCCGCTAGCATTCCGGATTGACGCATCCCCCCGCCAAACAGCTTGCGAAACCGCCGTGCCCGTGCGACATCTTCCTGTGACCCCGCTAGCGCCGAGCCCACCGGAGCCCCCAGGCCTTTTGAGAAACAAACGCTGACCGTATCGAATGGGCGAGCATATTCAGCAGGTGAATGTCCTGTGGCCTCGCAGGCATTCCACAAGCGCGCCCCATCCATATGAAATTTGAGCGATCGCTCGCGACAGACTTCGGCAATATCGCGAATGGTCTCCAGCGGAAAGATGCTTCCTCCCCCACGGTTGTGGGTGTTTTCGACGCACACCAGACGAGTGGGTGGGTAATGAGGATTGTGACTGCGTAGGACGTTGACCAGGTCGGTGCTGGAAAAAATTCCTCGGTGTCCGGCAATGTGACGGCAGGAGACTCCCGATAGGGCGGCAGGACCTCCCCCTTCGTAGTAGTAAATGTGGGCTTCTGCCTCTAAGGCCATTTCATCCCCAGGCTGCGTGTGCAGGCGCACCGCCACTTGGTTGGTCATGGTGCCTGATGGCATGAAAACCGCAGCCTCTTTCCCCAGCAGGTCGGCCACGTACTCTTCCAGTTGCGTGACGGTAGGATCGTCCCCGAGTACGTCATCACCCACCACCGCATTAGCGATCGCCTGCCGCATCTCAGGAGTTGGTTGTGTAATCGTGTCGCTTCTCAGATCGATAACAGACATGTGTGGTGTAGTGTTCGGTTCTCATGCTGAGCTGGGTCAACATTAGCCTCGATGAACGAACGACCCAAAAATCCCCTTCTTTCTCTTCAGGAAGCGTCACCTCTTTGGGGGGGGCTAATCACAACCTTGCTGTATCAGTTGGACTCTGGGACTACTGCAACAATTGCAGGGAATCTAAAAACGTCTCTACCGCTTGGGAATCCTGCTGCACTTCAGGTTGGCCCCCCGCCATTACGACCAGTTGATTGCCAATGGCATAGGTTCGAAATGTGAGCTGTTCCCCATTACCCACCATCGAAAATTCCCGACCTGGATAGCGGTTCTCGAGGCTGATGGGCCGATCTCCCTCTAACTCAAAATTCGTGCGCGCAACAATGCTATCTCGCACTTTCGCTAGCAGATCCTCAGCATCAACCTGCTGTTGAGAGTCGGACAGCGAACTGTGAGCCACCAGATATCGAGCAGACGCCACTTGAGACGCCAGCACGCTAAACGCGAGTTCCACACCCCCTGTATCCAATAGCTCTGTCTCCTCCGTTGTTATCCCCTGCGGCATCAACACACCCAACCCTGCATCCGGCACAACAGTGGGCTGCCATTGCAAGAGATCGTCTTGAACGGTTAAGGTGGCGGGCGGCGAACGGTCGGCCCCTTGCCCTTCTAACTGGCGAATCTCGTCCTCCATTTGTTCCAGCCCGTCCTCAAAAAAGTCGGGGCGATCGAATAAACCATTTTCGATGCCTGGAGGGGGGATTTGGGCGATCGCGATACCGGGCAGCACAGCCAGAGACACTATTGCTGATAGAGCGATCGTGAGTGTTTTCGACATTCGGCCAACCCGTCGCCCGTCAGCCAATGACTCGAGATCGTTCACGACATATATCCCCCTAGAGACTCTACTAAGGCCAAGCTAGCAAAAATAGAAAAAGCCATGGCTGCCAAATGCTGTGGGATTGCCACACTCGCCGTTACCATGAGCAAGTTATTCCTGTCAGACGCGGTTTTACCCAATGCCCATTCGTCCGCTGCCGCAAACAACTGTGGATCTGATGGTGGCTGGAGAAGCGATCGATTCTCTGGCGGCAGCGGTGCGAGAATTGATCGAAAACTCACTGGATGCCGGCGCGAGTCGAATTGCCGTGCAGGTGTGGCCCGATCGTTGGACGGTCCGCGTGACCGATGATGGTTGCGGCATCCCTGCATTAGAACTCAACAGTGCCGCATTGCCATATTGCACCAGCAAGTTGGGTCGGGATTCCCTGTATCGTGTTAACACCCTGGGATTTCGAGGCAAGGCGCTCCACAGTCTCGCGCAAGTGAGTGTGCTGGAAATTCGCACGTTTGCCACCAACGCAGACCATGCTTGGTTGGTCACCTACAATCGCGACGGCATTCCCACCTCCCTGCTGCCCACCGCAGCCGCTAAAGGCACCACCGTAACGGCTAGCGATCTATTCGCCAATTGGCCTGCCCGCCGCACCACACTGGCAAATCACAAAGTTGAGCTACGTCGCATTACTGAGATTGTCCAACAAACGGCCCTGGCTCACCCTCGCATCACTTGGTCGCTGCGCGTCAATGACAAAGTCATTCTCGACCTCTGGCCGGGAGATACAGCAGCTGATATCCTGCCTCAGCTCGTCCGACGACTGGATCGCTCCCAACTCACCAGCCTGACAGCGGAGTCAGCAACCGTCACGCTCGGCCTTCCCGATCGTTACCACCGCCCCCGCCCTGACTGGATCCGGGTGGCTGTAAACGGTCGATTTGTCCGCTTGCCTCAAGTGGTGCAAACCGTCCAGTCCGCCTTCCACCGCACCCTCCCCCGAGATCGCCATCCCCTCTGCATTGTCCACATGCATCTTCCTACCGAGATGGTGGACTGGAATCGCCATCCGGCTAAAGCCGAGCTATACGTACAAGACATTGATAGAGTTTGCGATCGCTTGCGCGAGACTATTCAAACAGCCCTTGCAGACTGCGCCCCCTCCACCTATCAACGCTCCAAAACATTTCTATTTGAACGCCAGGCTACCGTTCGCGGTCTGAAGGAGTCAGGCAATGGGTACGGTCAGGGATTGGACTCAGTACGCGTGTTGGGCCAGCTACAAAACACCTACGTTTTAGTGGAGACTGTTCAAGGACTGTGGCTGGTAGAGCAACATGTGGCTCACGAGCGCGTGCAATACGAACAACTGCAGCAAGAGTGGGAGTTGCAGGACTTGGAGGAACCGCTGCTGTTGTCTGGGTTGGACGAACACAACATCGAGCGATTGCAGGAATTGGGCATCGAGCCCGAAGAATTCGGTGAGGACCTGTGGGCGGTACGGCAGCTCCCAAAACTCTTGCGGTTGGAAGCAGACCCCGCAACAGCTCTGCAGGATCTTGCTGCCTGCAGCAATGTCGATCTAGCTACCGCCACCCTAGCCTGCCGGACGGCCATTCAAAACGGAACTCCGCTGTCCGATTCAGAGATGGCTGAGCTGATTAAGCAATGGCAAACCACTCGAAATCCCCACACTTGTCCCCACGGGCGCCCCATCTACTTGGCATTGAACGAGTCGGATCTATCGCGATTTTTCAGGCGGAGTTGGACGGTTTGCAGCCAGCCGTGGGGAAATGAAGAAGGGGGATTGGGAGAACGAAAATTGGGCGATCGCTTTAGTGCCGATATTCTGAGACACGAGCGAGGTGACAGAGAAAAAGGGGAGCGGGGCGACCCATTTCGGGAGTCATAGAGACATCCGGGACTGGCTGGAGACAGGCTTGTATGTGGGCTTGCCTGCTTCCTCGAACAGCTTCTACTCCATCGCACAACTGGATGTATGGCAATCCGCCATAAGGTTTGGAGCACGAGGACAGCTAAACCCTCGATCGACAGGTCAAAAGGGCTAAAGGATTCTCCATAGCTGATTGCGGAAAGCTATAGCAATCAGAGTCTTTTCCTCAGAGAAAGAAAACCTCCCCAAGGAGGAGAGGTCGAACATTGCTAGAGGTTTTCCGAATAGAAAGAGTATGGTCAGAAGGTGAGGAGAAAAGTGTATCAAGCGACTCAAATCGCTGGAATCTTGATGATTCATAGCTTGTCTTAAGATTATGTCGACTATTTTCACCCCACAGAGTGTCACAGCCCCAGATCTTGAACATCCTACCTGCCACCAAACGTCAGGTTGACTGAGCCACTTGAGCGGGATATTTACCTCGCAGCACAGCGAAACTATTCGGGTTGAAGTTTCTTGTTCCCTTCTGCCAAGGTGGAGAAGGGCTGGGCATGAAGGTTACCGAACTCAGATCGCTAAAACCCAACACTAGCCAGCAATCCCGTGACATACTGATGACACACATCGTTGTTTAGAACTACTAGCTGTGGATCGCACCCTCGTTAAATTCTCCTCAACCGAATGCGGCATTTGCCACAAAATGTCGTTTTTTGACGAAAAGGTTTCCGAGGAATTAGGCCTGCGGTTTATCGACATTAAGCTTCAGGATGGCAAGACCTATCGTCAGTACCGCGACATTCTGATTTCACGATATCCTGACAAGTCCAGCATGGGCTGGCCCACTTATTTTGTCTGTGATGAGCCCGAAGGCGATTTCAAGATTTTGGGTGAGATCCGTGGCGGTCATATGAAGGGTGAATTTCGCAAGCGAGTTCAAGGGATTTTGGACGAGATTGCCGCAGGATAACGAATTCACAGGAGTTTCAAAGATACTCTTCTTGAGTTTGAAACGGTCTGACTGAAAACGATTTCACCCTCACCTTCACTTTGCAATCAGCGGCTGCTCGGTACTTCATCGTTGCTCAGCAGTCGTTTTTTTGCACAACTAGCTTTTTATTACGCAACTACTGTCCCAAGTAACCGAGCGGGCAAGAGTGGCAAACCGTTATGATGCCCTGTCAATGTCGGGCCGAGTCTATAGGTTTTGCTACACCTGCATTAGAGCGCCATACAAATGTAAATCGTAAAAAATAATCTGAAGCAGACAGCCAAAATTGATGCGGTATTGATGCGATTTGTGCGGGCGAATCTTGACATCTGGGTAACTTACCTCCAGTAATTGCCCTCAGCCGAATGCCTTCTTCTAGTGCCGATGCGATCGCTCAATCTCTGAACGAGCAATTTCAAGCCGACGATGTTTTCTTTCAGATTGTCGAGCATGACCAAATCCTGCATGTTTATCTCAATCACCAGCCAGGAGTCCAGATAGACTACACCCGCATAACATCAGGAATTCAGCAGGCAGTAGTGTCTCAATTCACGAGCCCGGCTGATGGTTTTTGGCTTTACAGTCGGGAGTTGGGCAATACTGAACCAAACTGGCAAACCTATATTCAAACCCCACGCCAAGCGCTGACTCAGGCATCATTAAACGATAAGGCAGCGATCTCGGGAACTACTTTCCACGACGAGCAACCCATCGATATGGTGCAATTAACCGGCACCACAGATGAGATGCAGAGAATTGCTGGGTTTGCGGCTGTCTCTCAGGCTGAAGCTAATGCCGCTACTGAAATTGCGGGCTCTGCAACAACCGCTTCAGGACGAGTCAAATCTGCTGACAACGTATCTGATGCTCGGATAGAAGAAGAAGCCGCTACCGAGTTAGTACCGTTTGGCTCAGATGTGCAGGACAAAGTCGACGACGACGACGCTGCCACAGAACTCGTTAGCGTTGGCGGACATCCTAGTCGTCATGTGGGCTTGTCAGCGGAACGGTCGGATGAATCTCTGGACGAGAACTCAGAAACAGAGATGGTTCCTCTCTCTAACGGTTCATCGCTTCCCCCTCATCAGGTGGGCAGAGACTGGGATGAGGAGGCCGCTACTGAGATGGTTTCCCTGAACAACCAGGGAAAAACGCCATCGCTAGCCTCCCAGCAATCAAGCGTAGAAGTGAATGAAGAAGCCGCCACCGAGATGGTGTCTTTAGACCATGCAGGAACGGCCACGCCACCACAGGGTTCTCGGCAATCTGGTGGTGCTGGCCATTTGAATGAAGAAGCCGCCACCGAGATGGTGGCTTTGGGCCATGTGGGAACAGCCAAGCCTTCACAGGCTGTGCACTCATCCGGTGCCTGGGATGAAGAGTCTGCTACAGAGATGGTGTCTCTAGGACATTCGGGAGCGATGCCTTCATTGGCCTCCCAGCAGTCTAGCTGGGATGAAGACTCGGCCACTGAAATGGCGCAGTTGCCAGGTCAAATAGCAGCACATGGAATAGGTTTAACAGCTTCGCCTGTTGCTGCTGATGGAGAAGCTGCTACTGAGGCTGTGTCTCTTGGAGGAGCGGCGGGATCGGTACTATCGTCATTTGCTGGCCAACGGTCTGGTGGGCTCGTCGATGAAGACTCGGCCACTGAAATGGCTTCAGTAGACGCACCTCAAGTTGTAGGAGTCTCGGCGAAAGCCGATCGCGAGGCTGCCCCCTCCATCGCGGGGCCAATCACAGCAGAAGATTTAAAACTTGTACTCAATCGCCAGTTTCAATCGGACGGCCTTGGGTTCCAAGTCACGATGCGCGATGCCAAATGGCACATTTGCGCGAATCGAGCAGCAGGCACTCCGTTTGATTTCGATGGTGTGGGCGATCGCGTCCGTCGCGAATTGCAAGGCTTAACTGATGCTAATATCGATTCCTTTTGGTTCTACAGCCGGACAGCCGGACAGCGGGAAACAGAACGCAAAGCGCTGATTAGTTTGGCAGAAGGGCAAATATCCAAGAAACCGACCTCAACAGCTGAGAAGGGAGACACTGCAGGCGAGCAACCAGAGATCGAGTCCGACTCAATTGCCGACCTGTCTGAATACTGCTTTGTTCGTAACCGCTTGTTGCTGCAAGGGAAGCTGCTACCTCCTTCCGATCGAGTGGCTCAGCTACTCAAAACCTTCCACTCGCTTTCTGATTCCGAGAAGATGAGTTCGGTTGGCAGCATCGATCGCATCTTTAAAGGACAAAAGCCTCAAATTGCCTCTGATTGGCTGCAAGAACTCGAACAGCTCTCCGATTCAGATCTGCGGAAAGCTGCCATCTGGTTCAGTCGATATTGCGAGCAGCCTACGGATACGATTGAGCAAATCAATAAAGTTTTGAATGCTCCTAAAGCTGCACCTACAGCCCCGAAACCCACATCTCAGCCGAGCCGCCCTACAGCACCAGCAAATAGCGAAGCGTCTTACCAATCTCCGTATTCTCCAGAGGCATACCAGCCGGTTGCGTCAGAAGATGCCAGCCTCAGACGAGGGAAAGTTAATCACCCTAAATGGCTGCGATTTGTCTTGCCACTGGCCTGGATGGTCTACATGGCGATCGTTGTCGTTACCGGCTCGTCCAGTAACCTTGTCTCGCTCGAACTGCCTGAGTGCCAGTCATCAGCGTCTCCACAAGCCTGCGAACTTGCGGCTTTAGTGGCAACTCCTGATGGAGTCCGCAGTATGGAGACATCAGTGCCTTACACTCCCACTTACGACGAGGAAGTTTCGTTAGTTGAAGCCTGCGAACAAAATGCTGGCTTTTTCTCGGGGAATTTCAGTACATCTATTTCTAGTACCTTGAGTTCTGTTTCGGAGACTTTACCAGGGGTCTACCTTGTGGATATTCAATATCCCAATCCTGAAAACAGTTCGGGGGCGATGGCACGTATGGCCTGTGTCACTAGCTTAGATGGATGGGGAACGGTTTGGGATGATGGAGATTTTGAAATTCCGAATGAATGGGCCGAAGAAATGTCTGGTCCTCAGGTGTTAGCCTTCGACGAGATCCCTCTCACATGGCCGTCAACCCCTTATGAAGGCAATCCATTTGTGGATGCTGTCAATCAAGTCGGGATATTGATCAACCCATTTTTCTGGGCAGGAGTCAATGTCTTTTTGGCTGCAGTGGGGCTATTGTTGACGACATCTTTAGGAATAGGTGTTGCCGCCACCTCCTTGGAAACAGTGTTGATTGTTGCACTGATCTACGGTGCACTTGACTCGGTGTTGGTATCAGCGTTTAACTTTATTCCGCTCTTTAGTTTGTTAACGGGGCCTTTCCGTAGGTTTGCAATATTAAGTGGAACGGGAGGAATTTTCAAAGACTTCATGCTCGATCGCAGCAATTTGCTCAAGCTAGTGATGGGATTGACGCTGCTGTTCTTTATTCAGTTCATTGGCAAATTTGGTCTGGCATTTTTCATGGGAGTTTCTGCTGCTGTCTCGGCATTTTCATAATCGATTGGCACAGCAAGAAGCGGAAATAGTTGTAGCTGCATACCCCAGCTGAATTTGTCCGGGCTGAAAAGTTTCGAGTTGTCCGCCCACATCTACTTGCAGTTGCCCATCCGAACGAATTCCCTTTACGGTTCCGCACTCTTGCACGTTGGAGTGAGTGTTAGGCAAATCTATTGGGCGATCGCAATGCAGCATTAATGATTGATAGCTCGGTTCCAATCCCAATAGGCCGTCTAATTTCCAGCATTCGTATCCTCGTTCAATACCGGCAAACACATCGGCAGCGACTGTGGCTAAATCGATATGCCCGGTGAACAGGTCTGCTAAGGCGATACCAATGTCTGGAGTTCGGTTGTAGCCGTTGAGTCCTACTCCAGCCACCAGCGATCGCACCTGCCCCCCTTGCAATTGGGCCTGCAATAATACTCCTCCCAGCTTGCGCCCCTCTGCCATTAAGTCATTCGGCCACTTCAGCCACACATCCAGACCTCTGACCTTTTGCAGCTGCACGGCAATTCCCCACGCCACTGCTAACGTTAATTCCAATAGCCGTTTTGCCTCCACCTCTGGATATAGCAACACCGAAGCGTATAGCCCACCTGGTGCCGATATCCACTCGTGGCCTCGCTGTCCTCGACCGCTCGATTGGCGGGTTGCGATCGCTGCAGTCCCTTCTGGCAATGGCTGGCCGCTATCCAGTTTGCGCTTGCCCCACTCCGCTAATAGACGGTTGGTGGAATCCAGTTGGGAAAATTGCAGGACATTGCGTCCGCAATAGCGCGAGCGGAGCAATGTACGTAAACGATAGGGATTTAGCATAGGAGCGTATCAGA
This sequence comes from Synechococcus sp., assembly GCA_051439425.1. Taxonomy (GTDB): domain Bacteria; phylum Cyanobacteriota; class Cyanobacteriia; order Thermostichales; family PCC-7336; genus PCC-7336. The sequence goes on from JBFRWD010000006.1 coordinate 55,314, forward strand.
AGCTAATGAATCGAAAAACTTGTGATAGTCTCCTCCGCAGCCGTAGTGGCAAGGATAGGGATTGGTTGCGAATTGAGGAGAGTGGTCGAGAAGGTGGCTGTTGCCTCTCAAGACATCGTGCCGCTCGACTCTCATCGTCGTATGACGTCAATCCTCCTGAGCTCTCTCCTCTACTTCAGTAGGGCAGAGTCGAATAACTGTAGAAATAGCTGTAGACACCGTTCGGTGGTTAGCCAAAGTGTCCGCTGACGTACTCTTTAGTCGCTTTCTTGGAGGGATGGTTGAAAATTTGCTCGGTACGAGCGAACTCAACCAACCGACCAACACGCTCCCCCGACTCGTCAATTTCTGCATTGAAGAATGCCGTCATGTCAGAAACACGAGCGGCCTGCTGCATGTTGTGGGTGACGATCGCGATCGTGTAGCTCTGCTTCAATTCTTCAATTAGTTCCTCAATCCTGCGGGTGGAGATGGGGTCCAATGCAGAGCAAGGCTCGTCCATCAGGACAACGTCAGGCTTCACGGCTAGCGTGCGCGCAATGCACAAGCGCTGCTGCTGTCCACCCGAGAGAGCCAAACCGCTATCTTGTAGCTTGTCTTTGACTTCATCCCATAATGCGGCCTGCTTTAACGACTGCTCGACCAATTCAGCTAAGTCAGTCTTATCCCCTTTAAAACCATTGATTCGGGGACCAAAAGCAATATTTTCGAATACAGACTTGGGAAATGGGTTGGGCTTTTGGAAGACGATGCCGATACGACGACGAACTTCGACCGGGTCAATGCCTCCCTCATACAGGTTCTGGCCGTGATACAGAATCTTGCCGGTCACCCGCGCGCTAGCCACCAAGTCGTTCATGCGATTGAAGCAACGTAACATGGTGCTCTTACCGCAACCGGATGGGCCAATCAGAGCAGTCACTTGTTTTTTGGGGATGGACATATTCACCCCCTCCACAGCTAAGTAACTGCCGTAGTAGACATTGACGTCTTGAGCATCCAGAACGGATTGGTTGATGGTGGCCACTTGAGGTTCGTGAGTGGAGGACAGCATCGAACAAATCTCCGAAAAAAGCTTGAGACAGAATGGACAGGAAAACTACAAAGAGCGCTTAGTTGAGGTGGCTATATTTATTTCGGATAAAGATAGCGATCGCATTCAAAGACAACAACAACACCATCAACACGATAATTCCAGAAGCAGCCAATTCTTTAAAGGCTTCTTGAGGAAGACCAATCCAGAAGAAAATTTGCAGGGGCAACACCGTAAATTGAGAGAACAAGCCTCCCCACTCTAAAAACTTGGGATCGAACGTAATAAACGTTAGAGCGCCAATAATCAGTAGAGACGCCGAGTCGCCAATTGCACGAGAAACAGCAATAATCACCCCTGTCAAAATGCCGGGAACAGCATTAGGCAGAACGTGGTTCCAAACCGTTTGCCATTTGGTGGCTCCCAATCCATAGGATGCCTCTCTGAGGGATCTCGGAACAGCTCGAATCGCTTCCCGAGCAGCCACAATGATCACGGGCAAAATCACCAGCGCCATCGTCAAAGACCCCGCAAAAACAACGCGGCCCAATCCCAACAGGCGCACAAACAGACCCAAACCCAAGATGCCGTAAACCACCGAGGGAACACCTGCCAAATTAGCGATATTCAGCTCCAGCAGTTTGGTGAAACGGTTTTTGGGGGCGTACTCCTCCAGATAGACGGCAGCTCCTACACCTACCGGGACTGAAAACAGGATGGTGTAAACCAAAATGCACAAACTACCCAACAGTGGAGAACGAATTCCTGCCGCGCTCGGGTTCATCTGAGAGGGATAGGACGAAATAAAATCCCAGTTGAGATGGGCTGTGGCCTGCACAAAGGTCCGAGACAACAGTACAGCCAGCAAGATTAAACCGAGGCTTGTGCCAATCAAGCACATCGTTGAAAAGATATTCCCCACCAGATGACGGCGATCTAAATTGGGAGAAAACATCTCGCTTCCAGCCATATCGCGATCGAGGCCTTGAGGTAATCCGGTCATTATTCGTACTCCTCGCGGATTCGGCTAGCAATAGAGCGGCTGACCACGTTCATGGTTAAGGTCATGACAAATAGAACAAGACCAACAGCAAATAACGTTTCGTATTCAATACTGCCGTAGGGGGCGTCCCCCAAACTGACTTGCGCAATATATGCAGTCATGGTGGCAATGGATTGGAAAGGGTTAGCAACAATGCCTAAGGTCTCGGCAAACCCTTCACCGTTGTAGAGAATGGGACGCTGACCCGCCGCAATGGTCACAATCATGGTCTCACCAACAGCGCGGGAAATGCCCAAGATAACCGAGGCAGCGATTCCTGAAATAGCCGCTGGAACCACAACTTTAGTGGCCACCTCCATTTTGGTTGCCCCCAAACCGTAGGCACCATTATGAAGAGCTCTGGGCACAGACGTGATGGCGTCGAGGCTAATAGAGCCAACTGTTGGCAAAATCATCAGCCCCATCATGATTCCTGCACTGGCGGCATTAAAAATAGACGTGTCAGGCACGATCCCCTTAATAATCGGAGTGACGTAGATTAGAGCGAAGAAACCGTATACAACAGTGGGCACCCCAGCCAACAACTCCACCATCGGCCTCAAAAATGCAGACACTCGTTTCGGAGCATATAGCCCCAAGTAGATAGCGGTCATTAGCCCCAGCGGAGTGGCAACCAACATCGCAACCACCGTTACGAGTAGCGTGCCGTTGATCAGAGGCCAAATACCAAAGCGCTTGCTGGCAAATAACGGAGTCCAGCGGTTGTCTAAGAAAAATCGCGAGAACGCTGTTGTCACTGTGGTACGAAAGCGTTCACCATCTGTCGCTACGTCCAGATTCTGCTTCAAAGCAATATTGAACTGTTCGGGGGTAAGGTTGGGAATCGCCTCTGCAATCTTTTCAATTGTGCGATCGCGCGTGTCAACAGCAATGCGAAGGACATCACTTAAATCCGAACCGCTTAAACCGGCAGAACTAGCCAACTCGCGAGTGGTTTTCTGCAAGTAGCCAATGTCAGTAAACAGAGGATCGGTAAAAAACTGGACAGACGTCTCGAGCAAAACAAAGACGATGCCAAGAGTAACGACGACACAGAAAGCAGCACACAGCATCATGGCTGTGGCAATTAATCGTCCGCGAAGGTCTCGGCTGGCGTCTCGGCTGAGGGCCTGACGCAGCGAAAGACCTGTCTTGCTATCGGTGGTTGACATAGTTGAGGGAGCGTATATATGGTCAGCGACGCCGTAGATACACCTGCGTAGTTTTACCCAGAAAGTCAACCCACGCGGTGACGATCGCTGCAATCGCAAAACAATCACTGATAACTTAGCGCGGTAGGGTGCGAGTGATGGTTAACGACAGGGTAAGGCACAACGTAAATTCGGTAATTGTATGTTGTGAATCTGTCTAAAAATTGTCCAACTGTGGGTAAACAGTACTCCGTAGGTATCGTTCGAACATTAGTTCCAGATACGCTACAGCATTCGAACTGCAGCGGTAGCCGATCGTGACTCTATGCCCTTCAATCTGAACCATCAGTCGTCAGCTTTCAAGCTAGGAAACCCCTTCAGCCATCCTGTGCACCGGAGCCGCTGTTCTTCCGTCGGGTGCGAAACCGGAATAATTGCATACGCACTCGGAATCGGCTCGGCAAGCTTAGCCTCAAGCGTCTTGAGTTCTTCCCTCTGGAACACAGTAACGGATAGAGTCTGGCCAATTTTGTAGCTTTTGAGACGTTCTTCCCAGGAGCTAGCGGAAACTTTATATCCGCCCATTGCAACGAGTTCATCGCCTGCCCAAATCCCCGCTTGCTGTGCAGGTGAACCCATCGCAACCGACTTAATTTTGGTCGTGCCATTCTCAGCAGCCGTCTTGATACCCAAATACGGAGCGCTATCGGCAGGAGTAGAGACATCTAACTTGAGACCGAACGGCTCTAGGAAGCGATCGTAGTCCAGCTCTACTGTGCCTTTGATATAGTCGGCAAAGAATCCGCTGAGTGAAGTGGTAGCCGCCGCTTCAAACGCCTCTTTGAGATCGGCGTCAGTATATCCCTGCTCGGAGGTACCAAAGCGCTGCCATAAGTCTTGCATCACAGTATCGAGAGAATTCTGCCCTCCTGATTGAACTCGGAGGTGCAAGTCTAGCAGGGCCGAAATCAGTTCCCCTTTTAGATAGTAAGAAATCTGACTATTCGAAGTGTTTTCGGTCGGTCGGTAGAGCTTAATCCAGGTGTCAAAACTGGACTCGACCAGACTTTGGACATGGCGACCGGGAAGTTTTTGCAGACTCCCTATTCGATTACCCAATAGCTTCAGATAGGTCTCTACAGAAATCAATCCAGCTCGGCGCAGAATCAGGGTGTCGTAATAGCTGGTGGTCCCTTCACAGAACCACAGGCTACGGAAGTAGTTTTCTTGGGTGTAGTCAAACGTCTCGATCGCTTTGGGACGCAATCGCTTAACGTTCCAGAGATGGAAGAATTCGTGGGCAACGAGAGAAAGAAAGCGATCGTACCGTTCTCGATCCTGAAAACCAAAGCGGGGGTACAGCAAAGAGGTGCTGTTTTTGTGCTCCAATCCGCCACCACCGCTGCCAGTTAAGTGCAGCAAAAACAGATAGCTGTTGTAGGGGAGTCCGCCAAACAGTTCGGCCTCCGTTTCCACAATGGTTTGGGTGGCTTTAACGATCGCCTGCAAATCCTCGTTCCCTTCTCCCCACACTACAAATCGGTGGGGCTTGCCCAACACTTCAAACGATTCACAGCGATGCAATCCCACTTCTACGGGGCTATCCACCAGCTCATCAAAATCGTGAACCAGAAATGTCTGGGGTTGTCCGGGCTTAACCTCAGCACCATCAGGGGTAAGCGATGTGGCAATCTGCCAACTGGGGTCGGGAGGGCATACGGTCAGGGAGATCGTCTCCTGCTGACGCCCTTCGCAAAATAAAAAGGTGGCCGCTCCGTTGAAGTAGCCGTGGGTGGTGTCCAGATGGTTGGTACGAACGGTTAGATCGTTAGCGTAAATGCGGTAGTGAATGCGCAGGTGCTGGCTGTCAGTGGGGGCCAGTTGCCAGGTATTTTTGTCGAGATGAGTAAAGGAAACGGGGCGATCGCTGGCATCGAATACGCCAAAATCTTGGAGGTGGCGCGAGTATTCCCGCAGCAGATACGATCCTGGAGTCCAAGCTGGAAACCGCAGAGTGAGAGGCTCTACAGCAGAAATATCCGTCAAGCGCAGCTCCACCTCAAGCAAGTGGTTAGCAGGCTCGGGCATTCTCACCCAGTACTGCTGTCGAATGGCGTCCAGATTGCTCGGCACAGAAGATGACTCAGGACGTGCTTGCGGGGTGACAGACATAGTAAGAATGAGTGACGCGTAAACGGGAGAAGTTGGTATTTACCCTAGCAGCAACTCTGAAGTGAGGGACTCAACACTCGAGCGGGCAGGTGAAACATCTCAGTCATTCGAATGCATTCCCAATCGCAACCCCGAAAATTCCAGGTGCAAGCCCAAACAATCCCAAACCTCTAATCTAATGACGCGCTGTTGGCGATCGCAGTCCCGGCAATCCAACTGGTCGTCCAGGCACTTTGAAAATTGAAGCCACCGGTAACTCCGTCAATATCCAACACTTCACCCGCGAAATAGAGCCCCGGACAGCAGCGACTTTCCATTGTCTTGAAGTTCACCTGCTTTAAATCCACTCCCCCACAAGTGACAAATTCATCCTTAAACTGCCCTTTTGCCACCACCTGAAACTGTCCGCGAACCAGCTCTTGCACGAGTCGATTCAGAGCTTTCTTCGATAAATCCGCCCACCGCTGTGTTGGTAGAATCTCTGCCGCCGTCACCAGAGATTGCCATAGCCGTTTGGGTAGCTGGAATTCGGGATGGGCGGCGATCGCTCGCTTGGCCGATGTTTCTCTTAAGGCAATTAGAGTTTGCCGAACAGCATCTTCTTTGAACTGTGGAATCCAATTTACCGTCAACAGTGCCGAGTAGCGGCTACCATGCAGCGATCGGGCTCCCCAAGCAGACAGCTTGAGCACAGCAGGGCCACTTAATCCCCAGTGGGTCAACAACAGCGGGCCGGTTTGTTCCAACTTGACCGTGTCTGGCGTCGTTAGTTTCAGCGAGACCTCGGGAACCGAGACTCCTGCCAACCCTTGCAAGCGAGAATCGCGGATCGTGAAAGTGAAAAGCGAAGGGACGGGAGCCACGATGGTATGACCCAGTTGCTTAGCAATGCGGTGACCTTGAGGACTACTGCCGCTGGCCAGTAAGAGGCGATCGCACGATACAGTCTCGCCGCCTTTCAGCTTCAGAGTGAACCCCGATTGATTGTGGCGTTCGGCCCCTACAACCGATACCCCTGTTCTGACACGTACACCCCGCTGGCGAGCTGTTTTCGTCAGGCACTCAACAATAGTTTCCGAATCATCCGTGACGGGAAACATCCGCCCATCCGCCTCGGTCTTGAGCTTCACCCCTCTCTGCCGATACCAATCCACCGTGTTGCGGGGTTGAAATCGAGTCAGCGGTCCTCGTAAGGCTTTGCTGCCACGAGGATAATTCTTGATGAGCTGGGATGGCTCGAAACAGGCATGGGTAACGTTGCAGCGACCCCCTCCAGAAATGCGTACCTTAGAGAGGACCTGCCGACCGGCCTCAAAAATTGTCACGTCAGTGTCTGGAGACGCCGCCGCGATCGCCCCAAAAAAACCGGCCGCCCCACCACCGATGACCGCAAGTTGCATCGGTGCCATCAAGCCACCCACCGGCCGGTAAAGAGAGCTAAATCAAATAGAAGTAAATCGGTAGCAACCAAATCTGAAAAATATTTAGGAACGGTTGTCCACAAACTTGAGAAATGCATACGCTTCTGCTGACGGTAAACGCATCGATTTCCCCTGATAGTCAATGATGTAGTCCCCCTGTACTTCCCCACAGGCCGTACATGTGACAACGTCAGAACTGAGCGTTTCTACGCTGAGCCGCTGAATTTCCTGTTCTAGCCAGGACTTGAGATCGCTTCGTATAGAAGGTGAAAGATCGCTGACATCTGCCATTTCAAAGGCCCCCAACAACAGCTCTGCCGCGAGTAGCTCAGGAAGTCCTTCACGTCACGCAGCAAAACTAGTGTGCCCGAGGAATTCGAAGAATGGGTGCGTACGGTCAATTTGACCGCAAGCGAAAGCGGATGTTCCTAAAACGCCTACACCCACTGCTGGGCGTACAGTCGCTGCACGATGTAGAACACCAATAAGTCTGCAGATACTTTGCGCTCGTCGATCATGAATGACTCGATCGTGCTGACAGGGGCCCCACTTGTCGTGCAGGTAAACCCTTTTGAGGCATTTAGATCGGTATCGCTAAAGATCACGTTGAACTGGCGCTGACCGCCCTTGAACTTGCCCTCTAGAGTGTTGTTGTTAAACGTCAGTTCGAGGTCTTCAACACCGCGAGACTTCAGGGCCGAAATGGTGTTAGGGATGATATCTTCAGAAATTGCCTGAGCAAATGGCTTTTCAGGCACCTTAGCTTTTTTTGGGGGGCGACCACCTGCGGGCTTTTTTCCTGCAGCTGCTTTTGCCGCTGGCTTTGCATCTACTTTTGATTGCTGTTCCTCAGCCATGCTCTAACGCTCCTCTCCTAAAACCTGTCTTCCAGGACAGGGAAGTTAATTAACAATTCAATGAAAACGATCGAATTACTTTAAGACCCAGACATTAGTGGTCTGGGGGAATGTACTCGTCGGTCACTGCCTCAACAGGAACCTGTGGGAATCCCATACTGTAATTGATAGCGCGACCATCCAGGTTATAGCTGATGTCTCCCTGTTGGAGCAGTGCGCGAATAAAGTGTTCGAGATCGGAGCCAATCCGTCGCAAGTTGTAATCCGTCAAATCGCGTCCTTTATAGGCTGCTACCAACTCGTCAAACTTGCGATAGACCTGTTGCAGCGATGGCTCGGTCCAGTTGAGTTCGTTATCTGGGTCTACATCCAAAGTGAGTCGTTCTTCGCTGGGAATCAGAACGTTGTCTTTAACCTCGCCAGCAAAAATGTGGACGTGGCGGGTGGTGCATTTGAGCATGACAGCCGAATCAGTAGTGCAATAGACGCCAAATTATCTTACCACCGGGTTTTCGGGCCGATGAGCATGGTTTTTCTCGAAAACACTCCTACTGCGAGTAACTGGATCTTTAGCAGTTGCAACCGATCCATAAGAGTCGCTTCTTTCCAGCGACAGGTAACCATTTCGATACAAAAGAGCCCAAATTATCATATTGCAACGCCCAATACAGGCAATTTTTGGCAAAATAGGAGTGGTTCTTGTGCACAGTCAAATGTGAACATATGGAGTGCATAT
>JBFRWD010000007.1:0-10175 GCA_051439425.1 Synechococcus sp.
GCTTTTCGCCATGCTACATCGTGTGTTTGGCTGTGCAGAATTAAATCATTAAGTATTCGAATCTACTCATCCGCGATGCCGGATTGAGGTGTCAGATTGAATCCATCTGCGCAGTGTTTAGAGCAAAGCAACCTGTTGGTGAATTTTGGGTGAGATAGTGCACGATGTCGCTGACTATGTCTGCTTGCGCCCGACTGATATCGATCGTGAGTGCGTGTTCGTTTCCCTCCCTCGGTTCTTCTAAGTCTGCGAATTGGCTATCCAGAAGATCGACAGTTGCAAAATGATGCTGGCGACGCTTCAGGCGCTCGCGAATCAATTCAGGCGTGCCCTGTAAGTAGACGAGCTGGGCTTTCGGACATTTACCAATCAAGTGGTGTCGGTATCTGCGCTTCAGTGCCGAGCAGGCGAGAATCATCGATCTTTCATCAGTGACATAACTGTTCACGAGCTGGCGTAATGACTCTAGCCAAGGGATGCGATCGCTATCTGTCAGTGGCTCATTGCCTGAGATTTTGGCGATATTGATGGGTGAATGGTAGTCATCGGCATCGTAGAAATCCCACTGCAGCTTTCTTGCTATTGCGCGGCCAACGGTTGTCTTGCCGCTGCCTGATACCCCCATCAAAATTACGATTGGCATATGGTCGGATTAGCAACTGCTTGAGAAGAGATCGGGTTGGGAAGCGTGCCATTGGGGCAGGGAGCTGAGACCTACTGAAGTGACAGCCGAAAGTGAACGAATTGCTCGTCACGGACATATCCGAGCGAGTGGTAGAGGGACTGAGCGGGTTCATTGGTGACCTCTGTGGCCAGAACCAAAGCTGCGACTCCAGACGAACGTCCCAAGCGACTCGCCGCGTCCATAAGTGCACGTGCTACCCCTTGACGCCGATAGTCGGGATAAACGAACAAATCGTTCAAAATCCAGATGGGCTGCATTCCCACGGATGAAAATGACGGATATAGCTGCGTGAACCCCATGCAGACATTGTCTGAGTTACGGGCAACCATGATTCGAGAGGTGTTCTGTGCGAGGCGATCGCGAATAAATGCTAGAGCTCCATCGAGATCGGCTGGCTGACGGTAAAACTGGCGATACGCATCAAACGCGCCACTCACATCGGATACATCAGCGACCGTCGCGATTGAAATTTGGCAGTCAGGTGTCATGCAGAGACTCCCCCATAGGATGCGGACGAACCATCGGGATGAGAGATGTGTCTCGGCGATCGTAAACGCTAATACCGAAAGTGTTCGACTGAAAAGCCTATCGTTTTGCGGATAAATGTTACGCGATCGGAGAAACTGTCGCATTGTCTCCAATTGATACGCTAAATGCCCCAAAGGATAGATTGCTGCGAGGTCGGTATTGGATGAGACGACTTGTGATCGATCCTAGATTGAAGAGATCTCGTAAGGAATTCTTGCAATAAGTGGTGGAGACCCTCAAGGAATTCGTGGTGTCCAGCACAATGGTTACCAATTAGCCTGCAAGGCAAAAGAGTGTAGAGGAGTGGTGAATGGCTCGTCGGTATAGAGCCGTGCGGCGTGCAATTGTCATGGGGGTGGGGGTGCTCTTAGCCGTGGCAACCTATGCGATCGCTTTAGAACCTAACTGGCTGGACATTAGGACGCTAGATTTGGCGCTTCCCCATTTAGAATCTGAGTTTCAAGGATATCGGATTGTCCAAATTAGCGATATACACCTGGCTGATGGTGGACTGGATGGAATGTCGGTTAAACGGCTGCATCGATTTGTCACAGCTGTGAATCGCCTTTCTCCAGATCTCATAGCCATTACAGGGGATTTTTTCACGGTTACCCCCTCTCCATATGCGGATGAGCTTGCAGGTGAACTAGGGCGATTACAAGCGCGAGATCGGGTCGTCGCTGTGTTGGGGAATCACGATCACTGGATCGATCCGCAGAATGTTCGCGATGCTCTCAGTGCCGCTGGAGTACTAGAACTGAGCAACGAAGTCTATACCTTGGACCGCTACGGGCAACAGTTAACCATTGCTGGTGTTGATGATGTTTGGCAGCAGGCAGCTGATTTACAGCACGTTTTAACGTTGTTGCCAGCTACCGGAGCAAATATCTTGCTGGCCCACGAACCTGATTTTGCCGACGTCAGCGCCCAAACGAATCGATTCGATTTGCAACTCTCCGGCCACTCTCATGGCGGGCAAATTCGCGTACCGTTTATCCCTCCATTGAAGTTACCGTATTTGGCGGTGAAGTACCCTCAGGGACTGTATCGGGTGGGCGATATGCTGGAGTACACCAATGTTGGAATTGGCACCATTGGATTGCCTGCCAGGTTATTTTGCCGCCCTGAAGTGACAGTATTTACCCTGAAAACAGATATTGAAATCAGTGCTGCCTGGCCATCACAACTCTCGGGAGAATGCTGAGGAATACAGTATTTATTCCTATGAGATTTGTATTTTCGTAGTAAAAATCAGCTATAGATTTTGTCAGATTCAGTTGATAAATTGCCACTGAATAAAACAGGCAAATGCTATATATCGTGAGCCCCAGCTATTTTGTCTCTCCTTTAATTAAAGTATTAATTCTTTATTACGGATTGCCAGGACTAGATTTGGCGGATATAAGCATAAACAAGTCTAGTCATAAATGGAGACTGGTGTGATGAACAAAGGTCAATTAGTCGATATGGTTGCGAAAGAACACAACCTAACGAAAAAAGAAACTGACGCTATCCTAAGCGCCACGCTAGACATCATCAAAGATACGGTGGCGGGTGGCGATCGCGTAACTTTAGTTGGGTTTGGGTCCTTTGAATTACGCCAGCGGCAGGAGCGCATGGGGCGTAACCCAAAAACTGGAGAGAAGCTGGTTATACCTGCGACACAAGTTCCGGCGTTCTCTGCAGGCAAGAGCTTTAAGTCCAAGGTGGCGGAGCGAGTTCACTAGTTACTTGGGAGAATCTTACCGGTGTAGGGAGCTGCAAGCGGTCTGGTTATTGCCGGTTTTGCGACATGATTGGGCATGCCATACCATTACGGCTCCTTACCTTTATTGCAGCACTCAGAATTAAAACCGCAGCGAAAGTCAGGGGCTTCCGCTGCGGTTTTGAAAGTAAAGAGAACTTAATGCTTAGCGAATTCCACTCTCTGAGCTGGTGCTGCGGAGACCTTCTAGGCGCTCGGTGATTTTTTCACGGCGCATGCTATTGAGTTCCTCAAGCTCCGCTTCAATCATCGCCATCATCTCGGCGGACATCTCGGCAATTGCCGGATCGTCCGACATCATGCCAACCATAGCAGTTTCGGCCATTGACATCAGCTCAGAGATCATGGTGTCAATGACTGCGATATCGAAATCAGCAGGATTGATACCATTCTCGGACGATGAACCTGCTGCCTCAAGCATATTGAGGCGATCGATAATTCCCTCGGCTTCAGCGGATTGGATGCCGGCCAAACCCGTTACAGCCGCGGCTGTAACGGCTAACGCTCCAAAACCCATGCGGCGAACAAACATTTTGATGCTCATATACACTCCTCAAGATATCGATGTGTCACTCTTGTGACTATTCAGATAGTACTAAACTAATACATATTATGATATACAAATCTCTCAATGCAAAGAAATAACCTCAATCATATCTTTTGATTGTGCTGTGAATATTAAAAAAATAAGTTGTTTTGTGTGCTTGGAGGCAGCCAAGCTCTTGTCAATGTGATGGATGAACTTGATTGTTTGCATGAGAAGTCTCCTCTCTCATAACGTATCCGATGTTGCGAACCGTGTGAATGAGAGGTTGGGCAGAAGCCCGTTTCAGCTTTCGCCGTAAACAGCTAATGTAAACCTCAATCAGGTTTGACTCTCCAATGAAGTCATATCCCCAGACATTTCTAATAATCTGATCGCGGGTCATGACTTGCTGTTTGTGTGACATTAAGCACTTCAGTAAATTGAATTCCTTCGCTGTTAGTTGCACCTCGCGATCGCTGCAGTAGACTTGCCGAGTTTTGCTGTTGAGGACAACATTTCCACACCTAAAAACGGGCTCATGTGAGTGAGGGCGATGTTTGATGTGAACCCGCACTCTTGCCAGTACTTCTTCCCATCGATAGGGTTTTGCTACACAGCTGAGTGCTCCTGCATTGAGTCCCGTGATTCGTTGATATACACAGTCTTGATCGGTTAGCAATACGATTGGTAAGTCAGGTTTAGTTGCCGATATCTCGTGACATAGATCGACTCCACAGCTTTGTTCGGTTGTCCAATCAACAATGGCTAAGCTAGGGTGGAGTGAAAACAGTAATTTTATATCAACTAAACCACTAGAAATATACATCAACTGGTAGCCTGAAATTTGTAGTTTTTGGGCTAGTGATGGTTGTTGTCCAATCACAAGAATTAAATGCTCTTTATTTGAGCTTTCTTGATAGTGAAATCTATATATTGGATGATGCTTGGAAATCGTATATTGAGGTGTGATTATAGGGCTTTTGATTTTGAAATTGGACTGCTGCATGAGATTCCGAGCATGACATTATAGTGCTTGAAGATCGAACAATTATTCATGGTGTGAAAAATAATGCTTCTTACGCAAGACTTTTTTTGGAAATAGATAATCTAGGCATGAGTTAATTGGAATGAATTGGCTAGCACTGATTTCCTGCGAAGGTAGTTAGTGCTTAAGTTATGGTATAGAGGGAATGAAGCCTCGGGTCTACTCTCGTCCGTGAATACCGAACAATATGCAGTTGATATTTTTAAATGGCTATGATTTCGGTCATGTTTCCGTCTTCAGTAGTTGGATCGATCGCTTGTCACGATTGATTTGTCCCTCTTTTTCGAGTTGGGATAATGTACGGTACAAAACTTCTGGCGCTAACCCCAATTCGTTGGCGATATCTTTTAGCGGGCGATCGATCTGAATGATTCGGCTTGTTGGATTGCTGACTAAGTGGAGATACCGCATAATTCGGCTACTCGCAGAGCGCGTCCCTCTGAGCTCTAAATTATCTTTCAACCCAAAAACCAACTCGCTTAATCGTCGTGCAAATAGCATTAGAAGTCGCGGGTTATCTTGCACAATCGTGAGTAATCGCTCTTTGGGGTAAACCGTGACAGTTGTTCTCGTTTCTGCAATTCCTGTACAGCTGTAGCGTTCGATAAATACTGCTTCTGTGGCAACGCTTTCGCCTTCTCTTGAGACTTGCATCGTTACATCCGAGCCGTCAGTGGTGTAGCGAACCGCTTTGACTCGACCAGACTCAACGATATAGAAAGCGGCTGCACGCTCGCCTTGCCTAAACAAGACTTCGTTAGATTCAAAGGTTTTGGTTGATGTGGATTCGCGCAACGTAGCTGGTAAGGAGTCTTGTGAGAAGTAGGTAGATAGATTCATTGCTGTAGCAGCGTCCTGGGATCGCGTTAAGCGATCGCCCTGATGTGTTGCTGCCAGTACACCAGGCTCACCTGAACCCTCTCTATATGATTTCAGTCATTCTAATAAACAAACTTTGAGTGATACTTCAGGCACCTCTCAATGGATTCTCAGAGTTTGTGCGTATCAACTCCCTTGAATACTGTCTGATGCGTGAGCTGGACGCGCCTGAGGGGAGTCGGTAGGTGGGATTAACTGAGTGGAGATTAATGCCACACTGAACCACCACAGCATTTGTACTTGCGGGCGGTACCAAACCGTATCGACTAGCCCGTGTACCATCATGCCTGCGCATGCCGATACTCCTGCGGCAATCCATAACGCTTGAGATTGCCTTGGCACGAGCATTTGGACCCAACGACGCAGTCCGTGGAGTGCCATGACTATGACAAACCACGCATAGCTGAAGGCCCCAATGATTCCGGTTTCAACGGCCAATTCTAGGGGCACTGAGTAAGCACCCAGGGCACTGTAGTTGGGATGCTGATACAGGGGATACACCCGATTAAAGGCATCGTTCCCCGGGCCAATACCCAAGATTGGGAAATCGTGAATCATGTCTAGACCAGCTGTCCAGACATTAATGCGGAAGTTGTTGCTGCTATCCTCGCGACCGGCAAAAATACTCAGAACCCTGATTTGTACGGGCTCCACAAATAGAACTGCTAATGCAAGGGCAGTTACACCAGCCCCCAACACCATGGGCAAGGCCCATTTCTGAAACTTCACCGGCAGAATTGTTTGATTCCACTGCACCAGCAGGAGTCCCAACATAACTAGTGCTCCCAATAGTCCCAGCCAGCCCCCTCTGCTGAGGGTATTAATCAAACACAGCATGTTGAGTCCGGTGGCAATTACGGCGAATACCTTGCTGCCCCATCCCGACCACACCCAAGCGGCGATCGCCCCAATCGGAATGATGGGAATTAGATATCCAGCCAATAAATTAGGGTTACGTAAATAGCTATAGACTCGTGTGGCGTCTGCTAATGGTGAATTGGGGTCGGTCCACGTAGCCAGTTCCTCCGCGCCGTAAAATGCTTGGCGCATGCCGTAAATCGATACCCATACTGCCGTTAGTAATAGTGCGGCTACCAACCAATTGCGGTAGCGCGGATTGAGCATGATGCGGTGCAGCAGCAGAAATCCTAATAGATAGAGGGTCAGCTTCATCCACCCTTCGATTGCAAGTGTGCCAACTGGTGACAGTGCTGTGGCCAGTGTGGCGATTCCCCAATAGATGCCTAATGGCAGATGAATCGGGGATGGGACGGGCGGACAGAGAAGCCACTGCACTAGGGTCAATGCCCCCATGACAAGCAACACAAGTCCCAATGGGCCGGTGGCTGCCTGCGAAGATAGGACGATGTAGAGAGTAGTCATCCCTACACTGATGGGAAGCAAACACCGCCCGATCCAGCTGGCTTCTCCCCATTGCTGCAAGCGCCCTGATAGTCGACCAATACTGCTACCTTGCCACCACTGCAGTGCCGGATAGCGCCACAGGAATAAGGGATTGAGAAAGGACATTCGCTCACCATAACCCACCCCCAAAGCCTATCTCGGCTGGGATAGAAACTCCACTGGTTTTCCGCAGGCTTACAGGCACCTGAGTCACTTGCTCTCTGTTTGCGCGATGTCAATCGGTAGAGCGTACGGATCGCGCCCCCGACCTGTGGCAAATTTGATCGATGCCGTTAGGGAGGATGCCGAGCAGGTGATGAAGATGGTTGCTGCGGCACCGACCATGCCAGCTGCCAGCGTAAAGAGTCGCGAGTAACCCAGAGTGGCGGATAGAGATGCAAACAGAAAACCAGCACTCGCGATCCCCACATCGAACCCCGTCAAGCACAGCCCAAACAGTCGAGCCCGCTCGTTGGGTTGAGAGCGATCGGCTAAGAGGGCCGATATTGTCGGAATTAAGACCCCGAAACCGGCTCCATGTAGCCCTCCAGCCAGCAAGATTTCTCTACCGCTGTGGGCATTTGCTAAGACGAGTAGGGCTACAGCCATACCGACGAGTGCTGCAGTTACAAACAAACCGCGCCCCCAGCGATCGCTCGCCCTGCCGACAACGACCCGCATCACAAAGGTCACGGCAGATGATGCTAAGTAAAACAGGCCGGGATTGATTCCAAAGTCTCCACTTCGGACGAATATCGGCATGAATGTTGTCAGGACACCAAATGCTAACCCAACAAAGAGCATAGTGACGGATGGTGCGATGATACGAGGCTGGGTTAGCAAGCCCCAGAAGCGGCTGTCAGATGCTCGAGCTAAAGATGATAACGAGGGTGGCTCTGGAACCCTACTGGCTAAGAGCCAACCAATTCCCCCGAGTCCCGCTGACAGTAAAAACAGCGCGCGATATCCTCCCCATTCCAATGCGTAGCCACCAATGGCTGGCCCTACCATCAATCCGATCGGGTTCACCAGGCTCATGTACCCAATCACAGTGCCGCGAAAGTCTGGAGGGGCAACGTCAGTGACTAGGGCAACATAAGCCGTTGCAAATGCTGCAATACTGATGCCGTGACCGGCTCGAATCAGAACGATCGCCGGTATCGAGTTCACAAATAGATAGCCAATTGGAGCAAGGGTTGCTGCGACAAGGCCGATTTGCAGCACTAGCTTGCGACCACGGCGATCGGCCAGCGGCCCCAGCCAAGGGCGAGAGGCGACTAGCCCAACGGCGAATGCTCCCATTGCGATTCCCACTTGCCAGTCACTACCTCCCACATCCGATATATAGAGGGGTAGTGTCGGTAAGAGGGTAGTCATGCTGGCCCAGAAGAGTAGCCCTGCTATGAAGAGCTGGCCAAGCGCTTGTTGATGCTCGGTGGATAGCTGAAGTTTTTGAGCGGACACCTTCACTGTCACAATGCGTTCTGCTGCTGAAGGGTATATAGTTCCCGCACCAACTGATTGGTTTGGCGGCTGGGGACTAAGGAATTGGCGCAGAGAATTCCAGAGGCTGCTACCGCCGGTACGCCAATTCCCGGCATCGTACTGTCGCCGACGCGATATAGGTTCTCAATGCTGGTCTTGCATCCTGGAAACATCCCCCGGTCGGGAGGTATCGCAGGTCCATAGGTTCCTTTGTATCGGCGCAGAAAGCGAGCGTGAGTGATCGGAGTGCCGATCAACTCTAAAGTGACGCGATCGCGAATGTCGGGAATGACGCGTTCCAGAGCCCGATACAAGACTTGAGCTTGTGCCACTTTCCGGTGCTCGTACCCGCTACCGTACTCCCACCCTGCATAGGGCTCCAGAGTGTAGGCGTGGACGGCGTGATGGCCTGCCGGTGCCATACTGCTATCCCACACGGTGGGGATGGAAATCATGCAGGTATTGCCTGGGTCTGAAATATCGCGCTCGCGATCGTGAACCACTACATGATGACCGGTCAGCTCTTTTAGTCCATCTGCCCGTATGCCTAAATGCAAATGCATAAAGCTGGGGACGGCGTCTGTCGTCTCCGCTAATGTCCGCTCCCGTGCTGGTAAATGCTGGGGATCTATGAGGTGCTGAGCGGTGTCCCATAGTGTGGCATTTGAAATTACAACATCAGCAATTACCCGTTCGCCACCAGTGAGTTCGACTCCCATTGCCTGTCCGTTATCTATCAAAATCTTGCTAACGTGCGATCTCAGTCGCACCATCCCTCCATATTTCTCCAGACCTCGCACTAAGGCCGCCACGATCGACCCGCTTCCTCCCACTGGATAATCAATCACCGAGCGATCCCGCTCTCCATACATAAAGGCCATTTCAGGCGTTACGGTTCCGTCTGCCTTTAATCCTGACAGTAGGAAGCACTCCAGATCGATGAGGCGGCGCACCCAGCGATCGGATACCGTCCGATTCATGACATCTCCAACCGATCCCTGCACGGCGGCCAACTGAGGGAGCAGTTGTGCCATTGCCGGTAGGTAACAGCTGAAGAGTGTGGGAAATACTCGCCAATCTCCACGCAAATGCAGCGTCGGGACATGACTCAAGGCCTCATACAGCTTCAGCATTTCTTGCTCAAACTGTTGTAGTTCTTTTGCGCCCTGTGGTGTAACCAGTGCAACAGCAGCCCTATATTGTTCAAGATTGCTGTAGACCGGAAACGTTACTTCGGGGAAGTGGTAATGACCAAGCGGGTCGTAGGCAATCGCCTCAACCGACTCTCCTAGAACATCCAGCACCTGGCGCAGTGGATTGAGACTGCTGTGATCGCCTAAACCACAGAAAAAAGAAGGGCCAGAATCAAATTGGTAACCATCCCGTTTAAATGTGTGCGCTGCCCCACCTGCAATTGAATGGCTTTCGAATATTGTGACCTTCCATCCATATCGAGCCAGCAAAGCTCCAGCCACCAATCCACCAATACCGCTTCCCACGATTGCTGCGCTCTGCTGTTCCACAGGGCTTCTCTCCCAATTAAGAATGCGGTCTTACCAGTCTCTGTTGCAGAGAGTATCATTGCCGCCGATACCAGACTTGCATCGCGGGTACACAAAATTGATTGCCCTTTTTCTTGGGGCATGTACGTACAAACCGTAGCAGCAACCCGAGAAAGTGGTGGCTCTTAGGAGCCTAATCTAAAAGGCCTAAGTTGAATTTCAGAGTTCCAGAAATTTTTTTTGAGAAAGGGTATTGACATGTTGAATTGAAGTCGTTATGTTGGTTAAGCGCTCAAGGGAGCGGGGGCTGAAATCCCCAGCGAGCAAGGGCGTCCGAACCATGACAGAGAAATAGT
>JBFRWD010000008.1:0-19188 GCA_051439425.1 Synechococcus sp.
CCGGAAAACCCCGAAGATAGTGGCTTTGACGTTGGTGACACTGACTTTTCTACTCAGAAGACATATTCAAAAAAAGAGGAAGAAAGTGAAAAAAAACAGGGTGAGTGGAACTCTAAAGGGGGTGCGAAAGGAAAGTCAGCGTCACCAACGTCGTCGGCGTCGGAAATCGATCCGGAAAAGATCCAAGATTCGGATCCATCCAGGAAGGGCGAATTTAAACATCACACACGCCCAAGCAAAGCAAGGGTGCAGACTCAATTTTCAGAAAGCGAATCGTCGCCTGGTCGAACTGAAGACGGAATCGAGGATAAAGCACACCGAGACTCCCCGCCTTCTGAGCAGGGCGGTTCTACCGGTTACCCCGACTTCATCCCTTTAGATGTCACCAACCCACCAGAACTAAACAGCCCAATCGCGATCTTGGAAAACGGCGAGCTTGTGAACGGTAGGAAGTTTCTGCAACTGGAAAGGGATGGTCGGACAGTCTGTTATAGAGAGCCTAATGGCGGCATTTCTCGGCGGTGGGCAGAGGCTGTCTATGTCCTCCTATCACCCAGCCAGAACTATCGCAGCTCCCCACAGCCGCAAGAGGCACAGTCAGCCGAGCAAGTCTGGGGGGTTGCCTGATGTTGTCTATATCCCACGCGCCTGTCGGCCAAGAAGCGCGTCAACTACTTAGAGCAGACACAGCTGACACCCGATTTTCAAAAGTAAATGCCTTCGCCCCACCCCAGGCAAGGTTTTGGGCAAAAGAAGAAGCGCAGAAGCGCAGACACCCTCTTTATGTCCTCAACGAGCAGTGCTTGAGCTCTGACGATCTCATTGCGAGGGAGGTGAGGCTGTGACGACTAGTCTAAAAAGGCTGGGGCTGGCCTTCTTTCTAGCACAAGAGCAAACCCTAGAGGCCCTAGAGTTATCAGATTTGCCCGCCAAGGACTCGCCCAAATATGCCGAGTTCGTTCGGTTACGAGCAACAGATTTTGCTGCCCTCAAACGGCTAGATCTACCCGAACTAACGCGCCGTTTTGCACAACGACTTTCCGAACGAGAAGATGCAAAATGTCCCGAAGTTCTTGCCGGTCAAGAGTTTGATAGAAGTCTGGTTGGGCAAAGATAGGGAGCATTGATGTGCTCATTTGCTCCTGCAAGTTCGACTCGTTCAATAAGTGATTCAGTTCATTCTCAATCTGCGCTCGCAAGCTCTCTTTCGCAAGCTCTAGCCCTTCGTTGAATGGCATGCCTTCAATGTCGCTCAAGGACTTTCGCAGCTCTCTAAGCTTGTCTGATTCTGGTCTGTCGGGTTCAAATCTTTCTACTTGCGCCGCGACTTCCTTTGCCCGTGCAGTAAGGCAATCGATTACCTGCTTTTCAAGCCCTGTGACCTCAATAGTCTTCTTCTGATCGCAGGCTCGCTCGCGCCACTTTGAACACTGAAAGTAGTCGCGAGGAGATCCCTTGCTCCCCCCTTTGAGAGAGTAGTGAGCCGCCCCACAGTTCCCGCAGTAAACAAGCCCTGCTAGTGGATGGCGAATAGCCTTCGTCCCCCAACCCCTGTAACGCTTGTTAGCAGCCAGAATGTCGAGGATTTGACGCTCTTCCTCTCTGTTGATCAGAGCTTCGTGAGTGTCGGGAATGATCTGCCATTGCGATCTCGGTAAGCGCTTTGTGCCGCGCTTCTTCAGGTAGCAAGTGTCTCCAGCCAGAACGGGGTTAGTGAGAAACGAGCTTAGCCCTCCTGGAGAGAACCGCATCATGTCCCGACCGATTCTGCCTTTCATCCCGTAGCTAGGGCGAAAAGTGAGCCCGAAGTACTCGTTGAACTGCCTCAGCGTCGATCGCAGAGTTCGCCTTGCAAGAAAGGTGTCCACTAGGTAGCGGACGCAATCCGCACGGCTCAGCTCTTCTCCATCAACACAGAGAAAAGGCTCGCGATTAATGGCGTATTTCTCGTCAACGATTGTGTAGGAAAACGGGGGATTTACCGCCCTGCCCTTCTGTCGAAGATGCCTCCAGCCATGCTTAACCCGCTCGCCAAGTTGCTCAACTTCTGACTGGGCTAGTACTACCATCAGGCCCGCCATTGTGCGACCCCCAACCGTGCTTAGGTCTATCGAGCCATCCAAGGACTTCAAGACTACGCCTGTGCCAGTAAACAGATCGAGAGCTTCAAAAGCTGTCTTTCTAGACCTGCTCAGTCGGTCGAGGCGAGTAACTAAGACCGTTCCCACTTGTTGCCTCTCAACAAGCTCCATCAGCCTTTTGAACTGAGGACGGCGATCGCTACTCCCTGGCTGAACATCGGTGAAAAGTTCTTCTGCTCCGGCCTCCATCAACCGCGCCTTCTGCTGCTCTAGCGCGTGACTATTATTGGCTTGTTCGCGAGTTGAAACGCGGCAGTATCCAACGGTTCGAGACACAGGAACTAAACGCTGTTACTAACTTGCTATTGTATAATTAATTTAGGAACAAAACACCGTTGTGAGCTAAAGAGATTTCCCCCGGTCGCGGATACGAACCGCCTCCAACCAATGACACTCCTGATGCCGAGTGGTGTGGAGCTCGAAACGGGCGATCGCTGACAATGGCAGCATGATGCAAACTACTCCCCCCCTGCCGTAGCAATCCTGCGACAGAGTATACCTGCGTGACCTCTAATACTTCCGACCACGTGAGAGGAGGCAGCAAACCAGGTAAGCGTTTGGCCAGCATGGTTTTTCCCGCTCCAGGGCTCCCTACCAGCAACAAATTGTGCCCTCCTGCTGCGGCCACCTCTAATGCTCTACGCGCTAACATTTGCCCTTTGACATCGGCTAAATCGGGAATCGCTAGCTCTGAACTGGACCTGAAGTCATCAGACAGGTGCTTCCAAGGGCGAACGCTTGTGGAGTCCAGCGACCACTCGATAACGTCCTGAAGCGATTCGAAGGCAAAGACATCGACTCCCTCTACCATCGATGCTTCTAATCCATTGCTTGCAGGCACAACAACTCGTTCGATGCCCATTGAACGGGCGGCGGCCACAATGGGTAATACTCCTGCAACGGGCCGCAAGCTACCGTCAAGTGACAACTCTCCCAGATATAAAGTGTTCTCTAATAACGGTGTTTCCAGTTGACTGGAGGCTGCCAGTATCCCTAATGCGATCGGCAGATCGAAGCTCGGTCCTTCTTTACGGACATCGGCAGGTGCCAAGTTGATAATGACTTTGCGCTGGGGAACAGTAAACCCAGAGTTTTTGATGGCAGCCCGCACCCGTTCTTTTGACTCTTGAACGGCTGTATCCGGTAAACCTACCACCACTGTTTGAGGCAGGCCACCGGCAACGTCCACTTCAATAGCGACTTGTAATGCCTTTAAACCTAGCAGCGTTGCCGACCAGACTTTTGCGAACATAGTGCTGCGATTTCCACATGTGTGGTTGTATCGTTGCGTCCGATCTGATGAGTTGACTACCGGGTTTCTACTCAACCTAACCTGAGTTTGATAGCCTTCATCCCTAACCCCTCTCCTACGTTGGGAGGGAGCAAGAGACTGATTCGTTGAGCTATGAGGCAGCTTCCTGCTTAAGTGGCCCCGTCGAACTGACGCTAAGCTGCGGTCGGATTGTTCTCAGACAACTGATTTCTTGCCAGTGAATGCGTCTACGCGAGATCCCGATAGTGCCGAATATTGAATCTCTAATATCCAGCCGCTATCCGATCGGCGACCATTGCTGCTTCGGGAATTCGTATAACGTCTGTTTTTAAGCTGCCATCTAGATGGAACCAAAGTTGACGGATTCCAGGAGCATCTTCATCAATCGCAAACTGTTGGCTGCGGGGCTTAAACTGCACGCATGTAGAGGGACATCCCAAAAATCGCACGCTCCCATGTTGGTATTCCCATGCTTGGTGAACGTGCCCGAACAGCACGGCACGCACGCAGTCAAAGTCTTCCAGTATGGCCAAAAAATCGCTGGAGTTTTCCAGTGTGGAACTATCCAGCCATTGAGAATCCATTAGATAAGGAGGGTGATGCAGGCACACGGCTGCATGTTCCTGGCGATCGCTAGCTAAATGAAGTTGATGCTCGAGCCACTGCAGTTCAGATGTAGCTAGACGCCCCCCCACCTGCTGCGGTACTGCCGAATTCAGCAGAATGAATCGCCATCCCTTGCGGACGAATGCTTTGTCTTCATGTACGCGATCCTGCCCGGAGTTGGTACTAGCGATTGTCGGTTGGTTGGTTGGCGTGACGTCGCTGACTGAGCCCAATGCCATTTCCATTTCTGACAGTTGGTCGTGGTTACCAGCTAACCAATACGTATCTGTCGGCAGCTTGGCTACAGCACATCGAAATCTTTGGTAGGAAGCGAAGCTCCCATCCTGTGATAAATCCCCAGTGGCTAGCAGGATGTCGGGTTGATGATTCAGTGCGGAGATTGCTGCCAAAACTGTGCGAAAAGTACGATCGGTTGGTATCCCCAACAGCTGCGTTTCGCGATGGGCAAACAAGTGTGTGTCTGTAATCTGAATAGCGTAGAGGGATTCAGTCATTCGGTATCGCGAGCGAAGAAGCCGAGAAAAGCGCGGACAGCTAGCTGTTTGCACAGATTGGTGTAGGTTGCCCTCAAGGGCAATTGACAATAGTGAAACTGAGATTCTGGCAACCGACCGATATGTGTTAGCGTAGCGCCTTTACCACGAGTGCAAACTCGTATCGGTTAGGTTGAGTTTCACGGTAGTTCGCCGGGCTACTTTTACAGTGCCCCCACAACGGGTCAAGAACGGCGATCGCGATCGCTGACAAAATCAACAAAATGGCCTATGAGGGCGTAGCGCTGATATTGCAAGTCTTTCTAAGGTCAGGAGATTAGAAAAACTAACCTGCTCGGGCAGCAACAGGCTTTTCAAGACAACTGTCTAGCAGCTTGCCACATGCTATGCGGTTGCCGAGGCATGAATCGGCAACTACCCCCCTTCCTAGCCGAGTGACTTCTGACGGTCCTCAGTACGTTCGTCACCCAACTGACAATTCAATCATTGATATGGCTCGTGCTGAGAAGATGACTACCGTACCTCTGCAATGAGTGTGCGGTGGCGAGGACTATTGATGGTTTGTGTTGGGGGATGAAACCCTGCCTTGGCGATCGCTGCAGTGATATCGAAGCTAAAGTAGTCATCTAAAAATGGTTCCGTGCTTTTTAGCAACGTGAACACGTACGGAGGCATGTTCCGATGAGCATCAGATTGAGGATTCATATCCATAATGGCCAGGTGCCCACCCGGTCGTAGCAGCCTGCGAGCCTCTGCAAAAATGGCTTGTGCTGCGGTTTGTGGTAGCTCGTGGCACACCAGGCACAATGAGACTAAATCGTACTCATTGCTGGGCAATCCAGTGGCTTCGGCAGCAGCATGTTGCCAACGGACAGCACGGTCTAGCTGTCTGGCTTGATAGTCTGCGATTGTTAGAAAGTATGGGGACAGTTCTAACCCTGTCATCGAGGCATTAGGATAGCAATCTTGTAGGGCAAAGGTGCTCATACCTACGCTGCAGCCCATATCTACGATAGCTGTCGGCGCTGTGGACAAGTGTTTCCGAAGCACGTCGTGATAGCTGTGCCGAAGTTTGGTATCTCCATTGACCCCAACTTCAGGCCATATGGTTGCGTGAACGGCCCGGGCAGCGACCTCCACCTCAGTGGCTGCATCCCAGCTCAAATTACCGTCGTCGTAGGCGTGAAACGGCGAACAGTAGTAGTTGGGGTAACTGAGGTCCGGATCGATGAGTGCCTCCCAACGCTGTTGCCACTCGTGTGAAAGAAGGCTACCTGTCCCTAATGCTTGTGGCCCAATCGCTTGCTTTAAGGCTTCAGATTGGGCGCGCCAGCCGATGCCCATCATTTCGGCGCGATCGATCATCCTTTGACGAGCTTTGCCTTTCACCCATCGGAATAATGGCTCAATCGCCAGCAAGCCATTCACGAGCCGGACGGACAGTGGCTGCCGAGCTAGAGACTTCTGGGAGGCTGCAGTGGACATATTGGATGCAGTCATCAACACTTCAAGATCTCAACCGTATTCAACAGATGGTGTATCAGATAATTGCTGCCTTTAGATGTCAGAGAGCTGCCACCATCCAAATGCTGGCCCAATGAATCGCACGACCACCCAAAATACTGCCAGCAGTGCAATGCCAACCCAAGCTCCTCGGGTCGTGAGATCGTAGGCTTTTTGCATTTGGCCTTTGCTGAGGGGAGAACCTGGCCATGCCGGTTGGTTGTCCGGATCGTTATATGCGTCTCCCATGCTCTGCTTGCGGCGTTTTGCCTCGCCCATTGCGGCCTCCCAGTCAACACGAACACACCACTCATGTAAGCACGGGTTGGCCGCAGCGTTCGTCACAATATGCAAAGGTCACGCTATCTGACTCACTTTAGATATTATTCATTAACCTGTCAGAAGGCTGACTAATAGGGCTTTCTGAGCATGCAATCGATTTTCAGCTTGCTGCCATACTCGAGACTGCTTCCCCTCGATGACGGCATTTGTGATTTCTTCGCCGCGGTGAGCTGGTAAGCAATGCAGCACGATCGCGTCTCCGGATGCTTGCTTCAGCAGGTCGGTATTCAATTGGTAAGGCTGGAAAATAGGAATACGAGCATCGGCTAGCTCCTCTTGCCCCATACTGGCCCAAACGTCGGTGTAGAGAACGTCAACACCTTCAACAGCGGCCATCGGGTCATGCAAGAGTTCAATCGTGCTCCCGCTGCCAACTGACCGTGCGATTCCACGAGCGCGATCCACAACATCCATTTTGGGCTCGTAGCCTTGCGGAGTTGCAACGCGGAGGTTCATGCCGGTCAGAGCAGCGCCCAACAGTAGGGAGTGAACGATGTTGTTGCCATCGCCGCAGTAGGTCATGGTAGTGCCTTGAACCTGACCAAATACCTCTTTCACTGTTAGCAAGTCAGCCAAAATCTGACAGGGATGGTAAAGGTCAGTGAGTGCATTAATAATCGGTATGCTGGCATAGCGAGCAAAGTCTTCCACTTCTCCCTGGTCGAAGGTACGAATAGCCAAGACATCCATATAACCGGACAGAATTCGGGCCGTATCCGGAATGGGTTCCCCCCGACTGACTTGCATAGTGGTCGGGATCAAATCGAGAACGGTTCCGCCACACTGCGCAATAGCGGCAGCAAAGCTGACTCTTGTTCGGGTGGATGCTTTGCGAAACAGAAGCCCCAACACTTTGCCTGTTAAGCTCGCTTGTTGCTCGCCGGACTTCAGCACTGCAGCCAAATCAAGAAGTGCAGCAATTTCATCCGCAGATAGATCGTTCAAACTCAGAATGTCACGACCAACCAGAGAGCTTTCCATAAGGGGTATCCAATCCAGCCGTGCAGCACGTTCAAGTCACTTACACGATCTGACAAGAGTTGCCAGACTCGACCCGTTGACTCAAACCCTGAAATCAGAAGTAGCAGCGTAACAAGCTAGACGGTTCTTCAAGCACAAACGATAGCCTAGCGATCCAGGCTAGTACTATCAGCGTTGAGAGATTCTTCCCCGATCTTGCTTGTTTCGGGTGACAGCGCTTGACGCTGTTGGTCTCCACCAGTGGCCAACTGCAATTCCAGGTTCTGCACTGCAGCAGCATACTGCGGATCGGCCGATGTCGCCAATAGTTCGCGATCGCTAGTTAGCGTCTCAATGTCCGCTTCCGATAGCTCGACAATGCGATCGGGAGTGATGCCTGTACTGTTAATATCAGTGCCGCTAGGGGTGCGATAACGGGCGATCGTGACAGCTAAGCCTGAGCCACCTGAGATTGCATGTACGGATTGCACCAATCCTTTGCCAAATGTTTGGGTTCCAATCAATGTTGCTCGCTCGTTATCCTGGAGTGCCCCTGCTAGAATTTCACTGGCACTGGCAGAGCCCCCATCCACCAATACGGTCATGGGCTTATCCGTCAATGCTTCGCCATTAGCAGCAATGCTATCTTGTATCCCCTGGCGATTTTCTGTTGAGACAATCCCGCCATCGTTCAAAAATAGTCGAGCAATCTCGGCGCTAGAGTACAGCAGTCCACCAGGATTTCCCCGGAGATCGAGTACGTAGGCGTCTACATTTAATCCTTCGAGCTCTTCAACCGCATCGCGCATTTCATCAGCAGCTTTCGCACTGAACTGGGATAGACGAATGTATCCAATTTGCTGTTCCCCAGCCGGATGCACTTCGTTGGTGACTGCATGTAGTTCGATGCGCTCGCGCTTGATATCAAAATCAAATTGTTCGGCGTCATCTCGGAGAACGGTCAGAGTGACGACAGACCCAACCTCCCCACGGATGAGATTAACGGCTTGGTTAACATCCATGCCCTCAGTTTCAGTACCATCAATCTCGACAATAATGTCTCCTGCTTGAACACCAGCATTTAAGGCCGGTGAGTTATCAATCGGAGATACAACGAGCAGTCGGCCAGTCTCGTCCTCCGCTCCCAGCTGAATGCCAACACCGGTCAGCTCACCGGATGTATCAATTTGCATACTGGCATACTGCTCGGGATCCATAAACCGAGTGTACGGATCGTCGAGTTGCTCTAGCGCCTCTCGGATAGCCTCATAGGCGGCTTCCTCGGTGGCATAGTCGCGCGATAGCAGGTCTTTCCTGACTGACTCCCAGTCCACATCATTGAAGTCACTATCGACGTACTCTCGGTTAACAATCTGCCACGCCTCATCAACTAGCTCTTTGGGATTATTGCGAAATCCAGCCCAACTTGGCGCAGCCACTTGAATGCCGACAACCCCAACCAGTCCAATGACTGCAGCTGTTGTGCCGAAAATAATGCTGCGCTTATTCATGAGAAATCATTCCTTGATGCTAGATGGAAGAGGAAGGGAATGTCGGTGGTGAACGCTGACTCCACTCCGGTGACGGCCACAGCTAGCTGCCCCGAATACTACAATCTAGCCCGAAATATATCGGGAGTCATGCTGAGGCAGATAGATCTGAGACCCGGGCACTCGGATGGTTACAAGGGCAAATGTCACAAGGGTGAATAACAGGCAGTAGATTCAGCGAAAGATTCACTCAGTCATACGACTGTCGTAGGTGATGACTTGAGCGTAGTGAGCCCAATTTAACATGGATATTTATCAAGACAGTAGTCAAACTTGCATGAATATTTCTTGATATTGTCAAGTTCTGTGTCGCTTGGCAGTTAGACCTCTATCTAGTTGGCTTGCAATCAACTATAGGAATGCATGCCTGCCTGAAAGTGTTTTTCACGCCAAGTTTGGGTTCTGGATGCTCTTCTTGACTAGCAAGTGCTCTGAAGTATTTACTCCTTCTTCTCATCAATCTTCGTTGACACTTCTTCAGCGGTCTCGGAGAGGTGGAGTTGCTGCTCTACCCAGCTTAAGTAGGCATGGCTGCCACTAACAATCGGCAACGCAACGATTTCAGGTGTGTCGTAAGGGTGGTGGTTTAATATCAGTGCTTGCAATGATGGATAAAGTTTCTGAGATGTCTTCACCAGACATTGCCACTCAGTTGCGGTCTCAAGTGTTCCGTTCCACCAGTATCGGCTGATGATTGGTCCGACAATTTGTCCGCAAGCTACAAGATGAGACTCCAATAACCGAGTTGTTAAAGACTCCGCATCTTCCTGCGTTGCCAATGTCGTACAGACTTGTAGAAACTTAGACATAAACGACGATGTCAACAACTAACGATACGAGCGACAACTAGCCCGGGAGAAGGGTCATGCCTTACCCGGGCCAGAGTAGTTTTGTCAGGTTCAAGCTCGCTCAGCGATACCTATTTGCCAGCTGATGCAAGAGTTCTACGTTTGGCAACCAATTGGTAGACTTCAAGCACATCTCCTTCTCGCCAGTCGTTGAAATTATCTAAGGCGATACCGCATTCAAATCCAGACGCGACCTCCCGAACATCTTCCTTGAAACGCTTCAGAGAATTAATGCGGCCCTCATAGATGCGATTTCCGTCCCGCGTAACGCGAACAAAAGCGTTGCGCTGGACTTTACCAGACTGTACGTAGCTGCCAGCTACCACGCCCTTGCCAATTTGAATCAGCATGCGGACTTCAACTTGACCCAACCACTCTTCAACCTCTTCTGGCTCAAGGAGACCTTCCATCGCGGCTGTGATTTCTTCAAGCAGGTTGTAGATGATATCGTACTCGCGAATATCCACACCGTATCGGTCTGCAGCCGCTCGTGCACCGGGCGCGAGTGTTGTGTTAAAGCCAATAATGATGGCATTACTGGCTGCTGCAAGGTCGATGTCGGTTTCGGAGACCTCACCGGGAGATGCCAATAACACGCGAATTTGTACTTCATCTTGAGACAGTTGTTGTAGCGATCCTAGGATGGCTTCCACTGACCCTTGTACATCTGCCTTAAGGATGAGGTTGAGTTCTTTCAACTCGCCCTCTTGGGCTTGAGCAGATAAAGTGCCTAGACTGACGCGACGAGACGCCATGGCTTGCTGCAAGCGAGACTGGCGCTGATCTGCAGCCCGTTCCTCTGCTACTTGGCGGGCTTGCTTATCGTCGGTGTAAACGTCAAATTCGTCTCCAGCAGCAGGGACATCGTTCATGCCCAATACCTCAACGGCAGAGGATGGACCGGCTTCTTGGACGCGTATTCCACGGTCGTCCACCATTGCTTTGACTCGACCCATGACTGAGCCAGCTACCAGAGTATCCCCAACCCGCAGGGTACCGTTCTGGACTAGCAAGGTTGCTACCGGACCACGAGCCTTGTCCAGATTTGCCTCGATCACCGTTCCTTTGGCTGGGCGATCGGGATTTGCTTGCAATTCTCCTACCTCGGCAACCAGCAGAAGCATCTCTAATAGGTCGTCCAGATTTTGTTTGGCCAGCGCACTCACTCCAACCATCGGAATATCGCCGCCCCAATCTTCGGGGACTAAGCCACGCTCGGCGAGTTCCTGCTTGACTCGATCTGGACTGGCAGCTTCTTTGTCAATTTTGTTGATAGCGACAACGATTGGTACTTGGGCTGCTTGAGCGTGACTAATGGCCTCCAGTGTTTGAGGACGTACGCCATCATCAGCGGCAACCACCAAAATGGCTATGTCGGTAACCTTGGTCCCTCTTGCTCTCATGGCAGTAAATGCTTCGTGGCCAGGAGTGTCCAAGAATACTACGCGCTTTTCGACACCTTCGACGTCCAGATCGACGTGATAGGCCCCAATATGCTGGGTGATGCCACCTGCTTCTCCCGAAGCAACTTTTGTTTCTCGGATGGAGTCCAGTAGCGTTGTTTTACCGTGGTCGACATGACCCATGATGGTCACAACTGGGGGACGATGAGTCAAATGCTCAACATCGCTCAGATCTAGCATCTCAGTCTTAGTTGCTGCCGCCGCTGCTTCCTTGTGTTCAACCTCGTACCCAAGTTCGGTGGCAACCATTTCTGCCGTTGGAATATCTAGAGTTTGGTTGATATTGGCCATTACTCCCTTGAGGAATAGTGCCTTGATAATCTCAGTTTCAGCAATTTGCAATTGATTGGCTAGTTCCTGGACAGTCAGACTGCCTTCCAGTTCCAATACAGTTGGCTGTTCTGCCTCAGTGGTTTCGAGGGCGGCAGCAACTGTAGCTTGTTGCTGACGTCGCCGGCTGGGCCTAGAAGACTTAGGACGGCTAGAACGGACTGGGGTGAGGCGAGGGCCAGTAGTCGGTGGCTTAGCCCCAGGGCGTGGCAATGGCTTGAGAGCATCCAATTCGGATTGCTGCGCAGCAGACAGCATTTCTGTATCTGTATCGAAGTTGTCTTCGTCCTTACCAACACCACGCCGACGCTTGCTGCGCTTTTTGGCAGGTTGCTTGAGAGCTGCTAATTCGTCATCTTCGCGCGTAGATGTTTGCTTGCGTTTGGTCGTCACACGACTGGTAGGGCGCTTTGGCGCAGCCGCTAATTCGGGGACGGATATGGCTGCGTCTCCAGCAACACTGATGCTGTCGTTGCTTGACGGGCCACTCGATTTGGCTCGGGAGGGCGGTCCAACTAACTCGGGCAGGTTTTTTTTCGGGGCCGTTGGTTTATCTCTCAGCGGCGGCTCTGCCGAACGTTTTGGTTGAGCAATTTGAGCCTTGACGCCAGGTCGGGTTGGAGCACCTACGAGTTGAGGCTTTTTCGTAGGAGCGGCAGGCTTAGGTCGCTCTCCTCCGGTTTGAGAGCGGTCTTTTCCTCCAGCAGGAGAGGTCTGTTGTGCTTGACGACGGGCTGGAGCAATAGGCTTTGCAACCATCTTCCGAGGAGGTTGGCTTGGTGTTGGGGGTTGGTTTGGTGTTGGAGCTTGAAGAGGTTTTGCAACGGACGGTTTAGGCGATACGGATTTTGGTGCAGTAGGCGGTTGAACGATTTGCTGTTGAGGGCGCTTGACTTCAGTCGGTGGCTTGGGGCTATCTACTTGGAGTGGCTTTGCTACTTTGCGAGCTGCTGGTTGCTGAGGGGTTGCAATAGGACGTTGCAGTTGAGGTGTAGTAGCTTTGGGCGTGGTGTTTTGAGGGACGCGAGTAGAGGCAGGCTGGGCTGAAGGTTTTCTGGGTGGTTGCCCTGTTGATGCAGCCTGAGAACTTGGAGGAGATGCCAATTTCGGTGGAGACGTAGGCGGTGATGGGGCTTTAGCTGTCTTAGGAGGAGCAGCGGAAGGTGGTGTCGACGTTTTAGGAGGAGCAGCGACGATCGACGGGGTGGACGACGAGTCACCTGAAGTTGCTGTGCCTTCATCTGAAGAAGCTTTGCGCACTTCTAGAATCTGTAAACCACCGACCGAATCAGCTTTGGTACCGGGGTCTTTACTGTCTTTTCGAGTACTCAAATCCACGACTCCAGGGTCGATGTTGAGGTGCAGGCAAATTTTTTCAGCATCAGCGACGCTGATCGAGCTGCTATGACTTTTAGCCGATATTCCCAAGGCTTCGCATGCATCCAAGATGTCTTTATTCTCTCTGCCCAACTTGCGCGACAGTTCGTATATGCGCACTTTGGTGCTGCGGCTAGTCGAATTAGATTGGGGCGAAGTTGAGGTCATATAGGGTTGAGGCAGAGAATGTATCAATTGCGGCGTAGAGACAGCGATAGAGCTCACAGGGTGGCGGTACCGATTGGGTTGAATCAACCCTGGCAACAGACCACCGACAACACACTTAACTTCAGCTACTGCTTAGGTAGCTTATCACTGTTACAAGATGGAAAGTAGCTAGCGACGGTCTATCAGAATAACGAATTCATTCGTCAATTACCAGCCCTCCAATGTTTCTGGATCGCTCTTCACGAGTTTTCAGGGCTGCTAGTAAGGAGTCGAATAGCTCATCGGAAACATTCGCTTTCAATGCATGTCGTAATCGATTTTTCTTTCGAATTCTCTCCACACATTGTTTCGTTGGGCAAAGATAGGCAGATCGACCCATGCCCTGGCCAATTTGAACTTGCCCCGTATCGTGCTGACGAACGAGTCTCAAAAAGCGATCGCGATGCGCAAGACGACGACAGGCCGCACAACGGCGCAAGAGTGGCATTTTTGACATCAGTCGAAGTCTGTAATGGATGCATCAATGCAGCATTCCTGGCTCGGGTTCGCTTGGTTTAGATGCAGGGGGCCACTGGTGTGAGTTCTGCAACTAAGAGCTGCTCTTTCAGTTTCGCATGCCTAGATCGTTTACTTGAGGTTGTAGAGACTGTCGGATCGATTTAGTTCTGAGAGTGATGTTACTGTCGCCCGTTATCTACGTTGTGATGCAGAGGTGGTTTTTAGCTGGGTGTTTTGTATTGCAACTGTTGCGGTGTGCATAATACAGTCTGCGAGCTGTTGGTCAAACTTTCTGTAGGTATGGAGGTCAGGTTGAGATTGTTTCATCCATGAAATACAGCATGTTGTGCTCGTCCAAGGGTTTTGGCTTGGTACATTGCTGCATCTGCATCTTTTAAGATTTCTTCTGCTGTACGGTACCGTGGGTGGCTATTCACGATTCCAATGCTTGCTGTAACGGTTAGCTGATGGGAATTGAGATCGAGGGGATGTTGCAGTGAGTCAAGGATTCGATCTGCTACCCGAATGGCTTCTTCAGGTTCGCGAATGTGAGTCAACAATACGGTAAATTCGTCTCCACCAAGGCGAGCTACTGTATCACCTTCTCGGACACAGTCCTCCAGCCTTCGTGCTAGGGCAATGAGCATGAGATCTCCCACCTCATGACCCAATGTATCGTTGATGGATTTGAAGCGATCGCAATCGAGAAACAAGACGGCAAAGTCATGTCCTGAATCGAAGGAATGAAAGCGATCGCATGCTCGACTCAATCGTTTAAGCATCAGGGCACGGTTGGCAAGCCCCGTCAGAGGATCGTGTAGAGCCTCATGCCGTAGTTGAAATTCAATTTGTTTGTGCTGAGTGATGTCCTCAAGCATCACTAGGCTAGTAGATCCCTGTCTATCTGGTGACAGTTCTGTCACCGTGAGGTCAACCCAGACATCTACCCCCTGAGGATGCTGATAGCTTTGCTCAGAATGGCACCTGGAGGGGTCGGGATTGATGTGGCTGATATCTTCTCGATCTGCTTGTGCGGTTGCGTTATTCTCGGTACTGGTAGAGAGGATTTCCTCCCTGGAGAGTGCCCTTGGTTTCATGTGGTGATAGCTGTTCCCTTTCCGTTTCTGCCCCTGGTGATTTATTGAGAGGTCATTGGTTGAAGTGGCATGCTCGATACCGTTTGGTGGTGTTTGGTGGAGGTTCGGTACCGGCAAGGTTAGTCCTAGTTTTTCAAAGGGGGAGAGCAGTAAATCCGATTCGTCGTGTCCAACGATGCCACACAGAGCTGGGTTGACTTGCTGAATGAGCTTAGTGTTTGTATCAACTAACGCAATGCCAATGGGGGCAGAATGAACAATCTGACGGAATCTGGCTTCACTTTGCTGTAGCTGTAACTCGACTTGACGGCGTTCGCTAGTGTTACGCAATGTAACCGTGAATAGGAGTTCTCCTTGCACATTCGTGTGAGTAATTGACAGGTCTGCAGGGAATTGGCGGCCGTTAACTTGCTGGGCTTCAATTTCGTGCCATCGACCCGTGAAATCGGTTTCCTGCCCGTTTGATATCGCGATCGCTTCAGCTTGGAACTGTGTGTTCCATGGAGATGCAATAGCCCACTGAGCAAATTGACTACCCAGCATGTCCTCTTCCCTGCAGCCAAAGAGTTTTTCGGCAAATGGGTTGAGTTCTACAACATGACCTTGTCGATTCAAAACGACAATGGCGTCAAGCGAATAGCGTACCAATGCCCTTTGACGCGCAATGGTTTTTTGAAGGTGAGCGGCCATGACGTTGAATGATTCTGCAAATGAAGACAGTTCGTAACCACCTTTGTTGATGGGAACGCGCTCGGCAAAATGCCCCGATGCAATCCGATCGGTGGTGGTCATCATTGCTTTGAGAGGTCTGGCAATAGTTCTGCTAAGCAATAAAGCGAGTAGGGTGCTCAGAGCACCTGCACCAAGAGCTACTTGAGTGGCATCCCATAGCGTTTGGCGAATTGTCTGGTTGAGAGTAGCGTTAGAGATCTCGACTATTACCACCTTGGGCACCGCAGAGGTGGATGCAAGACCGCGTGCATTGACTCGACGACCGGCAAACAAATGTTCAGATTGCCAAACGTAACTAGTGGTTGATGTTTGGCTGAAGGTATCTAACAATGACCTGCTTGGATCGATGAAAGCTAAATCCTGAGCTTCGCTTCCAACCCCTGCGAGGAAGAGACCTTCGTGTGTAAAAATCGCTCCACGAGATTGGACGTTTCCGACTTCTGTTGATGGAAGAAGGATCGGGGCATCCAAGCTATCGTCTTTGAGATCGAGGCTGACTGCCGCAAGCGTGAGGCTGTCAAGTGCAAAATCTGCGTATTGTTCAAGTTCTGCGACTAATCCTTTGCGCTGGTGTGCGACAAATAGGAGGGTAATGCTGCTGATAGATGTCAGCGCAACTCCTGCGGTGGAAAGCATGAGCCTAACCGGAAGCGATCTCCACCCCCATCTGATACGAGCTAGTGGACGAACATAGTGAGTCACGATTGATGGGTGCTGAAACTTGGCACTGATGTTTGGTCGATCTCCCGACGACAACGGAACTCAAATTGGGAGGACATACAAACTTGAATCGTGTTGCCAAGACTACTCAAAACAATGGCGGCATGCATCTAAGGAGGCAGGAACCCCCACATTACATACATTCAGTAGAAATACGTGCATTGGGAATAGGTGCAATGCAAAATACATCTACTTAATATGAAATTGGAGCTCAGAATGATACGTTCCTGCGATCGAATGGGTACTACGGGTTGCGTTCAAACCCTGATCTGAGAGATCGTTCCCGAGAATGGCTGGCAGTGTTTTGCAAGAGCGTGGGCTCATAAAGATTCCATATCCTACTGAGTAAGCTTAGCCTTAACTAACTGTTGAACGCGCGAACCATCAACCCGTCCTTTCAACATCTTCATCAGTGTTTGCATTACCGCGCCCATATCTTGCACGGATTTTGCATCGAGTTTGGCAATCATTGCCTCTACTTCATGTTCTAATTCTGATTCTGTAAGTGCAGGTGGTAGATACGTTTCTAAAACCTCTAGCTCTTGAGCTTCTTGCTTAGCTAGGTCGGTTCGATTGGAAGCGCTGTACTGTGCGATGGAATCTCTACGCTGTTTTGCGAGTTGACTCAGGATTTCAATTTCTTCAGTCTCATCAAGACGATCGCGTCCAGATGGGCGGATGCTCACTTCTTTTTCTAATATGGCTTTTTTGATGCTACGAACTGTTTCCAGGCGTAGTTTATCCCTACTCTTCATAGCGGCTTTAATATCTTCCGAAATTGTTTCTTTTAGTCCCATGATTCATTCTTGGATACTCATATATGAATTATATCGTGTCAAAAAATCAATCGATTTATCGAAATATTTCCTGAGAAAGGGGTTTTTATATGATAATCCTAAAGATCTTAAAAATTGTTGCTTGTTGTTTTGATGCCGTTTTATTTGTCGGCTTACTATGAAGCATATTTTGTCCTTTCGCATGAATGTTCTGGTTAAGTGCTTGGTTTGGCGAACCAATATATCTTTAGTCACTAACGCTCTGGTAGATCAAGTTAAAAAGATCTAAATTTGAAGTGCATGGAAGTTCATTAATAGACTAGATATCAATTTCTCTCCAGGCAATGAGCTGTTTGTGAGATGCTGTAAGCTAAGCGACCTGGGTAAGTATGGCAAATCATAGTGGTGCGAGTAGGAATTGTTGGAACTGGATTTGCTGCTCGTTTGCGAGCGGAAGCGCTGCTCCGAGATTCGCGCTGTCAGTTGGTTGCGGTGGCGGGTCGCACTCCTGAGAGAGTGCAAGATTTCGCCGAGAATTTTGGAGCTAAGGGATTCCCGTCAGTTGAGTCTCTTTTATCTGGTGTAGAGCTTGATCTTGTCTTTGTCAGCACCGTTAATTGCGATCATGCTAGTGCCGCACAGCAAGCTCTTGAAGCAGGCAAACATACTGTTGTGGAATATCCCATCGCATTCGATCTGGCTCAAGCACGTTCTTTGCTGTCCCTGGCTCATTGTCAGCAAAAATTGCTGCATGTGGAGCATATTGAGCTACTGAGCGGTATCCACCTTACGCTGCGGGAAGAAGTACCTTCCTTAGGCCGGATTGGATACGTTCAGTACAGTACTATTGCCGCTGCTCGGCCTGCCCCAAAGCGCTGGTCGTATAACCCGAGCTTATTTGGTTTTCCTCTTGTTGGGGCGATTTCAAGGGTTCATCGTTTAGTCGATCTATTCGGTCCTGTGGAGCATGTATCTTGTCAGTTACGCTACGACGGCCCCAATTTGCCCACAATGTTTACGAGCTGTGTGTGTAGTGCGCAGCTCGCGTTTACTAGCGGAGCAATTGCAGATCTAATCTACGCCAAGGGGGAGAATCTGTGGCGTTCTAGGCGAACCATCGAGGTCCACGGTAGTCATGGCTCCGTGCAGCTAGGGGGAGGCCAAAATGTGGTTATTCGAGCTGATGGCACTCGGAGCGTTTCGGTTGGCAGTCGTAGAGGATTATTCTATCGAGACACCCATGAAGTGATTCAGCACATTTTGGAAGGTGATTCAATTTACGTTGCCACATCGGATTGCTTGCATTCCCTGGAAGTGGCACTGGCGGCCCAGACGGCGGCCCAGACAGGCCAGACTGTTCGCTTGTCACCTGCTATCCCTGAAGCACTACCTTAGATGCCTGCTATGTGCCCTTGGTAAGCGAGTCTGGCGATGCACTTGACTCTTGCCTAATGCCTTACTCTGGTGCCCTATTCTGAAGGAGAGGGGGGCTCTTCGAAAATGATGCCTAGCTGATTGAATGGCACATAGTTGAGGCTTTCTCGAATCGCAGTTTCGGATTGTGTGGGATCCAGACCCAGCTCGACTTTGCGTCTGGCCCGATTGACCCGCGCCTGTAGCTGTTCGACCTCTGTGGTGAGAGTTGTCAAACTACGATTGGTGTTTTGTCGGACAGGGTGAAGTTTGACGATGCCGGAAACCGCGATCGCCGCCCATATAACTGTGAATGAGGCGGCGATCGCGGTTTCCCATATCTGGACTCTGCGGCGCTCTCTTATACGTTGCTGCTGACGGAGATGGGTGGATGTTTGGCGTGCTGAGGTTGCTACATACTGCGCCTGCCTGCGATCTCGGCGCTCTTGATAATGATGAAAAGGAATAGGTTGTGACTGCGACGCCACTTCTGCTGATGCCTGCCTCCGCCTGACAGGCTGTTGTCTCTGCCTGTCTCCCTGGTGATTGGGGAATTTAAGCTCTCGATGTTTGGCTGGTCTGGGTTGAGATTTCATCAGCTTGCCACTCCCTGGCTGCACCACATTTAGTGTATCGTGTCAGCCTGTAAGTTCGCTTTCCTCTATTGGCAGCTTCGTGATAAGTAGGTCGTCTAAATGAATGTTGCAAGAGCCTGAGGCCTTGTAAGGTCTGACAGATTTCTATCTTGCGTCTGAGTACAGGACAAAAGCTTGAAAAGGAACAGAGGTGGGGGTTTCGTAGGATAACCACAACCAAACGAATCCCCCATGGACGAGGTTAACCTGCTCAGAGAGCGTCTGCGAGCCCACTTTCCCT
>JBFRWD010000009.1:0-55148 GCA_051439425.1 Synechococcus sp.
CCGTCGGTTGGAATTGACCGGCCCGCAACATCGACACATCAAATTGGTCGATGGTCATTTCTCGCGGGCCGCGCATTTGAGACACATCGGTATTGAGAAAGTCCACTGCGACGCGATGGGGATTGAACACGCGTCGTGTGGAGACATTAACAGGGCCACTGGTACGGACAAAAAATCCGTCGTCTGTAGTCTCGATGCTCAGAATATGGGTACGTACTGAGGGGGCTGGAGTGGTGGTGGGAGTCTCTGCTTGAGCTGTTCTGCTAGGTGCTGAATTGGTAGGTGCTGAATTGGTAGGTGCTTGGGTGACCGGGGGGGACGATGCTGTTTGGGTGGAGCCGAATTGCACAGGGATGAGCAGCTGTACGGCCCATCGCTCGGGCGATGCCGTGAGTAGTTGGATTTCTCGTTGGGTGATGGGCTGTTCTGGATCGATATCCATCACCAGCCGAGCCATGTCAGGACTAAATTGGCTGAGTCGGATCGAGCGCACCCGACCGGAATAGTTCTGCTGTTCCTCCCTCTGGCCCAATCTGACATTGGGCAAATCGACTACGATTCGCGAGGGATTCTCTAGTGCGAAAAGGCGTGGGCGGGTTTGTCCCTGAGTGGTGAGATCTAAACGCCCGAGAGCAGGGTTGTAGGTCCAGCTTTGCAAGCGAACCGGGTTTGCTTGAGCGATGAGGGATTGAGACCAGTGACCTGGAGAGTGGTTCCCTAGAGACCGATCTCCTGAAGACTGTGTGGTTTGAGAAAGGGGTGTCTGAGTTTGAGCAGTCCGCGCTAGAACAGGAGCGATGGCCACTGCACTACTAATCCCCGTACCCATACTCGCACTGGCACCACCGATCGCCAGGCCCCAACAAGCTAGAAGCAACCACCATCGGTAGCGTGTGGCTGGTGAGCTGTCTTGAGGCATTGGAACCGGCTGTCGTTTCATCACCAGACCTTTCAGCTTGGTGCTCCTTCCCACTAAAATCAGTCTCCACACCCTAGATCTAGAGCAACTATATCAACGGCATTTGGCCCGAGCCTGCTGGCAACCGCATAACCTGTAATGACCGTGGGCAAGGGTGGGTGCTATTGAGGGTGCGGCGTATGCTGGCTGCTTGGTGTGGTAAGCGATCGCGGATATTGATGAATAGGTTGTCAATGATGAGTTAAGACTGCGATCCGGTTTCATCGAGTCGCAGGACTGTACTAATCTTGCGTAGCTTTTCCGCAGCGAAGCATTCTAACCGCAGCAAGCTACAGCATTGCGTTTGCATGGTGTTTGATGTGATCTGCCACGAATGACGCAATGAAGAAATAGCTGTGGTCGTAATGAGGATGGCGGCGTAATTGCAGTGGGTAGTTCACTGTTGCACAGGCTGCTTCCAATAGCTCTGGTTTGAGCTGATTGGCTAAGAATGGATCGGCTTCTCCCTGGTCGATCAGAATGGGGAGTCGAGTCTCGGTGGTCTTCACTAATTCTGTTGCATCGTATGCCTCCCAATCTGGCGGATTGTCGCCGAGATAGTTACGAAAGGCTTTTTTTCCCCACGGCACTTGCGAGGGGGCCACAATGGGGGCGAATGCTGAAACGCTGCGGAACATACCTGGATTTTTGAGGGCAAGAATCAGTGCACCGTGCCCTCCCATCGAGTGACCGAAGATGCCTTTGCGACTGTCATCGACTGGAAACTGTTCTCGGACGAGGGCGGGCAGTTCGGACACGACATAGTCGTACATACGATAGTGTTGCGACCACGGTGTTTGTGTGGCGTTGATGTAGAAGCCTGCTCCACTGCCAAAGTCCCAATCATTATCTTCGCCAGGAAGATTGCAACCACGCGGGCTGGTGTCTGGGGCAACGATCGCGATCCCGTACTTCGCTGCATAGGCTTGTGCCCCTGCTTTTGTGATGAAATTCTGTTCGGTACAGGTCAACCCACTCAGCCAGTAAAGCACCGGGCAGGGTTGCGTTTCCGCTTGAGGGGGCAAGTAGATGCCGAACGTCATCTCGCAGTTCGTGACGCTCGACGTGTGGCGGTAGACGTGCTGCCAGCCACCACAGCAATAGTTACTGCTGACTTGGGTGAGTGAGGATGGTTGCAGAGTCATGGGGGAAAGTCATGGGTCCTGTGAGGAACGCCGAGTGCATGGATTCTAGATTGAGCCAGCCCAAAGAAGTCTCGGTTAGAGGAAGTCTGTCAAAGAACAGCGGCTGTTTATAGTGTTTGCCATTTCAGTTAGGACAAAAATTTTCAACCGCAGTCAGGGCTGGACATAGCTGAAATGCCTGAAGTGGGATGGCCACTGCCATATAGTCAGGCTGGCTGTAATGCAGTGGCTACTCGATCGCCCTTTCAGAGCCAGCCTGAACGATTAAAAATGAATAACTGAGCGAATGCTTTTGCCCTCGTGCATGAGATCGAAGGCTGTGTTGATCTCCTCTAGCGGTAGGGTGGCAGAGATGAAGGGATCGACTTTAATCTCGCCTGTTAAGTAGCGATCGACGTAGCCAGGGAGCTGCGATCGCCCCTTCACCCCACCAAACGCGCTACCACGCCACACTCGTCCGGTGACAAGCTGAAAGGGTCGCGTACTAATCTCTTGTCCGGAGCCGGCTACGCCAATGATGGTTGATTCTCCCCACCCCTTGTGACAGCATTCCAGTGCCGCCCGCATGAGTTCCACATTGCCAACACATTCAAACGAGTAATCTACGCCACCATCGGTTAGGTCTACGATGACTGACTGAATTGGGTCGTCGTAGTCTTTGGGGTTAATGCAGTCAGTTGCACCCAATTGCTGTGCCAGTTCGAATTTGGCTGGATTGATGTCGATCGCTAATATCCGCTCTGCTTTAGCCATCACCGCCCCCTGAATTACGCTCAGGCCAACGCCTCCTAAGCCAAATACTGCAACTGTCGAGCCCGCTTCTACCTTGGCGGTATTCAACACTGCTCCGATACCGGTTGTGATGCCGCAGCCCAATAAACATACTTTCTCTAGTGGGGCTGCCGGATTGATTTTGGCGACGGCGATTTCAGGTAGGACGGTGTACTCACTAAAAGTGCTGGTGCCCATGTAGTGGTAGATGGGGTTGCCGTTTTTGCTGAATCGGCTACTGCCATCTGGCATTAATCCTTTGCCTTGAGTCACCCGGATGGATTGGCAGAGATTGGTCTTGCCAGACAGGCAAAATTTACAGGTTTGGCATTCGGGTACGTAGAGGGGAATGACACGATCTCCCGGTTTGACGCTCGTGACTCCAGCGCCCACTTCTTCAACAATTCCACCCCCCTCGTGTCCCAATACAGCAGGAA
Source organism: Synechococcus sp. (assembly GCA_051439425.1). Taxonomy (GTDB): domain Bacteria; phylum Cyanobacteriota; class Cyanobacteriia; order Thermostichales; family PCC-7336; genus PCC-7336. Next base: position 3,312 of record JBFRWD010000009.1, read on the forward strand.
ACAGTCCTTCGGGATCGCTGCCGGACAGCGTGTAGGCATCGGTATGACAGACACCGGTAGCCACGATACGCACTAGCACTTCGCCAGCCTTTGGCCCCTCCAGATCCAGCTCGTCAATTTCTAGAGGTTTGCCAGCTTCGTAGGCGATCGCGGCGCGGGTTTTCACGACTTCATCCCAGATGAGTACAGTCGGAACCGTATCATCCGACTTGGCCCGGTGCTCGGAACTCACCAAGAATTTTCACGATAATTCGTGAGCTTTGTGAGTGCCCACTGATTGCCAGTAACTTCCAGTCACTTGAGGTTAACGCGTCGAACTTGGCTTCCGTTCTACTTAAGGAATAGCTGGTACGCAGGATTGTCGTTTTCGTCCCAATAGCGGTAGCCAAGTGTGGTGAGAAATTCCTGCCACTCGCTCATTTCTTCTGGCGGTACCTGCATGCCCACCACAATGCGCCCGTAGTCCGAGCCGTTATTGCGATAGTGGAACAAGCTGATATTCCAGTTGGGACTCATGGAGGCGACAAACTTCATCAGAGCACCAGGACGCTCTGGGAACTCAAAGCGGTAAATCAGTTCGTTTTTCGCCAGCGGCGATCGCCCTCCCACCATGTGACGCAAATGCATCTTTGTCAGTTCGTCGTCTGTCAAATCTAGAGTTTTCAGGCCAGCCGTCTCAAAGGTGTCTTTCATCTGAGAGGCATCCTCCCGATTCTGGACCTGCAGACCCACAAAGATGTGGGCTTCTTGGCGATCGGCGATCCGGTAGTTGAACTCGGTCAGGTTGCGGGTACCCAAGCAATTGCAGAATTTGCGCAGGCTGCCCGGTTTTTCGGGGATGTTAACGGCAAAAATTGCTTCCCGTCGCTCTCCTAATTCTGCTCGCTCCGCCACAAACCGCAGGCGATCGAAGTTCATGTTGGCTCCGCAGGCCAGTGCTACCAAGGTTTCGCCCGTGATGCCCGTACGCTCGACATAGGCTTTGGCCCCGGCGATCGCCAGTGCTCCTGCCGGTTCAACAATCGATCGTGTGTCTTGAAACACATCCTTGATGGCTGCGCAGGTATCGTCCGTCTTCACCAAAATGATGTCGTCTATTAATTCTTGGCAAAGCCGAAAGGTTTCCTTCCCCACTTCGCGTACAGCTACGCCATCGGCAAAGAGCCCTACTTGTTCTAAACGAACGCGGTGGCCCACTTTGAGCGATCGGTACATGGCATCAGCGTCTATGGGTTCAACACCGATGACTTTGATCTCTGGTCGTACTCGCTTGACGTAAGAGGCAATCCCCGAGATCAGGCCGCCCCCACCGATCGCCACAAAAATCGCGTGAATGGGCTGCTGGTACTGCCGCAGAATTTCCATTCCCACCGTGCCCTGACCAGCAATCACATCTGGGTCATCGAATGGATGAATGAATGTTAATCCTTTGTCTTGTTCCAGTTGACGGGCGTAGCCGTAGGCGTCGTCGTAGGTATCCCCAAACAAGACGACTTCGGCACCGCGAGCCCTAACTGCATCCACCTTCATCGAAGGTGTCGTCACGGGCATGACGATGACGGCATGAGTTCCTAGTCGTTGGGCCGCTAGCGCTACACCTTGGGCGTGGTTGCCCGCAGACGAGGCGATCGCCCCGCGCTCCAGCTTGTCTGGAGGCAGGTTGACCATTTTGTTGTAGGCACCGCGCAGCTTGAATGAAAACACCGACTGCATGTCTTCTCGCTTGAGCAAAATCTTGTTATGCAAGCGTGTCGAAAGGCTAGGAGCTTCTTCGAGGGGGGATTCTTGGGCGACGTCGTAGACGCGGGCGGTAAGAATGCGAGTCAGGTAGTCGGTGTTCATGGGCTGGAAGAGTGGCAGGCCGCGTGAGTGGAAAATGCCTGTAGAAGGAACGCTTAAGTCTACAGCTTTTTGCTGACATTGATTCTCAGCGTTGCTTTTAGAGTGTAATTAGACAGTCATGCATGAAATTATACTTAGGTCAACTGTTTAAACCTTTTTGGTTGTTACGGTGTCAGCATCTATGTAGTCTCAATATACTTGTTGATCATTTCAAATAGAGGTTGCAGTATCTTTAAGGTTTAGTTTGTTTACCAGTTGTATGGCTTTTGTTTGCCTTGAAAAAGCGGCTTATGTATTGACTTACGCGAAAACTTTTGTTAATTAAGTATGTATCCATTACAATGTTGATTTCTAGTTCAGAGTCGGAATAAATAGCAAACAATATCCCTAATTTATGAAGTCTAATTAATTAAATTAATGTATTCTGTGATTTTGTGATTAGTAAAGACATAGATTTCAGATATTCAAATCATAGGTATTCTTCAGTATGATCCTTTGGCAAGCATCTATTTTTGAATTTGTAGTTATACCATTACTTACATTGATATTTACGATTCTTGCAAAAGGTGTTTCTAGGCATAATCTTCTCTTTAAGATAGAAACAGAAGATTATTTGGTGTGTTTCGACTTATTGGTCTTATCTATATTTATTTATATGGTCAATATGGGTAAGACTTTTAGTCAGTTGCAGGAAGTTAGTTCAATTGTTCGTGCAGAAGCATTGAATAGAGCACAAAGCAGCATATCACCTGAGGCATTGGCATTATATGCTGAGCAGGAACAACTATACGAGTCGAAGCTGGGGATTGCAATACCTATTGTTTTAGCTATAGCTTTAATGACAGTTACGTTGATTTTCGCTACAAAAAGCCAATTTGCTAGAGATGGAAATGGGAATCCCAAAACTTACCCTGGGATAGTTTTTCCTAACGTATTGGGTTTGATAGTACTTATTATTGTATCATTGGTAACCACGATATGACTAGAGTAGATGAGAGAATTAAGTTATTAGCTTTATTATGTGCTTGTACGATATCAATTTATTTGTTGGTGTCCTCAGCTTTTATGACGTCTGATATACAGATTCAGATACTCCAAAATGTAGACACAATCATGGAATTGAGATTGGGTGACTTGTGAAATCTATACAGATTTTGTTTTCTAATATTATTTGAATTTTGATAAATATATAGGACTTATGAATTCTGGACTTATTGAGTATCATTTCAAAACACTCTGTTTCTAAGATGTGCAATACATGAAGGGAAAAAACTCAATAATATAGCCAGTAAATTTGTGTGTCCTAATCGAAACCTCATCAGTGAAAGTTTCTGGGATCTAGGCTACTATCTGTTGAGGGTTGGTCTAGATTAGGAAGCGGTAAAAGTGTGAATTTTTAGTGTAGAAAATTAGGAAGAGCGATTTAAATAATTAAGATTTCCGACTCCTTATAAGAGGCACTGATCTTTGGCTTTTAAACTTACTAAAAGGGCTTGGCTATGCTGAAAGAAATTTTTCGATAAAGCTTTCATTAAAAAAAAAGACATATTTTACTCTTTCTTTTTTGGATTAATAGTTCTATTTTTACATCTTATATTTCATAAAATATTTCAATGCATTTTTTATCTTTCTAGAAAAATATTGAATCGTGTGTTTGCGTTAGTATTTTACAGCTTCGATTAGTATCATGTCTAATGCTTTCTGAATAGGTAATTTTAAGGTAATAACGATTGACATTTTCTCTTATATAGCTTCTATGATTTCCTTTACTATTAAGCTTCAGTATCTTGAAGGTTATTGTGAATGATGAAAGAAATGGGAGAACGATAAACTCGCCCGAGACCGATAAAATCTAGGTTGTTATAGTGATTAATTTCTTTAGAAATATAGGTTCTCTCACACTAAATTATCGTAATGCAAATTAAAGTTATCAGGAGGATAAAGGCCTACTGATGCACTAGTCAGGCAAATGATTTTGCCAATATATATGACGATCACTTGCTGTTCCTGGACTTCAATGCTCTGAATGTAAATGATCGATATCTAGCCTAAATTACTACAGAGAAGTAAAAAATAATTCTTATATGATTGCTCTTGGTTAAATATACATTTAAGATAACTTAAATTAGGTGCAGATTGTGACCGACGAGATCACAGAACTGAGGGCTGGGAACAGCTCTTACGATCGCATTGCCGAGGCGATTGCCTTCATTCGAAAGCATCAATCCAGCCAACCGGATTTAGACACTATTGCCGAACACGTTCACCTGAGTAAATACCATTGCCAGCGACTGTTTACCCAATGGGCAGGCATTAGTCCCAAGCGCTTCCTCCAGTACTTAACTGAATATGCCAAATCTAAAATCGAGGACACTCGTAGTTTGCTAGATCTGACGATGGATGCGGGGCTATCCAGTCTGGGGCATTTGCACGATCTGTTTGTCAGGCTGGAGGCAATGTCGCCAGGCGAATTCAAGTCTGGTGGCGCGGGTCTACAGATTCGATATGGAATTTACAACAGTCCGTTTGGAGCTTGTGCGATTGCCACCACAGTCCGAGGAATTTGCAATCTTCAGTTTTTGGAAGAAGCCACTCTGGTCGCAGTTAAAGGACTTTTAAGAACGGATTGGCCAAAGGCCGAGCTGATTGAGGATAGTGAAGTCGTGTGGGCGATTGGCGATCGCATCTTCCAGCAATTTGGCCATTCTTCAGCGCCTATTGCCCTGCATGTCAAAGGAACCAATTTTCAAATTCAAGTTTGGCGGGCATTGCTAGAGGTTCCATTCGGTGGAGTTGTTACTTATCAAGGGCTGGGGATGGTTTTGGGACGACCATCTGCTGCTCGGGTGATCGGCAATGCTGTCGGACGAAATCCTGTCGGATATCTGATTCCTTGCCATCGCGTTATTCGTGCGTCTGGAGAGTTGGGGGGATATCGCTGGGGGACTGGCCGTAAGTCAGTGCTATTAGGCTGGGAGGCAGGTCAAGCTGCGGGTGCAGTCGAGGAGCGAGCGTGAAGTTATCCGATATTGCTGAGCTGTTGCTGTTGGCTGGGCTGTGGGGGGGCTCTTTTTTGCTGATGCGAATTGCAGCTCCAGCGTTAGGACCAATTTGGCTGATTGAAATTCGTGTTTTGTTGGCAGGACTAGTGCTGCTACCAGTCTTGGTGCACATGAAACTCGTCGGGACGTTGCGGCAATATTTGTCTCCGCTATTGGTGGTGGGCGCGATTAACTCGGCGATTCCTTTTGTGCTTTACGCATACGCTTCGCTTTCTCTTCCTGCTGGATTTACGTCCATTTTGAATGCGACTGCCCCTCTGTTCGGCACAGTTGTTGCCGCTATTTGGATACAGGAACGGCCGACTCCAGCTCGCCTATTGGGGTTTGGCGTGGGGTTTGTGGGTGTAGTGATATTGATTGGTTGGCAAACGGACATCACGGCAACACCAACCTTTCTCATATCCGTAGTAGCAGGACTATTCGCAGCAGTGATGTATGCGATTGGAGCCCCATTTATCAAACTCCATTTGTCTGATGTCCACCCATTGATTGTGACGACTGGTAGTCAATTAAGCGCGGCTTTGTTACTGCTTCCTGCCGTTCCGTTCACCGTTCCTATGCAAGAGATGACGCTTCAGGTGGCGATTTCCACCGTTATCCTTGCTGTGTTCTCAACAGCGTTTGCCTATATCTTATATTTCCGGTTGATTCGCAATATTGGTTCGACGAAAGCGCTGACGGTTACCTATCTGATACCGATGTTTGCAATGTTGTGGGGGTCGCTGGTACTGCAAGAGGTGATTACGGCATCAATGGTGGTGGGTTGCGGATTTATATTGGTGGGGACGGCGATCGCTAACGACGTACTGTCAGGATTCTTGGCCCCCAAGGCGAGATAGTCAGCTCCGGTTTTGTACTGTGATATAAATGCAATTCCGCCTGAATCCTAGAAATCCAAGCGGAATTAAAAATATTGATCGAAGCCGTTCAAACTAGTGCTTCTTCTTGGGGTGAATATGCTCTAGAGACGATACTTCGTCGTAAACATCTACTTTTCCTTCATCGGGATTGTCTACTTTTGGGAATGTGTGGTGAATGGTTTTAGAGGTTCTCATATAGTCGATATCCCCTAAGGTTTTAGCCTCGTCCGGGCTGAGAAAGAAATCGCGGGAGTTTTTCTTCCACCCAAAAAGCGACTTTCCTTCGGTACTGCTATCGTCTGCTTGTCCCCAAAAGCGCTTAAAAATCCCGACCATAACTATCACCTCTGAACAAAGTGAGTGCGAGTAGATCGTATCTGGCTGCCCTAGTACGAGGTAGACATGCTACGAGGTCTGCAATGATTTTAGGTATTTCGCTACATAAGAGGGCTCTATGTTGCGATTGAAGTGTACCTAACTTCATATAGCTTTGGAAAACTAGCGACACTCATTCGTTCGGATGAATATATTGTCTCTCGGTATAGTGCTTTCTACGTCTGAGAAATCAACAGTTTTTGAGAACAAACTGAAGTCAAGAACTGGTTGAAGTATAGAGGACGATTGTAAAAAAGGTGCGATTGTTTGGGACTCTGATTGTCCTACAAATGCTCAGCAAGTTTCAAGCTGTCTTTATCGACTGTCAACTCAATTGAGTTCCCATCCACCTCTGTATTTTATTTACAGTGCGGCTGGATAGTTCAGCTAGAGTGAATTCGCACCCTTTGCAGTTCATTCATGACCGTACAGCGAATCGAACCCGGCCCCGGCCAAGAATCCGTCTGGGATTATCCCCGTCCTCCCCGCTTGGAAGACAGTACCAAGCACATTCGTATTATTTGTGGCGGTGAAGTGCTGGCTGATACTCATCGTGCCAAACGAGTTCTGGAAACCAGCCATCCACCGACCTACTACATTCCCCCCGAAGACGTGCAGATGCAGTACTTAACACGCACGCAAAAGGGTAGCTGGTGTGAATGGAAAGGGAAGGCGATCTATTACACCATTGCAGTTGGTGATACTGAATTAACCGAAGCTTGTTGGAGCTATCCAGAACCCACACCAACCTTCGCCGGAATAGAAAATTACATAGCGGTGTATCCCAGCAAAATGGATGCTTGCTATGTCGATGGTGAACAAGTACAAGCACAGAAGGGCGACTTCTATGGCGGTTGGATTACCAGCGATATTGTGGGGCCGTTTAAAGGTGGAGTTGGAACCTGGGGATGGTAGCCAACCTCCCCGCATCCAACTCACGCGCTCAATTCAACGATCGCTAATCCTCTTCTTCAATGCTCAGGCGAATGTTGCGAGCTGCTTCGCTCAACCCCAATTGAATTTCCACCTGACTGCTAGCCAGGTTGTCCAGTTGTTCCAACAGCGATCGCAAATGAGGAGTGCTGGCCCCACTCTGGCCGTCTAACTTGTCCGCCAAATTGCCCAGCCGTTTCCAAGAGGTGTAAACCTTAGCGATCGCTTGCTCTAACTGCGCTGCCTGATTCACCAACTCCGCCGTTTGGTTGAGACATCCTAACCGTAGCGACTCATCCAATGCAGATTCTAAGTTGACCTCTGCTTTGGCCAGCACCTGTACCCGAGAGGCCGACTCAATGTATTTGGATAGATATTTAGCAGCGGCAGTTGCTTCTTTCAACGTGTCCAAGTCAGGTGTGCGAGCAACCTCTGTCTTAAGAGTTTCCTGATGCTCCACCGGTAGCTTCTCCATCTCCCGTACTAACGGAGCTAAGTAGCGGGTTGGAATAATATTTTCAGCAGCTTTGGCCCTTACCTCGGTTGGCAGTAAGTCGGAGGTCATGGCTGTCCATTCGTCGGACAGTTGGCGAACCTCGCGTCGAGTAATGCGATCGCCCCGCTGTGCTGCCTCACTCACCATTTGCTGCACTTCTGGTGACGCCTGAGCCGTCTCCACAAACGCCCGCTTGCTGAACCGTTCGATATTCTCCGGCTCTAACATGCCATCGTCCAGTAGCCGATCCGCGCTGTCGGCCAGCTCGATCCAGCGATAGGCTTGGCTCTTACCGATTTCCCGTTCCTTCAGCCAGCTTAAAAAACCTTGACCGCGTCCCCCACCGTACTTACGTTCGCGATCGCGAATCACGCGCAAAATCCGTCCCCGCCATATATCCGACTGCAGATCGAACCGGTCGCATACCAACCAAGCTGCGTCCACCTGTTTGAGAAAATCTGCCTCCGACATTTGCTCGTCGTCAGGATCGGGCAGGGATAAATCTAGGGTTGCTACCCCTGCCAGCAAATCGCGATCGAGTTGGGGGGTCTCCCGTTGTGGAGTATCGCTTGAGGGTTGGTTTGACTCGGGTTGCCGGATTGCGGAATGTTCTGGCTGAGTCTGCTCTCGCTCGGGAGAGACTGGCTGAGCCTGCTCTGTGCGATCCGGTTCGGATAGAGAGGGGGCTGGCTGCGAAGTACTGCGTTGGGGAGCAAGCTCGGAAGTAGGACTCATCCAGGGGGCTGCAACGAAACGGTCGTATCAGTATTGCAGCCTTTTCTCAACCTTCCGCGATTTCCTTCAGCAAATTTCACCTTCGGCGATCGGGCCTAGATTGACTCCAACTGGAGGAATTGGACAGTTCGAAGATCTTGCAACGATCTTTATACCTTCATCATCGTTCTGCCCAATTCATCGCTAGCTTTAGTGATGTTTTGTCGGCGATCGAGCCTTGGGGCATTGTCTGCAGAGAATTTACAGATCCACCATTGTCAAAGGTGATGTGCTACACAGTTTTCTTCTGAAATTTATAAGACTATACATCCTTAATGGTAAATACTATTCAGTCAAAGATTCCCTCCCAATCGACAGAAGTTATCGTTCTAAAGCTGTAACATTCCCTTTTTTCAGTTCGATTGCCACGCTATCTTTCTGAGTCGATTGAGGTTGTATTGGCATATAGATCAAAGCTCTAGAAATATTTTGGTTCGCGCTAACTGCTTCTGAATTGAAGTGTAGGGAGATTTCTTGTGATAAATTTTCTGAACGATCTGTTATGGGGAAAGATATTAATCGTAGCCCTGATTGGTATTGGATTGAGATTTACAATCTCATCTAAATTTGTCCAGTTTCGCTATTTTGGTCGCATGTTTGGCATCCTCAAGCAAGCAACACAGCATGAGGAAGGACATCTCAGTTCATTTCAGGCATTAGTGTTGAGTGTTGCCGGTCGAGTTGGGGCCGGCAACATTGCAGGTGTTGCGGTTGCCATTAGCTTGGGTGGCCCTGGTGCAGTGTTCTGGATGTGGGTGATTGGCTTGATTGGTATGGCTACCAGTTTTTTTGAATGTACCCTGTCCCAAGTGTTTAAAAATGCAGAGCCCGACGGAACTTACCGAGGGGGGCCCGCCTATTATATTCAGCGCGGTTTGGGTCAGCCGTGGCTGGCATCGCTATTTTCAGGTCTGTTACTGCTCACGTTTGGCCTCGGATTCAATGCTTTGCAAGCCTACACTGTGGCAACATCTCTCAACGACACATTTGGCATTCCCACTCAAGTTGCTGGTGCCTTACTGATGGTGGTTCTAGGGCTGGTGATTGTGGGTGGAATCGGTCGTATTGCCGACGTTGCTGAGTATGTAGTGCCAATTATGGCTGTGGGCTACTTTGTGATGGCCTTTTTTGTCATCGTTACTAATCTTGGTAGCATTCCCGGTGTGTTTGCCTCAATCATCCAGAGTGCATTTGGGTTTAACTCCGCTATTGCCGGTGGAATTGGCGCTGCCATGATATTCGGTGTTAAACGCGGCCTGTTTTCCAATGAAGCTGGCTTAGGGAGTGCCCCCAACGTTGCAGCAGTGGCTTACGTCAAACACCCGGTTAATCAAGGCATCGTTCAAGCCTTTAGCGTGTTTGTAGACACGATTGTTCTGTGTTCTTGTACGGCAGCTGTAATTCTACTCTCCAATGTTTACGTGCCCGGCAGCGATATCGATGGCATCGTGATGACTCAGTCTGCCTTGGCAGAGCATGTGGGGGACTGGGGACGCACGTTTGTGACTATTGCTCTACTACTGTTTGCTTTCACGTCAATGATTTATAACTACTACCTGGGAGAAAACAGCCTCAATTACTTCAGTGAAGAAAACAAAGCATTATTCAATGGATTCCGAGTTCTTACGCTTGTTCTAGTGATTTGGGGGGCCTCCCAAGATTTAAGTACGGTGTTTGGCTTTGCGGACGTCACGATGGGATTGCTGGCTCTGGTGAACCTCGCCGCACTGATGATGTTGTTTAAGGTTGGGCTGAGAGTGATGCGCGACTTTGATTCGCAGTTGCAAGCCGGGGTGGTGGAGCCTGTTTTTGAAGCGCGTAAGTTTGCCAGTCTCAATATCGATCGCCAAGCCTGGGTGATTGAAGAGGACGATATTCCAGCCGAACTTGGCGTGCCTATGCCCCAGTAGGGCTTGTCTAGAGTCTGTTGACGAGCAATAGTCGAAACAAATCGCAGCCAAGACTACTTGGCTGCGATTTGAACAATTGAGATCATCACTTGTGCTGCGCTACTTCTTCTTACCCTTGGGGAAATGGGCAATGCGAGCAATGCCGTAGAACACGATGCGGTCGCTTTGAACCCGTAAGCGATCGACGGATAATTGTGTCCCGTCCAGCTTGAAGGTTTCCAAGTCCAGCAGAGAGTTGACGTGACCCACCAAGTCTTTAGCCAGCTCCAGAGCAATTCCCGATGCGTTGTAGTCCACATCGCTAAAAAACATCTTGGTGCCGCCTTCAACCTGCAGAGCCGCCGTCCAACCCAGTGGCATCCAGTCTCCTGTCTCACCTAGCTTGGTTTCAGTGGTTAGTTGTAGCTTGCGCTCGTCCGTCAGGATCACATTCGTATTTCGGAAGCTTAGCTTCTGACCGTGAAAGGTCATGCGTTGCAGCTTTTCGATCGCAAAGGGAGTGTTGAAAGACTCGGTTAGGTCGTCAGGTGTCAACACAACACGCATCGTAGCTTGGGTGGGTCGTTGCAGTTTCACAAGACCTCGAAATACAGCTCCAAAGTCAATCGAGACGGATTGCAAGTACAGTTCCATTACCTCCAGACGGAGGCCGTTGTACATGCGCAGTCCTTGACCAATCAGATCGAAGCCATCGACGCTGCCTTGCAGTAACTTCGCTACAGGCTCGGCTCGAACCTGAGCATCTAGCTTTTCGGTGCGCTCGAACAGGGCCGAGATCGCAGCGGTGACCGCCTTACTGACCAGGCGATCGCCGTTCTTGGGTGAAAATGGTAGGCCGCTAAACAATGCCGCAGTCATACATCTACGCTGTACAAGATGCACTCACACTAACACAACATTAAATTATGTTAAGTGAGGGTTGCTACTCAAACAATTACGATCGGTGCGTGAATAGGTACAAATCTGGATTGCAAAACATCTGTACTTATGCATTATGCCACGCACCCCGTCTCAGTCACTCATTATGACTCTGGAACATGTTCCCCCCGAAAATCGCTCTAACGATCCGCTGCTGTTTCCAATACGTCCAGTAGAGTCAAAATTCCCTGCATCGGCAATAGATCGAACAGGCTGAGTTCGGTGCGTCCGCCGCCCAGTTTGACGGGGATTTGTTTCAGCGCCTCAGTCACAGCATTTTCGGAGACGGTGCCATCTTCGACTAGGGGCAATACTTTTTCCGCCACTGCAGTATGTAACCTGGCATCGGCAAGGTACAGGTGCCACTTAGCAACGTCAATATACACCTCTTGTCCGATGTCAGCAGCTAATTGTTCGACCTGTCGCGAGCTAACGGTCATGGCGATACCTCCGATGAATGATGTGCCGGCACGATACTCCCCTGAAGCCTAGCAGCCCTATCCAGGCTGCAATCCGAATTGGAGAGGGCTGGATGGTGGGGGCGCCGGATTGCTGATTGCCAGGTTTTGACCCAGAGATGACAGCCTTCCAATGCAGCCGGAGGCTACTCAGACTTGACCTCTCCGCCGCTAGATGCTGAACTGACATCTGCTTTATTCTGCGCTTTCTTGGGGTAATTGAAGCCGGGATAGCGGGCTAAAAGCAGCACCCATGCAGCATTAACTGTCAGTGCGACCGTCCAGGCAGTCACAAAGGGTTTTAACCAGGGCCAGTCGGCTCGATATAGCAGTTGGAAAAACCACAGACCGGTGACGAAGGCACTGTAGACCATGGCATGAGCGCCGAGAGTATAGCGATCGTCTTGAAAGCGGAAAGCGGGATCTTTGCGAGTCGGAGGGGTTTCCCAACGGGGTAAAGGCATGAGCTGATTCGAACTGATTCCTATATCCAGCATAGTGGCCTGTTGCTAGGTAATGTTGCCGCGGCAGGCAGATTGGGTGGCCAAAATGGCGTGTTTCGGCAGTGGTATGACCACTGCGGACATTTCAGCTATGTCCAGCCCTGACTGCGATTGGAAATCTTTGTCTTAACTGAAACGGCAAGTTTTGTATCGCCTGGTCGTTAGTCGTTGACTCCCCTTACAGTGATACGAGGGATTGGACAGAGTGTCTCTGGCTCGATATCCCGAGCGGTGCACCTGCCGCTGTTGAACATGTTGTACGAGGCACCCACTATGGCTAGGTTTAACCGACTGTGGAATGTGCTGTTGACTGCCACACTCGGCCTAGTTATCTATGGATGTGGTGGTCAACGACCTCTGCCCACTCCATCAGCTTTGACAGGGGTGCGAACGGTATTTGATGAAAACGATCCGAATCTGAGCGCCAATGGTCGCTATTTGGTGTTTTCCTCCAACCGAGACAGTTCTCACAATGTCTACCTCTACGACTTACAAAACCGCCGTTTGATCAACCTCCCCGGTTTAAATTCCGAGCAATTTACGGCAACACAACCTGCGGTAAGCAATAACGGCAGGTTCATTGTGTTTGTCTCCAACCGATTGGGTAAATCCGAGATCTTTCTCTACGATCGCGAAACGCGTGGCTTCGAAAATATTAGTCGGGGCAATCCAGGAGACGTCCGTCACCCCAGCATCTCGGGAGATGGCAGCACGATCGCTTACGAACAAAACTCCCTCGGTCAATGGGACATCGAAGTCTACGTGCGACGCGATGATGCCCCTCGCGATGTCGTGGAGACCCCTGAGCCCACCCAGTAATTCTTTGTCCGCTCTCAGCTGAAACTCTCTTGCCGCCGCAACTAGCGAATGTTCAACAGCTGGTTGATTGCCACTGGTTTGGTGCTAACCCGAACAATCGGGACTCCCTTGACCGACTGAACTTGCTGGTAGGACTGCAGAATTTGTTCGGAAGTTGCCAAGTCGCAGTGGGTGAGGGCAATGCGATCGGCGAAAAATAGCTGATTGGTCACCAACCAAGCTGGAGCGTTGTTAGGGGAATTGGCGATTGCCGAGATGACTGTAATCATTTCGCTCAAGCGCAGCGACGTGCGGCTGAATCGATTCCGAATAGCACGTATCACCGGTACCGGATCGGTTTCGTCGCTCCCTTCCACAAACAAGCGGGAAAAGTTCGCAGATTGGTGTTGCGTTAGAACATCATTGAGAGCTTGATGTAAATCTTCCGAGCCACTGCAGCAAATGCAGCGAGTGGAGGTACGTTCGGCCTCTGCCCCCAGCAGAGCCACTGGTGCGGGCAATTGGTTGGCCAGATTTTGTATGAGTGTTGATTTCCCATAGCCGGCGAAACCAATGACCAAGGTCACCGGTAGTTGCGGGATCTCAGAACTCATCGTCACCACTGCGTCAGGTTGTCGATGCTAACTGGCTGCTGAGCCGGATAGAAGCTCTTCAGCCTTGACCTTCATCGTTTTGAAAATATTCAGAAATCCGTTGGCTCGTGATGGAGTCAGACTGACGCTCAGCCCCGTATCCTTAATAAAATCTGGTTCGAGCGGAGCAATGTCTTCCGGGGACAGTCCTTGCAAGCCGCGAATTAGAAACGCTACCAGTCCTTTAGTGAGCTGTGAATCCGAATCACCGGTGAATTGGACTTTGCCATCCACTAACTCGGCAGTGACGTAAACGTTTGAGACGCAGCCCGCCACCTTATTTTCGGGAACCTTCGCAGTTTCTGGTTGAGCGTCCAGCTTGTTCGCCAACCACAGCAACTGCTCGTACCGTTGCTTGTTGGACGATGCTTTCTGGAATCGTTGAACGAGTTTTTCGAGCGCAGGAGGCAGTGAGGCTGCTGACATAAGTAATGAGCCGCAAGCAGATAGCAATAATTTCTGTGTGAATCATTGTAACGGCGATCGCACCTGACGCTGATGTCAACTCTGGCGACAGCATGAGCAAGCCATGACCGAATCGATCTCGATTGTTTGATGATGAAGGGCTTGAGAGAACCGTTAGCTCTACTGTCTGAATTAGCGCTCAGTATTGCGATTGGATGGAATGCGGCTGAACTGTACGCCTCGCATATCGGCGCTTCTGAAATCCGTACCGTCCACCCGCACGCTCGTGAGAATGGAACCGCAAAAATTGGCGTTCTTGACGTTCGCTCGCTCGACCATCCCGCAGCTCAGATCGGCCCGCACTAGGCAGGCTCCACTCAGATCGCTGCCAGATAGATTGGCCCCCGCTAACTGGGCTTCAGTAAGGTCGGCTGCGACTAACGTTGCGCCGCTCAAGTTTGCTCCAACCAGATTGCAGCGAGATAAATTTGCTCCCGATAGATCGGCTCCTACCATGAAAATGCCATGCAGGTTCAGCCCGGAGAGATTGGCCCCACTCAGATTGACATGGGAGTAATCTTGCTGCCGACCGTTACCGCTGACAATCGCGCGTCGCAGGCGAGCAGGAGCCATTTGGATGGGTTGAGACGTAGCTGCAAGGGGGCGCTCGCTAGCACCAGTGATAGGACGGTTGAGTCCGGTGGAATGTTTTCCTGCCATAACCTCGGCTTTAAAACACAAATTTATACATCAAAAACTGCGGATCTTCGAGCCATTTAGAATCTGCGATCGATGAACATACTCTATAGAGATAAAACCTTAAGAGAATCTATGAAAACAATGGCAGTTGCCAGCTAAGCCTTACCGCGAAAGTGTAATTACGGTTGCCGATCGGCACCTATGGCAATCTTGCCACGCCTTCCATCGAAACGGTGAAAACCTATTATCAATTGATATTTATTTGATATTTATTCATGGTTGGCCTGCTCTGGGGATCGCTTGCCTATAGAAGCCTCTAGCCGTATCTTGTTGAGAATCGTTGGCCTGACCTTAGCAAAAGAAGTAGGGCACGAGCTGCAAGTTTGGCATGCGATTTGTTTTGATTGTGCTGAGATGGCAGCAATTATGAATTGTGTGAATTGAGGAGATCGCAACTCTGGTCTTCTGGCGACTGGATTCAAGAATTCTGGGTGTTGTCTGATGAATTTATGACCGTTTGAGTTTTGTCTTTCGCAAGTGATATTTTGCGCTGCTAATGCTTGCCACACAAGTGGGTGGACAGGCTGACATTGAGGACAAGTTTCTCTCGGTACAGTCGCTTCCTCTCGGCACAGTTCTATCGGAACAGAACGATGAAGTTGGATTCGGTTCGATCTGGCGGGAGCGATCGCGATCTCTATCCCTTAAGTTTTGCAGCTTGGCTTGGCAACGTTTTGGTGAGTGAGGGGGGTTGGGGGGACTGTCTCTAAGAGCAGGAAGAGTTGGGCTTGCGAACAAGGAGTAACAATTTCTCGTTTGTCAAGGGGGAAATCGAAGCATTTTCAAGGTTCTTGCATCGAAAGCGTAATGATTCGTAACGTAAATGCATCATCTTTTAACAAGGTGGTGAAGTTCTGCTAGAACAAAGGGCAGATTTTGCTATTTTTTGGTGAGGCTGGGGATTTCGTACCCTTTTGGAGACGGCTGATACCAGTAGCTTTTTGAACTATCCGCTTGGAGAATTTGCACATGTTCACTCAGGTTCGGCCATCGATTCGACACATCGAGCCGGATACAGTGGGAAATCGGTCTCTAGTCCGCGTCGTCTACGTGGTTCTAGAGCCTCAATATCAGAGCGCATTATCTGCAGCCGTCCAGGCGATTAATAAGAACAATCCCAGCGTGGCAGTCGAGATCAGTGGCTACCTGATCGAAGAGCTGCGGGACGCTGATAACTATGAAGCCTTTAAAAACGACGTTGCTGAGGCCAACATTTTTATTGCCTCGTTGATTTTTATCGAAGACTTAGCAGAAAAAGTAGTAGCAGCCGTTGAACCTCACCGCGATCGCCTCGATGCGGCAGTTGTGTTCCCGTCCATGCCTCAGGTGATGCGCCTGAACAAGATGGGCAGCTTCTCGATGGCGCAGTTGGGCCAGTCGAAGAGCGCGATCGCCCAGTTCATGCGCAAGCGCAAGGAAAACTCCGGCGCGTCTTTCCAAGACGCCATGCTGAAGCTGCTGCGCACCCTGCCCAAGGTGCTGAAGTACCTGCCGATGGATAAGGCGCAGGATGCTCGCAATTTTATGCTCAGCTTCCAGTACTGGCTGGGTGGTTCTGAAGAGAACCTGTCTAACTTTCTGCTGATGATCGCCGATCGCTACGTGTTTGATGGCGAAGACAATGAAGCGGCAGGCGAGCTATCCTACAACGACCCCGTTACCTACCCCGATATGGGGGTATGGCACCCTCTGGCTCCAGAGATGTACGAAGACGTTCGGGAGTACATGAACTGGTATCAGTCTCGCCCTGACCTGACCGCCGACCAGAAAGACCCATTGGCCCCTTGTGTCGGCCTGGTGCTGCAGCGCACCCACCTGGTCACTGGAGATGACGCCCACTACGTAGCGATGGTGCAGGAGCTGGAGAGCCTCGGTGCTCGCGTTCTGCCCGTATTCGCTGGTGGTCTAGATTTCTCCAAGCCCGTAGAAGCATTTTTCTTCGATCCGGCAGCTAGCTCCGATGCTCAGCCCTTGGTCGATGCAGTTGTGTCTTTGACCGGTTTCGCTCTAGTGGGTGGCCCTGCCCGTCAGGATCACCCCAAGGCGATCGAGGCCCTAAAGCGTTTGAACCGACCCTATATGGTGGCCCTGCCCCTTGTCTTTCAAACTACGGAAGAATGGGAAGACAGCGACCTGGGTCTGCACCCGATTCAGGTGGCTCTGCAGATGGCGATTCCCGAGTTGGATGGTGCGATCGAGCCGATTGTTCTGTCCGGTCGCGATGGTAATACCGGTAAGGCGATCGCTCTACAAGACCGCATCGAGTCCATTGCTCAGCGGGCCATGAAGTGGGCCAGCCTGCGTCGCAAGCCCCGTCTCGACAAGAAACTGGCCATCACTGTTTTCAGCTTCCCCCCTGACAAGGGCAACGTTGGTACTGCCGCTTACCTAGACGTATTCGGCTCTATCTATCGGGTAATGGAAGGGATGAAGCGTAACGGCTACAACATCGATGACCTTCCCGACACTCCGAAAGAGTTGATGGAAGCGGTCATCCACGATGCTCAAGCCCAATACAGCAGTCCCGAGCTGAACATCGCCTACCGCATGCCGGTGCGCGAGTACGAAGAGCTGACCCCCTACTCCGAACGCCTGGAAGAGAACTGGGGGCCTCCTCCTGGCGAACTGAACACCGACGGTCGCGATTTGTTAGTGTACGGTAAGTCCTTCGGCAATGTCTTTATTGGTGTGCAGCCTACTTTCGGTTACGAAGGCGACCCGATGCGTTTGCTGTTCTCCCGTTCCGCTAGCCCCCACCACGGTTTTGCGGCGTACTACACTTACCTGGAAAGGATTTGGGGTGCCGATGCTGTCCTGCACTTCGGAACCCACGGTTCTCTGGAGTTCATGCCTGGTAAGCAGATGGGGATGTCCGGTCAGTGCTATCCCGATAGCCTGATTGGCAAGATTCCCAACCTGTATTACTACGCGGCCAATAATCCCTCCGAGGCGACGATCGCCAAGCGTCGCAGCTACGCTGAAACCATCAGCTACCTGACACCCCCTGCAGAAAACGCCGGTTTGTACAAGGGGCTGAAGGAGCTGAGTGAGTTGATTGGTTCCTACCAAACTCTGAAGGACAGCGCTCGTGGCATTCAAATTGCCAACGCGATTGTGGAGCAGGCTCGCATCTGCAACTTGGATAAGGACATCGAGCTGCCCGAAGCCGATGCTAAAGAGCTGTCTGGTGAAGACCGCAACACCCTCGTCGGTAAGGTGTACGCCAAGTTGATGGAGATTGAGTCTCGCCTGTTACCTTGCGGGTTACACGTGATTGGTGAGCCTCCCTCTGCGGAAGAGGCGATCGCCACGTTGGTCAATATCGCCAGCATCGATCGCCCCGAAGAAGAAGTCATGGGTCTGCCTACGTTGGTGGCTCAGAGCGTCGGTCGCGAAATCGAAGAGATTTACCGCAACAACGATGCCGGAATTCTGGAAGACGTTCAGCTTCTTCAAGACATCACCGAGGCAGTCCGCTCGGCCGTTGGTGCTCTAGTAAAGGAGCAAACCGACAGCGAAGGCCGCGTGTCGCTGGTTTCCAAGCTCAACTTCCTCAACCTCGGTCGCAAGACCCCTTGGTTGGTAGCACTGGAAGAAGCAGGTTTCCCCAATGTTGATGAAGAGCAACTGAAGCCTTTGATGGAGTTTCTGGAGTTCTGTTTGGAGCAAGCTTGCGCTGATTTCGAGTTGGGCAGCTTGATCAAAGCTCTGGATGGCGAGTACGTCTTGCCCGGACCTGGCGGCGATCCCATTCGTAACCCCAGCGTTCTACCCACCGGTAAGAACATCCACGCTCTCGATCCGCAGTCCATTCCCACCAGCGCGGCCGTTCAGTCCGCCAAGATTGTGGTCGATCGCCTGCTCGATCGTCAGAAGATCGACAACGGCGGTAACTGGCCCGAAACCATTGCCTGCGTGCTGTGGGGGACCGATAACATCAAGACCTACGGCGAGTCTCTGGCTCAGATTATGTGGATGGTGGGTGTCCGTCCTCAGCCCGACTCTCTGGGTCGCGTCAACAAGCTGGAGCTGATTCCTCTAGAGGAGCTGGGTCGTCCTCGTATCGACGTGGTCATCAACTGTTCGGGTGTATTCCGCGACCTGTTCATCAACCAGATGGCATTGCTGGACCGCGCCGTGAAAATGGCGGCGGAAGCAGACGAACCTCTGGAAATGAACTTCGTGCGCAAGCACGCTCTGGAACAGGCGGAAGAGATGGGTGTTGGTGTCCGCGAAGCGGCGACCCGCGTTTTCTCGAATGCCTCCGGTTCTTACTCCTCCAACGTTAACTTGGCGGTGGAGAACAGCAGTTGGGAAGAAGAGTCGGAACTGCAAGAGATGTATCTGAAGCGCAAGTCGTTTGCCTTCAACTCCGACAATCCTGGAGTAATGGATCAATCTCGTAACATGTTCGAGAAGGCGCTGAAGACCGCCGATGCTACCTTCCAGAACTTGGATTCCTCCGAGATTTCTCTCACGGATGTGTCCCACTACTTCGATTCCGACCCCACCAAGATCGTCTCCACACTACGGGATGACGGCAAGGCTCCGGCGTCTTACATTGCCGACACCACGACGGCCAATGCTCAGGTTCGGACCCTGTCCGAAACCGTGCGTTTAGATGCCCGCACCAAGCTGCTGAATCCCAAGTGGTACGAAGGGATGTTGAGCCACGGTTACGAAGGAGTACGCGAACTGTCCAAACGTCTGGTGAATACGATGGGCTGGTCGGCGACGGCTGGTGCTGTGGATAACTGGGTGTATGAAGATGCGAACACCACCTTTATCGAAGATAAGGAGATGCGCGATCGCCTCATGAACCTCAACCCCAACTCTTTCCGCCGCATGGTGGGAACACTGTTGGAGGTCAATGGCCGTGGCTATTGGGAGACGTCTGATGAGAATATCGAGAAGCTGCAGGAAATCTACGCTGAAGTAGAAGACCGCATCGAGGGTATCGAATAAAGTTCTCGCACTTGGGAACTTGTTTCCCCTAAGTTGAACTCTGGCTTGTCCCCAGTGGGTTGATTCCTGCTGGGGACTACTCTTATAAGCAAGCATGAATCTTGCATTCGCAAAAAAAGTTAGGACAGTGTTGTGAGGACAGAGTCGAGAGCGTCCCAAAGGGACTTCAGTTCAATAGGGATTAGCTAGAAAAGAGCCTGAGGTAAGGCTGTAACCCGCTTGAACTCAAGGTTAACGGGTAGGTCAGTTGGCGACCAATCCAGCCAGTGAGTTGATCAAAAAGTTCCATATCTGCGATGTCGAGAATGCTCGATTTGCAGCATATTCTTGAGTTGGTCGTTGACAGTTTCGATGAGAGAGCGCTTGCCCAACAAGATTTTGTCCATCAGTTTGACCAGCTTCTGCGTCATATTTTTCTTGTAACGGGTGACCAACTCCAGACCTTGCTAGTAGAGCTGCTCAAATCGAGCTTGGGAAATCCTCGGCCTCCAAAGAGTTTTCCGAACAGGCTCTGGGCCATCTCAGGAATGGGCTTTCGGTCATCGACATTCCCGGCAGTGAGTTTGAAAGGCCAGCAGTTCCCCTCGCTCATCTGATTCTTAAAACAGCATCTGACAGATTCAAGCGCATTCATTCAAAATCAGAAATATCATAATCCGCATAGGCTATCCCGCTAGAAGTCTCTAATACTTCAGAACTAATTAAATCTCCTTCCCGATCGTATACACCAGTCTTGAGAACGTTATTCTGTCTTCCACCTAAGTCATTATTCATCGCAGTACCAACTACGAAAGGTACATTCAATTCAGCTAAATTTGGATAGGCAAAATCATATTCAGTACTCCAATTTGGATAAAATATTAGTTCTGCGCCTAAATCATTGACCATAGTACCAAGGGGTTCATTTTCGTCTTTGTTTCCAAAGACGTCGTAGCATATTGCAACTCCTACTTTGATATTCTCAATATCAAAGACCCTGATTTCATTCCCTGGTGTCAAATTCTTAAGCTCTCCACCAGACGGTAACAGTATTTTACGATGAGTGCCAATATACTTGCCATTATCATTAAATATTATCTGGGAGTTATATATATCACTATCACCTTTATTTTGCTCATAAATATGGCCTAAAATATACATTCCATGCTCTGATGCCCATTCTTTATATTGTAAGGAGAGAGTGCCTTTCTTCGGATCCTCTGCAGCTTTTTCAAAAGAAAGATTTTTACCATTATTAGTTTTTATTCTAGAAATTCCTTCTGGAAATAAAAGTATATCTACGCCTTTGGAAGCAGCATTTTTGACTAATTTATCATATTCTCTTATGGTGTCAGTAAGAGTTGGGCCCAGATCGTTCAGCTTTACTTGTACTGCACCAATTCTAATAGTGCCAGGTGGATTATCATTTCCGGGTGGGTTCTTTGCAGGTTCTGGGTTCGGGCCAGGTAGTCGGTTCGTTTTTTTGAGGTCGAAATAATCTATACGAAGGGACTCTTTGCGATGTTCCTTGCCAACGAAGGTGATTCGATCCCCAGCTTCAAGCTCGAGGCCCTTAATGGTTCGAACCTGACGGTTATTAGCGCTAATGTCACTAGAGCCAGAGTTGCGGTTTAAAGACCACTGGTCGACCAATATGTTGTTAACTAAGACTTTTATGTTTCCAGTGCCATCATTTTCATCAAAGTAGTTGAGTTTAAGGTCGTAGATTCCCCTAGCTCCCTTGTGAACGTAGACTGCTCGACCTTGTTCGTTCCATTTCCCCCCCCGAAGACTGATGGCCTTACCACCAGAGAAAAGTTTATTACTTTCGATTCGGAAGGCTTCAGGTCTTTGAAGATTTTCAGCTTCAATTCGTAGATTAGAATTCGTTGCAGGTGGTGGAAGCGGATTAGGTAGTGGGTTCGTTTTTGTGAGATCGAAATAATCTATCCGAAGGAACTCTTTGCGATGTTCCTTGCCAACGAAAGATATCCGATCCCCAGCTTCAAGCTCGAGGCCCTTAATGGTTCGAACCTGACGGTTATTAGCGCTAATGTCACTAGAGCCGGAGTTGCGGTTTAAAGACCACTGGTCGACCAATGTGTTATTAACTAAGACTTTTATGTTTCCAGGGCCAGCATTTTCATCAAAATAGTTGAGTTTAAGGTCGTAAATTCCCCCATCTCCTTTATGAACGTAGACTGCTCGACCTTGTTCGTTCCATTTCCCCCCCCGAAGGCTGATTGCCTTATCACCGGAGAAAAGTTTATTACTTTCGATTCGGAAGGCTTCAGGTCTTTGAAGATTTTCAGCTTCAATTCGCAGGTTAGAATTGGATTCATTTTTTGGCAGGACTGCACTGTAGGATTCTCGAATAGTCTCTTTAAATCCAATTCCTGACTCGATATCTCCAATTACACGTTCTAAAACCCAATCACCTCCCTGCTCTCTACTACCAGTAAAGTCGGTAGATGCAGCAACATCTGTACCGGTGTAGTGACTCAGTTGACCTAGCAAGGGATCGCCACTATAGATTCCGTCACCAATATAGTCACCAGCAACATTACATCCATAAACTAAAGTATCGGCGTCTTCAGTGAACGAGCTTCTCCAAAGTTCAAGTTTATCTTTATAGTAAGCAATATTGCTAGAGTTAAGCGTGGTGGAGCCCAGTTGAAATTCTCCATCATGGCCATGGGACACCAAATGAAGGCTAGGGATGCTATCAAAATATCCTAACGCTTGTGTAATTTGCTCAATTCCATCTTCATCACGATCTAAAGCTATTGCGATAGTATTATCAGTCAGAGTTTTAATGAGACTATCAATATTCTGGACAGCTGAATCAACAAACATCAAATTAACATTTGATGTTTGTATCTGACTGCTATCCAATTCGCCAACATTAAAAAAATAATTACCTGCCGAAAAAGTATTCGGTGAGTCTACAGTGCTCTTTGCTAATGTACTCATTTTGAGTATCCTCCCAAAACCTCGGGATCTCATCAATGTTAAATAAATTCATCCTAAATTTATCGCCTAACCAGCTGCCTTCCATTAATCTCTTTAGGCATTTGAGCCCAAGCAAAGTCTTGTAGATAGAATTACAGTGATTTCACTTGAGTATTTTTTTAAAGCCTAGAATAGAGTTAAGCACTTTAGAAAAGTTCAGACTTCTAGCAGACTAACCCCAATCTGACTTAAAGATTTGATTTTGCTAGTTCACAACCTGACGTGCAAGCTATGTTGATGAATTCCTGGCTCTCATTATGTCTATTTTAAGTATAAAGGCAACTACAAATGATTGGAGAGCCTGATTGACAATTGTTTATTAACTTCAATTCGACAGAACAGTTCAAGCGGCAAGGCTCCAGTCAAAGTAACACTCTGAGCAGAGGTCAAGTATCACAAACGCTTAGCTAGTATGAATTTGAGGATTTGATGAGTATCCAATGATGCTACCCTGCTTGAGCCGTCCCCTTCAATGCCAGTGCCCGCTACAGCTCACGAGGCTCTGGATGACTCGCGATAAACTCGTCTAACGTCATGCCTTTAGGGGATTGCTTCCCTATCAGCATCTATAAAATCATCTGGGATTGCTATCGAGGTCTTTAGACAGAATACAATACACGTTGTGTGCAAAATATTTCCCGACAAAAGGAATATGGTGCATCAACCAAAACACTTTGGACTTGAAGTCAGTACTTCGATTGACTTGTAGTGATTCTACTCGTAATTTACTTGCATTAAATATATGTTTGTATTCAACGAACGATACTCCATTCAATCCTAAGTCGGCAAACGAAGAAATGTGAGATTCAGTCGAAGCATTCCAACATTTGACAAATTTTGACTCACTAGTCAGTAGGTGTCCCCAAGGAAATTTGTTACTAAAGTTCCAGCCAAAAGCATTTCCATGAAAGCCATATGGGCTATGCCATAGGGGGCCAAATCCTATATATGCCAAACCACCCGGCTTTAGAAGTCGGTGAAACTCTGACAGAACCATCTCAAGATCGAGAACGTGCTCGAATGTGTCCTTGGAAAGAATATAGTCAAAGCCACCGGTGGGATATTCTTGAATATCTACAGCCAGAAATTCAACCTTCTCTTCAAGTTCTGGATAATTCTTTCGGACGTTGAGAGTAGCAACCTCGATATCGCGAGCAGTTAAATCCAGACCAACGACTTTGTCTGCTCCAGCCAAGGCTATATCAACTGACAAATTCCCAAGTCCGCAGCCAAACTCTAGAACTTTGGCACCGTTGAACGATGGATTCTGCCCTAGGCGAGACCAAAAAATATCATTTATATTCTGGCCGTCCTGTTTCTTTAGATATTTGAAGGCATGTTCTAGATAGTCATCTGATTCTAGAAATGAAATAGCAGGGAATGAAAAATCAGGCTTACTTTGTAGTGCTTTAGGCGTGAGTTGATTTACCATCGTTAATCCTCCTGGTGTATCGTAAGTTCCACTGCGTATGAATCCTGTAGAACATAGCTGGTTAACCTTTCATTGACAAAAGTTAGCTACCTTCAAGCTCATCCTAAGTCATTTGCTAAGAATATAGACATCAACTAATATGACCTGCCTAAACTAAGATTAATCCTCACTTTGTCTAATCAACCGAGGCTCTGTAGAATAGTTTTCTGAAGATTCACGTCTCATAACTGTCTTAATTAGTTTCAATAACATGTGTGGAGTTTGGCCAGACGAACCGATGAAAATTGAAAGGCTATAAATGGCAACTAGCACAACTGGCTGTAGAGCTTTCAGTACAATAGGCCACAGATCCGAGTCAATCAAACTCATGACTGGATTGAGGATGCTTGGAACCGCAAGTGCAGCGACAACACTGACAAATGCTGATCCACTGGGTAATACAACTGGTCTTATTAGAGAGGATATGGAGTAATTCAAAACTTTGCTGGTGGCAAGCCAAAACCAAATAGTCGCAACAACTCCCATGACTGTGGTGACGCTTATAGCGACCCCTACTAGTCCTCCCAGCCATGCACCTAAGAGAAAAACGGGAATTGAAATGGGAACTAAAACCCAATTGATTGCAGCATTCACATGAGGCTTTTCAAGTGCATTTAAACTGGTCCCCAGAATCGACATAAAACCTCTTGAATAAGCAAATATCAACAATATCTGGAAAAGAGGAACCACTGGTGACCAATTCATTCCGAATATCAGGGGAATTAGCCATGGTGCGACAACAAACCCTATTCCATAGATTGGTGCTGATATTAAAGCGGACAATTCAAGTACTTTTTCGATGTAGCGTTTTTGGCCATCAACTTCACTCTGAGCAATAACAGAAAAGTTCACTCGGTTGATCTGAGACAGCGCATACGCCGGAAGCATCGATAGCTGATAGGCCATGTTGTAAAACCCCAGAGGCTGCGCCCCTAGAAGGCGGCCGATGATTACGTCATCTCCACTTGTGTTGGCATATACAGCTAGATTGGTACCAACTAAGCTGCTGATGTATCCTCGGACATTGCGCACTGCTGCTCGATCGGGAAGTAGCCTGTATCGAAACCGGTACCGACTGAACCAGCGCTTCAATCCTGACACCACAATTGCTCTGGCAATTTCTGCGATCCCGAATGACCATACCCCTAATCCAAACACTGCTCCGCCAATTGCCCCTCCCATACGAGCAAATGCGCCACAACTTTCTGCGATCGCTTGCTCGCGAAACTGCATACGACGGCTTAAAACAGCTTCGTGGGCTCCCTCTCCTGCGCTGAATAAAAAAACTAAAGCAGAGAAAGCGGTTAATGGAAAAACTATTGGCTCATCAAAGAAAATGGCCATTAGGTACCCGATCCCGCTTTGAATAACAAACATCACAACGGAAACCGTAACCCCAAGGCTATAGACAGCTTCTGTTAAGGTTTTGTCTGCCAGTCCACGATGAACGAGCACTTGGGCAAGTGCCTTGTCCTTAAATAAGTTGGCAAGTGACATCACCACCCACACCATTCCCCAAATACCAAACACCTCAGGTGTTAGCAGGCGAGCCAGAACAATCTGAGACATCAGCTGCGAGGATTTTGCTAAGGCAAATCTTGCAGTTAACCAAAGACTGCTACCTGCGACGGTTTTTAAAGTGCTGTTCGAGGACATCGTGAATGAAAGACACCTTTAGCTAGGAGTCTTGTTGATACAAAACTTGGAATGAAGGACGCTGCTCTGCTAACTCTTGACCAGTCTGTCCCAGTCGCTCCCGGAGTACCTCGTCTCTGCATAACTGGCTTAGAGCAAGCTGCAACTCTGTCGAGGAGTCGGGATCGACTAACAAACCATTTTTTAGGTGCTGTACGGCATCAATAACTCCACCCACTTTAGATGCAAGGACTGGTTTGCCAAAAAAGCCAGCTTCACGATAAACGATTCCGAAACCTTCGATGCTTTGTGAATCAGCATCGAAAAAGGTCAACATGGCGAACAGATCGCAAGCGTCGTAATATGAGGCCAATTCTGAGTCAGGTACAAACCCGACAAAATGAACGCGGTCTTCAACATTCAAGCTGTTAGCAAGAGCTCGGAGGTCCTGTTCCATTTTTCCACGGCCACAAATCAGATAGTGAACATCAAGCCCCTTGGATAGGAGTGACGGAATCTGGGAAATGACCCGATCGAAACCTTTACGCTTGATCAGACGTCCGACGGTCAGGATGACCACAGAATCGGTTGGAATACCAAACTTTTGACGAACAGCAGCTCCTGACCCCTCTGCGGAGGAGGAATACATAGACGAAAGACCAAATTTGGAAGGCCTTACGGTTGGATTGATAACATACGCTTGAGAGGTTATCGAAACACTGTTCAACAGATAGCTTCGCGTAAACCAGCTATTGCAGACAACTCCCGACGATCGATTCAATGTCCACCTAAAGACACTCTTGAATAATCGGTTGCGTAACGGACACAAGAGATCGTTGCCGTGTAGATAAACGAAATAACGTATGGGGAGCAAATACCCCAAAACCAAGATGGATGGAAAATCGTAACCGTGACACCATTCGATATATTTGAAGCGGTACTTCCAATACAGGAAGAGTCCCATAATCACTGAGAAAACCATGCAGAATAGCTGTCTGGTTACTTTTCCAATCAGTGACTTTTTGAGAAACTCTGGGTTTGGCCAGCGATAAATGGTAAACGGCTGTGAGCGGTCGAAAGAACGTGCCCCCGGACAATCTGCAGCTAAGACAACAACACGCTTTGAATCACGCGTGCAGCGGTCATACACGTACTCCTCAATGCCACCTTCTTGCGGCAAAAATGTTCGAGTGACAACTAGAATGCTTGCCTTCTCGACCCCTATATAGCTATTTCTAAACATCAGCAACAATCACTGCGTTCTAGACAAATACTTAAGCTGTGACGTAGAGCAAAAACTTGGGACGAAAAGCGAATGCTTTAACTTGCAAGCATCAAAACAAGCGCAAGAATGCGAAGACAATAGACACATAGCTATGATAAATAAATACGCAGCTAAAACCAGCGTATGCCTTGATGCCACTGTAAGTATTTGCTACATGCGTTCAGTTTGGAAATAATACCCAAATGGGCATCCCCACTATTTGTCTAATCCAAGATTTTATTCTGGAATGAGCGATCTTTTAAAAGTTTAATGGAATACATAGCAATATCAATCAAGTGCCGATATCTGAAGGCAACTCTTGGCCTCTCTCAAAAGATCAGAAGTATCTAATAAGCCTAAAACTTATCAAATACGTGCCAGTGAACTCAACCTAAGATTGCTGGCTCGGTGACGAACTTTAGAAGAAATAAATATTGTCTAAAGATTCAATATTCAGTAAAGTACAAGAGTAAGAAAATAATCACAAAAAAACATAGACCTATGGATCTCGTGACATAAATAGCTTATTCACTATGAACCCCCAATGGAATACAGTGCTGAATTGGCAAGTGTGTTTTCAGGGTATGTCCGTAAATATTTCACCCAATATAGCATCACTACCTACGTACGTAGCATGGAGGGATTAATTTTATTTACACAGTAAATTACTCTTCATCGAAAGTAAAAATTAACACAATCGAACCTTGAATGATTTTTGTCGGACATATTTTTTGCTCTGCCTCATAAAATTTACCCATAGGCCAGAATGGCCGTATAAAAATATCGCCTGCAAGTCAGGTCCTGTTATTTGATGGCATTACTCTTGAGCGCAAAAGTCTTGGTATTTTTATACGCGCCTGCCGATAAACGAATTTGATTTCAATTCTTAATGAAGAATATCCGACACTTCGGGCGTTTAGGTCAAAGGAAATAGCCGTATAGCTTCCATCTCCGGATTTGTCTTGGTTGACTGTGAAAAGGCCTAATGACTTCGGAAGAAACCTATACAGTGCTGGGGCTATAACTGTTGAATAAGTGCGAAGGATTAACGAATTAGCGCTGCAGTGCTAGCCGCCTTTTTGATATGACAGTTACAAATATTTTGCATTTAAACTAGGCTTTGCTCTTAGCTGCTGTACTGAGTTCCTAGAACGATAATCAAAGTACGATACCAATTCTCGGCGATCGCAGTAAGGTCTGTAGTGAGGAGAGCTCAAAGCCTTGATTGGCTGAGAAAAGATTTGAAATCCTCCATAACTGGATTGCAGGAAGCTATACAAGGACTTGGCTACGACTTGCCTGCTCATATCGTTTCCCTAGACTGATGCGGTCTTAAGCTCCTACTGCTTTCATCAATCGATATTTCAGTTTGCGAAATAGATAATAAGGAGCATCCCCGGACGTTGCTATCAGGAGCTTTACCAACCCAATATCGCTGTCTTTCTGATTGAAGGGGTACTGCGATAATGTGGGGGCAATGCGATGAATGATCTTTTCTTGAATACGCGATCCGAGTCGGGCCGCTTCGGGAAAACTCAGTAATAGAGAGTAGTTAAGCGCCGAATTCAAAATTGGAAAGCGTTCCAGTCTGCCGAGATCGTACAGCTGCTCTTTGGCTGCCAACCAACCTGCTTGACGCTGTTCGATGAAAAAGCGATCGCGCCAATCTAAGTGCTCTTGCGGATGCTTAAGAACCCACTCAAGCCATTCCTGAAGTCCGATCACGGCAGACGAAGATAGCGGTTCCTGAAACAACCGCGCAAGTTGTTCGGCACCAACTTCAGCACCGGTAACGCTGCTGGGTAAGAGGCGCAGGTTGGAAAATCCACTCGCAACGGCAAATCCGTGGCCTCCAAATGAAATGCCCTCCATTTCGTCCCGGATACCGTTGATAAACGGGTCAGCGTCACCTGGCGAGACATGACCAGCGCTGTGTTTGATTACGAGAGCGGCGCGCTCGGATGAGAACTCCCTATGTCGCATGATTGTATGTGTGTAGCCACAATCGCGAGCTAATTGGGGAGGTAGCAAGCGATCTGCTACGGCTGTTCTCGCCGATATGCGAGTGAATGGTAAAACATCAACACTCGCGTGGGCGCATAGCGCTAGCATCAGCCGGGAGTCGTAACCTGCGGTCAGACCGAGCCACAACGGTTGATGAAAGGACGCTAACCGTTTGACTGTTGTCACCAATCTAGTACTAATTTCCGCAATAGCATCGTCTTCACTCCAATCTCGCTCAATGTCGGGCATCAGTGGACGAGCAACCACTTCTTGCTGACGTAGATTTAAGACTTGGCTTGGTAAGAGTCGAGTAATACCAGGCAGCTTAGTACGCGGCGGAGTGAACCAGGAGATGCCTACTTGGTAATGCAACTCTCGCCGGTCTGGCAGAGGGGGACCGTCTCCAAACAGCAGGTGATTTAGCAAAGTAGGACTGCTACTTGCCCAGAAGTCCGCCGAATTGGTCCGACCGAACAGGCAACCGAGCAGGCCGCTAGCATCCATATGTACTTGTTCCGACCCTAGCAGCACCCATCGACCTGCCCAACTGGAGTACAGGTCTGAAATCCGATCGCTGCTAGTTTGTTGAATTTGTTCTGCAGGGGAGGGTTGAGTGGCGGTGGTTTCGACTGCTAGCCCTAGTAATGCCCAACTGGTGCCATCGCTATCGGTGGTGAGTTGAACTCGCAGTGACGGGCAGTGAGATAACCACATTTTCTCATCCAACTGGTGGCAGTTCCAATCCGGATAGGCATTGAACGGCTCCGGTCCGACCACATATTGGCGCCGATGCGGTTTCATGGTGTAGCCGGGAGTGGTTACTGACACAAGCTAGCCTCGGTCTAGGTGGCCTGGAAGACAAAATCATGAGGTCAATAAAAAACTGGTGCTAAGGAGCGCTCCAACTATCCAATGCAATGTCTTTCATACTGGACAGCAACATACTTGATCATCAGTTCGATAAGACAGTTGTGTAAGGCTTGGTTTCCCTAAGTGAAAAACACTTAAATACTTATCAACGAACGATAAAGATTAACCAGCTCGTCATTTAAAACCTCCATGTTATAGGTCGCTTCCACTTCCCGACGACCTGCCCACCCCATGGCTTCCCAGTCTTGAGGTTGATCGACTAAGTAAAGTAGTTTTTCAAACAAAGCATCTGCATCGCGCTCCGGGACCAAAAATCCAGATACACTATCGTGGATCAATTCGGGAATACCACCGTGCCAGGTCCCGATCGTTGGCAATCCCATTGCCATCCCTTCTTTTAACGTATTGACCGGTGCATCGGCATCTCCATCCGCTGCTGTCACACTGGGTGCTAGCAATAAATGAGAGCGATCTAGGAGCTCGATCAATTCATTCTGAAGCTTCCATCCAACCAGTTGAATGGTGTCACCTGCGTCCAAAGAATCCACAAGTGCCTGGAGGCTAGATCTTAAAGGTCCATCTCCCACAACGAGATACTCGACGGGTCGCTGGCGAGCAAGACGGGCGACGGCTCGGATAGCGTATTCAATCCCCTTTTTTTCCACCAATCTGCCAATAGTGATAATCCGGGTAGTCTCCTGTAGAAGTCGCGTGCGGGGGCGAAACGCGAAACGACGAACATCAATTCCCGAGCGATGGACCGATAGCTTATTGGGGTCTCCCCCTAAATCGAGCACTCGCTGTGCAAAAAATTGGCTATTGGGTAGATACGCGTCGGCAGCTTGCAGAAGGTCATCGTAGACGCGATCGCCGAACTTAGCGATGGCCCAACTGATGTCACGCCCCCGGAAGGAAACGACCAACTTTCCCGTTATCAGTCCCAGCTGTTTGAACAATAAGATGACAAGAGCGGTTGTGCCAAATTGACAGTGAATGATGTCGTAATCCAGCCCTCCCAATAGTGGAAGGGCGCGGTAAATCAATCTCAGGGACAGGGCGTCGCGGCCGTGGAGCACTGGATTCAAAAGTTGTAGGGTTGCCTTCCAATGCTGCTGGTGAGTTGGCCATTTAGAGAAAGATCGAACTAGCGTAAACCACCGTTCCAAATAATTCGCAGGTACACGTGGCGAAAACCGAGTGCGGTTGAGTAATTTATACTGCTCGACGATGGGATGAACGGATACTTCTGGGTCGGCAGACCCCTGCAGGGCAAGAATCTCGACTTCATGGCCGCGATCGAGAGCACCTGCAATTTGATTGAGGACAAAGGTTTCGGAAGGGACTGGAAATTCCTCGACAACATGGACTATTTTCATGGGCGATTGGGTTGCAACAGCCTTCATCAAACCACCGTCCGCTTTGAATGATTCTGCTCCGCTGTTTGTTTAGTGGAGACATTCAAACTTTTCAAAAGGGTTTCTTTGAATACCTCAAACACCTGCCCACCAGACAGGACACTTGCAATTCCCAAGTATCCAGCCAGAACCAGCACTGACAGGCTCCATTGGGGTATGGGAGTCACTGTAACGACTACAAAAGAACAGGCAAGCGACAGCCCAATTGCCACGGTTGGAACTCCCAAGGGCTTTATGAGAGCGATTGCACTCCACTTGGCAGCCCGGCAGGTGGCAAGCCAAAACCACGCTGTAGCGCCTAACCCCATCACAATGGCAACTGAAATTGCGACCCCTTGGATTCCTCCCAACCAAGCACCAATCGCAAATGCAGGCAAAGACATTGGAACCATGGCCCAATTGATGAATGCATTCAGTTCAGGGCGATCGATCGCATTCAAGGTAGTTCCCAAGATGGCCATGAAACCACGGGCATATGCGAATACCAATACCCATTGAAAGAGTCCGACAACCGGTTTCCATTCCGGGCCGTATATCCAGGGAATAGCCAGGGGAGCAAGAGCATATGCCACTCCGTATATTGGGGCCGAGACTATGGCAAATAGTTCGAGGGAACGACTGACATAGCGCTGCAGAGCTTGACTAGACAACTGCGACATGACAGAAAAGCTAACGCGGTTTACCTGCGATAGTACAAAGGTCGGCATCATAGCTAACTGGTAGGCCAGATTGTAGAGTCCCAACGACTGCGCACCCAACAGCCGACCGATAATCATGTTGTCACTGTTGGTATTTGCATACACAGCCAAATTAGTGCCAATCAGGCTGCCAACATAGCGCCTCACACTGCACAGGGCACCTGCATCCGGACGGAGTTGGAATCGGCAATGGTAACCGCTGAACAAGCGGCGCAATACACTACTGATTGCTGTGAAAGCTAGCTCCGCCAGCACAAATGACCACACTCCTGCGCCAAGTACTGCGGCCAAAATTATGGTGATTAACCTTACGCCGTTTGAAATCCATCTGGCGATCGCAATTTGGTGGAATTTCATTTGCCGCTGCAGGATCGCTCCGTGGGTTCCTGCTCCAGCCCCAATTAAAAACGTCAGTGCCGAAACCACTGTCAAGGGAAATACGATGGGTGTGTCGAAAAATAGTGCCAATGGGAACCCAATTGCTGATTGCAGGAAAAACATCACAACAGATATTGCGATTCCCAGGCTGTAGACGGCGTTAACTAGCGTTTTGTCGTCGATCCCCCGCTGAATCAGAACGCCGGAGATAGCTGAGTCTTTGAAAATGCTGGATAAAGCCGTCACTACAAGGACCATCCCCCAAACCCCAAAGTCTTCCGGGATCAACAGTCTGGCCAATACAATCTGAGCCAATACCCGCGATAGCTTTCCAACGAGAAAACTAGATGTTAGCCACAGGCTACTTCTTGCAATTTTGGCTGCAGTTGCCGCCATAGAACATTCCTTGTACTTTAAATTGGCAGTCAACTATGCTCTTTTAGCGCATTAATCTTGGAGATTACGTGCCGATTATTTCGTCTGCACAAATATTTCAAACGGATTTCTTCTTAGAAAAGAGATAAATTAGAATCCTAGAATTTCAGTAATCATATGCAACGGTGGGGAAAAGCCATGGAATGTTTAAATCTTACCACATAATTATATATTGACGCCCTATGTTACGTCCTAGGTGTGGAGACATCCAAACTCTTTGGTATGAATGAAAACTACTCAAGATGTGAGCCGCATTGAATTGCCACCCTCTATAATGAAAATCATCAAAAGCAAGCAATCTCAATCTCAACTGAAAATAATTAATGGCATGCCTTGGCATTAAAATAGAAGGCCAAGAGAGAAAATATCTTCAAACATTATTAGGCCAGAATATTTCTGATTGACTGTTTACAATGGCCAGTCTTTTGCATACAGGCATACATCTACACTTCAACGGCAAAATCATTCACTATGTCTGCAAATCTAGCGGCTGTTTTTTCCCAGCTGTAGTTTTGGAGTAACTGTTTGCGACTAGCATGTCCCAAATCCTTACGGATTCCCGGATGCTCGATAAGCGTTGTCAACGCTGCTGCGAGCTCTCGGGTACTTCCGGGTGAGACCAGTAACCCCGTTTCACCATCTTGAACCAGTTCTGGAATCGCAGAAATATTTGTACTCACAATTGGTAGCCCGTAGTACATGGCTTCTAGCAGTACGATTCCAAACCCTTCTTTGTATGACGGCAACACAAAAATATCAGCTTGCTGATATAAGCGTTCGAGAGTGGCATCGTCTGTCCTGCCATGAAAGATAACCGATTCTTCTAGCTGTTCTCGTTTGACAATATTACAAATTGAACGATAGTAAGCAATATCTTTATTCGTTTCTCCCACGATATTGAGTATGTACTCATGACCATCACTCAACATTGAGACTGCATTGACTAGCTCCCGTATGCCTTTACGCGGAATGCAATGTGCCACACACAAAATAGATAGAGATTGCCGATTATCCTCCTTCTCCACACTCACCGACTGCCTAAATTTCTCTTCTAGCCCCGGAGGCAATATTGAAATCGAATCCTGAGAGAATCCCAAAGACATTATTTCCTGTTGGCAATATCGACTATTGGTGATGATGTGGTTCGCTGACGACAGTTTCAATTGCTCAACAATCGCGGAGTATGTTGCCCAAAACGAATCTTGGGAGTTGCATTCATAACCTTCGAAATGATGCACTATTGCCAGTACATATCCTCTGTGAATATATCTGTGAATTGCATTCAAAACGACTAAATATCCACCAAAGTACTGATCGAATACCAATAGCCGATCGCCGCGACCAAACGCCAATAGTGCCAAACAGAGATTAACGACAACTGGACCCAGAAGCGGAATTCGTGCCAACCTCAACAGATACCGAATCTTATATAGGTCAATTGCCTCTACCTCCACGCCTGTGCGATCGAGATACGAGTAAAGCTTTAGGTTGTAAAGCTCTCCACCCGTTTTGGCGGGAATACTGCCAGTGAGGAACGTAACCTTCTGCATGCTCAAGAGTGAGTACCAGGCTGGGACAATGTGGATGTTGAGAGATTCGGCTGCAATCGCTCGCCAGACTGACCGGAATGAGTAGAAGATTGGTCTCTACCTACCTCCAAACAACCTGTCTCCAAGCCGCCTGTCTCTAATCCGGTCAATGTCGCAATCCCATGCGCATAGCGAGCTACATGGCAGTTCTGCTCGACCCACTCACGTCCGGCCTTCAGTTGTTGAGCCGTCCGCTCGGCTGATGTACGTAGAGCACAAATGCAGCGGGCAACAGCTGCAGGATCGTCAGGGGCAACGGTCCAGTCTGGCGCAAAGTTATTCAAAATCTCGGCGATGCCTCCAGTCTTGCTACCGATAACCGGAACTCCGCTCGCAATGGCCTCGGCCACCGTCCGTCCAAACGGTTCGCGGGGAGCCAAAGAGATGGTTGCGTCAGCATGCACAAAGTAGGATTCGATATCAAATACTGGAGGTAAAATTGTTAGCCAATCTCCAACACCATGCTTGTCAGCCAGCTCCTGTAAGCTACGGGTATAGCTACCATCACCAGACCCATCTGCCCCAATAATGACGCTTTGATAGCGCTGTCCCATCGCCTTCAACTCTGCCAATACGGGTATGAGTGCCCGCAGATTTTTGTCGTTGACAATTCCAGGTTTATTTAGGCGTGAGGGGGTAAGCAAGATCCCAATATTGGAGTCGATCAACGACCTGAGGGCCTCTGGAGGCTTGTCAATTCTGGATCGCTCGAATCGACTGGGATCGACCGGTTGATACAGAACTCCTCGAATATCCCGAGTCACGTACTGGCGGATGACACTGGCGGTGAAATTGGAGTTGCAAATTGCCCCTGGAGCCACCCGAGCAAACACGAATTTGCGTACCCAGTTGCCAATGGGATTGTATGAAATCGCTAGATCGTGAAAAAAGTGGAATAGCGGTCGCCGCTGCTGTCGCAGCATCTTAGATTCTGCAAGCAGCACAAACATCCGATTGCGCAACACCCAACTTTCCAATAACAGCGGCCAATGGTGAGGTTGTTGATGCACCCACTGCAAGCTGCTACGAGAAAATGACTGTCCCGGTTGGGCTTCCAGCGATTGCAAGCAGTCCACATGCCCCGCTTGCAGCAAATACTGTTCTTGCAAAGAGCCTGCTTTCGTCACCACCACGAGGCGATTGCCCATGCCCAATTGCTTGAAACCAGCAATTAACATTGACAGGCTGACTGTCATCCCGCCGAACGAGCTGGTGTAAGCAGATAGCACGATCAACTTACTGTCGCTTCCTTGTTTCGAACAATCCGTTGGTGTTGCAGGGGGAGTAGAACCGTTCATCGCTGCTGCCCTCCGGGTATGGATGAGGGCAATGCTGAAGCAGGCCCTGCCGTCTTACTCGTTAGCTTTTGATAGAGGTTCAGTTTTCGGTAGAGGTAGCGGCGGGGGCCTAGACTGGCGATCTCTAGACCTTGTTGAGGGGCAATCGCACAGGTACAGCGTCGAATTAATCGCTCCAACGTGTCTTTGATGCCTTGTCCCAAAGACCACCCTTCAGCCAAGGTAAGACGCAATATTGCGATCGAACGACCTAACGAGGGGTGGTTCTGCTGAACGGCAAGATAGCTGAGATAATCTGCGTCTCGCTCGATGTCTAACTGCTGCGGGCAGTCAGTCAAGCGAGCGGCCTGATTGATACAGTCCCGAGTGTCTTGGCGTTGCTCGATCAGGTAGTCAACATTTGCCGATCTCGCTCGCCGGTTATTCCCGTGCTGCCGTCGGTACATGAGTTTGTCATCAATGGCCCCCACCGTTCCGTAAAACGGAACCGTTGCCGTGATGTAGGTATCGGCCGCTTGCGGACGTGCTGGAAACGGTGCGATCGCTTCCAGCACCCAGCGACGGTGGGATAGAGCAGAAGTCACGGCCCAGGCGTATCGTCCGTATTCTAAAAGCAGCGATCGCACGTCCCCCTGGCTGAAAAAGGTTGGATCTCTACCGATGGTCTCTCCATGCGCATTCACCGTGACTCGACCATGGGAGAGTTGCACCCATTCAGGATGGCGAATCAGCGCTTCGACGACTCGCGTTACTTTATCAGGATGGAAATAATCATCGGCATCCAGCCAGCAAATAATGTCTCCGCTTGATTGCTGCAATCCTGCCGTGAATGCAGGTCCCTGGCCTGTGTTCTCTTGAAAAATAGCGATGAGTCGCTCACCGTAGGCTTCGATAACCTCGCGGGAGTTATCGGTAGAACCGTCATCCACAACAATCAACTCTAGCGGTTGGTAGGTTTGCGTCAGAACACTGTCGATCGCCGAACCGATGTACCGGCCATAGTTATGGTTCGCAATGATGACACTGACTAACGGAGTGTCTGGTAGAGGATGAATGGAACTCAGTTTGGGCAATGGTGCATTCATGAGAACGACTCTGTGTCCGATCGGGTGTGAGAGGGAAGAAATCTTGGAGAAGGGAGAAGCGAAAGTATGTGTAGATCGGGTTTTCTTGCTGTCGCAACCAGAAACTTTATCTAGCCGGTAGTAGCGGAGAGTCTGCAAACGAGTCAGCGGGCGAAAGGTTGGGCGACGGTTGCCGACCAACACTGATGAACAAAATGAGAAAGAAAGATGCCAGCGGTTCATCAAATAAGGCTGACATGGTGATGGCCGCAAGGGAATACAGTCCACAGATGCACAGCGGACTAGCGGGTTGCATGGCACTAGTGCGATACAGCCAGCGCAGCATCAACGCCCAAAAGCCTACAAACAGTGCACTACCGGCAAGCCCATTGGTGTACAGCAAGTTGCCCAGAATAAAACTGTGGCTACCCAATACCGCAAACGAGATATACGGATCGACCGACTCTCCCTTGACGGCATATCCCCATATGGGGTTGTCAACGAACGCATTCCAAGTTTGCCGATAAATCTCCCCTCGCAGCGAGCTGGAGGATGCCCGGAATTCATTGGCCGAGGTCAGTGCTCCGGTGATGTGGCTGGATAGAAACTCGTACCCGCTGGGCAACATCAAAAATCCAAATGCCATAGCGGCGGCGACAGTAAAGACCAACGTCCGAAACGAGTGGCGGTGCCAGTTTGAATAGATCCAGCGCAGTCCCAAAATCGGCAGCATCGCTGCCATTACGATCCGCGTACCGCTCAGCACAATCAATAGAAGGGCCAGAGCAAACATGCTCCATTTCCAAATGACAGTACGACTATCTGTGGGTCGCAAATCCAGAGCAACACATGCAAACGCCCCCGATATTAGCCCCAGTAATTCCGGATAGATGAAATAGAGCACGTAGCGAAGCAAACGGCCATTACCGTGGGGCCAATACGGCACTAGATAGAAACTGGCATTGATTTCGCTGGTTTTACCCAAAACGCTTGCGTACAGGGTTGGAATGCTCGGTGGCCAAAACACCTCCTGCGCCGTCGGCAGAACAAGCAGGGCCACCAATGCCAGCATTTCCACCATCAGCAATGACAGTGCGGCCGCTATTACCGTCAATCGCAACCTCACTGCTCGACTTTGGATGTACCAGATCCAAGCAGCCGGAACGAAGGTCGTAACAACTGTTCGAACTAGATTGGACGAGTCAGCCGATATTACCAACAGGTGTCCGACTTGGTAACAGCCAAACCCCAAAAGAAACAGAACTGCCAAGTGGGGACGGGGCCACTGAATCTTCTTGGTGGTCCATAGCTCGCGCCCCAAAACAGTCACCAGCAGCAATAACGGCAGGTAGTACAACAGACCTGCTATCCACCAAAGCGGCAACGCTACGATGTTGACGCTGGCAAACCACTCTTCAATAGTGAGTGACGGTAGAGCGAATGGCAGCCCCAACAACCGAATATGGCCCCCCAATGGTGCCACTGTCCGCATGCTTGGCGATGACAGTTTGGTCATATCTGTTGCACCAAACCACTAATGGCAGTAGTGAGATTAACGTTAGTCATTAGACAAATACTGTTTGAAAACGTAAGTGGACCATCCATGCAAAGCTGCTAGATAAACACAGAGGCTAGAGAAACGAAAAGGGTAACGGTACTCAAAGGCTTGAGAAACAAAACAGGGTTGTAGGTGCCTGCCACATCAAGCGATCGCAAGACTCAGGAAGGAATTCGCTCAGGCAGTTGCCGTCCGTATATGTAATCTGTCGAGTTTGTCACCTTGCCGTTGACGACAATGCCCAAAATATTGGTGCCGTATCGCTGTAGCTGCTCAACAGAATTGCGGAACGGATGGAGGTTACTGCTTCCAGGGCGAACAACCATCAGCACATTGCCTACCTCCCTTGCCATCAACACAGCATCACTGGTTAACCCAATGGGTGCTCCGTCAACCAGCACGTAATCGTAAGTCCCTTGCGCTTCCGCCAGCTGCACGTATTCAGAAAATTCCCCTTGAACTACAAACTGAGTTGGGTTGCGGTCTAAGGGATAGCTAACAACCAGATCGAGCCCTACATCAATGGATACGGGCTTGACATCAATATCCAATAGCGAGCTGGGGTTCAGCCGCTCAGAGTTAGACCAGGGGAACCCCAATTTGTGGCTCAGCTCCCCCCTGTGAAAATCACCATCCACTAGCAACACGCGCGAACCGAGACTGGCTAGTGCCATGGCTAATCCCAACACCGTAGATGTTTTCCCCTCTCCAGCATCGGAGCTGGTTACCATCACGTATTTATTATCCAGAGAGAAGGACTCGATGTCTGAAGCCAACAACTGGAATTCAGGGGCTGACTTCAGCAAGGACAGTTGACGATTCTCCAAGAGGACATCCAGCTTGGGAACGGCCTTCAAAACAGGGATCTCGCTAGTCTGGAGATCCTGCACCGCTAACAGTGGATTGCGTCCTTCAAAGAAAGACAGGAGTGCTGCGCTACCCAGTACCGACGCTACTAAGCCACCCAAAGCCATCAACCGACGGGACGGCCCAGCGCGATCGGGATCGACGTAGGGTAGCCCCAGCACTTGCACAACTGGATAGATGCCGTTGCCACTCAATTTAGTCTCCTCGACCTGAGCTACCAGACCGTTGTAAACCCCTTCCGCTACGGCTACTCGCTGATGTAGATCGTTCAATCGAGCCTGGCTAGCCGGGATCGCTTTGAGCGTTTCATTTAAGCGATCGATCTCTTGTTGAAGGGCATCAGCTTCTTTCTGCTGAGCTGATGCTTCGCTACTCGCAATGATGAAGGTCTGAAGCAGCTCAAGCGAGTCTCCTCTATCTAAAAAATTCTCGCGATTGCCATTACTGGAGATGTCACCACCATCAGGAATGTAGTCGCTTAGACGTGCTAAGACGTTCTCCCGCTCTTGTTCCAAAGCT
The DNA here is from genome assembly GCA_051439425.1 of Synechococcus sp. GTDB lineage: Bacteria > Cyanobacteriota > Cyanobacteriia > Thermostichales > PCC-7336 > PCC-7336. Next base: position 43,079 of record JBFRWD010000009.1, read on the forward strand.
CTGACGGTAGGCGAGCTTGCTAAAAAGCGTCCTTCCACTTGCTGCAATGAGGTTTCAATTTCAGCCAATCGCTCGCGTAGTCGTTGGAAGGTGGGATTATTGTTAGATGACAGTAGCTGCAGCGCCTGCTCGGCCGTCAACCCCATCGATGCCAATAGTTCGCCAGCTTGACTTTGACTGGCCTGTGCCCGAGCTACGGCACTCGCTCGGGTGGTGGTCAGTTCTGCAATGGTTTCGACAATTTGGTTCGTTTGCTCTTCACCATTGATGAGATTTGTACCTACTTGATAATCGGCTAAATTGAGCTGTGCTTGATTTAAGTTGGCCTCGGCTTGAACTAATTCATCCTGCAACTGTTCCGCCCGGAATTCAGAATGATTGAGGCGAAGTTCATCGATACGACCCAAAAAGGAATCAATCATCAGATTGGTACGCTCTAGGGCCAGTTCGGGACTCGAACCTTCAACCGTTAGCGAGATCACCGTTGACTCGTTGCGTGGAGAAACATCAAATAATCCCCGGTATTCACCCAAGTCAGAATGCTCTTCCCTCTCGGGATCTGCATCCCTCGCCATCCTAAGGGTGTCAGTGCTCATTGCGATGTCAGACAGGGTATTGAGAGGATTAACCTGCTGAGAAAAAATCAGTCCTTCTTGACGTAAATCCCCTAGCGTACCTAAATTAGCGTTTAAATCGCTTGTAGACTGGGGCACGATCAACTCGGCTGTAGCCAACCAAAATGGTTCAGCAGTAGCAATCTTAAGCCCGGTGAAACCGAGAACGGTTATATTCAAGACCAAAAGAGACTTCCAGTGCCTTGAAGCTGAAGCAATTAACCTGTACATGCCCGAATAAACCCCCGCCTAGCTGGAAGCCAACAATCTAAATCTGCGCAAATTAAACCAAGAATGACTATAGAAAGTTAAAAATAATACCATCAGGCCATCTGCGAGTCTGAAGAGCCCAGGAACGCAATTGCTTTGCATGAAGCATTACGACTGCAACATTGCTCTACGCAGCGTTTCAATTTGACTCAAGTAGTCAAATACACTGATTACACTGATGACATTTTATGCTTTATAGCACATGTCTACGTGAATTGATGTTTGGTCAGGGCCGCTTACCAGTTGTGTCATAAGAGTGATGAAATCTAAGAGCGACCGGCTTTGAGGCATCTTCTCCAGTCCAACGAGCGGCTCGAACGCACAACTCCCAAAGGGCAGATTCATTCACCAGCAGTTCACGTCTAAATGTATATGCAGCAAAGAGGTTTAGGTTAATGAGTTGTGCTCATAAATGGTGACGGATGATGGGCATGTATGCGGAACTCCCGTGGTTGGCAGTAGTGCTATAGGAATGGCCGAAATTTTGAACAACGTTGCTCCAGAATGAACGCTCGAACCATTGGATGCTCCAGCTGTGGCTAAGCGAGCAGCGAGCATGTTGGATAGTCCTGAAGCAACTCAGCAAAGGCTGCAAACAAGTCTGTGTTTGACTTCAAGCCATTGTGAAGTCACTCCACAAGCCTAATACTTGATGCAAGTGACAGGTATAGCGATGGGATAGCGATCGCTACAGCGCAAAGGGGGTCGCACTCTATATCCCCCAAAAGCGATTTATTTGGCTCAAACGTAAAATCGAAGAATAAAGATAAAAAAAACGAAGTAGAGCCAAGCTCGGCGACAAATAGTTTACCTGGGTCACAGGCAAATACAACGAAGAAGCGAAATTTATACTTTATTTAACTATTCTTGCGTTTGGCTAGCATCCAAATGCTTGGCGGCGGGCACTCTATCACCACCTTGTCAGTAGAAACACTGGCGAGGTTGAGTTTAAAAGTTATTATGTGGTCACCTGAGCACTAGCTCTTATTGCCTGGTCTTCTCAATCTGGAGGACTCAATACTGAATTGAACAAGCGGTTTTTGTCTTAGCTCAAATACCTTAGGCATATCGTCCAGAAGCATAGGACCTAAAACACATTTCTTCGGAGTCTTGTACCCATGGCTGTAACATTCAACGATGCTACCGTCACTGTAATCTGCGTTCAACGGGAGCGCTTCAGCCCTACTCAGGGATGTTTGGAAAGCCTTTACGAGCACACGCAGTATCCATTCAAGATGGTGTGTGTTGATGGTAATTCGCCTCGCTCGGTCCACCGTTACCTAAAATCAGCGTCCGAAGAGAAAGGGTTTGAATTAGTCCGCAAAAATCGGTTCCTTTCTCCCAATCAAGCGCGAAATATTGGTTTGAAACACGCGACAACTAAGTATGTTGTGTTTTTTGACAACGATGTGACTGTTACACCTGGGTGGCTCGAAAACCTCATCAAATGTGCTGAAGAGACCGAAGCAGCTGTTGTCGGTCCTCTCGTGTGCCAGTACGAGCCCCTCCACTCACAAATCCACTTCGCGGGTGGGGAATCACACATCTGGGTGGATAAGCTTGGTCGGCGGAGACTGCGGGAGAAAATGTACGAGCAGGGTAAGGCCGTTACTCAAGTTCAACCGCAGTTGCAACGTACCCCGACTGAATTAGCTGAGTTCCATTGCGTTTTAGTTCGCCGCTCGTCGATCGATCGCATCGGTGGTTTGGACGAGGGCATGTTGAACACTAAGGAGCACCTCGATTTCTGTATGACTGTCGCGAAAGAAGGACAGTCGGTTTACTTCGAACCATCTGCACTTGTCACCTACGTACCCGGTCGCCCGAGAAGTCTGCGTGACGTGCACTTTTATATGGTGCGTTGGAGTGATGAATGGCAACAATCTAGCTTGGAATATTTCCGTACTAAATGGAATTTAGCTGAAGATGCTTATTTCAAAACTAAGTACAAGAAAATGGGATGGCGTCGGCGTCGTTCTCTTGTCGACCCCCTAATTCGAAAGCTCACCTTCGGTGTTGGGTTTCCCATACTGGCTCGCATGATGTACAAACTCGATCGCATTTTTAATCGATATGTTATGGCTTCGTATAACAGATCGCTTAACCCTGCAGAAGGTGAGTCAGGATATTGAAAGAATAGTTCAGCTAGCTGAACGGTAAGTGAATATAGGTTCTCCAGGCTGTTAATAATAGTGCTGAGGAAACTCAAGTCTGCAATAGTCTAATTTCTTCGAAATATGTAAATTACATTCAACGCCAGGAGATTATGCATGGATCGAAAATGATCTTTAGACTGTAGCTTCTGGCTACAGATGTAGAAATCCGCTGTAAGGTCTATATTCGGGAGTAAAGACCTCAATTTAAAAGGAGAAATGATTGGAGAACCTCTCCAGAGCGGATTACCTAGCGGTATATGTTGCAAAGGACCTTGTTCTCATATTATTTTGTCATGTTTTACTAAGGTGGCCCTATGCCTGTTGGTCCCTATCTTCCAATTGTTGTTCCGGTTGTGTACGAGAATTTCAACGGCAATCAATTCGAGGAGTTTCAGTACGATCGCCCCAGAATTGACAGTATTGAGTCGTCTTCACGATACGACCGGGATGGAAGTGGAGAGGCCGTGAAAATAAACCTTCACATGGGCGATCGAGACATACACAATAGTCGTAGAGCAGAACTTCAATTGAATGCCGAAACGGGAGAATTTAAGCAGGGAGATCGTGCATGGATCGGTTTTAGCTTACTGTTGCCCGAAGGTTATGAGACCGATCCCAGCTTTGAAATTATTTTTCAATTACATTCATTCCCTGACGAGCATTTAGGTGAGGAATGGCGTTCTCCACCCATTTCGCTGAAGATTCAGGATGGAGACTTTCATCTTCACCACCAATACGACCGAAATGCTTTAACCACCAGCAATACTCCTGAAGAGAGAATTCGACAACTCATCAATCCCGTTGAATATGAAACGTGGACTGACTTTGCTATAGATGTCAACTATCAGCAGAATAGCGGTGGCTTCATCCATCTGTACCAGGATGGTCATCAAGTGTACTCCTACACAGGCCCTGTTGGTTACAACGATGTTGACGGTATGTTTGTAAAAATAGGCATATATAAGCCCGATTGGAAATACAATCCCCAAAATAGTTTGACCACCGAACGAACACTTTATTTTGATGCATTTCAGTTTGCTCTTATTGAAGGGACTGAGTAGAACGGCATCGTCGAATTAACGGAGACACAACGAAAATCGGCACTGTTTCTCTCCGTCAAGACTGTTGGCCAAAAAGTATGCTGCTGTATTTATGCAGCTCACATCACGCCACTTCTTTAAGTGCTAGCCCATGCTCTCTCGATATTCTGTGGTTGAGAGTCTGTGCTAATGGGGATGGAAATGTCCTTTTATGGGTTTGAAAGTAGATAGTAATCTTTGTGACTGACCGGATGATTTGAAGCGACCCATCCGCTTCTCTCTCAATCGTGTTGGTCGGTGGGAATTCTCGGCTCGATTGTTGAGGCCCTTATACTGCCTGTGGTCTAATCCCTTCAATCTTTACCATAAGTCCCAGAAGAACAAGCGACTCGCTTGGAGAGAGAGGATTTTAAGAGTCATAGTGAAGATCCGAATTCTGTGGACCGATCGCTGTTGGTGCGTTTTTGCTGCTCGATCAGGCGCTGTATCTCCGATTCGCTCAACGATTCTCCTTGGGTCTTGAGAGGTGTTTCAAACCAAATCGAGCGTTGAGGAAAGGGGATGGAAATGCCGCCGCGATCGAAGGCGTACTTTAATCGGCGACGAAACTCTCTAGCGACGGCCCATTGTTTCAGGGGTTGCGTGTCAATCCATAGGCGGATTGTGATGCTGTTGTCTCCAAAGCTATCAACTCCCAGCATCTCCGGTTCCTTGACGATGAGTGATTGCCATTCCGGTTCGTGGGCCATATTGTCAGCAACTTGCTTGATAGTGGCAATAGCAAAATCTAAATCTGTATCGTAGGCCACTTCAATACCTAAATTGGCCCGAGAAAACCCATTAGTCAGATTTTCGACAACAGCAATTGTGCTATTTGGCACTACGATTAGATTTCCGTCCGCACTTCGTAGCCTGGTTCTCCGCAAATTCAAGTCTTCAACAACTCCAGCAAAACCACCTATTGCAATTACATCCCCTTCACTGAATTGGTCTTCCAACAGAATAAAGAACCCGTTGAGAAAATCCTTAACCAGGCTTTGAGAAGCAAATGAAACAGCTAAGCCAATCAAGCCAGCACCGGCTAGGATAGGGGCCAGATCGATATGAATAGCCGCGAGAAAAGCCAATACACCAATTGAAATAATAATGGTTCCTATCAGGCTTTTTAACACTCCTGAAACAGTTTTGAGACGACTGGAAAGACGGATCGATGTTCCTCCTTTAAGAAATTGTCCGCGACTGAGATTGCTAAATAAACCGTTGATTGCCACCAAGCTGAGTCGAAATGCTGTGTAAGTGAAGAGAATGATGAGGAATAACTCTAGAGCAAATGCTGTAAACCAATGGAAGAATCCGGTGCCCAGGTAACGGGTTTGCGGAAATAGCCTCAAAATTGCCAAACAACCGGCCGCAAGCAAGACTACTCGTATCACCTGGAAAGCTAGATTGATAAAATCTCGGCGGAATTGCGTGCGACTTTTTTGCTCTTGCCATCGCTGGCGGGCGGCCGCACGTTCTGCCTCTAAGTCTTCATCGATCTCCTCCGGTACATCTGTTGCCTCGACAGTGTTCGTTTGTTGTGGAATTATCGACGGCTCGGCAAATCCGTCCAGCTGTTTGTCGTAATAGTGGCGGACCCTAAACCTCAATCGCGATACTAACCAGGCAAGCGCCACAGAGCCGACGGCTATCCCTGCGGCTCGTAAACCAGCTGTTCGCAAGTATAACGAGGTTCTCTCCTCGACTGCACGGTTCAGAGCATTCCGAATTTGTCTTGACATCGCGATTGCCGCAAGGTTGGGGTCTTCCTCCCCCCAGATTTGAGCATCTTGGGTGGTAACCGTCATCAGGTAACGTCCTCCCACTTTGATGACCCTTAGCGGTGAATTATCAAATGTTGTGGAATGTGTGACGTCAAGGGACAACGTCCCTCTAACCACATCCCGGGCTATGTCTTTTAGCTTTCGTTCAATCTCTTTTGCTCGGTAATACACGGGAGATGCCGATCCACCGGAATCGTTATCTCCAGATACCGTCGAAGCCGCAACCAATAGCACGCGACGACCGTCTAGCGACACCCAGCGAGTATCGAGAGGAGCATCAAACCCATCCAGAATAGGGCTTGCTAAATCGCTAAGACTTTCAGTGATAGGGTTACTGGGCTGCTGAGCCAGTGTTTGAGGAACTGATGGTTGAGGAACTGATGGTTGGGGTAAGACTACCGTCCACACAGACACCAGCATCAATAGCATCAAGCCCCAGCGGACTAAGGTTGAGACATCTCTACTCCAGGCTGGTCTCACTCACACATTCCTCGAATTGGCCTATTTCAGATTATGTTGTTGCAAACGGAAATAGGCTACTGCCCCTGATCGCCTGAAGCGGCTTAAATGGTCTGCGGTGAGTGGGCGATCCAATGGGGACCATTGCACGATTATGGATGGGTGTCGCGATCGCTGGTTTGACCGGCATAGGATTCGCAATTTGGCAGGGAATAGAAACTCCGTCTTTTGAAACACCTTCCTTAGCAACCCCTGTCACTGAAGAATTAACAACCTCCCATGGCTGGCCCCAAGTCAACCCGTTGCCCAGCGATCGCCAAGTGTGGCATTGCGATGTTGTCGTAGTCGGTGGCTCGCTAGGGGGAGTTGCGGCAGCAGCCCATGCCATGCAAGCAGGAGCGCAAACCTGTCTGATTGAGCTGACACCATGGTTGGGGGGGCAGATTTCGTCGCAGGGGGTATCGGCAATCGACGAATCGCTGGTGATGCGGCGACAACAAAACTTTTCAGGCAGCTGGAATCGCTTCAAGCAGATTTTGTTGAATCAAACCGTTGCGTTACCGGAATCCGTAACCGGCAGATCGTCAGCTCGGGTCTCGGATATCAATGGCTGCTGGGTCGGAGATTTGTGCTTTCCACCCGAGGCGGGACATTTGGCGGCGCAAGAATTGTTGGAATCTGCTCAGCAGCAGGCTCCAGACAGTCGCTGGCTTTCTTCAGTGGCGTTTAAAGGGGCTGAATTTAATACAGAGGGCGATCGCATTACAGCTATTTACGCTGTAGCCAGAACCCCTCGCGACCCAAACTACAGTCCCGCCGGTCGTCTATCGCAGGAATTACACGACTGGTACGGCTGGGATTCAGATGAACTATTTGAGAAAACGGCGATCGAACTGAGAGCATCAGAGGGGCGAGATCTAGTGGTTATCGATGCCACAGATACGGGGGAGGTCGTTGGTTGGGCCAATATTCCCCATCGGCTGGGGTCTGATAGTCAAGCAATAACGGGGGAACCCCATGCTGTTGCCGATAACCCGGACTGCACACAAGCATTTACCTTTCCGTTTGTGTTGGCGATCGCCCCCGATGATGGCAATACACTTGAACGCTTGGCCACTTTAGATACGACATACGCCAAAGTCGAACATCGCCGAGATTTTTCCCTGAGCGGATTTAACCTGCTATCGGGGCGCAGCGTGTTTAACTATCGCCGTATTGCCAGCATGACAAGTAGCGATCCAATGACTGGGACGCCGGGGTTGGGAGATATGACCGCGATCAATTGGAATCGTGGCAATGACTGGAATTTGATGAACCCTCCGCTCATCCTGACCGCAGAGCAGGTACAAGCCAGCGGACAAGATCGCGACTGGTTGGGAGGGCTGAATACTGAAGCGCTGCAGCAGGCCGAAGCCCACGCGTTGTTATTTGCGGAATGGTTGATGCAGAACTATTCCAGCCCAGAGACACCGCTAACGATGCTATCGGGAGAGGACTCTCCATTGCAGACCACATCTGGACTGAGCATGTACCCCTACATCCGCGAAGGTCGGCGGATTTTGGGGCGATCGGCGTACGGTGATGATGCCTTCCAGCTGAGGGAGCAAGATATTCGGCTAGATATGACTGGAGGTAGAGAGTTTGCAGACCGCAGCGTAGCCACCACCAACTATGCAGTTGATATTCACGGCTGTCGGTACCGCAATTGGGAACCATCAGGAGAAGCGAGTTCGGCCCCTGCAAACGAGTTTGCTGTCCGCAATATTCAGATTCCACTAGAGGCTCTGTTGCCCCAAGACATCGATAACTTATTAATTGGCGGCAAGGGGATCGCCGTCACCCATATTGTGAATGCGGCCACTCGTACCCACTACGGGGAATGGAGTATTGGAGGGGCTGCTGGGGCGATCGCTGCCTATCACTTACAAACCGACGTAACGGCGCCGTTAGCATCCTTAACGTTCGCAGACAATACAGTTCGACTTCGTAGCCTACTTATTCAGCAACAGTTGCGTGTCGAGTAGCGATCGCCTCTTGGAGGACGGACAAGCCCCATAGCAATCCACTGTAAGGTCTGGAGTGCGAAAACAGCTCAAACTCTATGTTTACCGGGAAAAATGGCTAGAGTAATTCTCCGTAGCTGATTGCAGAAAGCCATACATACACTAGGAATCAAATTCAACAACGCGATACACAATGGCTCCTTCATCCGAGAAAGCCTCGTAGTAGACCCCGCTGCAATCGAAGAACTCGAAGCCGTCAATCTCAAAGGCCTCGCATCCATCCGGTAAATAGGTCACGACAGCAGTGGGAGGGGGCTCGACAACGATGTAACTGTCGTTCTCGGGCAGCATATAAACGCCATCGGAATAGATATAGCGAGTCGAGCCGACATACACCGTCGAGTAGTAGGGCGGTGGAGAGTTGAGGGCAGCACCAATAGCCAAGCCTGTGGCAAACCCCACTAGCCCCCAGCCAGGGGGAGTATAGTATCCTCCGCCGTACCAGCCACCGCCGTACCACCCTCCCCCCCGATTGACATCTTCGATATTGATATCGCGGCTGTTATCGATGTTGATATTGCGGTCACTGGGAGAAACGCTGATATTACTTTCACGATTTCTCAAATTATTTTGGACCTCAGAGCGCTCAGATTCCGACAATCGATTGACGTCATTTCGATTTGCTCGGTCTCCGTCTATCGATCGCGGGTTGGAGCGCTGCCCATCGAGAGAAGCAGGCGATCGATTCAGATTGCCTCGATCTTGCAAGTTGTGGCGGGGATTATCAGCAGAGGGGCGCGAGGGATTGGATAAACTGGACGGTCGATCTGGATTCGACGGTCTTGACGTGCGTGAAGGGGGGCTGGACGGACGACTCGATGGCAGACTCGATGGCCTGGAGAGTGAAGATGGAGAGCGTGATGGACTACTAGGACGACTGATATTTCCGCGAGTTCGAGTACTGGTTCTGCTTGGAACCGAACGGTGGCTAGCTCGCTGACGAGAAATGCTACTACGGGCTTGCGGTCTACCACCCCTACGTTGAGCGGTAACACTGTCCGAGAACGCAAAAACCAGGAGAGTAGCGAGCAATAGACAGACGATGGGCCGCAGACTGAGTTTCATGAGAACGATGACCTAACGGGATGAACGGCATAATGGCAGGACTTGAAATTGTTATTCTTGAGGCAAAAAGTCCACCTGGCGGTCTCCGTCCGACGGCACAAACGTGAAGGCATCGTCTTCTGTATTGGGGTCAAAATTCCAATTGCTGAATACTGCCGTATATTGGGGCTGCCCCGAAAGGGTTTTGTAAGTAATCACAATTTTTTGAATGAGGGGGGTATCACCTTCACTCACCCATATTTGAAAGTCTTTCTCATCCGTTGTGAAGAGCAAGTGCTGCGCGGGAACTCGATTGACGTAACTCGTTCCTAGGTAGGTGCTGCTGTTGATAGCGTTAGAAATTCGATCTAAGGGGTCGGACAGGAGTAACGTCGACAGGGGAATCGAGACTCCTCGAATTTCCTCTAAATCAAGAACCAATTCATCAATAGTCACCGAAGCTTCTTCCGAAATATAGAAGCCAGTATCGGAATAGAAGATGGATAGATTTTCACCATCGTGAAATAGCTGATTGGCATTCAAGTCCCCGACATAGTCGACGAATAAGCGATTGGGACGACTGACAACAATTTCTTGATAAGCACTGTACTGAATTTTTTCTCCAGTCACTAGAACATTATCAAATTCAATATCTATCTCAAACGAAAATTCATCTCGATCTGCTAAATTCCCCAAGGAACTTTCCAAAAGCTCGATCGCTCGACTGTCTGAAGAAAATTCAAGCAGATCGGGTGTGCTGCTGGAATCATTTTGGGCCAAGCTGGCAGGGAATCCGCTCAAGAAAAGGAGAGACGAAGAAGTCAGTAAAGCTGCGATCGAGCGTCTTCTAATCATGGCTATCAAGAAAGCAGATCGAAATGGGAAGTCATTATATCAACAAAGAATTGGTGGCGCACAACCTGGAACTGAAGTAGAAAAACTAACGTTTTAAAGAAAAACTTATTCTATAGACCAAGTTTGAATATTGAATTAAACATGAATTTATGGCGGATCCAACTTGGATTGCGATCGTTTAGGTTGCTTTGAAAAAGAGTCAATGACTATGGATCGAGGGGGATTCAGCAAGCAACTCAGTCATCGTTTCTGGGTTGCTACAATTACCAACCCAGAAAAGAAGAAATTCTTCTTTTCAAATGAACACCCCCGCCCCAAGGGACGGGGGCACGTCACTTCGCTCACACGCTTTGCAGCTCGTCTTCTTCAGCAGCTCTCTTCGGATGCTGCCGCTGCGAATGGCGCGAGCGGCGGGGAAGCGACCCGCCGTAAAGATTGAAATACGATTCGTGAGTGCGAGAAAAGGTGGGTCATACGAAAAGAAACCCTAGCCCGAGCAGCAAACCGCTCCAAAAGTGAAACGCCACCGCAATGAACTTAGAACCACTGATTTTCTGCGGGTTGTCGTGGTGTAGGTGCACGAGACGAACCAAGCGAACGGCAGGAGGAAGGCTAGCGATCGCCAGTAATCCACCAATTGGCATGACTTCGAAAATCGTCAACGCGACCAACACCCCAAAAAATGCCAGCAACATTCCTGTCACCACTTTGGCACCGGTAGCCGTCCCCAATCGCACAATGGGCGATCGCTTCCCTGCCGCCAAGTCATCCGTTACCTGATGAAAGTGCGAGCAGAACAAAATTAATGTCGTACTGAGACCAATAAGGACAGAGGCGACAAGACTGGCTGGTGACCAGGCTTGTGCCTGACTGTAGTAGGCAGCTCCTACCGCCATCGGCCCAAAGGTTAACCAACAGATTGGCTCTCCTAACCCTTGATACCCCAGTCGAAACGGCGGCCCCTGATACATGTAACCCAAAAAACAGGCGATCGCGATAATCGCCACCACCGTCCAGTCCTGCTGCCACCAAGAAATTGCAGCAATTCCGGCTACTCCTAGAATTAAAAGAACATTTGCGATCACAAACACCGCCGGCGCATTCCCCGTCAAATTCACCACGGAATGTGCTTTGTTCTTATCGATCCCGGTCTTGGCATCGAAGACGTCGTTGGTTAAATTCAGCCAGGCCAGGATGGCAATTGCTGCCCCGATAAACGTTGTAAAGGTACGCCAATCGACCGATCCAGTTTCTCCCCAAGCGATCGCGCTCCCCACCCAGATAGGCACGATTGCCACGCTATACATAGGTGGCTTGATGGCTGCCAGCCACAGTTTGCGTCGAGAAGGAATAGTTGATGGTGGAACTGCCATGTACGGGGTACTGGGGATTACCGGGCCTGGAAACGTTACCAATTGTCTCATTGCCGTAGGGCTCGCACGCAGCGATCGAGCCAAAATCTCGCCTATTTTCTGTGCTAGCACCAAACTAGTAGCGCTACTTTCCCGTCGAGCACTCTATAATGAGAGCGCTCGCAAACTATCTTTACAATTATTCGAGCTTCTTCTGCTCTGTAGTTTGCATGTCATTTTTGTCCATACCCTCAGGAGGGTAATTCCATGACCATCGCAATGGGTCGCAGCCAAGCGAACCGCGGCTGGTTCGACATCATGGACGACTGGCTCAAGCGGGACCGATTCGTATTCGTCGGTTGGTCCGGCCTGCTGCTGTTTCCTTGTGCGTTCC
>JBFRWD010000010.1:0-17976 GCA_051439425.1 Synechococcus sp.
TACCGTTTAATCCACCGTCGGCCTGCTACAACCAATTTGGCTCAGACTGGTTATTTGACCGCTTGTAGTGCGGGGGGTTTGGTTGGGCACCCGCCGCTTTCGCATTCCGCTAACAAAGCATGGCCAAAACCAGGCATCAGCGATCGTTCAGCCCCAACGGGCATCCAACATGATTCAGTAGAATAAGTTGCCGTCGCAGATGGAACTGGTCATGGCATTCCCACTGCCAACTTCCCCCGCTTCTCCTCGCTTTCGCCCGTGCCAAATCGGCAGACATCACCGCTGGGCGATCGCTCTACCCCAGCCCCAGCGATCGCTGCCATCGATGCGACCCCGCGACGGTCTCCACTCATATCCGGCGGCCCAGAGCACAGCAGAGCTAACACAAACCAAAAGGTCTTTCCTGCAACCCGACAGTCATCAAAACAGCATCATCCCTATCACTCCTGTAGCTGAGGATTCCAGTGCGAACGAGCCCGGCACCAATGATTCGACTCCCGAAGTAGAACTACCTTCACAACCCGTTCATTCGCAAGACAGGGATGATGAAGCAGTCACGATCGAAGCAGCGCGAGATCGCAGCAGCACAGGCCCCCATCCAGACGCGTCCCTTGAAACAGAGCCTCAGGGTAGCTTGGATACAGAGGATCGTCCCGAGCTAGAACCCGATGCCGCTCTAGAAGCAGCCCGTCCCTCCAATGCAAAATCCAGCTCTGCTAGCTTCTATGAAGAAGCAAAGGCTGTCGCGCAATTGAGCACGATTGTCATGACAATTGTCGTTATTATTCTCTGGCTACTGCTGCGTTAAGGACAATCCTGCTGGCGCGATCGCATTACAGTCAACACCAACAGAGTTGCCGGAATCATACCCACCAACACAATCGCCAGCGATCCTGGCGCAGACTGAGTTAACCGTTCGTCCGATGCCAACCGATACACCCTGGCAGCCATCGTCTCGAAATTAAATGGCCGCAGCACAAGCGTCGCCGGCAACTCCTTGACGACGTCCACAAACACCAACATAGCCGCGCTGAGCAAGCCACTGGTCATTAACGGAGCGTGCACCCGCCGTAGTGTTGCCAACGGGCCGTATCCCAAGCTGCGGGCCGCATCGTCCAACTCGGGTCGAATGCGTAGCAAACTGGATTCGATAGTATTGGCAGACACCGACAAGAAACGGACAACATAGGCATAAATCAAAATGGCCACTGTACCGCTCAGCAGCAAGCCGGTGGAGATATCAAACCGCTGCCGCATCCAAGCATCAACCGTGTTGTCGAACAATCCCGCTGGAATTAGCACCCCTACAGCAATCACAGAGCCGGGAATTGCGTACCCCATCGTGGCCAAACGAGCCGATACACGCATCAAATTGTTATTGCCATGCAGGCGAATACCGTAAGCCAACACCAACGCAATCGTCACGGCGAGTGCCGAGGTCACCCCCGCTGCTAGCACAGAGTTGAAGGCATATCCCCAAAAACCTCGCTCCAGACCCGACTGTGCTTGCCCAATCGCCCAAAACACCAGTGCACCACCAGGCACCACAAACCCCAGCAAGACCGGCAAAGCGCAGAATGTACCAGCGGCCCAGGCCCGCCAACCCGTCAGATCGTAACTGGGGGGCAAAATCCGACCAGGAGGGACTTGGTGGAAGCGAGTGCGCCCCCGAGACACCCTCTCCACAATCAAAATACTGAAGATAAACAGCATCAGAATCGCGGCCAATTGTGCAGCAGCTTCCGGCTCCCCCAAATTGCGCCAGGTCCGAAAAATGCCGGTGGTAAAGGTATCCACCCCGAAGAATTTCACAGTGCCGAAATCATTCAAGGTTTCCATCAGCACCAGCGCCACCCCTCCCGCGACCGCCGGACGGGCCAGCGGCAATGCCACCGTCCAAAACGTTCGCCAGGGTCCATTTCCCAAGCTCATACTGGCTTCCAACAGCGAGCGCGAGCGCTCCAAAAACGCCACTCGCGTCGGCAAATAGACGTAGGGATAGAGCACTAGCACCAGCATGGCGATCGCTCCCCCCAGCGAGCGAATGGGCGGGAACCAATAATCCCGTGCCCCCCAACCGGTGAGTTCTCGTAACCAAGACTGTACGGGACCCGCAACATCCAGCAAATCGGTGTAGGTGTAGGCCAATACGTAAGCCGGGGCCGCGATCGGCAACAGCAGTGCCCATTCAAACCAGCGACGTCCCGGAAACTGACACAAGCTCACCAACCACGCTGTCCCCACCCCCACAATGGCTGTACCTGTGCCCACCCCCAACATTAGCCAAATCGAGTTGCGCACGTAGCGAGGCAACACCGTACGACTGAGGTGATCCCACACATCCCCAGTGGGCGCGAAGATGTTGCTCAGCACCACCAAGATGGGAATGGAAATGAACAGCGCGATCGCCATCACCACCATCGTCCAGCCGCTCGGCACAAGGCGATGGGCAAGAGTAGAGAGCAGCGACGGGTGCGACGGCGATCGCTCAGTAGATACCCGATCGGGCACCTGAGAAGGCAACTGGTCCATGTTGGTTGACGTTCTCGCTTAAGCGAGTACCCACTCCACTAATGTGCGTACGCCAAATCCAGTTCCACCTTTGTTGGTATAGGAAAAGTCTTTATCGCTCCACACCGTCCCGGCAATGTCGAGGTGAGCCCAAGGGGTGTTGTCAACAAAGCGCTTCAGGAACAGAGCAGCACTAATAGCCCCTCCATCTCGACTACCAGTGTTTTTCATATCCGCCACCACCGATTTAAGGCTCTCGGCATAGCTATCTTCCATCGGCATTTGCCACAGTTTTTCGCCCGCTCGCTCCGAAGCCGCCTTGAGCTCTGCTGCCAAACCGTCATTGGGGGAAAATAGGCCACTGATGCGCTTGCCCAAGGCAATCATGATCGCCCCTGTCAACGTCGCCAGATCGACGATCGCATCCACTTCTAGCTTCTCGGCAAACACCAACGCATCCGCCAGCGTCAGACGACCTTCCGCATCGGTGTTGTTGATTTCAATCGTTTTCTGATTGGACGCGGTCAAAATATCCCCCGGATGCAGGGCACGACCGCTAATCATATTTTCGGTGGCAGCCACAATAAAGTGCACTTCCACATCGGGTTTGAGCGCCGCAATCGCCCGAGCAGCTCCCAAGGTTGCGGCCGAGCCCCCCATATCGGTTTTCATCATGCCGATGCTGGCCATCCCCGTCTTGATGTTGAGGCCACCCGAGTCAAAGGTGAGTCCCTTTCCCACGATCGCCAACTTGCGTTTGGGGGTTCCCGCAGGTTTGTAGGTGAGATGAATGAACTGGGGAGGCAAGTCTGACGCCTGGGCTACTCCCAAAAACGCACCCATTTCGAGTGCTTCGCAGTCCGCCCAACCCAAGACTTCTATATCTAGTCCGTATTCATCAGCAATCTCGCGGGCTGTATTGGCCAGCTCCAGCGGAGTAACGACATTGGCAGGAGCTGCGACCAGCTCGCGAGCCAGCATAGTACCGTGGGCCATTTCCCGAGCCCGCGCACTGATGGTCTCATCTGCCGCTACCCCCAAGAGTGTCAGAGTATCCACTCCAAACCCATTGCCGTTCTCGCTCGACGACTTGAAGCGGACGTCCCGATGAGCAACCAGCAAAGCGCTTTCCGTCATCGCTTGTAGGCGATCGCCATTGGATACATCGCCGGCAGGAAAGGCAAGAGCTGCAGTTTTCGCTTTTACTCGATTGGCGGCACGTAAGCCAGACGCCGCCGCCTGTCGCAGCCGATCGAGGGTCAACTCCTCAGCTTTCCCCAATCCCACCAAGACCACTTTCTTGGCAGCAGCTCCCACCCGAGTGGCAACCGTGGAAGCAATACCCCCCTTAAATTCCATTTCCTCAATCAGGTCGGCGATCGCCCCGCCCCAGACACTGCTATCTAACCCCTGTGCCCCCTCCGGCAATACAGGGCCATCCTCTGTCTGGAAGCACCCCAATGCCAAGCAATCCCCAGTCCATTCGGCAATAGAGGTGCTGGCTGTTTCTAGATGCAGGGTAGGAGCTTGAATTTCCATAGTCGTGATGCAATGCGGTTTTTGCTCAGCGTGACAGATTGATTTAGCGTGACTGTATTTAGTGAAATCTCGCCAATCGAATGTCGTGTGATTTATTCAGACTACTGCACGGCTTGGTGCGCTCGCCGGGAAGTTGGCGAACTGAGCGTCGGCGAAATGCAACGCCCACAAGAGCACGGGCGGCTGGATATTGCGAAATCTAGGCGTTAGAGAGAGTTACTACCTGAATAGAGCGGTTGGGCTCTAAGCCTATTGGGGTCGTCAAACTTGCTTAGGCTGGCAAAGAGGGGATGCCATCCAATAACCCTGAAATTGCAGGCATCCTGTAGACGGTTGCGCGCCCATCACTTTTCACCTGCACAATCCTGGCGGTCGCGTAATGTTTCGAAACGTTCCAACGTCTCATCCAGCCAGAAAGAATCAGGTCAAGATAAGAAATAGGCCCAGCTTGCGAACGCCTTGTGTCAAACGACCTCAGCAGTTTTGCCCTGGCAATCAAGCTGCAGTCATTCCCAGAATTACTGTCTCGCCCCAGAGATCCAAGCTCTCCCTAAGTCTAAGCCTCTAGAGTACGGCGACCATCCAGCAAGATCGGCTGCAGTTCTCATATAGCAGCGAGCTAAGGAGATATGAGTTTCGAGTCGTTGGATTGTTATAGAAAGTCCCAGAATCTGGAGACAGCTCAAAGCTCTGATTTGCAGGGAAGATGGGCTCGAGAATCTTCATAGCGGCTGCTCGATCGCTATCGTTAAGGATGTTTTGTGAGTCTCGATCCTGGATGAAAAGGTGCGCAATGGTTGCCACTCCTCAGAAAGTCGATCTAAACAGCACGTATCCTTGTCCCATCCCATACTGTCAGGGAGGGAAATTGCAACCCATAACGCTGACACAAGCCTGGGGTTGCTTTCAATGCCAGCATGTCTTTACTCCAACATCAGACTTCTTGGCGATCGAGTCACAGTCTAGCTACCTCCAAGCAGGCTATAGCCAAACCTGGTATTGGCAGGGGCAACGCTGGGTGAAAGTCAGCTCAGTGCCAAGCCCATCAGGTCTGTGGTTCACATTGGTCATTCTGACTGTCGTGGCGGTAGCGGCGATCGTCGTTCTACCTCCGCTCCTAGAACCCGCCATTCCGGCAATCATTGTTACAGTTTTCAGCTGTGTATTAACGATTTGGGCTGTTTTTCGGTTGTGTTTTGATGGGGATGAGCAGTGAAACCCAAGAAGCTTTTACAAGCAACTGCCTCTGTTGCATCCTGCCTGCCAGCAGGACTATGTCGAATGATGAGATAAGACGTCGACGCACTCTGTCCAAGCAGAATCGAGCTCTAGATACCCGCAATGACATCAAGCTGAACCGCAAAGGCTCTCCCATCTAAGCAGTATATAAATGGTCCCCTGACGATAGACGGATGTATTATCGTACCGGCTCGTCCGTATGTCTCCCCTCGATGACGGGTTACCCGAGAGGGAGCACGGTAGTCGCTAGAACAGTAAAACAACACGGATGCTGGTAGTGTCCTGTCAATCAATTTAGAGATTCAATCCCAGTATCTGTTGTGTCCTCTTAAATCCGACCTCAAACCCAATTCGAATGGCACGTTTTCAATTCAGAGGTTCCTTGAGTCGCTCTTGATTTCAACGGCTTTTACGAGAGTTTGCGGTGAATAATTTCGATCTCAGTACCACCCTCCGCCAGGCAGTCCGAGCCCAGTCTCCCCTCAGCCTGCTGAAAGGAGAAATCAAAAATCAGGCATTGCGAGCTGTTGCAGACATCTTGCAAGAGCAAAGCGACACTGTGCTTGAAGCCAACACGATTGACCTAGAGCACGCGCGAGGCCAGCACCAAGCCAAGTGGATGCTGGATGGAATGAAGCTGACCCCCGAACGAGTCAAATATGCCGCAAAACAACTGATTGCCCTCTCTCGCCTGCCCGATCCAGTGGACGCTGTCGATCGGACGTGGAATTACGACACGGGGGTGTCGTTAGTCAGGCGACGTATCCCGCTCGGAGTTGTGGGATTAGCTTACGAGGTTTATCCCGAAATCCAAGTGGGTGGCATTGGGATGGCTCTCAAATCGGGCAATGCTGTTGTGGTAGCAGGAAGTCCCAGTTTGGCTGCAACGCAGACAGCCATTGTCGATTTATTCAGCACTGCTGCATATGCTTCGGGTATCCCCGAGGGAGCAATCCAGTCGATACCCAGCGCCAGCCCGGAGGGGCTACAAGCGTTGCTGCATCAAGAGAGATACATTGACCTCATGCTGCTATGCGGACGCGGTAGTTGGGTAGAGCGAATGCAGGAGCAAAGCACGGTTCCCACTATCTCAGCTCAATTTGGTCGCGGCCATGTCTACCTTGCCGCCAGTGCCAGTTGGGAACAAGTCCTCAATACTCTGTTGGCAAGTGACTATCATCAAGTCAACTTAGGCGACTTGCAGCGCCGCTTTCAGATTCCAGTCATGGGCATCATCATGCACGAGGCATGGGCCGAACGGCATCTGGATGCCCTAATCGTTCAGTTACGCGAGCGTGAAGTCATACTCGATCCTGACGACCGAGTGCTGTCAATATTGCCCAATCTGGCCAATAGAGGCGATACGGCGGCGGGAGTGCCCTTGCGGATTGTCTCGACGTTGGATGAAGCGGTTGGCTGGCTTTGCAAGCATAGCTACGGACAATTAGAGGGTATTGTGACCAATTCGCTGTCAGATGTCGATACATTTTCGCGATCGCTGACCGCCAGTAGCGTATACGTCAATTGTCTGCCCCATCTGGGAGATCCGCGCAATTCACAATTGGGGGCATTCCTGGGAATTTCCACATCTAAGCTGCATGCTCGTGGGCCGATCGGGTTAGAAAATTTGACCACTGTGAAGTACATTGCCACAGGCTCGGCGATGCCGTCTTCGTAGCCTCCATCAATGCCCACCGGTGGCTTGTTTGGAAGAGAGATCGCTCTCACCCGAGCAAACCTGTTACTGATCGTGTCAGACGCCCACTGACAAAATGTCCCCCAAACACTAAGATGCAGATCGGCTTTTTGGGGATAAATCTGTGACTGTTCGCGTGCGCATCGCGCCCAGCCCTACGGGGAATTTGCACATCGGTACGGCCCGCACAGCGGTCTTTAACTGGCTGTACGCACGGCGATACGGCGGACGGATGATTCTGCGCATTGAAGACACCGACCGCGAGCGGTCGCAGCCACGCTACACCCGCAATATTCTCGAAGGCTTATCTTGGCTCGGTCTGGATTGGGATGAAGGGCCGTTTTACCAAACCGATCGCCTGGAGCGCTATCGCCAAGTGATTCAAGAGCTTCTAGATAAAGGATTGGCCTACAAGTCCTATACCAGCTCCGAAGAGCTGGATGCCATGCGAGCGGCCCAGAAGGCAGCTGGGAAAGCCCCTCGCTACGACAATCGAGATCGCAATCTCACCCCCGAACAGATTGCCGCTTATGAAGCGGAAGGCCGTCAGCCAGTCATCCGATTCAAGATCGAAGAACCCATGGAAGTGAGTTGGATCGACCAAATTCGTGGCGAGATTTCTTGGAATACCCAGGACTTGGGCGGTGACATGGTGATCGCAAAAGCAGATAGTCAACCGCTCTACAACCTGGCAGTGGTGGTGGATGACATTGATATGACTATCACCCACGTCATTCGCGGCGAAGATCACATCGGTAACACGCCCAAGCAGATTCTGCTGTACCGAGCATTGGGATACGAGCCTCCTACCTTTGCCCACTCTCCTTTGATCCTCAATCCCGAAGGGCGAAAGCTATCGAAGCGGGATGGAGCAACGTCTGTGGCAGAGTTCCAACAAATGGGATTTATACCGGAGGCGCTGAAAAACTATCTGGCGCTGTTGAGTTGGTCGTCGCCAGATGGGGAAGAAGTGTTTTCTCTAGACGACGCTGCCACGAAGTTTGAGTTCGATCGCGTCACTAAATCCGCCGCCCGTTTCGATTGGGACAAACTCAATTGGCTGAACAGCCAGTACATTCGCCAGCTCTCCCCCGTTCAGCAAGTGGAGAAACTGACTCCCTTCTGGATGGCGGCGGGTCTTGGCCTCGAGGGGATACCCAGTCAGGCTTGGATGGAAGCCATGGCAGGACTGATTGCCGAAGGGCTGACTCATCTGACAGAAGCGGCTCCGATTAGCCGATACTTGCTGGTGGAAGAGCTAACCTATAGCTCCGATGCTATCGCTCAACTCCGTCTACCCAATGTGGCTGGGGCAATCGCAGCAGTAGCCTCGGCTGTATCTGAAATCGATCCGGAAACTCCAGAATTACAAGCTGCGTTAAAAACGGCTGTGGGCGACGCCGCCAAATCCCAAGGGGTAAAGAAGGGGTTGGTGATGAAGTCTTTACGAGCTGCGTTAACAGGAGCGTTGCGCGGCCCCGATTTGATGACGTCGTTCGAGCTATTGCATCAGCGAAACTGGGCGATCGCCCGCCTGGAGGCAGTAGCGGCCCTGCAGTAATCCAATCTGCCGAATAGCTCAAAATATCGGGCAGCCAAAGGTGCCGGATCGTTTAAAGGCTGCCAGTATCAATACCTAGTGCGTTACCCTAAACGATAGCCATTCGTTTTGTTATTACACCGTGAATTTTAAAAGTAGTCTGCTGTTGTTTGCGTCCTGCTTCTGCGGTGTGGGGGTCACCGGTTGCGCGTTCGAGCTGGCCTATGGAAGCCCCAAATTTGGAGTGCTGGCCAACTACATCCTGCTGGCGATCGGTATTCCGGTGATGGTGGGCCTTTTCCTCGGTGCAGTGAAGGTGGCCAATGCCCAGAACGAAGAGTAAGTTTTGCGATGAATCGGGTCCTTAGGAGAACTCAAGCTGCCCCATAACGACGGTCGAAGCAAGAGTCAGCTGTCGCAGTGGCGTGAAAATCCGTTCACAAGCACTTCCAGAGGATCTGCCCCATCTTCACCCAATTCCTGTTTGGCCTCTTCAGACACATCGTGGATGACCTCGGGCGGTAGCTTCAGCATTGCAGCCAGCTTGTGAAATGCATCCAGCTCCTGCAAATTGACCAGCGGCTCCCCTTCGCTGCGGGCACTGGCTTCAATTGTCAGGTAGCCCAACTTGAGGATCAGGCGGCGATCGCCCTCGTCAGGCAGCTTGGGCAACACTTCTTCTAGGGGCACGTTTTGACTGAAGTAATCTGCCAGCTTTTGTGACAGTTCTGCTTGGCTGGACTCATCCGTCGCAAAGGCTGCCGACAGCTTGCTGGCCATCATGTCAATTTCCCCCGGTTCGAGCACTCCATCGGCCCACGCCATTGCCGTCACGGCTCGGAGTATATTCATCTGCTTGGGGGAAATCGCAGGAGGGGGAGGGGTTGCTACCATGGCACGTTTCCAGAGTCTCCTATGGCTGTAGTCTACGAACGATCGCCGAACCCCGGCACCACCGCTTCACATTCTGGAACAGTTGATGGGTCGTTTTGACAGGTCCGGCAATGGATTTGCAGACCTGTCCTCTTAACAAGTAAGAGGTACCGTTAGTCCCAATCTTTCAGCGCAATCGACCAGACTTTTAGCTGCCGGAGGGTACTATTTCGACGGGCTTCAAAAGTAGCAGCAATCCAAATCAAGCCCAATCCCAACAGAATACCGATGCTCCAGAGAGCGACCGATGAGGTCATAATCGCCAGCCACGTTTGTCGAAGGACCAGAATTGCAAACGCCACTGTCCCGACATACAGATACGCCCGGACTCTCAGTATTAGACCAGCGATCGCCACCGCCAAGCCCACTATCATCCCCCCCAACACCCATCCGGTGATTCCTTCCAATTCCACTGAGGTGATGATGCAGATGAGCGAGACCAACAACATACGCAGCCAGTGGCGAGTTTCTCGGAGATCGGGATGAGTCCAGGTGGGGTCGATCTGAGCCGCGTACAGGCCCGATCCAGCCAGAATCAATACCAACCCAGACCCGCTGAGCCACCTCGAAGCATCCAACAGTTGAATCAAGCCCACATCAGCAAAGAGCAAGGCCACATAGCTGAGCCGAATGCGACGCAATCGAAGGGCCAACCAGGCATAGTACGCCCCCATCATCAGAAAGCTTTGCCAACCCGCAGCCGCCAGGGTAATACCTGCCACCAATCCCGGCAGCACCATCGCCGCTCGATGCCACGGGCGAGGCGTCCATCTCCATACTTGCCAGGGACACAACAGGGCGGGTGCGCATATCGCAACCGCAATGGCCCCTCCCCAATAAGTAACGGGGGAGGAATCGGGCACAAATCGCAGCAAGCTGTAGGCAATGGCGATTGCTCCCCAAGCGATACCCGCATACATCCACTTATCCAGCCAAAATTCATCGGCCACGCGCGCGGGCATCGCCAGTTCACCATCCATAGTCGCCGCTGTTCTCCCACGCACCACAGCATAGGTGGCAGCTCCTAAAGCAGACCCCACCCAAATCCAATCACCGACGGTACTGCTCGGGGCCACCCAAGCCAATAGCAACAGCAGCGAGCCACCGCACCAGTGCAAGTTGCCGAATATTGTCAGAGTGTTAAATTCGAGCCGCAAATATCGACCGACCGACCTCAGCACAGTCTGATACGCCCAGGAGATCGCCATCGCCAGTCCCCCCAGGATGGCAATTCCATCCCCAGCATCTCCACCGCTGGCCTGCATCAGTTGGAACAGCACCGTCTGGTATGCAGCGACCGTTAGTGCCAGCAATCCTGCGCCAGTCCATGGTGAATTAGAGGGAATAGAGCGGCGACGACCCAAGCCGAGCAAGATCAGCGCCAAACCCAGCGCGTACAGACCGCTATAAGACCTAAGTTCCTCCAGAGATAGAATAAATCCCCACCCGGCATACACCACCGGCAGAACCAATGCTCCTTTGGGATACGCTCGACCGGTGCGCTGCTGCCACAAATCGCCCCCGATTTGCAGCGCCAAGCCCACCCCTAAATTCACTGTGGCTAACGGAAGAGTCTCTAACGTCCAGAGAGCTAGCAAACTAGCGATCGCCAGTTCCACCGCAACCGCAAACCCCAGTATCTCCAACCATCTAAGCTGCTGGTGGGTGGCACATACAACGATTGCCGCCACCATCACCCAAGCCGCTGCCACCTGAAAACCACTGGTTGGTAAACCGTCTAGATACAGCCCGATCGTGTAGGCGAATAGTAATAAAAGATTGAGCGAGCCTAATCCGAGTCCCCAGCCATAGAGAGCTCGGCCAATCGCTATCTCCAATGACTCGCGGGCAGGGCTCAATTTCCTAGAACGCGTGAGCCAGCGAGTCAGCCACAGAACGAAGACCACTGCAGCAATGACAAACATCCACTCGGCTACACCAATGGGTTCGGGAGGAAGTTCAGCGATCGCGATGGCTCCCCCAAACAGGGAAAATCCCAGAGAGCACGCAGCCTCCAGGACTGTCGGTCGACAATAGGTCAGGACAGCCATTACAACCGCAGCGATCGCCCATCCAGCCAATTGAGTGGCCAAAGTCTCTACCGTTAGCAGCTGTCCCGCAATTAGTCCGGTAATCGTGACAGCAAGGGGGGGCAGTCTTAGGGGCAGCGAACTCCGTTGAGACACGATGGCAGAGGCAATCGGTACGGCAAACCACCCGATCCTCCACAAACCGTGACCAGTGCTATTGGCTTCCAGCCGCAACGCCAGATAACCGAGCCAGATGAGGTATCCAGTAATGCTTAAACCAAAACCGAGGTACCAGCTACTGCGACGCCAGAGTTCAAAGCGGGATGATAGGGCGACGAATCCCCATTCCAGAGCCGCGCCAGCAATCGCGATCGCCCCCCAACCCCACACTCCAACTTGAGGAAACAGCGCATCAATCACAAACGCTGCAGCCAACACCCCCACGCCATGGGTTAGGTAGACCAAAACGCGAGATACTACCAGTCTTCGCCTGACCAGAACCGCTAGCACCCCGGTCGAGACTGCAAAATACACAGCCCTCACCCCAGGATTCAGCGCAGCAAACAGTCCCAGGACTACGCCCAACGCCAACGCAGCCCGTTCCAAACTAATCGCCAATTGCAGCTTCTCGTGCCTGCGCAGCCAATCCGCCCCCCAAACCGCCAACCCCACAGCTGGAAACAGCCCTAATCCCACCAGCGAATCCGGGATGGCCACTGACCCAAAGATTTGTATTGCAGCAGACATCAGCGCCTGCTGGACGCGTTCAGGCAAGCTGAACCACACCAACGCCTGCCCCTGTGTCACCAAACCAAACAGCAGCAAGGTATCCAGTAAGGTCCATAGTCGCCGCAGCCGATCGCCCACAATCCACGCAGCTAGAGCACTGACCCCCAATGCCTGCAGAGGTAGGGTCTCAGCGGTCAGTTGCCACCCCAGTAGAAACAGTGCTGCAGATGCGATTGTCCATAAATCCGGTTGTTGGCGCGAACGAGCAATCCAACCCAACTGCCAAGCCACAAGTCCGATCGCCAGACCCAATTGAGGGATTTCGATTCGTGGGTCGATCCCCGCCCTCACGAGTAGTAATGCAATGCCGACCAGCATGAGACTGCGGCCCAATAACGTAGGAGTAGGATGGGGACCATGCAGTGTTTCTATATCTGTT
This sequence comes from Synechococcus sp., assembly GCA_051439425.1. Lineage (GTDB taxonomy): Bacteria > Cyanobacteriota > Cyanobacteriia > Thermostichales > PCC-7336 > PCC-7336. The sequence goes on from JBFRWD010000010.1 coordinate 12,657, forward strand.
TCTGTGTCTATTAGGCTAGTAGGACGATCGTCTAAAAGGGACTCAGACGCATCTGCAGTTCCCCCACCGGTTTCCCGCCGACGAACGTTCGACTGCAATACATCACCCTGCCTCTGAAATCCCCCACGAAACCAACGTTCCTCACCGTGCCAAAAACCGATCGACGCGACAATCGCCCCCACATACGTAGCCACCAGTGGCCAACCGCTCAATCCCCACCCCCACTGCAGGCCACTCAACACCAACGCACAACCCTGCACCCGCCCCGCAACACCAGTCGAGATCGATGGGGAGGTTCCCATTCGGAGACTCACAGCTTTGCGACTGAGCACAACCAAACTGAGAGCCGCGATCGCCACCAATCCGCTTCCAATTGCACTGCTCCACAATCGCAGGCCATCCATCGCCCAAGCATTCATCGGCACCAAAAATAGCGCCATCGCCCGCACCATCTGTCCCGTAAGGTACAGCTTCTCCGAGCGGCCCAACCACAGCCCTGTCGCGAAAAACGCTAGTGTATAGCCCCACAAAATGGTGTACTGCCCCAGATTAGATACCTGCTGCCACTGACTGGCAGCCAACGCTCCAGATGAGGCGACCACCACAAACACGCCTAACGCCAGCAGCCAATTCAGACTGAACTCTGCCGCTAGCGTTGCCCCCAAGACTTCCACGGGCGATCGCTGTCGACTATCTGCCCCTCTCTCCTCAGGGCTGCTATCTAATGGAGTCTGCGCGATCGCCTCTGCTAGCGGATTCGCTAGAGATGGACGCTCAACCGCAGTGTTTGCCATCTCAGACTGACGTCTCTCAGGAGCAAGCAGTTTGCGTTGTTGTATTGGACACGTCAACAGTTGGCTGCATTGCAAGCGAACTTCAGCATCGGAAATTAGGCCCAATTCCAACCAGTATTCCAGTCCTCGTAGATAGATTTCGGGATGGGTTCTGGGGTTGAGAGCCAGTCGCAGCCAAATTGAGGCTTGAAACGGCGGCGGTGACAACGAGCTAGAGCCTTGGGAATCTGAGGAGGGAGGATTGGGAGGCATGACAGTTGTTCAGTCGCAATACAGCCAGAAGTGTTCCTACAGTAAGATCGCCCTCCCGCTCGTGCGACTGCGGATGTGCCAATTCTTAAACCGCCCTACCCTATTTCCTCACCCATCGTTCGGGCCGACCGTCCATACATCCGAACATCGTCGCAGCCACCGCCCAGTCCTGCTGACGATCCATTCCAAGGACCAAGACAGGCGTTTCTCAGGCGCCAGAGTAGTCTTGAGGTAAGGCTAACAAGCATAGAGTTGGTAGCTATACGCCCATTTGGCAGCTGTGTCTCTATCCACAGGATCGCTTCAGCTCAATCCAATGCAGCAGCCAGTCTATCCATAACCACGATATCAAGGGTAATGGCCGTGGCCGTTCGCGTTCCCCTTCCTACAACCTCTACGCCCCAATCGTCCGACCATCTGGGGGAAGTAGTGGAAACCAGTACCACTGAATATCTAGCTCAGTGCTTTGCCCCAGACGATCTGCGCTTCCCTACTATGCCGGCCCTGGGCAGCTGGACAACTGCGGTAGATGAAGAAGCCAATCACATCATTTATGGTGCAGTCTGTCACACCACAACCCTGCCCGTTGACGCCATTCACAGGGCTCGCCCACTGGGCTTATCGCTCCAGGAATTGCAGGAACAACAGCCTCAAATCTTTGCCATGTTGCGGACTGAATTCCGAGTCACGATTGTCGGCTTTGAACCTCTGGATCGACGTGGCACCTTACTCCCTCCCTACCAATATCTCCCCCCTCGTCCCCCACAAATTCATCAGGGGGTATTTCGATGCGAGGCGGGAGATGTGGCTCGTTTTTGCCAACATACCGACTTCCTGCGCACCCTTTTGCAAGCTCAAGGGGTGCCAACTGATGAGCTTGTCGCCGCCGTCTTACGACAGAGTGCGGCTGCATTCGATATTGTGGGCCAATCCGCTACCGCACGACGCCAGTGGCTATTGGGGGCAGGGCGAGCCCTCTCCATTTATTTGCGCGATGACTACACCCGCCTGAAATGTATTCTGAGCAAAATACAAGTGTCCTAGTCGTCTCTCGGACTCGCAAGAGGGGGCATCAAATTATGAATGCATTGCAGCACGTCTGAAAGAGAACAAGTATCCATCACGCCTACGCTGACGGGATGCTCGTCATAGATCGAGCTTGCGATATTGCTTAAGTTTTTACTGCGCAATCTTGCGACGAGAGAGACACAATCGCCTGAAGTTTTGTGTCGCGAGGTGGGCTGAAATTGAAGAATTATTGAGAAGAGATCGCGCCTCAAAATTTCCAATGGTAACTTGAGCGCGTCTTGAGTTGGCTGGAAGTACCTTGGACAAGCTCAAGTATCTTGAGTTCTAGGAAACCTACAGTCAGTCTTACGTCCAACCCCTTTGCACTATTGCAGTATCGAACTTATGCCGAATCGGTCACCTCAATCCCCGCGTTCCAATCCAACCAGCAGAATTTTGTCTGCCGGAGTGGGGGCTACAGCAGCGGCAGCTTACTCCCTAGCCCGAGGTCACTCACTAGTTAGCTGCTTAACCATTGTCACAACTGCCATTATCTGTACGTTAGTTTTGGATGAGTTGGGTTGGGTATAGCAAGACGCGTCATTGCCCTTTAAGATGCTTACCCCTCACAGAGAGAGCCACTGTTTTCAGGCCCAATCTACAGCTGTTTCAGACCAACCCACACGAGCTTTACACTAGCTCCTTAGTAAAGACAACCTTGTTGTCCCCTGGAGAATAGAAGTTCCGAATGCGAGCCTCTTCCCTGTAGCCGCATTTGGCATAGAAAGCTCGGGCTGGCTGGAATTCGTCCAGGCTGGATGTTTCCACAATGACGAGGTTCGCATTCTGCTTCGCCAACGTTGCTTCAATCTGGCTCATCAAGGCACCACCGTATCCCTGTCTTTGGTGACTGGGACGAACAAGCAGCATGAGGACATTCCACGTTCCTTGTGTCATCAGTTCTGGAGCACAATAGATGACACCTATTGGCTGGAGATCGACAGCCGTGAGCCATACAGCATTGCTATTTCCGCTCAAATAATCCGCGAGCGTGTCTCTGACGACATCTATTTCATCCGTACCAAACTGCAAAACAGTCAACAGCGCTAGCAAAGCGTCTACGTCATCAGATGTGGTTGGTCGGATCTTCATGACTTATGGGGGTCATTGGCTTACAGCAGTATAGAAATGGTAATCAATGACCCTTAGTTGCCCCTTAAATATTCGTCAAATGTTCGTCTACATCCCCTTAATTTGTACCCGCGACTGATTCCACTGTTCGGGAGTGTATGTGGACAGCTGAAGAGCGTGCAGTTCACCGCTGTCGAGGTTCGCCTGGACGGCAGCATAAACCAGACGATGCTGCTTAATCATGGGTAAACCGGTGAAGCGATCGCTCACCACTGTCGCCTGAAAGTGATCGCCCGTCCCTGTTAAATCAGAGACATCAATAATCGAGTTGGGAAAGTCGTGCTGGATCAGGGCTCGCACTTGAGTAGGCGTCATAGCAGAGAAGCAAGGTTGAATGACCATCAGCCTAACGGTAGTCCGCAGTTTCAGCAACGATCTCAGCCGATCGTAGACTCTCAATCTGCTCAACGCTTGTCGCGCGAGTTTATCCATGCAATTGGTTGCAATGCTATGCGCCGAAGGGCGACAGTCCCCGACTGCAGCTAGACCGACCCATCGGTGCTTGAGAACAGTCCATCACGATCGCAATTGCCGCATGGCATCAAACAACCCAGGCAATACCTCCGGCGACCAGTATCCTTCGGCATTGCGACTGTCACGTAGCTGAATGTAAAGCTCCAAACCTGGCAGCTCTCCCGTTGCAACCACTAACAGTCGTTCAGTTTCGTGTTCGAGAGTAACCGACTCTCCGTCCATTACTTGTTCCGGCAGACTCGCAATCGCCGCCTCAATTTGACGCACAGCGCCACAAAAATCCTGCCATTCCAACATCGTCAGCTCAACAGCCCATCGATCTCCCCCCACCAAAGCACAGTAGCCTCCATTTGGCTCTTTCACTCCAACGCGCCAGCCAGGACCTACTCGCAACGGGTAATTGTGTAGCTCGGGGTGCATGCGGAATCCCACCGATCGCTCAGATAAGCATTATTCCTCTACCGTGACCGATGTGGCCTCCGTCTGGTCGGCCTGACCCGCTAATTCCAGAGGGTTCGTCACCGAGTTATTGCCATACACTTCCAAAATGGCAGCCAAAAACTCGTTGCGATCTTGACGCGTCATCGCCTGGAACAGCTGGCGATCGTCCGTTAGGGGATTTACATCCGTATTACCGGATGGATATTGGTCTGCATAAATCGGTTCGTTCGCATCGAGGAAATCAGCAAACGTTAATCGCCAGTCAAATCTACTATCCGTCAGTCGTCCTTTCGTACGCACGTGATATAGCAAAATTCGCTGTAACCACTGCTCGTCTTCCCCAGAACCCGGTAGGTCAGGCATCAGTTCGTAAATTTGTGCGGTCCGTTCTGGAATATCGCGGATGCGTTGAGCGAATACAGGCATTCTAAAAGTGTCCAAGCTGGCCAACGCCGCCCCCACAAACAAACACTTCTTCATCGGCAACCACCGCATAGACATAAACTCCCACTCAACTAGCAAATTCCGCATCGGCCCCCACAGCAGTCAGGTAATAGGAGACGAGGAATGGGGGGTGCCGCTACCGCAGAAAGCGCAGGTGCTGCGTGGCTGTCCAACCTTCGCTCCTAAATCCCATCCCTACTACATAGCCTTGCATACAGTGCCTATCGTAGGTACTGGCAACTCGCCTTTCCCAAATCCCGACGGGGTAAGGGCCAAGACATCAAGCATTCGACTCGGACTTCATATAAATTCATTTATTCAGCCAGCACTCCCAGAGAGAATGGATTCTGAGAGCAGAGTAGAAAATTGCGATCGACAGTCTCCACTCCAAAAGGCTCATCTGACATGACAGTCTGGTCTAGTGGGCGATCGTGACGGGCGTCGCTTTTAGGTTGCTACACCTGGCTTAGAGAAAAGTTGCTCCGCTTGATATTTCGTAAAAATACGGCTATCTATAGTAGTTACATTTAAGTCTTGCTTTTTTGCATTCTTATCACTTTGTTCGATTTGAGCTAAGAGAGGAAATCCTATGACCATCGCAATGGGTCGCAGCCAAGCGAACCGCGGCTGGTTCGACATCATGGACGACTGGCTCAAGCGGGACCGATTCGTATTCGTCGGTTGGTCCGGCCTGCTGCTGTTTCCTTGTGCGTTCC
>JBFRWD010000011.1:0-4906 GCA_051439425.1 Synechococcus sp.
GCAATCACCTGCTCGTATGTCGCCCCAATCCCGATGCCGTCGGCCGTGTAGGTTTCCGGAGCATTCATGTAAATGCGATCGGCAAAAAAGCTGCGCAGAGTATTGCGGTTGCGATAGCCAAACACCACGTAATCTTCGAGGTAATACAGCTTGAGATCGCTGTTGGGTCGAATCACGTTCTCTCCCGATCGCCCCGAAATCGAATCCACAATTCCGAGATTACCCGTGCCCGGATCGCCCAAGTCCATCCCCAGGGTGAAGCGTCCCACTTGTTCTTCCTGGATCGAGATAGTGGGAGTGCGACTGTCTGCCGCTTGATTGGGGAGTAGGTTGGGGACTTGGGCTAGCCAATCTTGTTGGGGGTTGAGCTGGCGATCGGGAATGACCCCTTGTGCTGCTGCCGATTCCACGTTAGTTGTGTCGTCTCCCAGTGCTCCAGGATGCCAGCGGGCGATCGCCAATTCCACTGCAGCCTCTGAGGGCAGCACAAAAAACTGAGTTTGCAGTTCCGTACCTTGGGTGGGTTGTCCGGCCAATGTGGTGTAGCGTCCGTTGGCCAAGATCGCTGCCAGCATGGTCGCCCCCTGCCGGGTTTGATTGTCGATAAAGACAAGAATAGGTAAGTCGGCAGCTAGGGGTTGGTTGCGGCTGTCCCATTCGATGCGATCGCCCGTGCGGCGGGTACTGGTCACAATTGGGGCTACATCTTGAGGCAAGAATAAACGGGCAATATCTGCCACCACTTGCGGGTCATAGCCCACCGAGCCGCGCAGGTCAAGCACCACTCCGTTGGAGTAGTTGTTCGTCATCAAGACTTGGCGAAGCTGCCTCGCGGTGGACGGGGTTAACTCGGGGGCGGCGACGTAAATGAGGCCGGGGCTAAGGGTTTGGGATGGGACTGGGGGGCGGGGTCGGTTGAGCAGTTGGTTGAATTCAGACGGTTCTAGCAGGCGATCGCCGGTTGTGCCGTAGCGACTAATCACTTCTTGGATGAAGAGATATTCCCGTTGTTGGGGTTGGCCGGGGACGGAGGGGCGCGCCGCTAGCTCTGTGCGCAGCGGCTGAAAGTGCGGCAAGTTTGACTCGTCGACCCCGTAGGATTCCACAACAAATAGATCCACCACCTGGCGCAGATCGGTAGCGGGCGGGAGGATATTGGAATTGAAAGAGGAAGAATTTGACGGGGAGATGCTGGGAGGAACGGTATCGCCGGGGGAAGAGGGAATGGGAACGACGGGCAGGGGGTCTTGGGCGATGAAGTATTGAGCAGTGTTGCCTTGAGCTGTATCAACATCTGCCGCAGAGATCGCCGCAGATTCAACCTCAGTCGTTCCAACCCCAAAAAATAGCAGCCCGCTACCTAGCAGGGTAAATAGTCTTTTTCCCTTCACTGCTGTTCCCCTATCACAACCACTCAACGATCTGGCAAGAGTGGTGCTAGCACTCTCCAGCCGAATCCTCACCCAAACTCCAGCTCGGGGGCGGGAATTAACAGAAAAAAACAACAATGGAGTCAGAAAACGATTCAGAGCGTTGGAGGTTTTCGATCATCAGCGGGTTAGATTATCGGGGATTTAAACCTTGGCGGTTAATCGGCTGGCCATGACCGAGCATTGGTATTTAACTTGGCGATCGCATTCCTCCCGAATCTGAAGTACTGCTTGGGGGTCTAGCTGTTGAAAGCGGGGGTGGATGTCTCGGTAACGTTCCAGATAGGTGAAGTAATAGCAGGTTTCGGTCTCCTCATCGATGTCTGGTTGAACCGGCACCACGAAGTCGTAGTCCTCAATGGTGAGATTTTTGCCGTTGCAATTGCCTTCTGTTAAATCGACTCGCCGATTGTTGTAGATCAAGAAGCAATGAATCTGGGGAAGAAATTCTAGGTCGTAGCGCTGCAGGATTTCGGACACACCTGTCACGATCCGATCGGTCAGCCGATAAAACCCCAGATGCTTTTGAATGGGTAACTGCAGTTCCTGAGCTAATCGGGCGATCGCTCCATGCTTACTAGTGCAGGTTCCTCGCAGTTCATCAAACAGAAGTTCTGAATCATCATTGCTGGAATTCGATCCGTAGGTAAGCTGCTGCACCCAAGCACAGGCATCGTGAACAGTACGGAGATTGAGCTGTAGGAAACGATTTGAGATAGTGCCTACTGGTTCGATCGTGGCATTGGGGAAGACAGTGAACGGTTTCATAGAATTGCCTTGTAGTTTGACAGGCTTGCAGCAAAAAATACTGGCGAGTGGGAAAGACGGCGCTGCAGCAAGCCTTGGGGAAGCACCAGTCCACGTGCCATTTGTAAACGTGAAAAAGTCTTCTCAAATCAGCAACTCAAACAGCAAGCCGGATGCGACTGAACCCACAAATGCAAATGCCAGGTAGGCATAAAACACCGGCTTGCGAGCAATGGCATAGACTGCGATCGCGGCTGGAATACTGGTGGCACCACCCGCTAGCAAAAACGCCATCCCCGCCCCCTGTGCCATCCCCTGTTGAACAAGCCCATCAATTAGCGGCAGGGCTGCATAGCCATTCAAATAGGCTGGAATACCGACAGCAGCAGCGATCGCCACAGAGAGAAGATTGCCATCGCCAGCCAAGGATTGCACCAACGTGTCAGGGACGTATGCCAGCATCAAGCTCTCTAACACAAAGGCCAACAGCAGCCACTTACCCAAAAAGAACAGGCTATCCCAGGCCCCTTTCCAAAAGGCTTGGGTGCGATCGCCTTCGTGCCAAAACCGCCACACAACCGCTTTGGGATTGCGAATTTTACTGCCCCCACACCCTCCATTGCCGACACTATCCTTCAGGGGATTGGCAAACGCCGCTTGACCCATTAAAGGCAGTAAACCAAATCCGCCGAACAGACCGATGGAGATGGTGGCAACTGTCTTACCGACAGCAAACTGAGACCCCAACGTTCCCAGAGTGAGGGCAAACATGGAGGGGTCCATGAGAGGGGATGATAGCCAGAAAGCCATTACCGCCGGCAGTGGCACCCCAATCGACAGTAACGCCGCAATCAGCGGAATCACACCGCAGGAACAAAACGGGGAAAATGCCCCCATCAAGGCGGCTAACACAATGGACTTGTGGACGTGGCCGTCAAACACTCGGCCAATCAAGTTGTCGGCTCCCGAGGCTTTGGCATAGGCAGCTGCGGCAATAGACAACAGTAAGAACGGCACAACGTCCTGGAGGCTGCTGGCTACGAATTGTAGAGTGGCGATCGCTTGCTGGGGTTGCCATATTGCCAATATCAACACAATGGCTGCGATAGCCAGCAGGACTCGATCCCAGTCTTTGACAATGGCTTGAACGTAGGTCGGCATTTTGGCTGTCATCGGTTTCTCTCTGTTGGCGAGCACAATCTGTCAGCGAGCAAATGATGTTTTGTCGATATTCCCAGAAATATAGTTATACGATCTCAAAAAAAAATGGCTTTTAAAGATATTCTCTATGCCACCTCGCTGTCACACTCCTGTTCGGCACAACATTCTGCCGTGAGGAACTCGATAATGCCGTTCATCACGGCATAGTCTGCCTTGCAGAAGAGGGTCGTCCCCTGTCGCTCTTGAGTGACTAATCCCGCGTCGATCAATCGATGCAGATGGTGGGACAGGGTGGAGCGGGGAATCTCTGTACGCGATTGCAACGTTCCCACCGAAAAACCGGAATCACCTGCTTTGACAAGAAGCTTGTAAATGTCTAACCGGGTGGTGTTTCCAAGTGCTTCGAGGCTGCGGGCAACGCGTTGAACTTCCATGCCATCAGGATAGACAGAAAACCGGGCAGGGTCAATACTATTTCGACGATCTTGGGAATAGCTGCACCCACTTGTACACAAGGCCTCTAGCTCACAAGCACCCATTGATGATTTGGGCTGGAGATGTCTTTTTCGCGGCTAGGGATGTATCGAATGGTATGCGGCGGATGTGTGGTTTGAGTTCGGCAATGGGTTGGAATAGCTGGTAGGCACTAGGGGCCATGACGCAAATCGCCGAGATTCGATTGGGATGTCCGTTTTTTACAATACATCGATGAAAGACTTGAGTTAGAGTTACATTGCTTCTCCTCACAAATGACAGTGACCAAAGCAATATGGTTGCAATGGTTGTATGAGGTGCTCACAGAAGAGTCCTTATGTTCGGCCTTGACACTCCATATGGCACTTTGACATAACCTTTGCAGTCATGATGAGTTGTCAAGGTTCAGTGAGTGATCGTATTTCTCTGTTGTTCGATTAAAAAAACAGGTGCTGGCTAACCGATTAGGAAGTAAGACTATGAAACGCAATCAGAATTCACCACTGTTTGGACCATTGAACAAAGCTCAGTCTAACCAAAGTAAGGACCTGCCACTGTTTGAGCCATTGAACGAAACTCAGGCTGAGTCTTTGGCCGGGGGTGGGGTCCAAGCCCACATCTTGGGACCTCTGCAATGGCAGATATGCGTTAGAAATTCAGCGAAGCTACATAACAACTGTAAGGGTTAGAAATTGCACAGGAACGCTACGCAGTAAGGGGTTAGGGGGGACTCAATAGAAACGCCCCCTCCCATACTGACGGTAAAGAGCGCTCCCTGGAATCTCTTTTATTCCAAGGTTTAGTTTGTCAATCTATGATTGGCCTCGATATCTAGCACCTCTATGTTTCTGCGGCAATGAAACTAGTGGTCGCAGACTTTGAGATCTATGTTGCTGGATATGCGGGAAGGTCTCTTCGGTTTTTCGATTTAAAAATGGGTGCTAGCTAACCAATTAGGAAGTAAAGCCATGAAACGCGATCGAGATTTACCGCTGTTTGAGCCATTAAGCGAGGCTCGGGCCGAGTCTTTCGTTGGGGGAAAGCATGCTTCAGGTGGGAGCTTAACAACAGGAAACTCTAGCCCACCCAAATAC
>JBFRWD010000012.1:0-14002 GCA_051439425.1 Synechococcus sp.
CAATAGTCCTCAGCAGACTGGGCATCAAATGCGGCACGATAATGCCCAGTCACCACCGCACGGTCGGAGACGGTGATGGCTGCAATCCCAACGAGCCATTCACGAGTGCTTGCAACCCCCAACCGGACGCGAGGAGGTAGAGCAGGATTGTTGCGAATTTCGTCCAACACATTGGGAGGGTTATCCTGCCACCTCTGCCAGACCGGGCTTTGGTCTAAGCTGTCCTCCTTTAAAGTGCTGTCCACCTGTGATGTGCTGTCCTCCGGTAACGGATCGATCTCGCGATCGCCGATGTCCGAACTGCTGTTTTTCCAATCGACGTCTCCAGATACAGAATTGGTTTGGGCGATGGTGGGAAGCACCGAGACAATCTGAAACAGCAATGCGATCGCCACCCCCTTCGCAATCGATCTCATAGCCGGTGATTGACCCAGCGACGAAAGGATGGCCCATTGATGCATCACACAAACCGCTCCATCACTTAAACCATCAGGCAACTAAACTGCCGAGTACCTTCGCGATCGGCAGCAGCCCACCTCGTTCCATTCGATGCGTGGCAGACAGCCTCAAGAATAGCGAGTGAACGCTAGCCTGCCGATAGATAGTTGTTCTCAGTTACCACTCGGATTGGGTGATACATAGCCTTCTTCGCCACGATCTCAATCCATTCGCCAGTAATGCATCGCTTTTATGACAGTTCTTTGACACATTAGAACCACATCGCAATCTACTCATCACAATACGAGACAGACCAGAAGATGCAGACTAAACGAAGACCGCTCTGAACAATCACAAGCGGCATGTCTCTCGTCATAACACCGACAGTAGCTATCCACTCAGGCATACCCACTCGGTATGTATACTGTTGTTAATTAAGGAACAATATGGATGTACAATTCATATCTTCAACATTGTGATTTTCGTCCTGGGTTATGAACGCAACGGATTCAACTACCATTCGTGTGCTGATTGCAGACGAGCGAGGTCTCGCCCAGTCGATGCTCAGAGCTTACTTGAATGACGATCCATCGATTCAACTGGTGGGAGACACTGGTGATGGCCAATCCACCATTACCCAGATTCAGCAGCATAAACCCGATGTCACGATTCTGGATATAGAGAGACTGGGAAACGATGGTTTGATTGCAATGCAGGCGATCGCCCAGCATTGCCCAGAAACCAAAATCCTCATCCTGAGCGGTCGTAACGACTCCGCTCTGCTGAACCGGGCTCTGCAGCTAGGAGTCAAAGGATACCTGAATCGAGCAACTCCCCCTTCAGAGCTGATTGATGCCATACATTACATTCACAAGGGCTACTTGCAGTTGGGGCCAGGTTTGATCGAGCACATGCTGAGTAATCGCACCGCTTCGGAAACAGTCCAGCAACCACCAGTCCGACGAACCAGCCTACGCCCAATTCGTTCCGAACCGTTGGGGAATACCGATTTGGGAAACGTCGAACCGACAACGGATGGTGCCAATCGCGAAGAAGTGACACAAAGTCTGTTCAATGCCCGCAGACAAGAGAGCCAGCAAAGCTCGTCCATTACTCAACGCATCAAACGGCTTGAAAGAGCAGTCATGAATTTATGGGTTGCATTAGCTGTATTGGCATCCATTGGATTCGCCATTGTCTTAGCAACCAATTAATTGTTGGGTGATAGGCTACCCAACCCCCAGATTGACTGTCTGTTTAAGGAGCTTGAGAGAGAGCTCTCATAAACGCACGGCTACCATATCTCCAAATCCTTGTTGAAATCATGGAGGTGTTCGAAGTTTTGGGCCTACTGCAGTATTCGAAATAGCGGACCATTACAGGCTACTAGTACCACATCACATTAGCCACCACTACAAATAATTCAAGCCAGTACTCACTTTTTCTGAGTTCGTAGAATCTGCTGCCTTGTATGGCAGCAAGCAAAAGCATTTTGCCAGAGATTGTACAGGGCTCTCAAGTCCCTTTCTATCGCAATCTGCTGTAATGCCTGGAGGGTTGAGACTTGGAAAATACTTGACTTTTAAGGAAAAGTAGTTAGGAAGGTCTCCATAGCAGATTGTCGATTGTTATATGTATCTCTTAAGTATTACAACAATGCTATGAGGATTGAGACTAGACCATCAATCGTTGAAATTTCATCCAAAATCTGCGGACTGTGTCGGGGCAGGGCTCTCCAACACTTTTTTCTACAAAAAATGAGGCTCATTTGGTTGATGTGCCAGTCATCCAGATCGTCCAAACGTTGAATGAAATTTAGTTCAGTTACCCGTATCAGTTAAAATGCATCATGAAATTTGTCCAGATGGCATTTAACAAGCCGTGTGGGAATGGGCATCGGAGGATCGCATGGAAGACTTACGGCAAATTGATATTGAGCTGGTCAAATTAAACGCTCGTCGGAGAGAACTAGAGCAGAAGCGTCAGCAGACTGTGGACGAAACCATTGAGAAGCTGTTAGCCGAACTCGAATCGCTGGGGATCAGTCGAGGCTATGTTGCTAACTTCATCAGCCGTTCTGTTCCTGACACCGATCTCCAAGCTCCTGGGGGAGAAGGCTAGAGCTTTACCGTATCGTTCTAGTGGCGCCCCCAGAGGGCGCCATTTCATTCTTCGGTTGCAAACCAGTTCTCCCCCCCCCAAAATCACTAGTTTTGGCCTGTTAGGAAGGCCGCACCGCTGCCAAGCAAGTGACTGGACAGAGCAGGTTTTACAGTCACACAACCCATTGAACCGATCTATAAGTAGCAGTTACAGTCTGCCTTTCAGTTTGCTAGACCACATTCGACAACCAGAGACACTCATCCATTTTCTAACCTGAACTCGATAGGGCTCCTGCTCCCCTCTCCCTCATTACTAGAAGCAAGCAAGAGACGATCAATTCTAATGATGTCGCCGCGCGCTAAAGGTAATGATTCCATGCAACTATATTTCCGATGAACTTACTATTTTCCTAACTTCAGCATCTAGCCCAAAATTGTTACAAAGTGAGAGAAATAGCCTTACCAAAAAATTGACATTCACGTGTCCTTACGTAGAGATGTAATCAATCGCCATCTTATATCGGTAATTTCCCCCATGCGCAGCTGCTAACTATACTTGTTGTAGTTGGGTGATATGGTTAAGGGAATAGATAGATTAAGTTGCTGAGCTTTCACTTAAATTATGATCGTGCAGGATTCAACCACCATCAGCGTACTGATTGTGGACGACCAGAGCTTCGTCCAAGAGATGTTGAAGACTTACCTGTCCAGCGATCCAGGTATTAACGTGGTAGGTAGTGCCAGTAGCGGACAAGCTGCCATCGCCCAAATCGAAGCGCTCCGCCCTGATATCGCCATCATGGATATCGAGATGCCTGGTCTTGATGGCTTATCGACATGCAAAGCCATCGCCAAACGCTTTCCCGATACCAAAGTTTTAGTTCTCAGCACCCACGACGACATCGAATATCTCAATCGGGCGTTACAAGTGGGCGTTAAAGGTTATCTACACAAAGCAACCCCCCCAGCGGAACTGATCAGCGCAGTTCACTCTATCCATAAGGGCTACTTTCAACTCGGTCCCGGTATGCAAGAACAGGTCTTGCAAGCCAACTTCAATCAAGATACTGCGGACATAATTCCTGCAGATACAAGTGACGAGAGGGGGAATCAACTGAATGCTCTGGCCAGCCAATCCTCCCCGCAACCCTACTACACTGTCGACGAGCCCTTCTCAAGACCTGTGACTGACGAAGTAGTGTTTTCAGGGACTGAAGTTAAGGGATTGTCCCCCCAAGAACGGCTTCGCCTCGAGCACCAATTGGGCAAGGCAGTTAACCGTATCAACGACCTGGAGAGAACGACACTAATCATTTGTCTAACCTTAGTTATTTTGGCAACTCTCGGTTTTATCTACTTGTTGTTCCTCTATTAATTTTCTGCCACTTTCTGGATAATTGAATGCGATAGAAGAGGCACCAGTTGTATGCCATAGTCGCTCGCAATTAATTAGGATGATGTTTTGAATATCTAGTGAAGTTCTTAAATGGCCGAACCTCCAGAGCCCCATTTTTAACTATTGGGCCAACCAGGAAGGACCCAACTAAGTAGGTGCACTGGAAAATAATTCACCCACGCAAATCAGCGCTTGTCCAAAGCTCTTGTCAAGCGCTGATTTGATATAGCAATCCGCTGGAGGGGCTGGAGGGCGAGGATAGTTCAAACCCTAGATCTACCGAGAAACGTAGCTAGAGGATCCTCCATAGCTGATTGCAGAAAGCTATATCGACCAAGCAGGGGCTCGACTACTGCACCGTAGTGGCTAGAGCGGCCTCTTTTAAGACTGCAGCTTTATCAATTGCTTCCCACGGCAAATCGAGATGGGTCTGGCCCATATGACCGTAGCTAGCAATATTTTGATAGAAGCGCCCACCTCGTTGTTGTGGCAGTTGGCGCAGGTTAAAGTGGGAGGCGATCGCTGCCGGACGAAGGTCAAAATTCTGAGTCACTAAGTCGAGCAGCGCTTCTTCAGAAATTTTGCCAGTACCAAAGGTATCTACCAAGATACTGACCGGACGAGCAACCCCAATGGCGTAACTCACTTGGACTTCACATTTATCGGCCAACCCAGCTGCAACGATATTCTTTGCCACGTAGCGGCAAGCGTAGGCAGCACTGCGATCGACTTTTGTTGGGTCCTTGCCGGAAAATGCTCCCCCCCCATGCCGAGAATAACCGCCGTAGGTATCGACAATGATCTTGCGGCCGGTTAGCCCAGAATCTCCTTGAGGGCCACCAATCACAAACTTGCCAGTGGGATTCACGAGAATGCGAGTAGTCTCCGATGGCTGCAGCGCCAATCCTTCGAACGCGGGACGAATAACCGATTGCATCAAATCCGCTCGGATGCGAGCCTGTACCTCATCGTTGCTGGTCAGATCGTCGATGGTTTCTGAATGCTGGGTAGAAATCAGGATGGTGTCGATGCCGACGGGATTACCATCCTCGTATGCAACAGTGACTTGCGCTTTTCCATCTGGGCCTAGATACGCTAGCGTTCCATTCTTGCGAACTTCAGCCAACGTACGGGTTAGACGATGAGCCACACTAATAGGCAGCGGCATCAGTTCAGGCGTTTCATTACAGGCGAATCCAAACATGAGTCCTTGGTCGCCAGCCCCAATCGAATCAAACGAATCATCGCCCCCCCCCGATTTTCAAGAGCGACATCTACCCCTTGGGCAATATCTGGTGACTGCTCGTCGAGGGCAATCAGGACAGAGCAACTATTGGCCGCAAATCCGTTATTGGAATCGGTGTAGCCAATTTCGGCAATCTTGTCCCGAACTAACTGAGTGTAATTGACAGTAGCTTGGGTGGAAATTTCTCCGGTCACGAGCACAAGACCAGTATTGACCACAACCTCTGCCGCCACCCGACTAGCTGGATCGGCAGTTAATAGAGCATCTAGAATAGCGTCTGAAATTTGATCGCAAATCTTGTCTGGGTGCCCTTCTGTCACAGATTCGGAAGAAAACAAATAGCGTCTGGTCACAGTGGAGATCTCATAAAACATCAGAGCTTCCCAGCGGAACCACACCCTAGAAGGAAGATACAGGTCACAACAGTGCTAGACAGACAGCCTCTCAATTCGGCATGGAAACGGAGACATTCTCAATCAACTGTTATGGCTCCCCTCATGGATAGGTGCAGACAGGCGGTGTCAGCTTGTCTCGGCCTTTGACCGATGACTGAAAGAGAACGGATTGGACTCAGAATGTGGGCAAGACTTGCACTTTATCTGTCGGTTCCGTTCAACCGCAGGAGTTGGCACCGTGATAGAGCGTCATGGGAGGGGTGGGGCCATCCCTAGGTCTATCGGGTTGCCGCAGCGTCAAAGGGCCAGTCCCTCAGCTGCTCTGGATAAAGCCATATCAGTATAATAAGTGCTAAGTGTGGGGTCGTCAAAACTAAGTTGTAGCTCTAGATTTGTTTCATCGCTTCTGGCTGACTCTGATGATTATGTTTCCGCTCTCTGCCCTCGCCAGTCTCGCGCGTTTTCCATCCCCCAGAATGGCCATGTAGAACTGAAATTCAGCTAAAACAAATCCAATTGCTCTTCCGTTTCCATTGCGATGCTGCTCCAGGGCAGCGGTTTCACACGTCCCTTCTCCTGTAAACGTCGCTGGATTTCCCGCGCAAACTCAGGAGAATTGACTTCTTCCGGGCAGTGAACAAAGAAATAGACATCGGTGCCTTGCGCCAACCAGTCCAAAATGCGATCGCACCACTCATCCCAATAATGATGATTGCGCTCGTGATGCGGATGGCTAATGTATCGAACCAAGGCAAACGAGCTGGTCACCGTAGGCTGCAGCGGAACATTCGGTTTGCGTCGAGTTGACAGCACCTGCGGATCGTCCGCGCCATCGTAAATCGCTCGTGTATCCAACAACACTCGCCCTACTCGCAGCTTGGCCAGCATCCGGTTGAGCCGCCCAACATGCGGGGCTTGAAACCATTCAAGATGACGAACTTCCAAAGCTAACGGTGTCGTGCGAGTTGGCCAGCGATCGAGAAATTCCGATAAATCCTCCCACAACGCTGGACCGTAGCCAGGAGGTAACTGGGCAAAGATTGGCCCCAGGCGATCGCCCAGTCCCTGCATCCGTTCCAGAAAATCCAGGGCAGCATCTGCAGCAGGTGCCAGTCGATTTCGATGGGTAATTTCTCGCGGCAACTTGGGACAAAACCGAAAGGATTCCGGTACGCTCTTCGCCCACTTCTGTACCGTATCCTCATCGGGAATCGAGTAAAACGTCGTGTTGCCCTCCACCGCCGTCAATCTCTGGCCATACAGTTTGAGGAAGTCTCCCGCACGACTGCCAGACGGATAAAAGCCTCCTAACCAACCTCGAAACGCCCACACCGCGCAGCCCAACCACAACCGCCCGGACTGTGGCGAGGAGTCAGAATCGTGCTTGAGGGGAGCGCGATTGAGTGGGGAGGGGGCTGGCTGAGACAATGACACTCGGTACTGGTAGAGGAGCGGCTGAGATGGAACGAGGATTATTGTGGTTGCCGCTGCTGGGGACGTTCATCACCTTAACCTGGCTGGGCTGGCGCTCCTACCGTCAAGTGGAAAGCTACCGCATCTGGTCACAAGATTTCGATACCGCTAAGTACGATACGGCAGCAGTAGCCGGACTCCAAGATCGCGTGTTGACCTGGGGGGAACCCAGTAGTTCTGGCCCCATCAACTTGCAGAGCATCGACCTCGATCGTGTCAATCGTGTCGAATTGCAGGTGAACAGCACAGAACTGGAATGGCCACCCCAGGAGCTAACCGCCGGCAAAACATTTGCCGTCACGCTCTACGGGCCAGACGGTACAACACCAACCCAGGTGCCGTTCAGCGATGCCAAATTGGCGATCGCCTGGTGCAAGAAACTCAAGCAACTGGTGCAGTAAACCGAGGCTACACAGAATTCACCGATGGAATTGAACCGCGCGCTATCTCAGGCAGCCAGCATGAAACATCATCAACGATAACTAGCCTGTCTGGGAGACACGTACAAACTCGGGCTGGGGAACTCCTCCACCGGCTCGTCCTCCATCGCTGCAGTCATAAACTGCTTCCAAATGGGAGCCACATAGCCACCACCGCTGGTACCGTTCGCCATGGGAGAGTTGTCATCGTTACCAATCCAGACCGCCGTTGACAACTGGGGCGTAAAGCCCACAAACCAAGCATCGCGAAAGTCGGACGTCGTCCCGGTCTTACCAGCGATCGGGCGTCCATCTTCTAGCAATGCAGCCCGTCCAGTCCCTCGCTGAGTCACCCCTTGCAGCCCCTCCACCAACGTAGCCACCGACCACGGGTCCATCGTCAGCTCGGGTTCGGGCTCCGCCGCATCCAGCACATTGCCTTGGTTATCAATCACCTGCAAAATCAGGCGCGGCTCGATACGGTAACCGCCGTTGGCAAACGTGGCATACGAACTCGCCATCTCTAAGGGAGTCACGTCTGCTGCGCCCAACGAGATAGATAAATTGGGTAACACCTCTTGTTGAATACCGGCCGCCTCGGCAGCCTCAATGACTTCACCAATCCCGATATCGTGAGCCAACTTAACTGTAGGAACATTGCGCGATAGCTCCAACGCGCGCAGCAAGGGCATCCGACCTCGGAAGGTGTTGTCGTAATTGCGAGGGCAGTAATCCTCTTCCACATCCGGATAGCAAATGCGGCTGTCATTGAGAGTGCTCTGCAATCCGTAGTCACCGCTAGCTAGTGCAGCGTAATAGACAAAAGGTTTGAAGGCCGAACCGGGCTGCCGCAGAGCCTGCGTAACGCGGTTGAATTGTCCACGCTGCGAGTTGGCTCCACCCACCAGAGCTTTCACCAAGCCCGTCTGCGGTTCCACCGCCACCAGAGCCACCTGATCCGCCTGACGTCCGCTTTCCTCCAAGGACGCAAACCCATCGGACACCGCCTGCAGGGCAGCCCGCTGCAACTGCAAATCAATCGTCGCCTGGACTCGATATCCACCCCGCTGTAGAGCCTCGCGCCCATACAGTTCGCTTAATTCCGCTTCAATCGCATCGGCAACCCCTGGAGAATCAGCCTGGAACGAGGTGACGCGACCCAAGGTCAGTTCCTGCTGGGCCGCCGCCTCAGCCACCTCTGGCTCGACCCACTCCAGTTCGACCATCCGCTGCAGCACCAACGATTGACGTTGTTTGGCAGCCTCAAGGTTACGGAACGGACTGAGTTGCTCTGGAGCCTGCAGCAGCCCTGCCAGCATGGCAGATTCTGCCAAATCCAGCTCGGACGCACTTTTGTCAAAGTAGCTTTCAGCCGCCGTCTGGACTCCGTACAAGTTATGTCCCCAATACACTTGATTGAGGTACATTTCCATAATTTCGTCTTTTTCGAACACCTGTTCGACTCGCACGGCCAACACTGCTTCGGCCGCTTTCCTGGCCACCGATTGCTCGGGGGTCAAAAATAGGTTTTTCACCAATTGCATGGTCAGGGTTGACCCACCTCCAGCCGAGCCGAATCCCCCTGTCAAACTACCCCAGAGGGCCCGCCCAATCCCCACCGGGTTAATCCCTTCATGGATGTAGAAGTGGCTGTCTTCCACCGCCAGCAACGCCAGTTTCATTTCGGAGGAAATGGAGTCTAACGAAACAATCTTGCGGTTGGCCTCTCCGTGCAAAACAGAGATGAATTCCCCATTCGTATCCACAATTAGTGTTGTTTCACTGGGGACGTAGTTATCCAAACTGGCGACATCCGGCAGCCCGCGAAAACTGCTGGCCAAGCCAATTAAGGTCCCTGCAACAGCAGTAGCGCCCAGCAGTAAAACGGCCAAACTGACATTACTGAGTGCCCCCAACAGCATCCAAGCTAGAGGGCGACCGCCCGGAGGACGGCTCCGGCGTTGATTGGGGCCAGGTTGTCGCGAAAGATTTTGAGGCTGGCGACCTCTTTGAGGTTGGTGGCTTCTTTGCGGCTGGAGATCGTCCTCTGGAGGACGATAAGGGCGGGGTGCTTGAGATCGTCGTGATGGAGGCTGAGGAGGATTTGACACGCGACACACCCAAAAAACTGGAACCCATTATATGTTGCTCGTCCAAACACCGGCAGCAGCGGGACGCGCAATCGCGTCTGCCGTTTTTCCACACGTAAATTGCTACGCCCTCCAACCCAAGCTCGATAGCGATCATCCCCTTTTTTTCTCCCACATTGGAAGGAGAGGGCGAGAGATGTTTCGTTGTGTGATGAGACAACTACCCCGAGCGAATGGCTCCGTCAACCTGACATTCTCCACTATCGTCGTTCATCAAATCACCATCACGAGGGAGCCATCAGACGAGATAATCGAAACGCAATGTGATATCTGATGAAGATTTTGAGTACTAGTGCAGCCGACATAACCCGACTGACCGAGCGGGGCGTTGTGGAGATATTGCCGGGGGGTGGATCCGCGCTTGCCAAGCGGCTGGACGAAAGCGATCGCCCCCTGCGGATCAAGTTGGGCATCGATCCCACTCGCCCAGACTTGCACCTGGGACATACGGTAGCGCTGCGCAAATTGCGTCAGTTTCAGGATGCCGGCCACACTGCCATATTGCTGATTGGCGATTTTACCGCTCAGATTGGCGACCCCACCGGTCGCTCGGAAGCCCGCCCGCGACTGAGTGCAGAGGATGTCAAAGCTAACAGCGAGACCTATTTAGAGCAGGCGCGCAAAATCCTCGATTTCGACACTCCCGGGCGGCTGGAGATTCGCCGCAACAGCGAATGGCTCGGTCAACTCACTCTGAAGCAAATTGTAGAATTGCAAGCTCAGATGACTGTCGGGCAAATGCTGGCCAAAGAGGACTTCTCCAAACGTTACGAATCCGGCACGCCCATCTACCTGCATGAATTCCTCTACCCGTTGCTGCAGGGATATGATTCTGTGGCACTGCAGGCAGATGTGGAATTGGGCGGTACCGACCAGAAATTCAATTTGCTGTGCGGTCGCGATCTACAGCAGTGGAAAGAGCAATCTCCACAGTTTGGCCTCCTGCTCCCGCTACTGGAAGGGCTAGACGGTTTCCAAAAGATGTCGAAGTCTCTCGATAACTATGTGGGCCTGACGGACGATCCGCTGTCGATGTATTCCAAACTGGAGAAAGTGCCGGACACATTAGTGCCGAAGTATTTTGAACTCCTGACCGACTTAGCGCCCGAAAGCTTGCCGGAGAGTCCGCGCGATCTCCAAATTCTGTTAGCCACCGAGATTGTCTCGCAATACCACTCAGTTGACGCGGCCGAGCAAGCCAAACAAGCGGCTCGGGATTTAACCAGCAAGGGATCGAGCGATGCCACATCAGCCATCCCTGAGTGCTCTCTAGTCTCCGTTAATTTCCCGGCCAAGCTCCCCTACCTATTGCGAGAAACAGGCCTGTGCAAAAGCTCTAGCGATGCTCGCCGCCAAGTGCAAAATGGTGGCGTTCGTTTGGATGGTGATAAGGCCACCGATCCCAATCAAGAGTTCGCTGCTCCTGACGAGCTATACAATCGCATCCTTCAAGTGGGCAAAAAGAAGTTTCTGCGGTTGGTGCCCTAACGGCTATCAAAACATCTGAAACACGTAAGCAGCCCCCCCATCGGTGAGGGCCGCTCAGCTTTAAATCTAGGGATTTTAGATAACTGGACCAGAGACCTAAGCTCCTACACCGGTGCCAATGGGGCAAGACACGTTCGTGCCCCCCAAACCGCAGTAGCCGTTAGGATTTTTGCCTAAATACTGCTGGTGGTAGGACTCGGCGTAATAGAACTCGGGAGCATCGATAATCTCGGTGGTGATGTCACCGTAGCCAGCGCCTTTCAGCGCGGGGGCGTACTGCCCTTTGGTTGCCTCCGCCAGGGTCTTCTGCTCGGGAGAATAGGTGTAGATGCCGGAGCGATATTGAGTACCGCGATCGTTGCCTTGACGCATCCCTTGGGTGGGATCGTGGCTTTCCCAGAAGGTTTTTAGGAGCTGCTCGTAACTAATTTGGTTGGGGTCGAACACAACCAATACGACCTCATTATGACCGGTCAGCCCGCTACATACCTCTTGGTAGGTGGGATTGGGAGTGAGGCCAGCAGCATATCCGACAGCAGTAGAGTAAACGCCATCGAGTTTCCAAAACGCTTTTTCAGCTCCCCAGAAGCAGCCCATACCAAACATAGCCATCTGCATTCCCTCGGGGAATGGCCCTTTTAAGGGATTGCCATTCACAAAATGAGCCTCGGGCACTGGCATTTCAGTTGTCCGACCGGGAAGGGCGTCGGCTGCTGTGGGAAGCTGGGTCTTCTTACCAAACGAAAAAATGCCCATGGGAGGTAGTTTGAACTCTCAACAACAACGGAACTCCAATCGCGCCAGCAATAGCCAAGCTGCACGGATCTGCTAGATCGGCAACTCATACCAGCAACAACAGAAGGCTTCTTTCAGGATAAGTGAGTCAACCCGAAACGCCTACTTTGCTAATCGCTCGATCGCTCCAAGCGCCTGCCTATCATTCACGACACAATGAGGCGCTGGATATCGGCACCGGAGAATCAGCTGGGCCGTAATGGGCACAGTAGAGGGGGAGTGGAATTCGGATGCCGCTCCTATCGGTGGTATCCTGCATAGCCCAGGATATATACAGCCCAAGTCGTATCAGCGCAGCAAGCGGTGTCGGCATCTCCAGTGTGCGGAACGCAGACCTGCTCTACAGTGAAATTGGGGGACAAAGGTAGAGTTATGACTTCGATGGGAGTACGTCTGTCAGTTCGTTGTGCAATGTGCAGCAGTCTAGTTGCGATCGCAGCCATTGCGATGGGTCGTCCCGCAATCGGTTTTCCCGCGCTCGGCACCTCGACATCCCGCTTCGTGACTCAGGTCACGTCCAATCTTCAGCAGCATTCAACGTTGCGCGCCCAAGCTAGTCCACCCGCACAACCCGACACTGCTCCAAATGCGTCAGAGCCTGCCATTCAAGGCGACCCCGAACGGGAAATTGAATTCACATCTCCAACCTTCTCTATTGGTGTTCAAGGAGAGGGTGTTCAAGAAGAGGAAATTCAGGGGGAAGGGAGCCAAGGCAACGGAGGTCTGGGAACATCCACTCAAGGGGAGACAGCCCAAGAGCCATTGGAAGCGGGGTCTCAACGGGATGCAGGTCTGTCCAATGAGGCTGCTAACGAAGCACTTGCAGCCCAGCACGACTGGGTAGAGTTCTCGGTTGAAGACAGCGATGAGGCGATCGCCCGCTACGGTTGTGATGACCTGTACTGTATTAATGCTCTGCGCGAACAACGCGGCCTTCCCCCCCTTCAGTTAGTGTGGGATGCTCAAAACTCCAACACCAGTCCCCAATAGTTTGCTGGATTAAGCAGCAGTCCCTACGACCCTCCCTCAGCCATCTCTGCAGATGGACGGCGAACCCAACGCAAGTACACTCCCTGCTCGGCTACGCGATCCAATTGGGCTCCCTCGGTTTCGCGCAAGTAATCTTTCAAGTCATCGGTGGCATAGCTCAGGAATACGGGCTCGGCATCCTCTGGAATCTCCGGCATCGTATTCACTGCAATGTAGAGCTGCGTATCGGGGTCGAGCTTGTGACCGAGTGAAATCAGGTTGCCCATCGAGATAGAACTAGTCCCCGCAATAATCAGCGGGTCCTCGTACTGGTTGATAAATCGGGATTCTTCCGGCACGGTAAAGCTGACCACCTTATTCCACCACACATCCGACATGGCAATCGTCACTGAAGACAAGACACCACAGGTCAGCAGTACACACAGCAAACCTGCACCTAGCTGCTGAGATCTGCGGCGATCGCTGGTCCACAAGCGGGCCAACATGTCGGCAACTACAACCACCAACACAATCAAAGCCGGTGCAAAATACCGAGTCTGACTCGAACGCTGACCTTCCCTCACAATATCTGAAAGGATTAGGGGAAAGGATGTGAAAACAAACGCCGACACCGGCAATAACCACGAACGCAACGGCGAATTTCTCACCAGCTGAATAAACGCCACTGTGACCAAGAGAGTAGCCGCGATCGAGATTCCTCGCGAGGAGAAACTTTCAGGTTCTAGAGGAAAGTCCACAAATACTGCATTGAGATGCAACCCCCATAACCGCATCAGGTGAGGGAGGGTTTTGTCATTGTTCAGCCATCCCGTCTTCGTTTGAAACGTTGCCCAGCCGGTATACACCACGTACAGCCACGGCAAAAAAGCAACGCCCGCAGCCACTGCAGCCAAAACGAAGCGACGCACTGTTTGCGTCGGACGTCCCTTTTCCAACACCAGCACGTATAGTCCGTGGCCGAACGTCAGCAACGGAGCCAGTAGGGCTGTATAAAAATTGAGCATGCTGCTGGCCCAAAACAGCCACCACATACCCGATTTCTGAGTGCGCATGCCCCTCAACAGAGCTGCACTAGACACAATCGTCAAGAGTGCCCACAAACTATATTGC
>JBFRWD010000013.1:0-16153 GCA_051439425.1 Synechococcus sp.
GCTGATATTCGCGCGTCAGCAGCGACTGTCCCAGACGATCGCCTGCTGATTGAGACCGATTGCCCGTTTCTGGCTCCCGTTCCCCACCGAGGGAGGCGCACCGAGCCTGCATATGTGGCCCTCGTGGCACGTCAGCTTGCAGACATCAAGGGGGTTGCTATGCCTGATGTTGCTACGCTGACCTCAGCCAACGCTCGCAGGTTGTTTGGGCTGCCCCAACCGTCTCCATCTGTGGCTCGAAAGCAACCCCTGCGGGAACCTAGCGTCGGAGCTGCTTAATCCAGTTCGACACAAATTTTTACTTGACCGATTGACGGACGTACCACCGATTTTTATAATTGGAGGTCTGATGTCAGCGCGACCTTTCTGAGAAACGCATGAATAGTTTGACAACTGCGATTTCCGCGAACACACTACCTGACTTGGTAGAGGTTCAGCGGAAAAGTTTTTTGTGGTTTTTAAGCGAAGGATTTGAAGAGGAACTACTCAGCTTTTCCCCCATTGTTGACTATACCGGCAAACTCGAACTCCACTTTTTGCCCGACTACAAACCAGGGGATGCCTCAAAAGGTTACAAAATTCATCCGCCCCGCTACGACGCTGAGGAAGCCAAGCGTCGGGATGCCACATACCAAGCCCAAATTCGTGTTCCTACCCGTCTGATTAACAAGGAAACGGGAGAAATTAAAGACATGGACGTGTTCATCGGCGATCTACCGCTGATGACCGATCGCGGTACGTTCATCATCAATGGTGCCGAGCGAGTTATCGTCAACCAGATTGTCCGTAGCCCAGGTGTCTACTATAAAGAAGAAATCGACAAGAATGGACGTCGTACTTACAACGCCAGTCTGATTCCCAACCGTGGGGCTTGGTTGAAGTTTGAGACCGACAAAAATGATTTAGTTTGGGTGCGGATCGATAAAACCCGCAAGTTGTCTGCAGCCGTACTGCTGAAAGCGCTCGGCCTCAGCGATGCGGAAATCAATGACGGTCTGCGACACCCTGAGTACATCCAGAAGACGGTTGAGAAAGAAGGAAACTTCTCCGAAGAAGAAGCTCTGATGGAGCTGTATCGCAAATTGCGTCCCGGCGAACCTCCCACTGTCGCTGGCGGTCAACAATTGCTGGAATCGCGCTTTTTCGATCCCAAGCGTTACGACTTGGGCCGAGTGGGTCGCTACAAGCTCAATCGAAAGTTAAACCTCAATATCCCTGAAAACATTCGGGTCCTAACAACCACGGATATTCTGACGGCGATCGATTATCTGATTAACTTAGAGTTTGACATTGGTCAGATCGATGACATCGACCACCTAGGCAATCGCCGTATTCGCTCCGTTGGTGAACTGCTCCAGAACCAAGTTCGTGTTGGTTTGAACCGCTTGGAGCGCATCATTCGCGAACGGATGACGGTCTCCGAATCTGAAAGCCTCACTCCCGCGTCATTGGTCAATCCCAAACCCTTGGTTGCAGCTATCAAGGAGTTCTTCGGGTCCAGTCAACTGTCCCAATTTATGGATCAGACGAACCCGCTGGCCGAGCTGACTCACAAACGTCGTCTGTCGGCATTAGGGCCTGGTGGTTTGAGCCGAGAGCGCGCTGGTTTCGCCGTTCGAGACATTCACCCCAGCCACTACGGTCGTATCTGTCCGATTGAAACGCCTGAAGGTCCAAACGCCGGTCTGATTGGTTCTCTGGCGACTCATGCCCGCATTAACTCCTATGGTTTTATCGAAAGTCCCTATTGGCTGGTGAAAGATGGAGTGGTTCTTAAGGAGAGTGCTCCGATATATCTAACAGCTGATGAAGAGGATGAATACAGAGTGGCGCCAGGGGATATTCCCTTGGATGAAAATAACGCCATTCTCGGCGAACTAGTCCCGGTGAGGTATCGCCAGGAATTCGGTACTGCTCATCCCGATGAAGTCCACTACGTTCAAGTGTCGCCTGTACAGGTAATCTCTGTTGGTACCTCGCTAATTCCCTTCCTCGAACATGACGACGCGAACCGCGCTCTGATGGGAGCGAATATGCAACGTCAGGCGGTGCCCCTCTTGAAGCCGGATCGCCCCTTGGTGGGAACCGGCATCGAAGCTCAGGCAGCTCGCGACTCCGGCATGGTGGTCGTCTGTCGTGCCAATGGTGTTGTAACCCGCGTTACCTCCGAGGAAGTCGTTGTCCAGACCGATGCAGGCAACGGTCCGACCGTGTACCAATTGCAAAAGTATCAGCGATCGAACCAAGATACCTGCCTCAACCAACGCCCTCTGGTGGAAGTGGGAGATCGCGTGGTGGCGGGTCAGGTACTCGCGGATGGGTCTGCCACCGAGGGTGGTGAATTGGCTCTCGGACAAAACGTCCTGGTGGCTTACATGCCCTGGGAAGGTTACAACTACGAAGACGCCATCCTTATTAGCGAACGATTGGTATATGACGACGTCTTTACCTCCGTCCACATCGAAAAATTTGAAATTGAAGCCCGCCAGACAAAACTTGGGCCGGAAGAAATCACCCGCGAAATTCCCAACGTTGGTGAAGACTCGCTGCGCAACCTCGACGAGCAAGGCATTGTCCGCGTGGGGGCTTGGGTTCAGTCTGGCGACATTCTAGTTGGTAAGGTCACACCGAAGGGCGAGTCCGACCAACCCCCGGAAGAGAAGCTGTTGCGAGCCATCTTTGGTGAAAAAGCCCGCGACGTTCGGGATAACTCCCTACGAGTGCCCAACGGCGAGAAAGGCCGTGTGGTTGATGTGCGTGTTTTTACTCGCGAGCAAGGGGATGAACTGCCACCCGGCGCCAACATGGTGGTGCGGGTATACATCGCCCTGAAACGCAAGATTCAGGTGGGTGACAAGATTGCAGGACGCCATGGAAACAAGGGAATTATTTCCCGGATCCTGCCCTGCGAAGATATGCCCTACCTGCCCGATGGCACCCCCATCGACATCGTTCTCAACCCGTTAGGTGTACCGTCCCGTATGAATGTGGGACAAGTCTTCGAATGCTTGCTGGGTTGGGCTGCTGGCAATCTTGGCGTTCGATTCAAGCTGATGCCATTCGATGAAATGCATGGGGAAGAGGCCTCCCGCGCAACCGTGCGTGCCAAGCTGTCGGAAGCTCGCGAGAAAACCGGTAAAGATTGGATTTACACCGCAGACGGAGCCTATGCGGGCAAGATGCAGGTGTATGACGGACGGACTGGTGAACTGTTCGACCAGCCCGTGACTGTAGGACGCGCCTACATCCTCAAGTTAGTTCACTTGGTGGACGAGAAAATTCACGCCCGTTCCACTGGGCCCTACTCGCTAGTTACGCAGCAACCGTTGGGAGGTAAGGCCCAACAAGGCGGTCAACGATTTGGCGAAATGGAAGTATGGGCATTGGAAGCCTTTGGTGCCGCCTATACCTTGCAAGAGCTGCTGACGGTGAAGTCGGACGACATGATCGGGCGAAACGAGGCCCTCAACGCGATCGTCAAAGGTCAGCCGATCCCTCGGCCTGGCACTCCCGAATCCTTCAAGGTATTGATGCGCGAGCTGCAGTCCTTGGGGTTGGATGTCTCGGTTCATAAAGTTGACACCAATCTGGACGGAACCTCCGAGCACGTCGAGGTGGACTTAATGGCCGATGCCAGCCACCGTCGCACGCCGTCCCGCCCCACTTACGAGTCCGTAACCACTGAAGATCTGCAAATTCCTCCGTCTGCGACTGACGGCCAACCTTCAGCTCAGGCAGTGGCTACCGTTCCGGCAGTGGCTGCTGTAGCCGAGACAGCTGTCGTGACCGAAACAACAGTCGTAGCAGATGGCAGTGCTGTCCAGCCTGAGGTTGGTAGTGCCGAGGTTAGCGAAACCATGGATACCGCGATGGCAGGAGAAACGGCTGTAGCAGCTGAAGACAGTGGCATCGATGAATAGAGTCTTTCCCCGCAGCTTGGCGAGTCACTTCCTCTTAGGCAAGTAGCGCGTTCGGGCAATGCGGGGATTGGACTGCAGTTAGAGAAGCATTGAGCTGAGACTTATCGAGATACCAACAATGAGCAAACTCGAGCAGCGTTTTGATTACGTCAAAATTGGTTTGGCCTCTCCCGAACGCATCAAAGACTGGGGGCAGCGGACGCTGCCGAACAGCACGGTAGTGGGCGAAGTCACAAAGCCAGAAACCATTAACTACAGAACGCTTAAGCCGGAGATGGACGGCTTATTCTGCGAGCGTATTTTTGGTCCGGCGAAAGATTGGGAATGCCACTGCGGCAAGTACAAGCGGGTACGTCACCGCGGTATCGTCTGCGAGCGCTGCGGTGTCGAGGTCACCGAATCAAGAGTGCGACGCCACCGCATGGGTTATATCAACCTAGCGGCTCCTGTCACTCACGTTTGGTATCTAAAGGGGATTCCCAGCCACATTGCCACATTGCTGGATATGCCGCTGCGAGACGTAGAGCAAGTGGTCTATTTCAATGCCTACGTAGTTATCGATCCTGGCAACGCCGAGAATTTAACCTACAAGCAACTGCTGACTGAAGATCAGTTCATCGAGATTGAAGATCAGCTCTACGAAGAAGGGTCCGAACTGCAGCTAGCCCCAGACTGGGCCATGATCGGTGCCGAGGCAGTAAAGAAACTGCTGATGGATATCAACATGGAGGAAGAGGCTGAGAAACTGCGAGAAGACATCGCCACTTCTCGCGGCCAAAAGCGAGCCCGTCTGATCAAGCGCTTGCGGGTGCTGGATAACTTCATTGCCACCGAGTCCCGACCCGAGTGGATGATTCTTGAAGCTCTACCGGTGATTCCTCCAGACCTGCGCCCGATGGTGCAGTTGGATGGTGGGCGATTTGCGACCTCAGACCTCAACGACCTTTACCGTCGCGTCATCAACCGCAACAATCGGCTGGCGAGATTGCAAGAGATCATGGCGCCCGAGATTATTGTCCGTAACGAAAAGCGGATGTTGCAGGAAGCTGTCGATGCGTTGATCGACAACGGTCGTCGCGGGCGCACTGTAGTTGGTGCTAACAACCGCCCCCTAAAATCCCTCTCAGACATCATTGAAGGTAAGCAGGGACGTTTCCGTCAAAACTTGCTGGGTAAACGGGTTGACTACTCCGGTCGTTCCGTCATTGTTGTGGGGCCAAAACTCAAGATTCACCAGTGCGGTTTGCCCAAGGAAATGGCGATCGAACTATTCCAGCCATTTGTGATTCATAAGCTGATCAAGCGCGGCGTTGTCAACAACATCAAAGCTGCCAAGAAGATGATCGTGATGAACGATCCAGCCATTTGGGACGTTCTGGAAGAAGTGATTGACGGCCACCCTGTTTTGCTCAACCGCGCTCCCACGCTGCACCGCTTGGGGATTCAGGCATTTGAACCTCTGTTAGTAGAAGGACGCGCTATTCAATTACATCCCTTGGTTTGTCCGGCATTTAATGCCGACTTTGACGGCGACCAGATGGCTGTTCACGTCCCTCTTTCCTTGGAAGCACAAGCAGAAGCGCGTTTGTTGATGTT
Organism: Synechococcus sp.; assembly: GCA_051439425.1. Classification (GTDB taxonomy): domain Bacteria; phylum Cyanobacteriota; class Cyanobacteriia; order Thermostichales; family PCC-7336; genus PCC-7336. The sequence goes on from JBFRWD010000013.1 coordinate 5,517, forward strand.
GGCATCTAACAACGTGCTGTCACCGGCAACAGGGACACCCATTATTACCCCCAGTCAGGACATGGTCCTGGGCTGTTACTACCTGACAGCCGATAATCCCAAGCGTCAAAAAGGTCGGGGTAAATACTTTGGCAGTATGGAAGACGCCCTGGTGGCTTACGAGCAAGGGGTTGTTGACCTGCATGCTTACATTTGGCTGCGTTACGACGACCCGGTTGAAGGTGGCGGGCAAGGAGAACCAGAGGTCACAACAGAATCAGATGGCAGCAAAATCACTAAATATGAAAACCTCCGCATTCGCGAGACACCAGATGGTCAACTGCTATCCCAGTACGTATTCACCACCCCCGGACGCATCATTTTCAACAAAGTGATTCAAGAGTCTCTGGCTGTGTAAGCCACCATCACTGCCGAGCTGGATAGCTATCGATAGCACGTTCAGATGGTTGAATTCTAGCTCGACATTAATTTCCATTTGCACAACTCTGCCCGCATTTGCACTTGAGGCCAAGCGAATATGACCCAACAGTTGCGCCACAATGAAACCGCTGAAAAACCTACCTTCCGCAATACGATTGTCGACAAGCGAGGACTAAAGAAGCTGATCTCGTGGGCATTTGGTGAGTACGGTACTGCCCGAACCGCCCAAATGGCAGACGAGTTAAAAGGGTTGGGATTCCGATATGCCACAAAAGCCGGCGTATCTATTAGCGTCGAAGACCTCGAAATTCCGTCCGAGAAGAAGGAACTGCTAGCTCAAGCAGAAGCGGAAATTGAGAATGCCCAGGAGCGCTATACCCGCGGTGAGATTACCGAAATTGAGCGTTACCAAAAAGTCATCGATACCTGGAATCAGACCAACGATGACATCAAAAATGCCATGCTTGAGAATTTTCGGATTAATAATCCGCTCAACTCGGTGTACATGATGTCAAATTCCGGGGCACGTGGAAATGTGTCTCAGGTGCGTCAGTTGGTAGGCATGCGCGGTTTGATGGCCAATCCGCGTGGAGAGATTATTGACTTACCAATTAAGACCAACTTCCGAGAGGGCTTAACGGTAACGGAATACATCATTTCCTCGTACGGTGCGCGCAAAGGACTTGTTGATACTGCGCTGCGAACGGCTGACTCCGGCTATCTGACCCGCCGTCTGGTGGACGTATCTCAGGATGTGATCGTTCGCGATCAAGATTGCGGTACCGAGCGCGGAATTGTGTTGGAGTCCCTAAGAGATTCCGACAAAGTGATTATTAATGTTGAAGAACGACTGATTGGGCGAACCGCTGCACAGGACATCTTGCATCCTGAGACTGGCGAGGCAATCGTGGCACGCAACGAGCCTATTAGTCACGAACTAGCGAAAATAATCGTGGATGCCGGTGTCGAACAGGTCATGGTGCGATCGCCCCTCACCTGCGAAGCCAATCGTTCCGTATGTCGGCTTTGCTACGGCTGGAGTCTGGCTCACTCTCGGCCAGTTGATATTGGTGAAGCCGTTGGAATTATTGCCGCACAATCGATTGGCGAACCGGGTACCCAGCTAACGATGCGTACCTTCCATACTGGTGGTGTGTTTACTGGTGAGATTGCCCGTCAGATTAAGGCTCCCTTCGATGGCAAGATTTCCTTTCCAAAGAAATTCCGGACTCGCCCGCTCCGAACTCGCCACGGGGATGATGCGCTACAGGTCGAAGTTGCCAACACGTTTAAGCTAGTTGGCAAAGGTAGCAACAAAGAAAGCTTCGAGGCCACACCTGGCTCAACTGTTTTCGTGCAGGATGGCCAAGAAGTTAAAGAAGGCCAGATGATTGCCGAAGTAGCAGCATCAGGTAAAACCGCCCGTAAGAGCACCGAAAAAGCTCAAAAAGACGTAGCCACCGATCTCTCGGGCGAGGTTCGGTTCGAAAGTTTGCCATTCGAAGAGAAAACGGACCGCCAAGGCAACACTACGTTCATGGTGCAGCGCCAGGGCATTATCTGGGTGATGTCTGGTGAGGTGTACAACCTCCCCCCTGGTGCCGAGCCTGTGGTGGAAAACAACGATCGCGTCGAAACTGGATCGGTGATAGCAGAAACATCACTGATTACCGAGCACGGTGGTGTCGTGCGCTTGCCCGAACAGGTGGACGGCAAGGGAGGTCGCGAAGTCGAGATCATTACCGCTTCGGTGGTCCTGGACAGGGCCCAGGTACGCAGCGAGGCCCACTCTGGCCGCGAGCAGTACATGTTAGATACTGCAACTGGACAGTCCTTCCTGTTGAAAGCAACACCTGGAACTAAGGTCGGCAGCGGTGAAATTGTGGCCGAGTTGCAGGAAACCGAGTTCCGCACTCAGATGGGTGGTTTGGTGAAGTTTGCAGGTCTGGAAGTCGCCAAGCGCGGCAAGGCCAAACAGGGATATGAGGTGACCAAAGGTGGAACGGTTCTCTGGATTCCGGAAGAATCCCACGAGGTTAACAAAGACATTTCCCTACTGAATGTTGAAGACGGTCAATACGTCGAGGCTGGAACGGAAGTTGTGAAAGACATCTTCTGTCAGACCAGTGGCGTCGTAGAGATTGCTCAGAAAAATGACATTCTTCGCGAAATCACCATTAAACCGGGTAACGTTCACCTGATCGATAATCAGGAAGATCTGGAAGTGAAGAGTGGCACGCTCATCCAACCCGGTCAGCAGGCGATTACGGGTGTGACGGCAGAGGCCCTATCGTACATTGAGCAGTTGGAAACGACCGAAGGGCCGGCTGTATTGCTGCGTCCCGTAGAAGAATTCACGATTCCCGATGAGCCCTCCGTACCCAGCCAGGAATCTGCGAATGAAGCCGGTCGGGCTATCCGTCTCAGAGCCGTCCAGCGGATGCAGTTTAAAGATGGCGAGCGGGTCAAGTCAATTAATGGGGTCGAGCTACTCAAAACCCAGCTGGTGCTTGAAATTGCAACGGAAGCCCCTCATCTGAAGGCCGACATTGAGCTGGCTCAGGATGATGCCGATCCGGATGTGCAACGCTTACAACTGGTGATTTTGGAAACTCTGTTAGTGCGCCGCGATAACGAGGCAGACCTAACACAAGGGAGTACCCATACCCGCTTGCTTGTGGCAGAAGGTGACACGATTGAGCCGGGAGCCGTCGTTGCTCGGACTGAAATTCAGGCAAAGGGGGCAGGCATCATTCGCGGCCTGCGTGACGGTGTAGAGCTGGTCCGCCGCTTGCTCACCATTACGGAGGGTGACTTGGTCACCGTGCCTCTCGAACAGCCCTCGTCTCACGAGGTGGGAGACATTGTGCGAGTAGGCGATGCTCTTGCAGAAGGGGCGATCGCTCCCGAGTCTGGTGTCGTGATGGCTGTAGCTGGCGATCAGATTACTCTGCGTATTGGACGGCCCTATCTCGTATCTGCAGGTGCCATTCTGCAAGTGGGAGATGGTGACTTGGTCCAGCGCGGCGACAACTTAGCGCTACTGGTATACGAGCGGGCTAAGACCGGGGATATCATTCAGGGTCTACCTCGCATTGAAGAGCTACTAGAAGCTCGTAAGCCCAAGGAAATGTGCGTTCTATGCAAGAGCTCTGGCGTCGTCCAGCTCACCCGTGATGAGGATCAGCTTGATATCAAAGTGCTGGAAGGAGACGGTACAGTTTCTGACTATGCGCTGCTGCCAGGTCAGAATCCGATTGTGGCGGATGGCCAACAGGTGCAAGCGGGTGAACCCCTCACCGATGGTCCGATTAATCCCCACGATTTACTGGAGGCCTTCTTCGAGTACCACAAAGACGAGATGGGTATCGATCAGGCTGCCATGTTCGCCATCCGCGAGGTACAGCGCTTCTTTGTGAATGAAGTGCAGAATGTTTACCGTTCTCAGGGGGTAGATATTTCGGACAAACACATTGAAGTAGTCGTTCGCCAGATGACCTCGAAGGTGCGGGTGGATGATGGTGGAGACACGATTCTGCTACCCGGAGAATTGGTAGACCTTTACCAAATTCAGCAAACGAATTCGACGATGGCGATCGCTGGTATGGCTCCCGCCCAGTACACCCCCGTCTTGTTGGGTATTACCAAAGCTAGCTTGAATACAGACAGCTTCATTTCAGCGGCAAGTTTCCAAGAGACGACTCGCGTGTTGACGGAAGCTGCGATTGAAGGCAAGTCAGACTGGTTGCGCGGTCTCAAAGAGAACGTGATTATTGGTCGACTGATTCCTGCCGGCACTGGCTTCAACTCCTATGGCGAGGAATCTGATGATTCGGATATCCTGCCAGATGATGGAGATCGCCCCTATCCAGCACCGTCTGTGGGAAGTGTAACCCTTGCTGACGGAGAAGAGCTAGTGGATGACTTCACAGCAAAAGAAGCCATTTTGAAGGAAGAGCAGAAGCAAACTGGGTCTGATTAAGTTATGGGTCCCATGTTCATAATTGGCCATGGGATGTAGTTTCTGTCGATTGAACTGAATGGGTCAGCGATCGCACGCGATCGCTGACCTTTTTGTAGGCAAGGGACTACTCTGCATATATTGAGATCGGTTTGACAATGTCAGCTCAACGAAACTCCCTGAGCTAATGACTTGCTCTAGAGCACAACGAAACCACTGAGACTAAAGGACTCTTGCTGTCTTCTCCCACATTCGAGATGATGCACTCCTTCTTCGCTCCGGGCCAGCTTTGAGGCTGAGTATGGCGCCTATTGAGCTACATGAGGTTCATTTTTAGATCCACCTCTGTCAGTGAGGGCGGCAGAGAGCCTGAAACGTCCGATCTCCGTCATATCTTGCTAGAACTACTTTGCTCAAGTAGCTCCGTCGAGCTGACGTTGGACCCGTAAACCAATTCAGGAGCAGGCCAGTACTGACAATGGCAGAGCAGCTCGATCGTTCCACCCCAGCAGATGCATCTGACCCCGCCCTAAGAAGACGCAACAAAATTGATTTAGAGATACATGCAGAGCTCGGCCAACTGCTACGCAAGATTATAATTCAAACAGACTTAAGATAAAAAGAAATAGCAAACACTTTATCTATTCAACGACCAGAAGTCTCCCACCTAATCAACGGTCACTTTAGCCGCCTCACAATAGGAAAGCTAATTCAATTTCCCGATTGTTTGGGATAGATCGTAAAATTTGCTGTTTACCAAAGATAGTCTGATTTGAACCAGTGAAAATCAATTCATCAACGAAAGATCGAGCGCCGATCAAGCATTAGAAGTCTTTAGAGGGCAATGCCTATTTAGCATCTTCTAAGCACTGTAGAATACTTTATAGTATTTGCCATTTCAGTTAGGACAGATGTTTCCAATCACAGTCAGGTCTAGACATAGCTGACATATCCTCAGTGGTTTGGCCACTGATATATCAGAACAGCCATGTTCATGCCTAAGCATCAATGTCTCCCCCTATTCTTCACCCAGAGGAGATCTAGCTGACTGAGATTGACGCAATAATTGACGCGCTTATAGATTTCTAGACTATACATCCTGTTCCGATCTCCTATATAAGCCATGTATATCGGAGAGAAATACTGTTACATAATAAATTCTATTTAAACGAAAGATAACATAAATGATTTTTCTCAAATATGTGATTTTTGATTAAGACTAAAATTCATTTTTGTTCCAGGTTTATACAATATCAATATCCGGTACAAGTAAAGCTTTTTTGCATATTTTGGTGAAATACTCCACAAGATTCGAGCGACACATGCAGGAGATAGTGCTATGAGCGATTTAGGAAACCCAATGAGCAGTTCTGCGACCCATGGTCACCCAACGAATGGTCAGCAAACTCACGGTCAGCAAGCCAGCAGTCATGGGGGCGGTTGCCCATTTATGGGAACCACTCAGAAATTGACTGCCGGTGCTGGAACAAACAACCGAGACTGGTGGCCCGGTCAGCTGAACTTGAACATCCTTCATCAGCATTCCGCAAAGGGCAATCCGATGGAGGAGACCTTCAATTACGCGGAGGAATTCAAGACCCTAGACCTGGGGGCTGTGAAGAGCGACATCTTTGAGCTGATGACATCCTCCCAGGATTGGTGGCCAGCAGATTACGGTCACTACGGTCCGCTGTTTATTCGTATGGCTTGGCACAGTGCCGGAACCTATCGTATAGGCGATGGGAGAGGTGGTGCGTCAACAGGCAACCAGCGATTTGCTCCCCTTAACAGCTGGCCGGACAACGGCAACCTCGACAAGGCACGTCGCTTGCTATGGCCGATCAAGCAGAAGTACGGCAAAAAACTCTCTTGGGCTGACCTGATGATTCTGGCAGGCAACTGCGCTCTAGAATCGATGGGCTTCAAGACCTTCGGCTTTGCCGGTGGGCGTGAAGATATCTGGGAGCCAGAGCAGGACATTTACTGGGGCTCTGAAAGCGAGTGGCTGGGTGACAGTCGCTACACCGGCGATCGCGATCTGGAGAATCCCCTGGGTGCCGTTCAAATGGGCCTGATCTATGTGAACCCAGAAGGACCCAACGGTCATCCCGATCCTGTTGCATCTGGACGTGACATTCGCGAAACCTTCGGGCGGATGGCGATGAACGATGAAGAGACGGTTGCGCTCACGGCAGGCGGTCACACGTTCGGTAAAGCTCACGGCGCCGGTGATGCTGCTTTAGTGGGTGCTGAACCGGAAGGCGCAGCGATTGAAGAGCAAGGATTGGGCTGGAAAAATGCTTTCGGCAGCGGTGTCGGCGTTCATGCCACCACCAGTGGTATTGAAGGTGCCTGGACAACCAACCCCATTAAGTGGGATAACAACTACTTCGAAAACCTGTTTGGGTACGAGTGGGAGCTAACCAAGAGTCCTGCGGGCGCTCACCAATGGGTGCCCAAAGGAGGGGCAGGTGCGACTACAGTACCTGATGCTCACGATCCGTCCAAGCGTCATGCTCCCATCATGACGACAGCAGACATGGCCATGCGCATGGACCCCATCTACGAGCCGATATCCCGCCGCTTCCTCAATCACTCCGATGAGTTTGCGGATGCATTTGCTCGCGCGTGGTTCAAACTCACCCACCGTGATATGGGTCCCCGTGCACGCTACCTGGGCCCCGAAGTACCGGAAGAGGAACTGATTTGGCAAGATCCGGTGCCTGCTGTCGATCACGAGCTGATTAACGAGCAAGATATCGCTACCCTCAAGCGCCAGATTCTGGAATCGAGTTTGACTGTATCTCAGTTGGTCGGAGCCGCATGGGCGGCGGCGTCTACATACAGAGATTCGGATAAGCGTGGCGGAGCGAACGGTGCACGTGTGCGTCTGGCCCCCCAGAAAGATTGGGAAGTGAACCAGTCTGCTCAACTACCAGTTGTATTGAAAACTCTGGGAGCGATTCAGACTACCTTTAACAACGCACAACTGGGTAGTAAGCGGGTGTCTTTGGCTGACCTCATCGTGCTAGGCGGATGCGCTGGCATCGAGAAGGCGGCGAGGAGTGCCGGTTGGTACGATGTCAAGGTTCCGTTCACACCTGGACGGACAGATGCGTCTCAGGCAAAAACGGATGTCACCTCGTTCGCTGTTCTGGAGCCGATCGCCGACGGATTCCGCAACTACGTTAAGGGCGGGCGTAGCGTACCGGCAGAGAAGCTGCTGGTGGACAAGGCACAACTGCTGACCCTATCTGCTCCTGAGATGACCGTTCTGGTTGGTGGTTTACGTGTTCTGGATGTGAATGCTGGGAACAGTCAGCATGGCGTCTTGACCGATCGCCCCGGAACCCTGAGCAACGACTTCTTCGTCAACCTGCTCAGCATGGAGACAGTTTGGACGTCAACGTCTGAAGGTCAGGATCTGTTCGAAGGCCGCAATCGCACGACTGGCGAAGTGAAGTGGACTGGCACCCGTGCCGATCTGGTGTTCGGTTCTAATTCCCAACTGCGAGCTCTTGCAGAGGTCTATGCCTGCAACGATTCTCAGGAAAAGTTCGTGCGTGACTTTGTGGCCGCATGGGATAAGATTATGAACCTCGATCGCTTCGAACTGGCATAACCCGCTGAAGGGGGTGGCCCGTCAAGCTCATGGTCGAGACTCTGGAAGCCACGACCCAGGGAATCGACCACAGGTTTGAAGGACAACGCAACTCTAGTAGGAGCGTAGTGAGCCCCCTTTTCAATCAAATTCTCTCCAGCGGGCGATTGCGTTATCGCCCACGCTTTTTTAACGCTGCGGCTACAGCATCTTCGAGTTCGGTGCGATCGCAATTGGCAATCACAAACACTTCCTGCACGCTGGTGCCTTTGCGAGCCGTGAGTTTAAATCCACCCCGAATTGGGACTGAGATTTTTATGCGTAGCGGAGAGGGGCGACTGCGCACTCTACCGATGACACCAGGGGTGATGGTTTTAATACCGGGATAGTTGGCTAGCTCTCTCAGGACGGGGATAAGTCCCTCGATATGGGTGGAATGGTTCCAGACCAAACGGCCCTTTGGACCATCAGTAGAGGAGAATTTGGTAGACATGGGATAGAGGAGACGAACAAGCAGGACGCTGTTCAACAGTAGTTCCCTGCTTCTACTTACCCTAACCGTTTAAATTGACGGATCCGTCTGAGATCGGATCGCCAAACGAACTGCTAATTCTTTGATCGGACAAAAAAACTAGCAGACTTGTTTACTCAATACAGACACGCTCTTTGTGTTCGTGCAAAGGAGTTCTATCTCACCTTGCAATTGCTTATGCTTTTTCGTGAGAAGGTTTTTCTGCCATTCCCCGGTATGGCAAGAAGGAGGTCAACAAAAAAGCACTGGTCTAACCGGCTTTTTTGTTGACGGATGCAGAAGGGCTCCCTAACTTAGGTCAAATGCTCGCACTTGCTACTCGGCAGAGCGTTACCCCTCCAGCCCAAGGTAAAAGAGCAAAGCAAAGCCAAATCTACAAGCCTACGGCTCATCAATATCAACCGTTTCAGTGGTACCAGCCACATGAGTCCCCTGTTCAAAGACCTGGCCACCAGCTAGAGGTGCCCCTCCAACCGGATTGCCGTTATTGTTCAGGGTAGTCAAGACATTCGTGTTAAACCCATCCAGCACAGATGTACCAGGGTTGGTTTGCAGGATGGCATAGGCATCCCCAAAGAATCCTAACTGGTTGACGTCATTTCCGAAGATGTTGTAGCTGGCTGATGCTACACCCCCACCCAGGCTAACTTCACCCGTGATGCCGCTGAAAGTCACATCCGGATCGATATCGATGTCGTTGTTCCCAATAGTGAAATCCCCAGTTCCTGTTGGGATTTCGAGGAAAACAGCACCAATACCCGTATTCGGAACAACAGAATTCACGTCAATGAAATTGTTATTGATTTCAAAGACGCCCGTGGGCGATCCATTCACCAGATCGATGCGCACCCCAATACTATTGTTGGCCGTGATCGAATTGTTATTGATCCGGCCTTCGGCGATGGCAGAATTAAAGAGTTCAACCTCAATGGCATCATCATCAATACTATTGCCCGTGACCGTATTACCGATAAGGTTGAAATTGAGTTGAGTAGAATTACTGGCATTCAGGGAAATCCCCTCGCTGTCGGCTGCGCCTGGGTCAAAGGTGCTATCTGTGACATCAATGCGCACATTGGCATTATTCGAGACATCGACATCGAGAATGCCATCCACACTCGCGCCGTTAAAGATGCTACTGACCACATCCACGTCTGCGGTTCCAGCACTGAAAACGAGGTCTAGCGCCGTTGAGCTACCGCTATTGACGGTTACTCCACTCACGGTGGCGGTGCCCACATTAGTCCCCGAAAGCGTGCCGTTAATCACTGGGCTTGTGCTGGCATCACCATCCAGCAACTCACCCGTCGATAGGGTGAAGTCAGCCCCTTGACCAATCAGGGATTGATCGGTTTCGAAAACGAAACTCTCGTTGTAGGTGCCATCAAAGACATAGATGACATCACCCGCACCTGCTAACGCTTGCGCCTCAGTCAAGGTGGTAAAGGGATTAAAGACAGACCCATTTCCGGTACCGGCGGCGGTGTCGTCATCTACATAGATAGCCTCCGAGCCCACATTAATAAAAGCCGTGGCATTGGTGCTATTGAGACCATCGGACACTGTAAACGAGAAGCTGTCGGTCAGGTTGGCATCCCCGGCCTCTGGCTGATAGAAGAAACTACCATCCGCGAAGATCGTGACCGAGCCCCCTTCAGCGGTGGTGAAGATGCCGGTGGACGACACTAACAGCCCATCCATGTCTGGATCCGAGGCCCCATCCAACAGACTGACGGTGCTGGTAATGGAGGTCTGCTCACCCCCATTCAGGTCTGCACCAGCCACCTCTAAGACGCTATTGGCTAAGGTGTTGTAGGTGACATTACTGACCACGGGCGGTGAACCGTCAGCTACATCGTTAACGGTGACGGTGATGTCTTGGGTATCGGTTAGTAGACCCGAATCGGTAACGGTAACTTGCACCTCGTAGTTGTTATCGGTGGGATTGGTGCCGCCATCCAAGGGATTTTCAAAATCAGGGGGAGCAATAAAGCTAAGCTCGCCAGTAGTGGCATCAATGGTGAAGAAGGCTTGGTCATCGCCACCCGTGATGCTGTAAGTCAGGCCAGCCCCTTCAGCATCGAGATCGTCGAGGGTCTGGACATTGGTGACCAGCGTGGTGT
>JBFRWD010000014.1:0-30627 GCA_051439425.1 Synechococcus sp.
GAATTCGACTACAGCCCCACCGGTTTAGAAAAATCCCTCGCCGCCTTCATCGACGCCCTAGAACTGGACACCGTCAGCCTAGTCGTCCAAGGCTACCTCGGCGTCATCGGACTGCAATATGCCATCCACAACAGCGATCGCATCGACCGCATCGCGATCGTCAACACCCCCTTCTATTCGGGTGCCAAACTCCCATTCAAACTGCAACAACTGGGCTTCCCCCTTGCCGGAGAAATGCTCACCCAAGACCCCCTCTGCGTCGATCGCACCCTAGAAGGCGGTGGCGGCAGCGTTGTCTCCGACGCCGACCTCGAAATTTACCGCGCCCCTTTCCTCAAAAGCTCCGCCGCCGGACGCTCCCTGCTCTCCACCGTCCGCAAATACAAACTAGCCTCCCTCCTTCCCGACCTAGAATCCGGTCTCGCCAAACTAGATAAGCCCATGCTCGTCGCCTGGGGTGAAAACAACAGTTGGCTCTCCTGCGCCAAAGCCAAAGACGCTGTCAGCGCCCTTAAGAAGACTGAATTCACCGCGATCGCCAATGCAGGCCACTACGCCCAAATCGACAACAGCGATCGCCTGATCGAAGTCATCCCCCCCTTCTTCCGTCGCCAAGTCTTCTAAACCTGGATACGTGCAAGTGACCAATGACCAGTGACCAACGATCGCCACTTACCCCCCAACCTGCCACCCCAACACCTGACCCACTGCCGCCGCTGACGCCACCAACGCCACCCCCACTGTCGAAATCAACCAAACCTTCAACGACTGTTGCTGCGCCAGCAACCCTGCTACCTCAGCTCGCAGCTCCTCCACCTGCGTCCCCATGTCCCCCTCAAGCTGCGTTTCCTTTTCCTGCAGCGCAACAATCGACAGCGTATTCAGTCGAATCGCCTCCGGTAACTGCTGCTCCAATTGAACAAATTGCGTATTCAGCACCGAAAGGTCCTCCCGCAATTCCTCTTGCTGAGCTTGCTGGTTTTGGCGCTCTTGTAACGCCAATAAGTTATTCAGTTCCGTTTGAATCGGAGCGATCGCGCTGGTATCCGACTTCTCTGCTACCGTACCTTCCAGCTCGGAGAGGGCTTGCCGTAGCTGGGTTAGTTCGTCGCGATCGCGCTCCCACCCTTTCTGTAATTGACGATAGCCCCCCTGCAATTGGCGATAGTCCGCTTGCAACTCTGCGAGGGCCGACTGTGTCGCTGTCGATCCAGTCGCTGTCGATTCTGCCCGAGCCCGAATAGTCTCCAACTGCCCCTGCAACCCCCGACATTCGGTCTGCAATGCTGCCAGCTCATTCTCAAGACCGAGAGATTCAGCTTGCCGCAGCCGCACTGCCAAGGTCTCCACCTGCTCTCGCAGTTCTCTGGATTCGGCCTGGATGGTGTTTACCGAGATGGCCTCCTCAGATTGACTGTCTCGCAGCTCGGTTTTTACCCGCTCCATTTGCTCCTGCAATGCGCCGTACTGTGCGTGTAATGTGTCCAGCTCCGCTGCAGTTGCCTGTGCCTCAGATGCTTCAGAAGACACAGATTCCTGCATCTGTGCCCTCAGCTCATCCATCTGCTCGTGCAATTCCACTACCGACTGCCTGTTGTAGCGCAATGCTTCCGGTAGCTGCTGCTCTAGTGGGGTAATCGTGCTTTGCAAGGCATACAGAGTGGTCGCAAAAGTAGATAGCTGATTTTCAAGTTCGGAAGACTTTTCCAGAATGGGTTGCAGCGCATCCACATCGGTCCGCAGTTGCACCAGCGCTCCTGATGGCACACTGTCTTCTGGCCCCTTGTCTTCTGACTCGGCATTTTCTAACTCGGCATCTTCTAATTCAGCCTCCTCTCGATCGGCCTCACTCACGTCAACCGCGCTCACCTCAAGCGGCTGCCCTATCCGCTGCTCTAGTTCGGATACAAACGCCACCTGCTGCTCGACCGTTGCCACAGTCTCCTGCAATCGATTGGAGATCTCCTCTAGTTCTCCTCGCCAGGGTTCGGTATTAGCTGATTCATTGCTATCGTTCTCTTCCTCTCGCAGCCGCGCTTGCTCGGCCATCTGTTCGAGGCGATCGCTCAGTTGGGACACATCTTGCCCCAGCGATCGCACGGTCTCTTCCACCAGCTCCTTCGCCTGTCCCTGAATATTCAGAGAGTCCTGCAGAGCGGTCAATTGTTCCTCAAGTTGGGCAATAGTTGAGGCAGTCTCGTCCTCTGCTTGGAGTTGAGTGAACTGCTGTTGCAACGCCGTCACTTGGGTTTCCAGTTGAACGGCAGTCTCGGTATTGAACTGAATCACTTCCGGTAGCTGAGCCACCACCGCCTCCAGTCGCGCCCGAATCTCGTCAATATCCTCTTGCCATAGCGGCACCGGATGCGCGATCGCGTCTTTTAGTTCGTGGAGTTGACCGAGGGCCTGATCCAGTTCCTGAGCATCTGCCCGCAACGCCAGTTCTGCCCGTACCTCTTGTAAATCCTCTTCGCTGGCTCTCCCCATCACCTTCAAATCAACGGCATCCATGCGTTTATCGATGTCGTCGTAGGAAATTTCCATCATTTCCAGCCGCTCATCAGCCGCCTCGATCTTGGCTAAATGGGCTTCTAACTGGGCGATCGCGCTACTCCCCTCGCTGTCGCTGACAGGCTCTCCACTCTCCGCAGGATCTGTACTGGCTATACTCGCGAGTTCGCCGTTCTCTTCGCTGCGACTCTCCAAGCCCGCCAATTGCTCTTGCAAGCCCACAATCGACTGCGTGTTGTACTTCACAGCTTCGGGCAATTTCTGCGAAAGACTATCCAGCCGTTCGCTCAGCTCGGTAACGGCAGCTTGAATGGCCTCCGTCTTCTCGGTCTCAGTATCTACTGGCTCCGTATCTGCAAGGTCTGTCTCTGTAGGTTCTTCTGGTGCTGCGGGAATGGCATCTAACTGGGTCTTCAACTCTGTCTGGGCGGCTTGCATGCTGGCGATCGCAGTCTGCAATTCCTCCAAAATTTCTGGGGTGACGGTCGGTTGAGGGCGATCGGCCAGTTGGGTCACCTGCGCCTGCAGTTCGTTAATCTGTTCGCCAAGCCGAGCCGTCATCTCCGAGTTCAGTTGATAGGCTTCGGGAATTCGCCGCGACAGCAACTGGACAGACTTGCGCACCTCCTCCAGATCCACCTCCCACGTGGGGGGCTCCGAAGGCTTCTGCTCTAACGCTTCCGCCCGCTGAATAATCGCTTCCAGAGAGCCGACCCGCTTGCCGGATTCCAATCGACTTTGCAGCTCGCTAAACTGCTCTGCGCTGGGATGCCGATTGATGAGTTCGATCGCGTCCTGAATCTGTGCCTCTAATGACTGCTGTAACGATTGCTGCGCTGTCTGCAGCCCGTCTACCAATTCCGTGACAGATAATGCCTGCTGCAACTGCTCTTCAACAGTGGAGAGCGACTGCTCTAGTTGAGCGATCGCTGCCTTACTCTCATCCGCCTCGCTAGCATCTGGTATTGCCTTGAGAGCACCTTCAACCTCGGCCAGTTGCTGGTTAACACTGACAACAGCCTGTTCTAACTGGGCGATCGCCGCCTTACTCTCGTCCCTCTCGCTAGCATCCGTCACCTGCTTGAGAGCGCCTTCAATTTCGGTCAGTTGCTCGGTCAGGCTCACAATCGACTGAGTGTTAATCGAGACGGCCTCGGGCAGTTGCTGCTGCAGCTCGTCAACCTTGGCCGCCAGCTCGGAAACTGCCGCCTGCAACCCCTCATCAGTACCGCTATCTGCCTCTGCGACCTGCTCAAGAGCCGCTTCCAATCCCCCCAATTGCCCACTCAGACTGACAATCGACTGTGTGTTAACAGATACGGCCTCAGGCAATTGCTGCTGAAGCTTTTCCAACTCGGCCGTCAATTCTGAAACGGCAGTTTGCCAGCCACCATCAGTCTCGCCACCAGCTTCTGAGAGCTGCTTGAGAGAGTCCTCTACCCCAATCAGTTGCTCGGTCAGACTGACAATTGACTGCGTATTAACAGACACTGCCTTGGGTAATTGCTGCTGAAGTCCATCTAGCTGGCTTGTCAGCCCTTTGAGTTGGGTGTCTAGCTCGGACATTGGTGCTTGCCAAGTGTCATCCGAACGATTGGCGATCGCCTCTGCAAATTGTGCCTCAAGTGACTCTGTTGCAGACTGAAGCGATCGGATAGAGGCCTCGATATCCTCAGTCCCACTAGTGTCGCGTTGTCGGCTTTCAAGCTCGCCCACAGTAGCCTGCAGCGCTTTCAGCGTGTTGGGCAATTCCAGAATTTCGGTCGGCAGACTGGCTGGCTCGGCTAACTGCTCCTCTAATTTCGCGATCTGCGATCGCACTGCTTGCTCTAGACCCTCTCGCTGGTGCAACTCCGTTTCAATACGTTGCTGGCACTCGGCGATCGCCTGCTTCAGTTCCCCATCATCCCCATCATTAAGCTGGTTACCCAATTCTTGAATGCGTCCGCGCAATTCGGCGATCGCAGCCTCATCAACTCCCGTCCCTCCATCGGAAGACTGGGCCGATGCATTCTCTAACTCGGCCACTTGAGCATGCAGCGCCACAATCGACTCGGTGTTGTAGCGCACCGCTTCCGGCAGCTGCCGCTTGAGTTGGTCAACCGTCGTTTGCAAAGCCTCCAGGGTCTCCCCCAATACCTCAGGGAAATCAATACCGTCAGCCAACGATTCCAAGGTGCGATCGGCTGCTGCCAACTTGCCGTCCAAATCCGTTAGCGCTGCCTGTAGGCGAGCGAGCAAATTCTCCCCCGTCGCGACGACCCCCTCAATGCTGGTCCCTGTCATCTCAGATGTTGCAGCACTCTCAATAGCCGTTGAATCCTGAGTGTCTGCCCCCTGCATCGCGGAATCTTCTACGGCTTCAGAAACAGTAGAACCATTCCCCGCACCAGCAGCAGCGCCATTGTCGGTATTCGGTTGCTTTCGTCGAGAGCTTCTGCGCTTTGCCACGGTTCCACACCACGCTTCGGGCATATGATATCCCCGCTATTGCGCAAAGCCTCAGATCGTAACGGTAGAGCATAGATTCGCTGGACTCCGCTGACGCGTTGTTGCCCAGACCCGCGAGCTGACAACACAGCATTCACCGCCATTCCGGCCAGCGTCCCCGCAGTAGCGCTACCGGCGCGCAGGCGTTAGCAATAAAAGTAGCCGAGTCTTGGGAGCAGAGATTGTGGAACTCTCTAGTCGAGCCACATGGCTCAAGCAAAACACTGTTTTGGGGGCGCTATCCGATGAGGTGGTAGAAGCGATCGCCACCGCCAGCCAAGACACTGAAATCGCTGCCAACCGTCGTATCCTTCTGGAAGACACCCCACCCGATGCTCTCTACATCCTGCGTCTCGGTCGAGTGGAGAGCTATCGTACGCACGCAGCGCGCTCTGCCGAAATCTTGAGTCGGTTGTCGGGAACCGTGCTGTATCTGCGCGAGTTGCTATTGGATGACCCCAGCACCGAGACATCCATCACCTTAGATGACTGCCTGTTTTGGGTAGTAACCCGAGTTGATTTTGACGCGATCGCTCAACAGTATCCTGAAATCCAACAACCCCTGGCGCGCCAACTGGCCACCGAGCTCAAATCTGCCAATCTGCGCTTGGAGTACGAACAGGAGCGCCAAACCACCCTGCTTCCCTACCTCGTCACCAAAGCTAAACGGGGCGTGGTGGGTTCTAGCCGCTATGCCACCCGCATTCGCCAAGACATTCGCGCTGCTGCTCGCGATCGCCAACCCGTCGCCATTTTCGGAGAACCCGGCCTCAACAAAGACATTTTGGCCGCCTTGATTCACTTCAGCTCCCCATTCCGGCGCGAACCAATGATTCAGATTAACTGCAATCAACTACAGGTCAGTGGTGCCGAGCTATTCGGGCGATCGGGGGGTAAGCCAGGGCTGATCGAATGGCTGGGGACCGGAACGCTGCTGCTCAACAATTTGCACGAAGCACCCGCCAGCCTGCGTCCTCTCCTCGCCCAACTTCTCGCCACTCGGCTGTATAGCCCCGTTAGTCGAGAGGGTGGCCCTGCCCCCATTCCCCGTCGCAGCGATGCCCGGATCATCCTGACCGCCGAGCAGACAATTCCCGACATCGACATCAAGCAATTGTGCGGCCACTTTCTCAAGCTGCCCCCGCTGCGGGTGCGCAAAGCTGACATCGAGGCGATGGCTAATTACTCTGCCAGTCTGATCGCCCGCTCGCGCGGTATCCCCCGCCCCACCCTGTCTCCCGAGGCGTTGCGTCAATTACAGGGCTACGACTTTCCCGGCAACTTTACCGAACTAGAGCGGGTAATGAGCCGAGGAATTTTGCAGGCGGATGGCTTGCCGGTTTTGAACGAAGAGGTGTTTTGGGGGGCGGGCAGTGGGGCTCCTCGCTTTCGCCTCAACCTGCTCAACCGCTATCCCCAATTTCGCCAATTTTTGCGCAGCCCTTGGTGGCCCGATCTCATTAATACCTGGCTGGTCATGCCCATCTTTGCGGCCGTTGTTGTTCTCCTCTTTTGGGGGCCGCAAACCCGCGATCGCAATATTGCCCTCAACCTATTCTGGGCCTGGTGGTGGCCCCTCATCCTGCTTACCTTTCCATTTGTAGGACGGCTGTGGTGTTCTGTCTGCCCGTTCATGATTTACGGCGAAGTGGTGCAAAAACTGTCGCTATGGCTGTGGCCCCGCCAGCTCGCCAGTTGGCCCCGTCAGCCCGCCGAAAAATACGGGGGCTGGTTTCTATTTGGGCTATTCGCAGCGATTTATCTGTGGGAAGAGCTTTGGAATTTAGAAAATACGGCCTATCTCTCCAGTTGGTTACTGCTGCTGATTACCGGTGGGGCGATTGTCTGCTCTGCGATATTCGAGCGACGATTTTGGTGTCGCTATCTCTGCCCCATCGGAGGGATGAACGGCCTGTTCGCCAAACTTTCCATGACCGAACTACGGGCACAGCGGGGTATCTGCTCGGCAGAATGCACAACCTATCAGTGTTACAAGGGCGGTCCTGAAAAAGGAGAGGGCCAAGCCACAGTAGGCTGCCCCCTGTACTCTCATCCCGCCCAAATGGTGGACAACAAAGACTGCGTTCTCTGCATGACCTGCCTGAAAGCCTGTCCCCACCGCTCCGTCGAGTTCAACCTCCGACCGCCTGGAGTCGAGTTGTGGACCACTCATCGAGCGAGATCGCCTGAAGTCGCTCTCCTCTTCCTATTATTTGGTGGAATTTTCTTGCACCGCTTGCCAGAATTACTCGCTCTCTGGCATCAACCCGCATCAACGTATCTCGATCAATTTTGGCCCCATGCGGCTATTTCTGTTGCCGTACTGGGGATACCGTTCGCTGTTGCCAGCCTTGCCTACGGAGTCATGGCGATCACCCGTCGCATCCGCAAATCTAGCAAGTACAAACTCAAACCCTTTCGAGTGCTGGCCTACGGCTACCTTCCTGTAGTGCTGGGAGGAAACCTGGCCCACTATCTCAAACTAGGGTTGACGGAAGCAGGACAGCTACTGCCCGTATCGGCAAAAACGTTCGGCCTGCTGGGAACCGGACTGCCAACAGTAACGGCCCATCCAGCCGTCATCGGTTTTCTTCAGGGGACAACACTGCTAGTTTGCGGTGTTCTCAGCGTTAGCCTTCTACAAAAAATTGCTCGCCAACCAGTGAGAGTGTTGTTGGCTCAACATATAGCCACTGTGGTACTGGCTGCGAGCTGTTGGTGGGTGATTGTGTAGTGAAATCGTGTCGACTGTGCTAGCGACAGGCGCAATTAAGCCTTTGCCATCCAGGGATTAGCTGCTGCGCTTGACTTTATCGACGTAGCTGAACAGCAGGATTCCACCGAAGATCAGCCCTAGGACGACGATGCCGGAAACCAGACTTAGCAAAAAGTTCGTCAAAGAGGGGGTCATTTCAAATTGCTCTTAACAACGGCTATAGATTCACTCCATAGTAAAGCGAACCTCGCCTTTTCGCGGACAAAATTCCTACTCTGCAACGTTTTTGAAACATTTGTCTCAATTCTGGAAAATCATGCATGGCAGTGGTCACACCATTACGGACAGTTTAGCTATAGCAGTGGCCATACCAATTCGGACATTTCAGCTATGTCTAGACCGGACTGCGATTGGAAACCTCTGTCCTAACTGAAATGGCAAATACTATACGTTCAACCCTAACTGCGATTAAAACCTTTGCCCTAGCCGAAATAACAAATGCCATATCGGCAGTCATCTCAATCGACAGCGCTCTAGGGCCTAGTGATGGGCCACTTGCGAGACAGTCTGTGGGCAATTCAGCATTCACTTTAGCTGGCCTGAATCAGCCCGTCCCTAAATACCGACTAACGCCGCAAAATCAGTCGTCTCAAACGAGCGATCACCAAATTGACTTCCGGCAATCTCAACAGCAAGGCACCTGCCGAATAAGCCACTAACCCAACCGCGGCTGAGAGACTTAACTTGATGAAGAGTGTGACAAGGCGATCTGCGAACCAGTGGGCATCTAGGATGGATTGCACTTGCCAAGTGGCGACAGCAGCGATCGCCATCAATCCTGTCAATCGCGCCAAATCCCAAAGCGTTTGTTTCCAAGGCCACATTCCAATCTGCTTGCGCAGTGCCACCCCCAGCCAGATCGTGGCAACTAGATTCACCCCGGCGGTGGATAGCGGCAGTCCTGGAGCCCCAATTAAGCGAATGCCAATCCAGTCGAATACTGCGTTGAGCACAATCGCCACCACGCTAATTTTCAGTGGTGTACGACTGTCTTCCAGGGCGTAAAAAATCCGCACCAAGACATCCCGCCCCAAATAAAACAGCATCCCAACTGCATAGGCTGCCAGCAGGGCTGCCACTTCAACCGTGACCTCTGGCGTAAACTCCCCTCGCTCGTACACTAACTGGACGGCTGGGCGAGCAAGGACTGCAAGCAGCATGGCAAACGGCAAAATCGACAGTCCGGTGGCTACCAATCCCTGTCGGACTCGCTGCCGCAACTCGGGCCACCGTTCCGGCACTGCCAAACTGGAGTAATAGGGCATGAGAGGCACCAATAGTGCATTGGACAAAATGCCCAGCGGGGTGAGGTAGAGAAGCTGAGCGTACGCCAGATTACTGATGGTGCGATCGCCCGGAACAAAGGATGCAAAGAAGGTATCGGTGTAGACATTGATGTGAACCGCCCCTGACGAAATCACAGCCGGAATCACCAGGGTCAAAACAGCCTTGACCTCCGGTCGATGCCAATCCAGCCGAGCCCGTAATTTGGTAATCCCCAGCTTGATTTGTAGCCCCAGCTGCGCTCCCCACTGCAGTAAGGCTCCGACCAGCACCCCCCATGCCAAAACCATTGGGTTGGCCTTATCACCAAAGGCAATGAGAGCGGCAATCACAGTCACGTTCGTCAGCACAGGACTGATGGATGGCAATAAATAGCTATCGGCGGCATTGAGAGCGCCAAACCCAACTCCCACTTGCCCAGCCAAAATGGCTAGCGGAGCCATGATGCGCAGCTGCTCGGCTGCTAACTGACGAGTTTCGGGACTAACACCCGGAGCTAAGACATAGACGATTCCATCGGCAGCCAGCAACAAAATCAGCGTTACAGCTCCTAAGACAATGGCTGCTAACGTTGACAGCGTTTCTACTAACGCAACGTTATCCTGGCCATCCCGCTTTTTTTTCATCACGCTGATGGTGGCACTGTGAAACGGGCCGTTCAGTCCCCCCAACAAAATGAGGAGGAAACCTGGAACGATGTAAGCAATGTTGTGAGAACTGTACGCTTCGCCAGAGCCGTAAATATCGGCAATCATCAGTTGGCGAACAAGCCCCATACCTTTGCTTAGAGTAGTCGCGATCGCCACCACACCCGCAATCCGCGCCAAAGAGCTCGCAACTTTAGCCGACATACCCCACCACCTTCACACCACCATTCACTCGGCCCAGTCGCCTCGGCATACCTGAGGCTCAGAGACTGTGTTCTCGAACTACACCGATCGGCAATAGACCGCACACTAGCGCCTTCAGCTTCCACGAAAAAGGTCGACCCTAGCAGGTCGACCCTTAATTTTAAAGATTTTCCTTTAACTCAGGCAGGTGCCAGCGTTGCATCGATTTACTTGAAACCGGCTGCAGCTTGCCAAACAAATGCCAACAGGAAGAACAGCAACGGAATAACCGGCAGAACGTCTACCAAGGGATCGAACAGCTGGTATCCATCCGGTAGCGAAGCCATCAGCATCATGAACTGCATGTAAAAAGCCTCTATCAAACTCGCTCAGATATGCAAAAGAGCTTAACACACCTATGGTTCTGGCAGTGGTTTTGCTGTTAAATTGCCAATAGGTTCTAGGCTCTATCAATGCTAGGTTATTGACTTGCATTTAGTGCCTGGATTTGGAGAGATGGCAGAGTCCGGTCGAATGCGGCTGACTTGAAATCAGCAGAGCCCGCAAGGGTTCCGGGGGTTCGAATCCCTCTCTCTCCGCTTCATTTCGCCTCCGTTCAATCCCCTGCAAACCGAAAGGTGCGGGGGATTGTTCTTGCTGGGACCGTATTTATCCGAACGAGTTCGCCTGCGTTTTAGGTCGATGTAGTCGCCGCTCGTTCACAGCAGGTGGTTCATAAAACTTTATAATGAGACGGCCACATGTTCGCTTGTGCTCAGCTACCGCAGGAAAACCCATGTCATTCGATTTAGCAGGAAAGGTTGTGCTGGTGACCGGTGCATCCTCTGGTATTGGAAAAGCACTGGCCTTGGATGTAACAAGCCGTGGGGCCAAAGTGGTAGTGGCCGCCCGCCGGCAACAACGGCTGCAAGCAGTGGTCGACGAGATTGAAAGGACGGGTGGGGAGGCGATCGCCGTTCCCACCGATATGGCCGACACCCAACAGGTGGGCGCACTGGCGCAGAAAGCCCTGGACTACTTCGGGCGGGTTGATGTGTTGGTCAATAATGCCGGTTACGGCCAAATGGGGCCAATTGAAGCGATCGGAGATGAAGCTGTCCGCCAGCAGTTTGACGTGAATGTGTTTGGCTTGCTCGCCCTAACCCGAGCCCTGATTCCACAGATGCGCCAACGGGGAGCGGGTCGCATTGTTAATCTCAGCTCGGTTGCCGGAAAAGTATCGATGCCATTCACAGGAGTCTATAACGCCAGCAAATTTGCGGTAGAGGCCATTAGCGATGCCTTGCGAGTGGAGCTGGCCCCCTTCAACATTCGCGTTATTGTTATCGAGCCCGGTCCCGTGAGTACCGAATTTTTTGAGGTGGCGGAACGAGAGGCAGAGAGCACGGTGGATGTGGAGTCTAGCCCTTACCGCCAAGTACTGGAAGACATGCGCGAGAATTTAACGGACTCGTCATCCCAAATTGCGTGGACATCCGAGCAAACTGCCGCGACGATTGTACGAGCAATATCTACCGAGTCTCCAGCCGCCCGCTATGCCGCCTTTAGTGGTGGACAACTGGCACTGGGGCTGATGACCTCTCTCCCCGCTAGCCTCTCCGATCGCCTCTACAGCCAGTTTTTCGGGTTAAACAAACTGGGCAAATAGCAGCGTATTGAGTTGTTGGGATAGGGTGGCGGCATCTGCATTGGCAATCCGCTGTAAGGTCTGGAGTGTGGAGGTGGCTGACAACCTTTCTTCACAAGGAAAGTGGCCCTGAAACTCTCCATAGCAGGTTGCCAAATGCTATTAGTTGGCAGCCCGAGTCCAGTCAGTCACCCAATCGCAATTGTGACCCAACAGCTTTTTCCTCTCATCAAGGCACACACGCAGGTCGATGCGGCCCGAGCATGGTGTCGGTCGGTGCGTGGACTGCGCCCCTTGTTTGCCTGTGCGATGGGGTTTACCGAAACCGCATTGGTCCCTGGAATTTCTGCTGCTGGTGCCACCCCTGAAGCGCGCAGGTGGACGGCGATCGCAGATGCGGAAGTCCTGCTGCATAACCACTCTGCAAGGCTGCCAACCGCCCCGGAAGGCTTTCCGTCTCCAGTGGTCATTAGCCAAGCACTGTGCACATCGCTCGATATCCCCGTGCAAGTATTTGATTGCGGCCTGCCTCAGCGAGTGCCGGGAGCGACGCTGGCGGGTTCACCATCAGTAAGGACGGCAGCTTGCCTCAGTACGGGGCAGGCTATGTCTGTGGAGCAAGCTGGCGAATTGTTCGGCGCAGGACAGGAGATCGGCCGCTCCCTCAGTCAAGAACACCCTTATTTAGCTGTTGGTGAATGCGTGGCGGGAGGGACAACCACGGCATTAGCACTGTTGATGGGATTGGGCATCGAGGCCAATGGCATGGTCAACAGCAGCCATCCGGTGTGCAACCACCGTCAAAAACTAGAATTAGTCAACCAAGGGTTGATAGCCTTTCGCCAACGCATTGATAAGAGTTCAGCAGCATCAACAGCGCTGGAGCCATCATCACTGGAGACTGTCGCGGCGATCGGCGATCCGATGCAGCCCTTCGTGGCTGGCATGACCCTTGCAGCCTCCTGTCATTGTCCGGTGTTGCTGGCGGGTGGGACGCAAATGCTGGCGGTATATGCCTTGGCTCAACGACTGGCCACTGAACGAAACCAGACTTGGAATCCTCAAAACGTCGCAGTTGGAACCACCCGTTGGGTGGCAGGCGATCCTACCGGTCAAACCACTACTCTGGCCCAACTATTGCCGCCAGTTGCCCTGCTGGCGACGCAGCTGAGCTTGGCCGAGTCTTGCTTTCCACAATTGCAGGCTTACGAACGGGGATACGTTAAGGAAGGGGTCGGAGCCGGTGGTCTGGCGATCGCGGCTTCTCTCTATGCCAACTTGAGTCAAGTAGAGTTCTTAAGCGCAATTGAATCAACCTATGCAGAGTTATTGCAGGCTACAGCGCAGACCTAGTCTGAGCCATAGTGCTAGGCAAGCTGCGAAGCAGATTTCTGGAACTGATGCCCTTGCTCCGTAAAAGCTGGAAACCTCTCATTCTTACAACCTTGCAGCAGTATGCATTCTTATCCTCTCGATATCGAGCAACAAAAATCCCTCCACAGTCAGTAGAGGGACATCGATCTATACATCGGATTGGTAAGAGCACATCACTAGAACGGCTCTTCCAAAATGTTGCTTCCCCAACCGGGAGCCGATTGCGCGGACTTGAGAACGAATGCGGCTAAATTAGTCAGCGTTTCATCGTCCATCCAACCTTCGGGGACTTGGCGACACTCAACGCTTTCTTCGAGGCCATCAAATGTCATGGGCTCCCGTTGAAACTCAACCAATGCAGTCAAGTTGTCCCGCCTGGGGGTTGCACTCGATAGGTCTTTGAGGGACAGAGCCACAGTCGGATTGGGCAATGTTGCTCCACCAACATGGCAATTCAGACAATTGCTCTCAAACAACCGCTTTCCCTCGCTCAACTGCTCGGCCGTGATGGTCGCCATCGTACCGCTACCGTCAGCCGGTAACTCTACAGACTCTCGAACCTTGAGGTAATTAACAACGTAGTTATCGAGCTTGGCGATCGCCCCTGGCTGAAACGGTAACAGCAGTAGAAGCGCGAGCAGGAGAGTGGGAATCAGTTGTCGCATATCCTATCGGGTGCAAGTTCTTTGCAAAATGACGCAGATTACTTGCGTTGCAGACGCTCGAAGGTGGGGTCGTGAGCAATGTTCTTGGACTGGCCCCAACCGGGATTGACCTTAGCCTGCTGAAGAATATAGCCCGCAATCAGCTTGACGTCGCTCTCGCTCAGTCCGCGCATCTCAATGTAGATGTCGTCCATGTCCAAGTTGGGGTGGAAGTCAGCCAAAGACTCCATACCATCGTAGGTAGTGGGGTTTTTAACGTAATCCACAATCCCCTCAACGGTGTCGCGACGAGGGTTCGCATTGGACAGGTCATCCAAGCTGAGTTCAATGTCGGGGTTGGTGTAGGTGGAACCTGCAATGTGGCAGTGACCGCAGGTGGGGCCAAACAGGCGGCGACCGCGATCCATTTCGGCTTCGCTAAAGGTGACGGTGGAACTTCCGTCGAGCAAAACGGTGCGATCTTCCGCGCTAAAGGAAGCGGCTTGGGCAGACGAAAGTCCAAAACCGGCGGTGAGTACTAACAGACCCGCCAGCATCCAAGTGGTGAATTTTTTAAATGATGCCAGTAAGCGAAACATGACTTTCCTCAAGACAGCTGAGAGTATTGAAATTTGTAATGGGGGCGATGAGAGCCAATCGCTCGGATACCGATGCAATCGCTCATACAAATATTAGAACAATAAGTCATTTTATTAAGAAGCCAGGTATCCTTCTCAGGATTTTCGGCATGCTTGTACGCGTCTTAAGAGCGTTCCTGTGGCCGGAATTGCTGCTTCTGAGACTCTAGATTGAATAGCATTTGCAGCGTACGCATTGCCGCTCGGCGGGCTTCAATATCTCGCTGAGCGCGCAGTTGAACCATCGGATCGTGCAAGATTTTGTTGACGATACCGCGTGTCAAGGCGTCAATGACTTCTAAATGCTTCTCGGCAAACTCGGAACCCAAGCGAGATAGAGCTTTCTCCATCTCCTGCGCCCGAATGGTTTCCACTTTATTACGCAAACTGCTGATAGTGGGAACCGTCTCTAAAGACCGCCACCATTCGTAGAATGTGTCCACTTCGTCTTCTAGCATGGCCTCTGCCTGCTCCGCCATTTTTAGGCGGTAGGCACGGTTTTCTTCCACTACTGCAGACAGGTCATCCACGTTGTAGCAGTAAACGTTGGGGATTTCCTCAACATCGGCCGCAATGTTGCGGGGGACGGAAATATCGACCATTGAGATGGGTCGATCTCCCACCAAAACCGGCTCCAGACATTCTTTAAACAAAATGGGCTCGGTCGCACCAGTACCTGTGAATACGATATCTGACTGGCACAAGCACTCTAATAACGTGTCGAGTGACTTAACTTGAATATTGCAGTTGTAGTTAGCAACTAATTTCTCAGCCTTGTCGGTGGAGCGGTTGAATACCGTAATCAGATTGGCTCCCTTCGCCACCAAGTGGGTAATCAGGAGGCGACACATTTTACCGGCACCCACCACCGCAATGTCCAAGTCCTTGAGACTGCCTTGCTTGGACAGCATGAGTTCGACGGCAGCAGAGCTAATACTGACTGCCCCAGTACCAATGTCAGTGTCGGTACGCACTCGCTTACCGGCAGTAATCGCCGCTTTGAACAGGCGATTGAGGATACGGCCCATCCCTTTGCTGCTTTGGCCGACTCGCTGAGCGGTTTTCACCTGAGCAAGAATCTGACCTTCTCCCAGCACCAGACTGTCCAAACCACCTGCAACACGCATCAGGTGCATGATGGCGTCTTGATACAGAAGGGTAAACAGGTGGGGGCGAATGCTGCCCAACTCCAAATGCTTGAAGTCTGCCAAAAATTGCATGGTTTCGCGCACGCCGCTTTCTACATCGCCCGTGACGACATACACCTCAAGACGATTGCATGTGCTGAGGATCGTGGCTTCTTCAATATGGGCGTAGCCGCAAAGAGTAGCGATTGCCTCTTCAACTTCGGACTCAGGGATGCTCAGTTGTTCGCGAATTTCAACAGGAGCAGTGCGGTGACTTAAACCGACAACAGCGATGAACATAATCTTTTCCTGAATTCCTCCCTGATATCAAACATCTGGTTCTTAATTCTGCTCGGGCAGTACAGCTGCCATTTCAGCGCCTCTCAACTCATTCTTGCAACAACCCTGAGATTGTCGAGCAGGAAGTTGAGTGGCGAAGAAAGGAACAAAGAACCAAGGCCTCAAACGAGCATGAAACGTTTTTTATTAGTCCAAGTTTTTAGGATGTACCTAAGTATTAAGACCAGTATCGAACCATATGTAGGACTTTTGGCTGAAGAGTTATTACAGTTTTACAGAACTTTTTGTTTAACATTTCGATACAAAAGGAGTTTTGCTACATGATGTGATACTCAGCCTAGACATTTCTCTGGAAGCAGCGTTTAAAGGGCAATTGCACAACCCAGCTGAAGATCCACAAATAAAAACCGACAGCAGATTGCCAGCGAATCCACTGTCGGCGAAGCCAATTCAAGTCTGTTACCAACTTCGAAACTGAATCGAACGGGCAACAGGTAGGTTCTTAGCGAAGCTGCAGGTAATTGGGCAGGTGCTCCTTAACGTGGATGGTGTCCACGAAACGAACAGATTTGGACTGGCTGGAGATGATCAACGATTCGGTACGAGCGCCGCCCTTAAAGAATCGAACACCGCGCATCAAATCTCCGTTGGTGATTCCACAAGCAGCAAACAGAACTTCATCGCCACTTGCCAACTCGTGAGCTTCGTAGACCTTGTTAAAGTCTTCGATACCCTTCTCGCGCAGCTCGCGCTCGGTTTCCTCCATGGAGGGCAAGTAAGTGCCAGCCTTCACAACTTCGGGATCGTAAATCAGACGGCCCTGGAAGTGAGCTCCCAAGCAGCGAAGTGCCGCAGCCGAAATAACACCTTCAGGCGCTGCACCAATTCCCATGAGCGCGTGGACACCAGTGCCGCTGAAAGCCGCAGACAGAGCAGCGGAGATATCACCGTCAGAAATCAAGCGAACGCGAGCGCCAGTTTCGCGAATCTCCTTGATCAACGTGTCGTGCCGACCGCGATCCATCACGATCACAACCAAGTCCTCAATCGCGCGATCGAGGCAGTCAGCCAGAATCTGTAGGTTCTTGGCTGCGGGGTAGTCGATATGAACTTTGCCTTTTGCCTGAGGGGGAGCAGCCAACTTCTGCATGTAGACGTCGGGAGCATTCAGCAGACCACCCTTCTCGGAGATGGCCAGTACCGCCATCGAACCATTACGACCGGTGGCAACCAGGTTGGTACCTTCGCAGGGGTCAACCGCGATATCGATTTCGGTGAGTTCTTCCACACGGCA
This sequence comes from Synechococcus sp., assembly GCA_051439425.1. Lineage (GTDB taxonomy): Bacteria > Cyanobacteriota > Cyanobacteriia > Thermostichales > PCC-7336 > PCC-7336. Next base: position 16,917 of record JBFRWD010000014.1, read on the forward strand.
AATCTCAGCGGCATTCTCTTGAGTGCAAATGCCTACTTCTTCGCCAATGTACAGCATGGGTGCTTCGTCGCGGGTGCCCTCACCAATGACGATGCGGCCGCGCATTTGAATTTGGTTAAAGCGAGCACGCATGGCTTCTACCGCTGCTTCGTCCGCTTCATCCTTGAGGCCGGTCCCCATAAAGGCAGAGGAGGCGATCGCCGCCTGCTCTACCACTTCAATGATCTGTAAACCTAATGTGTTATCCACAGTTGTGCTCTCCCTGATGCTCTCGCAAAGCCGAACTTATCTGTAACGACAAGATCCGGTTCCAACTCTTTTGTGTTATGCAATGTGTGCGTCATAACCACTGCGCCAGGCAGCGTCTTGCGTCGCATCACCAGTCAACTGGGCTCTTGCAGCCGTGAGGGCCAGGAAAACCTGTGATTCCAGTTGTGGAATTAGCAATGTGCCAACTCAAGGGTTCAGTTTACCAGGGAGGGGGATCGCTCTGATGACCCCGATAGGCACTGGTTTGCAGTACTGGCAAGCTTGCCCTGCTACTGAGTGTCTTCACCAGTATTGACTTCATCAAAGTCCACCCGATCGCGTCTTGGGTCAACACCGGTGACAGCTAACTGCACCCATTCCCCAGGATCGACATGCCGTTGGAAGCGCACGGGAATTCGCAGGGCAATCTCATCCAGCATGACTAAAGCCAAGTTTTCGTGTTCGCGCAAATGCCCCAACACCAGTGAGTTCCAAACTTCATCGGGATGCAATCGCAGGTATTCCAGGCTCCAATAACGATTGGCTTGCCGCTCAATGGTGACGGCTTCTGCAGCGGCAATTCCCAGACTAGAGACTGATTCTTTGAGCTGAGTGGAATCAAAGGGAGGGTCGAGCTCGCTTAACGCTGCCTTGATTTGAAAATGCGCAATCAAATCGCTGTAGCGGCGAATGGGAGATGTCACCTGACTGTAGGCATCCAATCCCAGTCCGGCATGGCGATCGGGGGCGGTGGCCACTTCCCCTTTTTTCATGCAGCGCATAATTGCGAACGAGCGAGCGTGACCGTTGCCAAACAAGGCCAGCTCATCATCAGAGGGTAATTCAGGAGCCGGTTGGGTGCGATAGGGAACGGCAATCTCCCGATCTGCACAAAACCGAGCAGCTGCGGCACCGGAAAGCACCATCATCTCTGCCACCATTTGCCGCGAGGGGGTATCGTCAATCACGCCAATGGAGGGGACACCATCCGCCACCTTAATATCTTGGTCGGGCAAGCCGATGTCGATCGCCCCCCGGTCCACCCGCCAGCGATAGCGCAACTGAGCTGCTTCAGCAATCGCAGTGAGTTCCTTTTCCACCCCCATCGCCAACATTTCATCGGCGTCTTCGTAGGTGAGACGATACGACACCTTAATGTGACTGGAACAGATCTCGACATCCTCAACCGCTCCATCCGCATCCAGCACAACCCCAAAACTGAGAGCACAGGACACTTCCCCCTGTCTGAGACTCATGGGGCCAGCCGCCAATTCAAACGGAAACATCGGGATGACGGTATCCGGCAGGTAGATCGTCGTGGCTCGGCGGCGCGCTTCTAAATCCAGGGTGGAGCCAGGGAGAATCCAACGGGTGGGATCGGCAATGTGAATCCACAATCGCTGGCGGTTGTCGGATAAAAACTCAACGCTGAGACCGTCGTCAATTTCTTGGGTGCTGGCGTCGTCGATCGTATACGTGTGCAGGTGAGTCAGATCGCGGCGATCGCTACGATCCTCAGGAGGCGTATCCAACAGCCCCTGCGTAGCAGCGAGGACGTCATCGGAAAATCGAATGGGCGCTTGGGAGCGACGCAAGTCTAAATTCTCGTGAACGCTCCATACCCCCAAATCCACCAAGGTTTGAAAGGCTGATTCTTCGGTGGCGCGCCGCTGTAAGTTTTCCAGAAGCTTGATGGCTTTGCCCTTGTCGGAGGCTTCGTCACCGTAGAGAGCAAATCGCTCCAATGACTCTAGCCGAAGGCGATCGCCTGGCGGCCACATAACGCTACCTGGATTGGTGAAAGCCTCCTGCATGCGAGCCTCGAACTCCTCCTGCTCTCGCTCTTTGCGTTCCGCCACCTCAATCTGGTGCTTCAGCTCGTCCACCTGGCTTTGAGAGCGCGGTTCGAACGCATCACCTTTTTGTTTAAAGTAGACGCGATCGGCACAAAGCATCTGATAAGCAGCGTAGATACTGGTGGGCTCCGATGATGAAAATAGAATCTCGGCTAGTTCTGGTGGTTCTACCGCTTGGTTGTCCTCCAGCAAAAACTCCCAGGCAATTTCTAAACTATCCGGGTCAGCGATCGCCTCTGCATCGCTTAAAAACCGAGCAATGCCTTGGGCTTGGTATCCCTGTCCCGGGACAACGTAGGTAATCTGGCGAGGATGCACCGATTGGGTTTGGCCGGACGCCATCGCTAGCAGCAAATTTTTCTTACCTTCAGTCCCCTGCACCACCGCCAACTGGCGATCTCCATGCAGTCGAAACTCGACTAAGGTTCCTTTCTCCACCGGTTCAGTGCCCACGGTGTGCCTCTTCAATACGTGCAGTCATGTTGCTGAGTTGTGAACCCGAGCCGATGCTGGCCGCTGGCATCAACGCTGCAGCAAGCCTGGCAAGCAAGCAGGGTTCCCGGATAGAGGGGAGTGAGCAGATATAGCCAGCCCCATCAGCTCGGCAATTCCTTATCGGAGATTATCGCAATTCCTCCAATTCACAAGCGACAGTTTGCTACCATCACCTGCCTCTTGCTGTCATCTGACGTGGGCTCCCGCGATAATGCGAGAGGAACGTCCAACAGAGGAACGTGCAACAACAAGCCCGAATGAGACTGCTGGGGATGACAGATACAGCATCGATGCTGCTAGCCCAGCTCACGTATAGCCTCAGCCGCTGCCTCGATGGCGATCGCTCCATGACTGAGGTGGGTTCCTCCTTGCAAAAATACAGTGTAGGGTTCCCGCAGCGGGCCATCCGCCGATAATTCCAGAGTGCTGCCTTCAATAAACGTCCCCCCTGCCATCACCACGGCATCGGCATAGCCGGGAATGCGATCGGGCACGGGGTCGAGATAGGAGTCGATCGGGGAATATTTCTGAATAGCGCGGCAAAACGCTTGTACCTTCTCAGCGGTGCCCAACTGAATGGCTTGGATAACATCCGTTCGTGCCGCCCCCGGCTGCGGAGAGACAGCGTAGCCCATCTCCTTGAACGTAGCGGCCCCTAGATGAGCAATCTTGATGGCTTCTCCGACTACTTGGGGAGCCATAAATAGTCCTTGGAATAGCAACCGATTGAGGTCGAGGGTCGCCCCCCCTTCCCGCCCAATGCCTGGAGCCGTCAGCCGACAGGCAGCTCGCTCTACTAATTCAGCTCGTCCGGCCACATATCCCCCAGCTGGTGCCAGCGTTCCTCCCGGATTTTTGATCAGAGAGCCCGCGATCAAATCCGCCCCTACGTGACAGGGCTCCAACGTTTCCACGAACTCTCCATAACAGTTATCCACAAAGCAGACAGTGTCCGGGTTCTGCCGCTTTACACTGGTCACGATCCGCTCGATTTCCCCAATCGACAAACTGGGCCGCCAGTCGTAACCGCACGATCGCTGAATGTGTACCATCCGGGTTTGTGGTCCCACCGCTGCCGCCAATACCTCCCAATCCACCCGCCCCTCTGCGGTCAACGACAACTGGCGATAAGACACTCCAAACTCTCTTAGGGATCCTTGACCGGCTCCGCGCAAACCGATCACCTCTTCCAAGGTGTCGTAGGGGGCTCCGGCCACTGCCAATAATTCATCCCCAGGTCGTAATACACCAAATAGAGCACAGGCAATCGCATGGGTGCCCGAGACAAACTGCACCCGAACAGCGGCGGCTTCAGCCCCCATGACTTGGGCAAAGACGCGATCGAGCGCATCTCGCCCCAGATCGTCGTGCCCGTAACCGGACACCCCCGAAAAATGTCGAGCACCGATTTGGTGGTCTTGGAATGCTTGTAAAACGCGCTCCAAATTTACGCGAACCATGTTGTCTATGTGTCGAAAAACAGGATTTAGAAGTTCACTCATGGACCGCAAAGATTCTCAACAATAGGGGGGCAAAAGCCTCTAATATAAGCTCATGACTACATCAACTCTTCCCCCCCAGATGCGACGTCAATTAAATTGGCCCGTCATCGCATTCATGGCCTTCGTCCACGGTGGCGCTCTACTGGCTCCCTTCTTCTTTAGCTGGTCTGCACTCGGACTTGCTGTTGCCCTTCACTGGATCACGGGCGGTTTGGGAATTACCCTTGGATTCCATCGCCTGATTGCGCACCGCAGCTTTAAAACCCCCAAGTGGTTAGAGTACATCCTCGCCACCCTGGGCACTCTGACCGCTGAAGGCAGTCCTCTTGATTGGGTAGGAATGCACCGCATTCACCACAAGTTTTCCGACACGAGTAACGATCCTCACGATTCCAACAAGGGATTCTGGTGGAGCCACATGGGATGGTTAATGTATTCCCCTCCACCTGACGATCAAATTCGCCGTTTCACGGGCGACCTCAACGGCGATCCGTACTATGAATTCATGCAGAAATTCTTTCTGGTGCCCCAGTTCGTTCTGGCGGTTGGTTTATACCTTTGGGGGGGCTGGAGCTTCGTCATCTGGGGAGTTTTTGTCAGATTGGTGATGGTTTATCACACCACTTGGCTAGTCAACAGTGCCACCCATAAATTTGGCTATCGAAACTTTGATAGTGAAGACGCCTCAAAAAACTGCTGGTGGGTTGCTCTTATGGCCTACGGTGAGGGTTGGCACAACAACCATCATGCTTACCCGCACTCTGCCCGTCACGGTTTGCGTTGGTGGGAAATAGATGCAACATGGATGGCAGTAAAAACACTCAAATTCTTTGGGTTGGCCACTCAAATTCGCACGGCAAGATTTGAGCCGAAGTCTTAGCGACGAACGCGTTAGTGCCTTGGGTATCGGTAGGAATGAGTTAAATCAGACAGTATGTTTGTCTGTAGAAAGCGGAGCTTAGTGGCTCTGCTTTTTCATGGCTCGTGATGCCATAGAGCACCAGGGAGATCCATCAAGACTAACGAAGAATTAGGCTTTGAGATTTCTAAATTTCCGACTGCGATTCGATCTGACCGAGTATCCCTGCCACCCCTATCGGGCGAATTTGAACCAGACTGGATAGAAACACATCACAACAACTAAGCTTTCGGTGATGACCGTTGCCCAAGCGGCTCCCATTGCACCAAAGAGGGGAATGAACCCCAAATTGAGCGCAATTTAACGAGTGCGGCGGCACAAGATGTTATGAATAGAACCGCTAGCGATCGAGAGCCACTAATGACTGTGTCCCCAGATGTCCCAGACAAATCGGGAACAGGGAAAAAGCCAGTACTTTAACACCGGTGCTGCTTCAATCCATTCCATGCTGTAGAAACGTTCAATAAAATCAGATGTCAAGACAGTGCCAGTCCCATTGCAGAATAGGCTGGCGAATAGCCTTTTAACGGTTGCTTGAAACTGCTCGGAAGCCAGTCTGGGAAAGAACACAATCATCAAGACAGACTGAAAATAAATCAATCTCTCGATCTATAGGCAACGTTATATGGAGCGACTGCATCCAAATCCCGCACCAAACCAAGCATGATGGTATCAATACGGAAATATGCGATCGCCAGCAAGCTGGTGTTCATGAGTAGAACCTATTTCAAATAGAACTGACTAGCCCTGTCCGATACATGAAAGTATCGAAGATGTTGGGTCAGAGTAACGGGCTTCTAGAAATCTCAATTGCCAGTCCTGAAGTAATCGTCGATGAAAACGGTTTATGAAATGGATTCTACAGCTGTAAAGCGGTGGTTGGAGTAAGAAACATCTTGATATTATCCATCACCTCATTCTCCTAGCCTCTGCTACCTGCCTGTTTACATGACAGAGCCCAGCAATCCACTTTGCTATGAACGCATAGCTTGTTAATTAAAAGTTGACAGCGTCGTTTCTCATACTCGTTGGGTCTATATTGCAGTAGTTTTACATTGATAGTGCTGTTTTAGCCACGTGCTGCAGCCTGTAATGAAACCTCTCCCCAGAAACGTGAATAGACTAACCCGTTGGTTTCAACATCGACATATCAATGCTCTTAATAATGCCTTTGTCTTTGCCCAAGAGATAGAAGCATTGGAAAAACAGTATTTTAATGGGGCAAAAGTTGAGTATTCTACCGAACAGAGCAAGACTCTCTACGATTACATCAGCAACAAGAAAGATCGCAATCTCTTTTACATTCGGGTTAACCTGGCCCAGTTTCGTCTAGGTTCATTTTTGCCTAGTCAATTAGAGAAAGAAGTAACGGAACAAAACGCGGGTTCCAATCTCTCAGATGTTGCTGACAAACTTTTTTACATCGAGTCAGTCATTGGCAAGTATCGTACACCTGAGGACGGCGCGTTTGCTCCTGATGTTGAAACAATGCCAGAAATCAACTCGAATTCGGCTAAACCTAGACAGACTGTCTCTGGGGCAGAGAGCGGCAACGATATAGCAATCGAGAATATGAAAGAACCAACTATTACGGAAGAACCCCAGCCTAGTCGTAATAGGTCTCACTCCATGGGGTTATTAAAGGGGATTTGGCAAAGAGGTCAGGCACCTGATGACTATGAACAACAGTTTGTTGAGGAACTTCGCCAGAATCGCAAGCAGAATCGAATAGCCTTGCGATGGCTAGTGGTTTTAGTGTTGGTTCCCTTGCTGATGAGCTTTTTGTCACGGAATCTTATTTTTGAACCTCTACTAGGCACGTATAGCGAGCGCAATCCTCTGGAAATTGAGCTTGATGAAGAAGTCCAGGAAGAGTTTGCCACGAACCTCCAACGTTATAAAGAACAACTGGAAATTCGAGAACTACTTGGCATCGCTCCAGAAATGACAGCTGAAGCAAAAAAGGCCGCTATTTCTGACAAAGCCAACGAACTCTGGAGAGAAGCTAGGGAGACCGAACTCAGTGGATTTAAAAACCTGCTAGCAGACCTAGTTGCATTAATCAGTTTTGCTGGATTAGTCCTATTTAACCGCAGTCGAATATCAGTTTTAAGATCTGCGATAAATCGTAGCTTTCTCACTCTAAGCGACCCGGTTAAAGTCTTTGTTTTTATCTTGATCACCGATATGTTTGTGGGATTTCACTCTGCTGAAGGATGGGCAGTTATCCTTAGCAAACTCGGCGATCACTTTGGTTTGCCCGAAAGCGAAGCCGCTATCGGTATATTTATTGCCACTGTGCCGGTTGTCATTGACTCTTGCATCAAATTCTGGCTGTTTACCTACCTGACGCGGTTCTCCCCCTCGTCATCTGCAATTTACGAGCGAATGAATACTTGAAGAAGTGTCGTCAAGTTATCTGAAAGCAGCAACAATCGGCACTGCTTTTCTTGGGCAAGGGCAGAGGGTTGAATTACGCCGCAGTCTATAGACAGATCGCATCATGCCGATTCTCAAACTGCTGACTCATTGTTCTCTGGCTTAACTGATAACACACCCTAGATTTGGGATACGGAAGGTCATTTCCCAGCAGAATGGCAATGCAATTTCTCTTGCTGACAATCTTGGCAGGCTTCGAGCACGAAGGACGAGTCGGATTACTGACACTGCTTTCAATACGGCCGGGTAGGAATTCGTCTTTTGGCTAATTCGTTTCCTTAAATGCTCAGAATACGCTCCTATTGCTTTTTCCTCTGGTCAAGGCTCGCAGACCACTCGCGAAGTTGAAGTATTCATAAGAACATCTCGCTCAAAGTTTTTCCGCTCTACAATTTAATTCACACTGTTGGCTTTGTTCGCAATAGCGAATGTTTTGGAGTCACTCGTATTGAATGACAGCGAAAGCGACAGCTCTAAGTTGGACTACGTTGGCTGAATGACTGCAACAGCGACATCCGAATGCAGCGTCTAACGTCATCTGACTCTCTCTGTACCTTTGCCTCTAACGCCCACCCATCTACGCCTGGAGACAAATTTCGTGCCACCCGTTGTGGATCGATCGTCAGCTCAGTCAGACCCTTTAGTAGTGTGGGTCAGCATTAGTCCCAGCCTGTACACCCTAGATCGCCCCCTACTTTCTCAGCTGCATCAAACCATCCCTGTGGTTTCCTGGAGGTATCAGCAAGAACCTGACGAGGGAAACTCGTTTGCTCGGGCACTAATGTCATTGGACGAATACATCCGCGGTCTAGCACACCCCGTACATTTGATCGGTCACAGCATGTCAGGCGTCTTGGGACTACTGTATGCCCGGATTTGCCCAGAACGGATACAGTCTCTATCGCTTCTGTCTGTTGGAGAGTCGCCAACAGTTGATTGGCAGGCTGAGTATTACTCTCGCCTGCAACTCCTGTCTTGCGGACAAGAATTTGTCTTAGGTCAGATGGTTAGAGAAATGTTTGGTCGCCAACGCCGGCCCATTGCCAGTGTGTTGAAGCGCCTGCTTCAACAAGATTTGGAAAGGGCGCTGTCTCCTCACTCTCTGTGGAAAGTAGACTTTTTGAATCCGGGAGGAGTTACCGTTCCGTTATTTGTCGCAGGGGGACGAGACGATACCGTCGTACCGGCCAATGCTCTCAGAGGATGGATGCGGTGGTTCAAACAGGGCGATCGCCTGTGGGAGTGTCCGAGAGGTCGCCATTTCTTTCATCGGTTTTATCCGCACCTACTGGAGGACGAGCTGCTGAGGTTTTGGCAAGAGCTGAGCCCGATTGGCCGTGGGACGTAACGCAGTAATGTTGAGGAAAAGAGATACCCGTTTAGCTTGATAGGCAATGGCCTCACCAACACCTGCGGAAGGTACTTGTTGACTCTATCTTGCCAACGTTTGCCACAGACAAATTTGCCACCCACAAAGAACTAACATCGGCTAAGTTTGCCATGATACTTCCACCTCTCATCGGTAGTCTGATCACCAGCACCATTTTGGGGCTTTGGATTTGGCGAACGCTTCGTTCGCTTGCGGCCGGAACTCGACACGTTCGTCGCCTGCACCAAATCCCGTGCCATCGCTGCACGTTCTGCACGGGAGAGTGGAGATTGAAATGTACGGTACACCCCACCATTGCGTTTTCCGAACAGGCAATTGGCTGTCGTGACTTTGAGTCCTACCCTTAGCCTAAGCAGTCACGCAAGATCGATGGTTAAACCACTGGTGCTGAATAGTGATTCACTCGTTTTTGCACGAGCAGCGATCGCATCAAGAGCGATAGGGGACAGGGTCAACCTGCCCTAACTGCTCGAAGGCAGCCCGACGCAGCAAACAGGAATCGCAGACTCCGCATGCCGTCTCCCCGCCGATATAGCAACTCCACGTTAGATGCCAAGGCACGCCGAGGCGATCGCCCAATTGAATGATTTCGGTTTTCTTGAGAGCGATCAGCGGAGTGTGAATGCGGATGGGTTGTCCCTCGCGGCCACGTTTGGTACCCAGCTCGAACACTGACTGAACGGCATCGATATAGTCGGGGCGGCAATCTGGATAGCCCGAATAGTCCAACGCATTCATGCCTGCATACACTCGGCCAGCGCCGATCGCTTCAGCATAGCTGAGGGCAAAGCTGAAGAAGATCGTGTTGCGGGCGGGAACGTAAGTAATGGGGATATCTGCTGACATCTCCTCCAGCGAGCGTCCAGTCGGCACATCGATGTTATCGGTCAGAGCCGATCCTCCCCATTGACGTAAGTCAAAGGTAATGGTGCGATGTTCAATTCCCAATCGGTGAGCAATCTCTCGTGCGGCCTGTAATTCTCTTTGGTGTCGTTGGCTGTAGTCGAACGAAAGGGCATAGCAGTCCAACCCATCGGCTAGAGCCTGGTAAAGAACAGTGGTGGAATCGAGACCACCAGAGAATAAAACAATTGCTTTAGCTGTCATCAAACTGACTCGAAACGGCGGGTCGTCCCTTCTACAGGATGGCGGAACTGATTTAGGACGGCTCTGAAGACGACTTGGGGGCAGTGAATGCGCCAATCAGAAGGAACAAAACACCGATATTGATGGCCACATCGGCCAGATTGAAGATGGGAAAGTCAAACGGCACAAAGTCTAAAAAATCGATAACTGCCCCACTGACAAAGCGATCGATGCCATTGCCGATCGCCCCAGCCAAAATGCAGCCGTATCCCAGTTGTTCCCACCGCCGCATTGGGCCACCCAATAGAGCGAGCCCCATCAACACTAACGCAACGGCCAGCGAAATCCATTTGAGGAACCCACCCGAATTAGCGAACAGACTCCAAGCCGCTCCGGTATTTTCTATATAAGTAAACCGGAACAGGCCTGGGATACCCGGTAGGCTCTGACCCAGAACCATCGTGTTGGCCACCCACACTTTAGTGAAGCGATCGAGCACAATACCAATCGCAGCCGCTAGCCAAAATCCACCGTTTTTCATATCAAGTCTTATTGTGGCTATTCAGCCCGCGACGACACACTAGTTCCCGGAGCAGTGTAAGACAATTGTGCGACATTGGCCCGCCAGGTACCCGTCAATTTTTTTCTATGGCAATCCACTGTAAGGTCTAGAGTCGGGAGACAGCTCCAAGCCTGGATCCGCAAGGAGAAATGATTGAAGAACTCTCCATAGCGGATTGCCCAGCGCTATAAAGTCTCTGGCCCACAACAATACCCGCCTCCATAGCTGGAAGCGGGCACCGATTAAACAACACGTTTAGGTTGTCGTTAGACTCTGAGGCATTAAACCTGCAAGTTAGAACAACTCACCAATGGGGGTGCCGGGGGCAACGTCTTGGAAGTTGCTGCCAACACCGCGAGATTCCCAGTAATCCGTAATCGAGGAGTAGGCTTCTGCAGGCAAGCCAATGTAACCAACGCTGGTGGACAGCTCGGTGGCGTTCTCTAGGTAGAAGTCAACGAAAGCAGCTACCTGAGGCTTCTCAGTTGCAGCCGCTGCATTCACGTAGATGAACAGGGGACGAGCCAGGGGAGCGTAGGTGCCGTTCTCAACGGTTTCGGTAGAGGGGGCAACACAACCATCGCCACCGTCAACAGCAACAACGTTCAGAATGTCTTTGTTCTCTTCGTAGAAAGCCAGCCCGAAGAATCCAAGACCGCCTTCGCTACCGGCAACACCAGTAACAATAACGTTGTCATCTTCGCTGGGGGTGAAGTCAGCGCGAATATCATCTTCGTCCAAGATGGCTTCGCTGAAATAATCGAACGTACCGGAATCTACACCAGGGGCAAACAATTCGAAGGGAACATCGGGGTAGTCAGCACCTTCAACGTCGGCCCAGCTAGTAACAGCGCCTTCAGCGTCTGCATTCCAGATGTAGTTGAGCTGCTCGGTGGTTAGGCATTGAGCAAAGTCGTTATCCTTGGAGGTCACAACCGCCAGACCATCAAAAGCAACAGGAATTTCAACGAACTCGATGCCGTTGGCGGCGCATTCTTCCATCTCGCTGTCTTTGATGGGGCGAGACGCGTTAGAAATGTCAGTCTCGCCAACGCAGAACTTGGTGAAGCCACCGCCACTGCCGCTGGTCCCCACAGACACGTTGACGTCAGAAGCTACGGCTTGAAATGCTTCTGCTGCCGCGATCGTTACAGGGCCAACAGTGCTGGAGCCGTCTGCCAGTACGTCACCGCTCACATCTTGTGCAGATACTTTTAGAGCGGTCAACGAAACAGCAGAAGCCAGCAGGCCAGCTGCGATCGCCAGATTACGATTCATCATGTTCCTCTTCCTGTAGAAGGTTCGCCTTCGGAGCAAGGCATTTGTTTTTATGACGTAACATCTGGAACAAAAGTTCCAGTGAAGATCGAATAAACTTCCGAACAAACGCTAGCGCATATTGATATTTTTTAAGGTTAAATATAGGTTAACTATTGGTTATTTAAAGAATAAATAAACCTATTTGCGCTATTCAATCCAACCTTTTCAAGGACGCTTTTGGGACCTCAATCTCTCTGGAATTCAATAGGATCAACCTCTTCATGCAGGCTGTGTTTATGGCAGATTGCATGCTTGACCTGCGTAGCTGTCAGACTTCTGTCAGTTTTAAGGGAAACAGCAAGATTTATAGTCAACACCCTATTTTGATTGTTTTGAATAGGAGGATACGTATCTATCTGTTCACATGCAAGAAACCTCTCTATGCTGCGCTTTCCATCTTGCTAAATTTTCGAACCCACTCTTCATCGCCCCAGTTATCATTCGACTAGGTTCTCTGTTTTTCCATCATTGGCAAAATCAACATGGCCCACCAACACTGCGATTGAGTGTCATAAACACAGCCAATTGCTGGCGTCCAAGTCTTGCCAGCGCGATCCCCAACAGCAGCCAGACTTAGCCAGATCGGGTATGGGTATCATTACTCGATCTGGCAAATCCGCTCCTCTTTCATCAGAGATTGCAAACGTTTTAAGTAACTTTTGGCTGCGGCGCAATTCGCAGCCGGTACACTAGACGTGGGAACACTCAGGACTAGTGTCAGGAGTTCGCACCATGTCTTTCAGCACCTCACCCTCTATGTCTGCCGATACGCCGTCTGTAACGGACATAAAGATGTATTCCGAAGAAGAAGTTGCCGCGATTGCAGAGCGGTTGGATAAAGACGAATACGGTACTGTTTTCGGCTGCTTGGATGATTGGCACACCTTAAAGGCGATCGCCTTTCATCAGCCCGAGCTAGTGGCGCCCTACGTTCATCTGCTGGAACTGGAAGTAGATGAAGATTAATCGTTCCCCTTCAACTGTGGGCTGGGCCTAGAGCCACCCAGAATTTAGACCTACATTGCAAGCAGGCAAGCCAAATTGGCGCTTTGACCTGCTAGGCTGGCTGGCGCTATACCGACCTGCCAGTAAGAGACATTCCATTGGTTTTGGGATACGAATAGTACGTCTCCCCCGGCACCTCTCTGGGTAGAGATACACACCCGCCTTGCACATGAATTCATTAGGAAATGTGCCACGGTGTGATTTGATTTTGTTGTACTCTTAACCCTCACCGAGGCGATCGCATGCATTGGAGCGATTCCTTCCGGCGTACTAAGATTGTCGCCACGATTGGTCCCGCAACTTCTAAACCTGACGTTTTGAGACAGTTGGTGCTCAATGGAGCCACCACCCTGCGTTTGAACTTCTCCCACGGGACCCACGACGATCACCGCCGCAGCATTCGGCTGATTCGCCAGGTTGCTTACGAGTTGGGTATCCAGGTTGGCATCCTCCAAGATTTGCAAGGGCCCAAAATTCGACTGGGAAAATTTGCCGAAGGGCCTATCACCCTCAAACCCGGCGATCCGTATGTCTTGACCAGCACTACCATGGCTGGCACCCAGGAGCGAAGTTGTATTACCTACGATCGCTTGGCGAATGAAGTTCCCGAAGGAGCAACGATTCTAATTGACGATGGTCGCGTGGAGATGCGCGTAGAGCGAGTCGATCCAGATGCCGGAGAGCTGCACTGTCGTACCGTGATCGGCGGAGTTCTCTCCAACAGCAAAGGGGTCAACTTTCCGGGCGTTCGCCTGTCCATTCGAGCCATCACCGAAAAAGATCGCGCCGACCTGAAATTTGGCCTCAGTCAGGGGGTGGACTGGGTTGCCCTCAGTTTTGTTCGCGAACCCTCTGACGTCATCGAATTACGCCAACTCATGTCGGAGG
>JBFRWD010000015.1:0-3025 GCA_051439425.1 Synechococcus sp.
TGCCGAGCTTCTCCAGACTCGTCAAGTCCACCATCACTTCCAGATAGGGACGTCTTCCTGCTCCCCTAGGCTGAAGCAGTTGGGTTAGCAGATAAGCCCGCACCATCATCATCAGTGGCCCCAGAGACCAGCGATTGACTCCCAGAAACCGGCTCAAAGCAGAGGCTGATTTCCATTGGTTCGCGGCCAGCGTCTTATCTTTGTTCCCCAGCAACGAGGCCAAGATGGATTGAAAATTCTCCTGTTGGTATGACGTTGCCAGTTGCGATAGCAACGAGACCAACAGCAGGTGCATTGGGCTGAGCAGGCCCTCCATTCACCTTTTCTGTCGACGTCCTTATTGCTTTAGCTCAACTAACGCCCAGATTCCAGCAACGACGATTCACAGGTGCAAAATGTCAGTTAGGTCAGATTTGTATTCCCAGTTTCTTCCGCCTTTCGGTTCGGAAGTGTCACAGTATTTGACCCTATATTGTTGGGGTCATAACGAGATACGTGTAAAACCCTGCCAAGTGGCTCTGAAATCTACATTTTGGTAATTTTGAGCCTCATTCAGAAATCGCTGTAATGCATACGCTATAAGGCTTTCAGGAATATAGATTGAAAAGCGGGTTAATGGCATGATAGAGAGCAAACGAATCGCGTAAAACCTAGGCCCAGTATGACTTTCTCTCTCATATGGCAGGTTTTTACACGTATCTCGTTATGGGGCCTACATGCGAGTCGGTGGAGTTTGGAAATACTTGTACCGTGCAGTTGATTCAGCCGGAAGCACTCTAGATTTTCTGCTAACTGCCAGGCGGGATGGCAAAGCAGCCAAACGGTTTCTGCGTAAGGTTTTGCAGCGAGAGCATATACAAACGCCAAGAGTCATCAATACTGATAAGAACGGCTGCTACGTCAAGGCAATCGCCGAACTGAAGCAATCGGGTGAGCTGCCAGAAAGTTGCGAGCATCGCCCTACTAAATGCCTAAACAATATAGTGGAGCAGGATCACCGATTTGTCCGATGGAGAGTCAAAGCTAGCCAGCATTTCAAGAGCTTCTGGAGTGCTCAACGAACTCTTAGGGGATATGAAACTATCAACATGCTTCGCAAGGGGCAACTGGAAGGTATTGCTCGGGGAGACGTAGTTGCACAGAACAACTTCGTCGATCAGCTCTTTGGGATTGCTGTATAAAAGTACAGGCAGCACCTAGACTCTTTGTCTGCTTCCAAATTCTTGCAACAGAACCCAATAGAGAAGTGCCGCGGCAGTAAGATATCCCACACTCTCCACAAAGCGCTCGCATCGCTCGAGAAAAAGTTGATGGATCGACAGGTTGCCCTCAGAATTTTGGTCGCGTTGGCCATTGGCTTAATCATCGGGATGGAACGGGGGTGGCAGAGTCGCGATGAGAAAACCGGACTGCGCAGCGTTGGCCTCCGCAGCTTCGGATTTGTCAGCTTATTGGGAGCCCTAACTGCCCAGCTCTCCAACCAGTTTGGCCCCATCTTTATGGCCGTCGCTTTTTTGGGATTGGCTACCTTTGCCGTCGTTTCCTACGTACTAACCGCTCGGGCTTCGGGAGATTACGGTATCACGACCGAACTGACCCTGCTGCTGACCTTCAATCTCGGTGCCCTGGCCATGCTGGGCTGGACAGTAGAGGTGATTGCTGTCTCCGTCATTACCTCGCTCCTGCTGGGCTTCAAGCAAGAACTGCATCGCTCGCTAGATCAGTTGGACAAACAAGAATTGGCGGCCACCCTGCAACTGTTATTGCTCGCAGCAGTAGTCCTGCCCCTCCTGCCGAATCGAGATATTGGCCCCTGGCAGGCGCTCAATCCGCGCTCCATCGGCATTCTGGTCTTGCTGATTGCCGGCATCTCCTACGTCGGCTACTTTGCCATATCTTATTTGGGCGATCGGGTTGGCATAACCGTCTCCGGCATTTTGGGCGGACTCGCATCCTCTACCGCGTTGACTGTAGCTTTCGCTCGCATGACTCGCTCAAAATCCGCGCTAACACCATTATTTGCAGCGGGGATTGCATTGGCAGCCGGGATGATGGTGCCGCGGTTGTGGCTGGAGTTGTTTGCCGTCAATCGCCTGTTATTGCCTCAAATCGTTGTACCGACAGCGGCCCTGGCTCTGGTACCGCTGGTCGCTGCAATCGCTATTTCGCGCACCGTGCCCAACCGAGGCCTATCTTCAGCTCTGACTCTGGGGAATCCGCTACAGCTACAGGCGGTGTTGGGCTATGCCGTCATGTTGATGGTGTTGTTCGTAGCGGTCGGCGGCATGAGTCGCTGGTTGGGGAGCACCGGGGTGTACGCGATCGCGGCAGTGTCGGGAATAACCGATGTGGATGCTGTGAGCTTATCGATCGCCCGAGCCACAACATACGACCTGGACCTGTCTGTGGCCTCGCTGGGGATTTTGGTGGCGGCTTGGAGCAATACGGTGGCGAAAGTGGCAATTGCAACGGTGGTGGGAGGAAAATCTCTAGGTCGATGGTGCTCTGGCATTCTGTTTGCGGCTATGGCTGCCAGTATTCTCTCGGCTATTCCGCTGGTGCTTAAAGTCTTCTAAACGCACCCGACCGGTTTGCAGCCGCCTCTTTGACGCACGGGCACCTTAGGCCCCATCTCGAGATACGTGCAAAAAGTACTCAAGCGACCCAGTAGAGTATGCGGAGCCAGACTCTGCCCTTAGACTTCACCGCACAAAACGCTGCGGAAAAGGCAGACAAGCCTCAGATGAAGCAATTCTCACATCCTTTGCTTGGCAAGACTTCTGGCTTCATATGAGTACTTTTTGCACTTATCTCGAGATGGGGTCGAAATCACTGGTGAAGGGGCCTAAACCAACATTTATCAGCTGAAGCAGCCATTGCAGGAGCCAAGGACTACAAATAACACACATTTATCTCATGGGGATTGACAACTTAAGTCGTCATTTCATAAGGAAGACACTGTTCTTCTGAGATTAGGTGAGGTGCCCTGATTTATGCAGCAGCTTTGAGGCTCGTCACTTCGTGC
>JBFRWD010000016.1:0-13051 GCA_051439425.1 Synechococcus sp.
AAATTTCTGAGCTGCCAGAAATCTTGCCACGACCCTTGCCGGCTGAACCTCGGGTGGTTTCTACAATTGTCTATGACACCATTGGCGCTCAATTGCTCCGACGCTTGGGGGGGCTGTTCTGGGGTGGAACTCCGGACTCGAACTTTAAAGCACTGCGGTCGGCCCTCGTCTTGGCCGCCTACGACGAGGAGGGTTTAACTATTCTCAATGTCATCCGCAAGTATCCCTTGCGAGATCTGCGCCTCAACCTCGATCCTGCCCTCACAGCCGCCAGCGATTTGCAAGATATTTTGGTCGACAGCAAACGAATCTTTGCTTACGTCAACCAACAAGCCGCAACCGGAGTTTTATCTCGAGAGGAATTTCTGGCCAACCTCCCCGATCCTCGACAAGCCGGTTCGCTCGAGTGGTCTAAAACAACCCTTCGTATCACCAATCCCGAACGGGATGCTGGTGACACTGTCTCCGTCGATTTATACGTACCTGACAATCACACTAGTTCGGCACCATTAGTGGTCATTTCTCATGGCATGGCCTCTACTCGCAATACCTTTTCCTATCTGGCAGAACACCTCGCGTCCCAGGGAATGGTCGTCGCGGCGATCGGACATCCGACTAGCGACGCCTTGCGGTACCAACAGTACATTGCTGGATTTGCAGAGGAACCGGACCCCCGTCTGGCTCTTCATAGACCTCTGGACATTACTGCCCTACTGAATGAGTTGGAACGGAATCCCACCTGGCAGGATCGAATTCAGACAGATCGCGTTGGAGTTATTGGCCAATCTCTTGGAGGCTATACCGTCTTGGCCTCTGGGGGAGCAACGCTGGACTTCGAGCACCTCGAGCGGTCTTGCCGGGACTTCGAGCAGTCCATCCTGCCGTTCAATTTGTCGTGGCTGCTGCAATGTCAGGTCCTGCGCCTGCCCGAGCAAGAGTACCAGCTACGTGACGAGCGCGTGGCTGCCATCTTGGCTATTAATCCGATTGGCAGCGCACTGTTTGGCCCCGATGGATTCTCGCAAATCCAAATTCCCGTCATGATGGTTGCTGGAACCAACGATTTCTTCGCTCCAGCAGTGAGCGAACAGATCGTGCCGTTCACATGGATGGAGACAGACGATCGATACCTGATGGTCGTTGAAAATGGCACCCATTTTTCCTTCTTGCCGGGTGACAGCGACGGTGAAGACGTGTTCAATCTACCTGACATTCTGTTGGGCCCCGATCCTCAACTAGCCCACCCTGGAATGAAAGCCCTGGCGACTATTTTCATGCAGACCTACCTTGCCGAAAACGAAGAGTACCGGCCCTATCTGACCGAGTTTTCAATTTCTACACCGGACGGTGGCGAGTTTAATTTTGCATTGACAACCTCATTGACTGAAGCCGAACTCACCGTGGTTGAGTGAATGAGAAGACTTCTCTCGCAGCGAGGTCGGACTGTTTCAACGAGAGGAGCTCGTCGAAGAGCTCTCGGATGAACGTAGCCTACATTCACCGACGTACATAACGGAACTCGTCCCATGCCTAATACCGTTGCGCTGATTGCCCACGATCGGAAGAAGCAAGATCTTGTCGCCCTTGCCAGGCAGTACCGTGCCACCTTATCCCGCTTTCACATCATTACTACCGACGGGACAGGACAAAGAATAGCCGAAGCAACGGGATTGCCAGTAGAGAGAGTCGCTTCTGGTGCAAGTGGAGGCGAGCTGCAAATTGCAGCTCGCGTTGTGGCGGGCGAGGTGTTAGGCGTTATTTTCTTGTCCGATCCAGTTGCACAACAGCCTCACGAACCCAACATTGCACCCATTTTGAGGGTATGCGACATTCACAATGTTCCCTTAGCAACGAATTTAGCCACGGCAGAATTGGCCATTCGTGCCGTAGCGAAAACCCAAGTGGGCCACCTGATTTTTAATCCCGTCGCCGGACAGGGAGATCCCGATCTCGAGCTCGCCCTCATCCAGCAAATTTTGGAACCCGCCGTACGGCTGCAGACCATCTTTACCCAGCCAGATATCGATCCCGCCGAACAAGCGAAAGAGGTCATCGAGGAGATTGCACATCGCCAGGACGGCAACAATACAGACTTCATCATTGCCTCGGGGGGAGACGGAACCGTGTCGGCCATCGCCGGTGCGGCTATTTCTACCGGCGTGCCGCTAGGGGTAATTCCCAGAGGGACGGCCAACGCGTTTTCAGTTGCCTTGGGCATTCCGACAGACTTGCGGCGAGCTTGCGAAACCATTGCCGGTGGAAACACGCGGCAAGTGGATGCAGCCCGCTGTAACGATTTACCGATGATTCTGCTGGCCGGAATTGGTTTCGAAGCGGGCATGGTGGAAAAAGCCGATCGCGACCTGAAAAATCGCTTGGGGCCCCTAGCCTACGTCCTGTCGGGAGCGCTGCAATTGTTTGAACAACAGCCGTTCAACGCCAAGGTGGAAATGGCCGACCGCACCATTGACCTCCAAACTGGTGCGTTGACGGTAGCCAACGCCGCTCCAGCAACATCGGTGATGGCGCAGGGGTTCGGACAGGTGATTCCCGACGATGGATTGTTAGACGTCACGATTGCCTCAGTTCAGGGAGGGTTGCAAGGCCTGAATACCATGGCCGGTTTGTTTACCTCCGCGATTGTCAAAACACAATTTCAGCGGGAGGATACGCTCTGCCTGCGTACCGACAGAATCAAGGTGTTCACCGATCCCCCTCAGAAATTGGTTGTGGATGGCGAACTGGTCAACGCAAACCCCGTCGAATTTGTATGCATTCCCAAAGGGCTGACAATATTTGCCCCCCTCTCAACAGTCACGTAATCGTGCCGGCTCGGCACTGGTCTCGTAACTTGTAAAAGTGGAATCGAGGCATTGATGGGGGGTAGAGATGGAATGTCCCGATTGCCAGAGCCAGGCGGTAGTCAAAAACGGAAAGTACAACCTCAAGGACGGTAGTGCTGTTCAGCACCACCTATGTAAGGACTGTGGGAAGCGCTTCAGCGCTAAGACTGGCACTCCCATGTCCCGGTTGCGCACTCCAGCTGAGGTAGTCGCCATGGCCTTGAAGATGCGCAGCGAAGGTTTGGGAGTCAGAGCTAGCGGGAGAGTACTAGACAAATCTCATTCCGCCATTCTGCGATGGGAAGGCCGCGTCGCGGCTCAGGAAGACTCCTGGTCGCCGCCCGCCCCGGCCAACAGTGAAGTGAGTGTGGAGAATGACGAACTCTACACTCGGGTGGGCGAGAACCTTCCCCCCCAGTGAATCAGAGGGCTCGACCCTGACCAGCATCGAGAGAGAGAGCCGCTACTGGAGCGTAGCGCAAGCCGGATTGAGAGAGACCAAGTTATTCGAGCAGGGGGTGACCAAAGCGTGGCAGTGGGCTGCCCCTGCCCAATTCATCCGGTTTTCAGTGATGGTGAACGTCGCTACGGCCAACAGCTCTGGAAATTGGCCGCGGTCTGGCTGAAGCGGCAGGAAAGGCCCGCCAGCTATAGGCACCGCAAAGTGTGGCGGGAAGGGTTGGAGGTCGCCATCAAGATTAAGGGGTCCCAAGGCCGACCGCGACGGGTATGGCTAAAGCAAGAGCATCCCTTTACGGCCATTAGTCCAATGAAGGAAGTGCATGCCAATCATAATGAGGCTCACAACGCGAGTATTCGTCGACGATGTAGCGCCTATCGTCGTCGACAGAATCACTACGCCAAGAGCCCATCTGGATTACAGCGAGCGATTGGCGTGCTACGACTGATCCACAATTGGGTTCGCCCCCACAGCGCATTCGGCAAGAGCACCACCCCAGCCATGAACATGGGATTCGTGGGGCAGGCGATGACAATGATGCAATTCCTCAACTCAAGAGGCTTTCAAGATTTCACAAATTAGTGGACCAGTGCCGTAAATAACGTATTCATATCTACACGCTTTACTTTCTCGTAGAATGGTATGAGAGAGTATACACCTGGACCAATAACACGATACGTTTTACCAATTCTAAAGATAACTGCACGTTCAGACTCTTTAATAATCAAAGTGCTGATAGCAATAAAGGCTATGAATATAGCTATCTAGATAAGCGCTGGCATAGTTTTTTATTTTCTCGAAAAATCAGGAACGGACAATTCTATTTTAAGACTTGAGAAAAGGATAAATATTTGAAAAAGAAGTGAGTTGGGAGTTTTGTAAGATTACCGACATATATCAACCGTTCCAGCCGTTACAAGAGACAAGCACTATAAATAGTGTTCCATCTGGGAGATTTCGCTCTTGTTTGGCCATCCAATCCCACACTACTTCTTCACCTACTTTACCTAACTCACAAGCAATAGAAGTAGCATTCCTAAGATGCCAGCAAAACCAACATAGTAGATAGTTGGCCACAGCACCTTGCGGATAAGTACTCCCTCGCAACCCATCAGGCCGACCGTCGCCTCTGCAGCCACAATATTTGAAACGCAAATAATATTTCCTGCCGATGCTCCAACACATTGCAACCCCAAGACAAAGGCTGTTGGCACACCAATTTGTACAGAAACCCCAAACTGAAATAAAGAAAACATCAAGTTGCTGACGGTAACACTACCCGCAACAAAAGACCCAATCGTCCCTACTAGAGGGGCAAAGAAGGGCCAAGCCTGACCGGCAAGACTTGACATTCCTTCCGCCAGCGTCAAAGGCATACTCGCTAACCCCGAGCCATTCACACCAGAGTTGATAAAAACCCTAGCCATCAACACTGCTGCCCCTAGTGCCAATGTCGTTTTTCGTAATAAAGGAACTGCACCAGCGATTACTTTGCCGAAGACCACAGGCTTCATTTTGTGCAGAAAAAACGTAATTCCAACGACGAGAATAAAAACAGTCGGGGGTAAATAGAGTGGTTGAGTGATAATCGCGAGATCGGTGCCCAAAATGCCAGTCCAGGTGAGCTTGAACGACTGTAGCCAACCTCGAAATGGTAAGAAATCTAGTCGTGACAGCATAAGCAGCAGTCCCAGTAATACATAGGGCTCCCATGCTTGCCTTGCTGACAACCTATTTTTCTCGACGGAATTAGGCGCTTGCTCCCGAACTGACCATGCCTCTGGCCACTTCGTTGGCGAAGGAAAATCCCACAGCTCATCGGGGACTAAAAAGCCTTGGCGAGCAGCAGGTACAACGATAGCCAAACCCACCAAACCACCAATCAGCGTGGGAAATTCTGGGCCTAGTAATAACGCCGTCACTAGATAAGGCAGAGTAAACGCGAGTCCGGCAAAGATCGCAAACTTCCATATCGCAAGCCCTGCTCTCAGCGATCGCTCGACACCAAATCCCGCAGTTATAACCATGACCAATACCAGCGGCAAAAAAGTCCCGATAATGCCGTGAAAGATGCCCGCCCAGCGGCTGACCGCGAGTAGATATTCAGCTGGAGTCAGCCCTAATTCAGCCAAATGCTCTTGTACGCCAGGTACTCCACCAAGTCCAGCATCCACACCAATCAAAATAGGCGTACCTACGGCACCAAAAGTCGAGGGAGTACTTTGAATAATCAGGGCGGCAATGACAGCAGCCATTGCAGGAAATCCAATAGTCACGAGTAAGGGCACTGTAATGACTGCAGGTGTGCCAAACCCTGAAGCCCCCTCAATAAAGCTGCCAAATAGCCAAGCGATGATGATGACTTGCACCCGCCGATCTCGAGATATCCCCAATAAGCTTTGACGAATCGCATCAATAGCTCCTGACTCTTGCAGGGTATTGAGCAACAAAATAGCTCCAAAAACTATGTAGAGGATCTCAGCCGCCGCCACCAATCCCTGCAAGCTAGAGGCAACAACTTCGACAATAGGGACCTGCCATACCAACAACGCGATCGCAACGGTAACCAAGTAGGCAACGGGCATCGCTTGTCCGGCTGGACGGCGAGCCACAACGAGTAATAGAAAGACAGTCGCAATCGGAATCAGAGCAATAAGCGAGAATAATAGTGATTCCACAGTGATTTTGCCCTCATCAATTTAAGCAGTCTGGAGCTTCGGCTAAGGCGGTGCGAGGCAGGATGGTAAGACTACTCAAGGAATTATCCCGTTAGGGTAGCGCTAAACTCGATGCTTTCAGCTTTCGATCTATTTGTCGGTGAATTCAGGCTTTAAAGTATTGGGATTCCGAGCAGTATGTAAGGCTGTGTCGCAAAAAGAATGAGAGGAAGTAAAGGCTTAATTGAGTCAATCGTTCCTCCGCCTTCGACTATACGGGAACACTTCCTCATCCACCCCCACCGTCGATACGCAACAGCCAAAAACTCAGAAATTGGCCCTGCTGAAGTTTCGACGACGATCTATAAACTCCCTGGCAATTCCATGCTTGAGAAATCCAAGGGAGGTTGTTCTACTAAAGCACTACATGGCCAATCCTTTGATAGTCTCCCCGGCAAAGCCGGGGCTGGCCTCAATATCAATTAGAAGGCAAGGATAGCTCCGCCGCTTTATCGAATTTTCCGGCTGCCGTGGGACTGAACCATTGCCAAGTCGTCGCCACAATCCACTGCAGGGTCACGGACGGCCAGATGGAACCCGTCACTCGGTAGGCCAGCACGCAGGCCAGTCCAAGACCTGCCGCTAATCCCAAAAACACCGGCCGGAAGAAGGTGGGTCTTCCTTGAGGATAGACGGTTACAGCCAACAGCGGGTGGTACAGGACAAACAGTGCAGTACTGACGATCGCCGCTATCAGCCAATTAGCATCGGAGGCCCGCTCTAAGGCATGGGGCAACAGTGCCACCCGAAACACCAGTCCATTAAGCAAAGCGGTATGAAACAGGGTGGCCAACGCACGGCTCAGTAGAGTAACTGGATCCGTAATCACCATCGACCGCTGCAGCAACCCAGCCTGCAATCCCACGGGTACGGCAATCGCCACAAACAAGAACAAAATCAGCGCCGCCTGCAGCCACCCTCGCCAACTGGGCAGTTTGAGCGTGGCTACAATAGTTCGCTTCAGCAGAGTTGAGGCGAAGGGAACCTGCCCCAGCACGTCGGTAGGAGCCACCGGTA
This sequence comes from Synechococcus sp., assembly GCA_051439425.1. Lineage (GTDB taxonomy): Bacteria > Cyanobacteriota > Cyanobacteriia > Thermostichales > PCC-7336 > PCC-7336. The sequence continues at coordinate 7,038 of JBFRWD010000016.1, forward strand.
GGATCTGGGGATCGTTCCCCCCCACTTGGTTGGTCCGCAGGAACCACAGACTGGCTCCGTTTTGAAGAAAAATGCTGCTCAGTTCGTCATGGGCATGACGGGGCAACATCGTCGCCACGCTCTCCCATCCAGCCCGCAACTGAGGATTGCGAATAAACGATGGATGGCGATCGATCCCCTGCAATCGTTCGGCATTACTTTGCCAATCCTGACGGACCGTTCCAAACGGTGCCAACGCCTCCAGCAAATCCTGTTCTAACTGCAACAGCGTCTCGAACCGCCGGGTTTGAGAATGGGTGGGATGCTCTTGCAACCACCGTTGAATCTCCGGATTGGCCAAAATTTGGCCTTTCAGTTGCTCGATCGCGATATACAGTGCCTGGTTGGAATCCTGCACGCAAGAGGTCGACGGCGTCACAATTGCCACCCCCGTTCCGTCACCGGTGCGATACCGAGCCTCCATCACCTGCAGTTGTCGCCGCAATTCGGCCAGAGGGGAAATGCGATAGCCATCGAAATCGTAATCTTGAGTGATGGCATCCAGCCGGACGATTGCATCCGACACGGGGCGACTGCCCAACCAGCCCCGTTGCAGGTTCCCCATGTAGTCCGCCCACGAAATCGGGCCAGAAACAATCCCGTTGGGATTGTGGGCGTACACCTGCTCGTAATCAACGGCTAACTGCAGCTCGTCCGCCAGCGGTTCCCGCACGACCGTTGATGTGCCAAAGGCAAAGTGGCCGGTGACGGTTCCTGCAGAAATAGATTCTCCTAATTCTCCGCCAATCCCCCCGAACAGGTGAATGACCAACGCGCGATCGCCCTCTTGCCAAAAGTTTTGACCGAGATTGGCGTGGCGGTCAGGCCAGAGCGCCGCCGTTTGCTCCGTTCCTTTCAAGTGTTCGACCTGACGCCAATTCTGCCGAGCAATGTAGTGCAGCCCTGCTGGTTTGCCCGAGAGGGTACGGTCTGGCTGGAGTTGGAAGAGCGATCGCGGTTGAATCGCCCGCACAACAAAGATGTCGTCGGCAGAACGAGCCCCGTAAACGTACCAACCCCGATCCCCAGCAGGCGATCGCTCGATTTGGAATGGGGTAGAAGGCAAGCGACCGTTGCGATCGGCTGGCTGTTGGGGGATGCGCATTACCTCATCCGGTCCGTCAAATTGGCGGGTTTGACGATTAAAATGGCGCACGTGAAATATCTCGGCAGCACATCGCTCGTCGCTATAGCAGTCCGGTAGATTTTCAAGTTCCTCTAGCTCCCCCAGCTCCCCCTCCGCTAAAATTGGGCCTACGATGTCAACCAATCCGTAGAAGCGCTCCGGGACTTGGCGAGGCATGCGAGCAATGCTTAGGGTGCGCTCGCCGGCGATGTCTTCAGCGATCGCATCGCCATCGAGGGTTACCATCAAATCATCCAGCGGACGGGCCCCGGCTAGCGATTGCAGCGGCCCCACGTTCGAGCGGTACTCTAAACGCCAGGGGACAATATTGCCTTGACGGCGGGCATCGCGAGCTTCGGGGCCAAAGGTTATATCGGTACTAACAATCGGCAATAGCTCTTGTTCGCCGGGTAGCTCTTGCCATTTCAACCGGACCAGTTGTCCCACCCAAGCCTGCCGATCTGCAGGCGCGCTGTAAATCTCTATCCAGGCCCAATCGGAACTGGTGGGCCGATCGCCGCTCGATTGCGCCTCGTACTCCTGAGGAGCGGGCAACACCAAGCGCCCCACCCAATCCCCCACCGGGTGGTATTGCTGACCGTCTATGTCTTGTTCTGACGGATAGTAATCGGACCGGTTAAACGGTTCGCGGACTGCAATTTCGTAGCTGGACGGGCGGTCGGCCTCCGGAGGACCGGGATGCAATATAGCGATCGCCAGCACGACAGACAATGCTACCAGTAGCATGCAGGCCAATCGTTGCCGCCGCGATCGTGCCACAGCCTATCCCCATCACTCACAAATGCTGACCAATCGTACTGCACGGCGAATTAGCTTCCTGCCAACCCTTTATCGCCAGTTAAGCCAGAGTGGTCTCAAGCAAGCTATCCGCTGCATCGCCAGTCCGATCCCGGTCCCCGAACATCACTTTAGGGTTCGACACCCCCCCGTCCCTCTTTCAATATGGGAGAGGGACAGGGGGTGAGGGCTATTGTAGTCACTTAACCAAAAACATCATCAAATCGAGCAGATGTCTCTCGTACCTTGATGGTGTTTTTTTGTAATTCAGCCACTGGCTAGTGCACCACTCGCACCCAAGCAGGCTTGGGTTACCGTTGGCACTCGTTAGTTGCTGCGGCAACCCCCAGAACGTAGAGGGAGAAGGCATCCGCATCGGCTTCAGTTGCATTAATGATCGCCTCTTTGATCGGACCGGCATACTGTCCGCCCGCGTCTTCGCCTAAAGTCGCGAGGCTAGTCAAGCTGGTGTAATAGTCGTAAAAGTTCTCTCGCCTGGACTCTACTGGAGTCTCGTAAATGGCGCAGAGTGCAGCAGCCACTTGAGCGTTGCGACCGGGGCTGCCAATCTCGGACAGATTTTTACCCAGCAACAAGGCATTTTCAATCGTTTGAATCCCGAAATTGCCAAAATATCCAACGGCGTAGATAGCAATCGCTAACTCGCCTTCGTAGTCAAGTTCGCTAGCTTCGACAGTTCTAATATCTCGAGGTTCCTGAACTTCGATCGCAGAAACGATCGCCGAGCCCAATCCAAACGAAGCCGAGCAAAGGATAGCGGCTAGACCGAGCTTTAATTTCCTCACAGCTTTTTCTCCGACTCGCAATTTCCCTTAGACATGCAACTTACAAGGTTTTCATGGCATTCAACCTCAAATTTAGGTTGAATGCTGTTTTTTATTTTTCGTTGAAACATTGCCAGGATTATGTGTCCCACAGGTTGAATTTTAATCCAAGAATTCTCAGATTATGTAAGTTTTTTCTGAAAAGCTCCGAGTCTCAAGCAACTGTCACGGTGGGGGACTGTGGGTAGAGCAGAGAGTAGAAAAGTCTGTTCGCCAGAGTGGAGTGGAGTATCGAACCCTTATATGTATATGAAAACCCCGCAACCAGTCGCCAGAGAATAGAGGTGTTCTATAGTACAGGACAAGACATTGCCTTCGTCATCGCAGGGCACCACTTTGACTTGAACCATTCCCTTCCAAATCTAATTCACAGCAAGTGACACCCTGTTAAATCAGGCACAATTCCTGGGCCGACAACTCATCCCCGCATAATTTACAAGTAGCCTTAAATGTAACGAGCTATGCCTAGCTGCTACTTTCGATGTGTTCGAATGGGATAAACCGGAAGACCAACTTGAACTCCTGACTGAGTCTTTCAGCAATATGCTCTTCGATAAGTCTGACTTGATTTGAGTTTAATGCTTGTTCTCCAACAACCAATAGGATGACTTCTGGTGGAGAGGTTGACCAGTTAAAGTCACTGCTCAATAATTCAATTCGTTGAAACGTCAAAGTGTCTTGAAGTAGAGCAACCTTGAGTTCCCGCTCGAGAATATCCTGCTTAACGAACCGTGCTCTACGTTCCATTAATGGGGAAAAACCGGCCACAATGATCCCTACTAATAGTAGTAACGCTCCCCGCACTCTGGAAGAACTAAATAACTTCCGTTGTTGAGATCTTTGTCCCATCAGGATGAGGACGACCATGCAAGCTAAGGAAATACCGACTAAGTTGGTAATGTAAAGCGCCATTGCTCCTCGGGTCACCAGTATTTCTCTTTCGGCCAACCCGATACCAGCTACACAGAGTGGTGGCATGAGTGCTACGGCAATGGCGACACCAGCTAAACTATCGGCAAGTTTTGGACGAACTCTTGCGTAAATAGCAATTGCACCCGAGAAAATGGCAACAACTAAATCTAAAACATTAGGTCGAGTTCTCGCCAAGATTTCGCTGCCCAACAACGGAACGCGAATTGGAACCGCAATCGCATACGAAATGAACAGGCCGATGAACGCCCCCACCAGGACCGAGCGGAGGGCATATTTGGTGAGCCTATTATTTTGCGTGAGAATTCCAAACGCCAATCCCCGAATGGGAGATATGAGAGGAGCAACGATCATGGCGCCCACGATGACGGCAGCATTGTTTGCAATCAGGCCCATAGTTGCAATTCCAGCCGAGCCCACGCACAGCACTAAGTAGTTGAGGCTCAATCTCGATTCCTCGAGTAAGTCGGCATGCAGTATCTCAATCTGGCTGTCATCAATCAATGGCATTCGATTCGAACGTTTTTTGAATAGATTGGAAAGCGCTTTCAACATTTTAGGAACTTTATCGATTAATTTTGTTAAAACTGGGGTCTCAGTCAAAAGGAATTAATCTGACAAACTGAGTAACCCTTGACTTAAATACGTAGGTTGCACTAAATAAACTGTCCCCATTGTATGTCTAGCAATACTGCGCTCCTAAAGGGTACGAAAAATTCTTAGCTATTCTGTCTTCTGCTGTTATAACTGCGAGCCCACTTTCAACAAACAGGTCGTAACTCACTTCACTTTCATCGAATTACGTACTGAGTTGGTCATATTCCAACACAAGGTTACTCGTCTTGCATACACGATCTGAGATCTCAGAACCGAGGTTTTCATAAGTCAGGGATATGAAACAGTTCGAACAAGTAGCTCAGTTGTGCTTGTCGCTGGGGAATTAAATCATCTATATCTGAAGCATTATTTGCAATCTGCCAACTACTCGAGAGTTCTTCAAGAGCTTTTTCCAGCTGCCATTTATGCAAAAAGGACGTCCCTTCTAATTCAAAAATTGCAGCCAATTGCTCTGACATAAAGAGACTCTGGTCTAATACTGAAAGGGCGTCCGCAGCAACGCGCATCGGATGCAATTCAGCCAAGGCCAAGACCATGGTTTCCCTATCGAGATCCAGTCGGACACTTTCTCGTATCAGCGAACGAAACTTCACCGCACTCGATACCGACTCATTCGTAAATTCCTCTAAAGATGCAGTATCGATACCTGCTTCCGCAAGCTGCTCTAATGCTGGAGTGGAGAGGCTGTAGGAGACCGGCTGATAAACCTCCTGGCCGAAGACGTTCTGAACAACAAATAGCAACGTAAACCCAATCAGTGCTGATATCACTGGCGTCGTCACCCACCCCGAAGCAATACCTGCCAAAACTCGCCACTTAATCTGACGAATCCCTTTCACTCCCTGCAGGAAGCCAATACCGATCACCGCTCCAATCACTGCTTGGGAACTGGAAACGGGAACGAGGGGGATCGGCGGTAAACCCATACTGACAAAAGCATTGGATAGTTCGGAGGAGGAAAAAACGAACAACACCAGCGAGTGGGCCACAACCACAACCAGAGCGCCAAGGGGGGAAAGGGTCATAACGCTCCCTCCCACCGTCATCATCACCCGCTTGGAATAGGTGATCACACCGACGGCTATGGCGAGTGCCCCCAGTAAAAATAATTCTTGCACCGGATTGAGGGCGAAGGGGCCTGCAATATTAACTCCTTCAAAGGGGTTGGAATCGACAAACACACCCATAACATTGCCGATATTGTTAGCTCCTAATGCGTACGACCCAAAAATACCTGCAAAGATTAATCCTCCCCGAACGTTGTAATCTAACTGCAGTAAATGGGGCTTAGTGAGCTTAACCAACATCACCAAAAGCTTGTAAAGAATCGCCGCAAAGATTGCTCCCAGAATTGGACCAAAGACCCAAGTTCCAACAATTTTGATTAGGCTTTGCAAATTGGTAATGGAACCGCTGAACCAATTCCAGCCCACTATCCCTCCCACCACCGCTTGGGTGGTTGAAACGGGCAGTCCTAACTTTGTCATCCACAACACGGTCAAGGCTGCAGATAGGGCCACAGTAAATGAACCACCTAAGGCATTAACGGCCCCAAGCGCACCCAGGGGGGGGGGGGGGGGGGGGGGGGGGGGGGGGGGGGGGGGGGGGGGGGGGGGGGGGGGGGGGGGGGGGGGGGGGGGGGGGGGGGGGGGGGGGGG
>JBFRWD010000017.1:0-10531 GCA_051439425.1 Synechococcus sp.
CACGGTGACTTGAACGAGATAGTCGTTATCAGCATTGGCATCCCCGGGCGCTTCAAAGTCGGGAGCCGCTGCAAAGGTCAACACTCCTGAGGAGGAATCCAGGTTGAATAGAGCCTGGTCGGCGCCTCCGCTCAAGCTATAGGTTAGCCCCGAGCCTTCTGAATCGTTATCATCCGTGGATTGCACATCAATCGCACTCGTCTGATTTTCGGACACACTTGCTGTGGCCGGGCTGGTAATTGTTGGACCGGTATTCTCCACTTCATCAGTGACGCTAATGGTGAGGTCTTGAACATCGGTTAGACCACCAGAATCGGTCACGGTGACTTGAACGAGATAGTCGTTATCAGCATTGGCATCCCCGGGCGCTTCAAAGTCGGGAGCCGCCGCAAAGGTCAACACTCCTGAGGAGGAATCCAGGTTGAATAGAGCCTGGTCGGCGCCTCCGCTCAAGCTGTAGGTTAGCCCCGAGCCTTCTGAATCACTGTCATCCGTGGATTGCACATCAATCGCACTGGTCTGATTTTCAAGCACACTTGCCGTGGCCGGGCTGGTAATTGTTGGAGCGTCGTTAGAGCCATCATTCAGGAAGACTTCTACGTTCTGGTCATTAAAGTTGGCGACGACTAAGTCCAGCAAGCCATCGTCATTGAGATCTTCGATCGCCACATCGTGAGGCCCATCCACCGCGGCAATGGTTTGTTGGGCATCGAAGCCTCCAGACCCATCCCCTTCAAAAATGGAGATAGAGTCACTGCCGTAGTTGGTGACGACAATATCGAGGTCAGAATCGTTATCTAAATCTCCTACGGCCACTGCATAGGGACTATTGCCTGCAGAGTAGGTACTTTGAGTCCCAAAGCCCCCCGAGCCATCCCCCAACAACACGGAAATCGAGTTTGCATACTCGTTGGTGGATACCAGATCGAGGATGGAATCCCCATTGAAGTCGCCTGCAGCAATGTCGTAAGCGCGATTACCTGCAGCAAATGTGCTTTGGGCACCAAAGCCCCCCGAGCCATTTCCTAAACGGATGGAGATATTGTCACCATTGCCAGCATTGTTGTTACCGCGATTGGCTACCGCTAAATCGAGGATGGAATCTCCATTGAAGTCAGCGGTGATGACAGAATTAGGATATTTATCGGTGACAAAGTTGGCTCTACTACCAAAGCCACCACTACCATCCCCCCGAAAAACGCTGAGTTGGTCCTCAAAAACTTTGACAACCGCCAGGTCGAGAATGGAATCTCCATTGAAATCCCCTGCTGTCACGGAGTTAGGACGCGAGAGTCTGCCCCCAACGGTGAAGAAAGAGCGAGAGCCTAAACCTCCATTGCCATCCCCCAATCGAATAGAGACTACTTGCCCGAAACGAGATGTAGTCGCTACATCTAAATTTGAATCCCCATTAAAATCAGCCAGGATGGCTGAATACGGGGCATCCCCCATGGCGAATTTAGTATCGGCACTCAATCCTCCCGAACCATCACCTAACAGAACAGAAACCGTTTCATCACCAAAGCCGGCGTTACTCGCAACAACGTCGGGAATGGAGTCGCCATTCAGATCGCCCACGGCAACAGAGACAGGATATGACCCAACACCAAAGGTTTGCTGGTTAAAGAAGATAGTTAGTAGTCCTGGATATGCATCGAGAGTTTCAGTTGCAAAAGCCAAAGAGACCGCTGCTGCTGAGGCTGATGTCTTTCCAAATGGCTGGAAGTTTGAGAGTGACCATGTGCCACCTCGGGCTTTATTGCCGGTTGGTTGGGAGTTGGCGGCAATGGACGACAGTCCAGTAAGGTGGCTCAACTGCTGGAGAAAGTTTTGTCCTGTCTGGCCTAGGGCAACTTCACAGCCATATAAGACTAGTTGGGCATTCTCAGCAAAATAGGTTTGCCACTGCTGGAGCTGGGTTGAGTAACGGTTAAGGTTGGCATCCGAAAGAACTACGTTGCTGAACTGCAACTGACCGGGGGCACCGTGACTAACTAGGTGTAGCTCTGAAATAGGTTGATGGGTGCGCAGAAGTGCTGTGATTTGGGCGATCGCATCTTCTTTGTCATCCAGCACAAAAGCTTGGGTTTCGTCCAAAACCCCATCAAGTAGCATTTCATACCAATCTACGGATGGATCGACAATTATTAGGGATTGGGGCGCTGAAGATGGGGATGCCAGTGCTTGAAGAATTCCAGGCAACGTCAAACCTGAAGGGTGCTGGGATACTGCAAGGTCCCTATCTGCTTCATTTAAGTTGTCGAGTGCTAAAGGAGAAGCCACAGAAGTGTTGTTCAGAGCCATGAACGTTGCCTATCAATTAGTTTTGAAACAGCTAGGGAAGAATTTTAGTGAATACGCTGTAGGAATATTCACCATCATGTGTTAAATGATCGAAGTCAAATATACGTTCATTAAGCTTATGCCGTTAAATACTGGGTAAATGACTGTGGTTTTGAGCAGAGTTTAGATGTCGTTTCTTTACTGGCAGGTATTCTGTGAAACCTTTTTGCAATGCAAAGCGGTTCGATCAATGCCTAAATGAATGCCAGTTCGATTGAGATGGGAGTTTGATGCCTTAAGGCTTTGCAGGGCTGATGTGTCTTGGCATAGACTTCTTGTGCGAAGGACTGTGTGGGTAGATATAACGATCGGCAATCTGCTATAGAAAGTTTCCTCGCTCTGTTTGTTTGCAAATCAAGGGTTTTAGCTGAGGCTAAGCTCTAGACTCTACAGCGGATTGCTATAACAAGCTCTCAGAGGTCTGTCTGTTGGCTGTTTAGGCAAGAAATCGAATGGATGAGAAAAGGATCGTTAATTCTGCTTTGTTTGCTGCTGGACTCCCCTTCTGCCTAATTCCCCAATGAGCGCTTCTGAATCTTCACCCCCTCGCAATAGCATCACAGCCGATCGCCAGTTTTCCACTTGGCTTCAGCAGCAAGGAATTAGCCTCGGCTGCACCACGTATCAGACCAGCCGCTTGCTACTACTGGGAGCGAGTGCGGATGGCAAGACTTTCGCAGGATTCGAGCGGATTTTCGATCGGGCAATGGGGCTATTTGCCACTGGCGATCGCCTGTTTCTCAGTTCCAAATACCAAATTTGGCAACTGGATAATGTCTTGTCTGCAGGGCAGGAGCATCGCGGCTACGATCGCTTGTATGTGCCCCGTGTGGGCTACACCACAGGAGATTTGGACGTCCACGATATTGCCATTATCGATCGCTGGGTTGACGGTACCCCTTGGCAAGACTATGCCCCCAGCCAAGCTCCGTTTGTTTTTGTCAGCCCTCTGCTCAATTGCATTGCCACGATTAGCCCTAAGAATAGTTGTTTACCGTTATGGAAGCCGCCATTTATCTCGAAAATCATTAATGAAGATCGGTGCCATTTGAATGGGTTGGCAGTGAAGGATGGCCAGCCCAGTTATGTTACAGCCACAAGCCAATCAGACATTATTGAGGGCTGGCGAGATCGCCGCCGAGATGGTGGCGTCGTTATCGATGTGGCCAGCAATGACATCATCGTCACGGGGTTATCGATGCCCCATTCCCCCCGCTGGTATCGAGATCGCCTTTGGGTGCTTAATTCGGGGCAGGGAGAATTGGGGTATGTCGATTTAGATTCGGGGACATTTGAACCAGTTGTATTCTGTCCTGGATTTTTGCGGGGGCTAGCCTTCTGGCAGAACTTTGCCATTGTTGGATTGTCAAAACCTCGGGGGGACAAAGGTACCTTTTCTGGTTTAGCGCTAGACGATCGCCTGAAAGAAAAAGACGCTAATCCTTGGTGCGGTTTGATGATCGTCGATCTCGATTCGGGGGCGATCGTGCATTGGGTGCGCTTTGAAGGAGATATTTCTGAACTGTATGACGTTCAGGTGTTGCCAGGTGTTCAGCGTCCCATGGCATTGGGATTCCAGACGGATGAAATTTCCCAACTGATTACGTTGGATCCGATGCTGGAGAGGCCTGAGCCTCAAGCGGCAGTATCGACGCCTGCCAAAGAAATTGTCACAGAAGGGCAAGGCGCTCTCCCTCAGCCACAACAAGTACCTCAGCTACAAGAAATAACAGAGGCAACCTCTTCCACCGTTCCATCACTGTCTGTCACTCTAGCGGTCAATCCCCAGCCGGAGGCCCCTGCGGCGATCGCCTTGCCAGTGCCTGAAACACAAGCATCTTTCCTTGAGCCGAGGGAAGAGCGCCAACAATTAACGAAAACGATATTGGATGTGTCGGCAGAGCAGTTACCTCAACTGTATGCGGGGGAACTGGGGGACCGATATCGAGCAATGTTGCATCACCCCATCCAGTACCAGCCTTTAACAACGCAAGAACAAGCGCTAGTCGATCGCCACAGTGCCATCTTGGCGGATAGTCCCCAAGCCCTCAGCTCGGTGATGGTTCTGCTTTTGCACCGTCTTCCCTATCAATTGCCGCGCCGCTGGTTCGAACCCATCAAAATTCCAGCTTGGTTCGTCAATGATTATTTGCCTTTCATGCTGACACCACCGCTGACATTGCAGTCGGCGGCCGAGACAGAATCCTATGCCAATTATTTGAGTGATTGGTTTGAGTTCCTCCATCGGAGAATTACTCTTAATCCCACATCCGATACCTGGAAAAATGTGGCCTGCTTTGTTGCTCAAAGTTCGGAATTTATTCCTATTCCTGGCCATGAAACTAATCTGAAAAATACGCTGGTCAATTGGGGAGCAATCGCTGAATTTGCCTTAGAAACTCAGGGGTTCTCGATTCACAAACAATGTCTTCCTCGTTCCAGCGATGGCACCAAAATTCGATTTGGCCTCTTCCTTCATAACGCTGCGAAAGATTCATATCCTTTTGCCGCATTACCGGCGATCGCACATCTAGACCGGACGAAATTCGAGATTATTCTCTACTCCACCACAGCGTTCGAAGGGGCAGTTGCTGACTATGTAGAGGGGAAGTGCGATCGCGCGACCCTGCTTTCCCAGGATCTAGCTCAAGCGGTTGAAATGATTCGTCAGGACGAGCTTGACCTATTACTGTTGGGGAGTGACATCGCCACTGGTTCCCGACCCACGACATTTCTCGCTATGCATCGACTGGCAAGGGTACAGGTGGCCTCTCCAGCGAGCCCGACCACTAGCGGCATTGGCAATGTTGACTATTACATCAGCGATCGGGGGAATCATTCTGAGTCTGTGTTGCAGGAGCAATTCAGTGAGAAGTTGATTTGCCTTGAGGGAGAGACGTTGGCGGACATCCCTCCATTTGCGGGAAGTCGGATATACAGCGCCAAAATTGCAGAAATCCTGGAGAAAATCTCTACACCACAGCATGAGCAATTGCCCGAACCTGAACTCTTAAAAAGAGTAATTTCCTTCTGTCTTTGGGGCGCAAATCCTAAGTACACCATTGGTGCCATCAAAAATGCTGACCTAGCCCCGGAGGTCTATCCCGGCTGGATTTGTCGCTATTACGTCGATGAAACTGTTCCCAACGAGATTATCGAACAACTGCGATCTCGCCCGCATGTGGAAGTCATCCAACTGAATGGAGACCTTGGCTGGAAAACGGCCTTCTGCCGCTTTTGGCCCGTCGCAGATCCAGATGTGGGAGTCACCATCATTCGCGATACTGACTCGAGACTCAATCAACGGGAAAAAGCTGCCGTTGATGCTTGGCTCAATAGTCCCCATAAGTTCCACATCATGCGGGACCACCCCCGCCATAACCTGCCAATGCTAGCGGGAATGTGGGGGACTCGAGGTCAGATCCCCGATATCGCCACCCAAATCGATCGCCACCTTGTTCAATGGAAAAATCTGGGTTTGTGTTACGGCATCGACCAACATTTCCTCGCCACCCAGCTCTATCCCCGGCTGAAATCCTCTTGTTTAGTCCATGACGAAATATTTGCAGGGGCCCCATTCCCAGAATCTCGACACAACAACGAATATGTGGGGCAAGTTTTCCTCGAAGACGATAGCAAATTGGAATTGGTGGATGAGTTGCTAGTGCAATATCTCGCCAACTCAGAACTCCTTTCCCTACAAACCTTTGAGCGACCCGTTACCAACGCTATTCACCCAGTCGCCAATCCCAGCGCCCCCCATTCCATCCAAGCCCTCTTCGATCGCAGCCGCCTACTAAAACAACAAGGAAAACTAGAGGAAGCCGAAACCGCCCTGCGGGAGGTCATCCGTCTCTACCCCAACCACTGGGGAGCTCACAACAATCTGGGTACACTTCTGCAAAAAAGCGATCGCATCTCAGAAGCCACCGCCTGCTATCAACAAGCCCTGCAACTCAACACCAATTTCGCCGAAGCCCACTCCAATCTCGCCAGTATTTGGCAACTGGATGAAGATTATGAACGGGCCAAAGAAGGGTTTTTCCGAGCCTTACAACTCAAACCCGATTACGTTCCTGCCCACTATAATCTGGCCACGATCTACCAACAACAGAGACGGATGGCCGCTGCCGTCAAGCATTACCAAAAAGTTCTCAGCATCGAGCCTAATTACCCCGGTGCCCAATTCAGTCTTGGGCAATTATTGGAATATCAAGGAAACGTTGAAGACGCTCTCACCTGTTATCAAAAGGCTACTGATTCAGATCCCGATGCCAGTTATCTCCAGTTTTATATCAGCCTTGTCAAACTAAGGATGTGTGATTGGACGAATTATACAGAAGATGTGGAGAAAATGCAGCAGACTTTCGAGCAGACTTTCAATGACAAATACACTCCAAATCCTTTCATTACTAGTACATTTGATTTCCCCTTATCTCTACATAAATCAGCCGCAGTAAATCAAAGTAGAAACGTCAGGGTCGGGGCGGCCAAGTACAAGTCCCAAGTCAACTTCATTCATTCTCGAAATACTCCAGGGAAACTGCGCATTGGGTACATTTCCCCTGACTTTCGCGATCATGCCGTTGGTCGTCTAATCATGGATATGTTTGCCCTTCATGACCGAGATAAATTTGAAGTCTTCGCCTACAACACTGTTGATTATCGAGATTTTGTAACTGAACGAGTTGCGTCAGATAGCGATGTTTATGTAAATTTGCCTTCCCTGACGACGGCTGGCTCTGCCCAACGTATTTACAACGATGGCATCCATATTTTGATTGACTTGGCCGGCTACACCATCGGTAATTCCTCACCCCTTTTATCGTTGCAACCTGCACCAATCCAAGCCCAATGGTTGGGGTATCCAGATACGTTAGGCGCTGACTATGTGCAATATGCGATCGCCGACGAATGGATTATCACTCCAGAAATCGAAGACTATTACTCAGAAAAAATTGTCTACCTTCCCCAAGCCTTTGTGGGTACTCCTTTGGAGATTTCTGGCAAACCAGTACAACGTTCAGATTGGAATTTACCAGATTCTAGTTTCGTTTTTTGCTGCTTCAATTCCCACTACAAAATCACCCCTCAACTATTTGATATTTGGATGCAGATCTTGAAGCAAGTTCCTGAGTCTGTCCTCTGGCTAATTGAGGGATCCAAAACAGCAGAAGCTAATCTCCGCCAGGAAGCTGAGGCACGAGGTATTTCAGGCGATCGCCTGATCTTTTCCCCAAAAATCGACCATGCGGAATACTTAGCCCGCTACCAATTAGCTGACCTCTACCTAGACACCCTTCTCTACAGCGCTGGCTCCACCGCCGTCGCCGCCTCTTGGTCGGGTCTCCCTATCCTCACTTATCCGGGCAAAACCAACTCCTCCCGCATGGGGGCCAGCATTTGCGATTCCGCAGGAATGGGACATCTCATCTGTAAGTCTTTGGAGGAATACAAGAATCGAGCCATCTACCTTGCCACTTATGCTGATGAGTTAGCTACCATTCGCCACACTCTACAGAACTCTTTGCGATCGCCTTCCACATACCCACCTCTATTCCAAGTGAAGTCCTTCACTCAGTATCTGGAAACTGCTTACCAGGAGATGTGGCGCCTATTCAGTAAGAATCAATCCCCCCAAACTATCCACATCAAGGGGTAGTATCGCAAAAACCATGAAAGGCAATGAAGACTCGATAACTTAGCAGTTGAGGCTGGAATGATATGTCCAGAAAAGTTGCGTTGATCTCAGGTATTACCGGCCAAGACGGGGCCTACTTGGCCGAACTCTTGCTTGACAAAGATTACGATGTCCACGGCATCAAGCGCAGGTCTTCGTTATTCAATACCGATCGCATCGACCATCTCTATCAGGAGCCTCACGTCAAGAACCGCCGTTTCTTTCTCCACTACGGCGATCTCACCGACTCTACCAACCTGATCCGAATCGTTCAAGACGTGCAGCCGGATGAAATATACAACCTGGGGGCCCAAAGCCACGTTTCTGTCTCTTTCGAACCCCCAGAATATACTGCACACGCCGATGGTATAGGCACGCTACGACTACTAGAGGCCATTCGTATCCTTGGTTTCGTTGAGAAAACCCGCTTTTACCAGGCCTCTACCTCCGAACTTTACGGCCTGGTTCAAGAAATCCCCCAATCAGAAACTACTCCTTTCTACCCCCGGTCACCGTATGCCGTTGCCAAACTCTACGCCTACTGGATTGTGGTCAATTACCGTGAGGCCTACAACATGTATGCCTGTAACGGCATTATGTTCAATCACGAATCCCCCCTTAGGGGAGAAACCTTTGTCACCCGCAAAATTACCCGCGCCGTCGCCCGCATTAAACTAGGTCTGCAAGACTGCCTCTATCTCGGTAACCTGAATGCCAGGAGAGATTGGGGCCACGCCCGTGACTACGTCGAAATGCAATGGCGCATGTTGCAGCAAGAGGAACCTGAAGATTTTGTCATCGCTACCGGCGTGCAATATAGCGTGCGGCAATTCGTGGAGGCTGCCCTCAAAGAAATCGGCACCACCGTCACCTGGAAAGGTCGCGGCACCGACGAAAAAGGGTTCGATAAAGAGGGCAATTGTATCGTCAGCGTAGATCCCCGCTATTATCGTCCCACTGAAGTTGAAACCCTACTGGGGGATCCCACCAAAGCCCGCGAGAAGTTGGGGTGGACCTCAACGACCTCGTTACAAGAGTTGGTTTCGGAAATGGTCCGAGAGGATCTAGTCGCTGCCAAGCGCGACCTCTTGGTCAAAGAACACGGTTTCGTACCCTACGATTATCACGAGTAATTAGAGAACGGACGTTCATACGAATGAATCAACAGGACAAAGTCTTTGTCGCCGGCCATCGTGGTTTGGTTGGTTCCGCTCTAGTTCGGTGCTTAGAATCAAAAGATTACAGTCACATCATTAAGCGCACTCGCACTCAACTAAATTTACTGGATGTGGTGGCTGTTCAACACTTTTTTGAGGAAGAACGCCCCGATTGCGTCATGTTGGCAGCAGCTAAAGTTGGCGGGATTTATGCCAACAATACATACCCTGCAGAATTTATTTACGAAAACTTGGTGATAGAAACTAACGTCATCCAATCTGCTTATGCTTATGGAGTGAAAAAACTGTTATTTCTTGGCTCCAGCTGCATCTATCCCAAATTTGCGTCCCAACCTTTAAAGGAGGACTATTTGCTCACTGGTGAATTAGAACCCACCAACCAACCGTACGCTATTGCCAAAATTGCAGGTATCGAAATGTGTAATTCTTACAACCGGCAATACGGTACTGACTATATCAGCGTCATGCCCACCAATCTTTACGGCCCAAACGATAATTACGATCCCAAAAACTCCCACGTATTGCCTGCCCTCATCCGAAAGATGCACGAGGCGAAGAAATCCAAGGCATCCACAGTGACAGTGTGGGGCACTGGAGCCCCAAGACGAGAATTCTTATATAGTGACGACTTAGCTAATGCCTGCGTGCATTTATTAGAGAATTATTCCGCTAAAGAAATTGGAACTTTCGTCAATGTTGGAGTTGGAGAAGATATCAGCATTCGTGAACTGGCAGAAATCATAGCCGATGTGGTGGGCTTTACAGGAACGTTGGAATTTGACACCAATAAGCCAGATGGGGCACCCCGTAAACTGATGGATATTTCCCGCCTAAAAAATCTTGGTTGGCAGGCAAAAACATCGTTAAGAGATGGAATTAAACTGGCTTACGCCGACTTCGTATCTCGATATCAAGCACTGTAAACACAGAATATACGTTTGTTATATAGAGATCGGCAATCGGCTATGGAGAGTGTTCTAATCATCTCTCCACAGCCGATTAAGGCTTCGAGCTTTCTACAGACTCCAGACCTTACAGCGGATTGCGATATCTAGCCCATTACACTTCATTGCAACTTCGCTTCAATCTCCGCAATTACAGCAACGTTGGCAGACCTCCGGACGCCAGAGAGAACGCATCGATCTCTGTAATCCCTGCATCACTCCCGTCAAAAATCGTTCCCCCAAAAGTACCGGCAGTATTAGCACCCAGGGAAATTGGCATAAATTGGGTCAGGTCATCACCATCACCACTCCCATTGGGAACAGAAAAGTTGCCGCGAGTACTTAAGACAATTTCGCTATCTGGGGCAACCCAGAAGCCATCCACA
>JBFRWD010000018.1:0-11559 GCA_051439425.1 Synechococcus sp.
CCCAATAAGAATGGATTGACTTGCCTCCGGTGAAGACTTGAGCTGTTGGTTCGGGCAAGCCGTGCTCCTTCCAAAGTGTGCGCTGCTCTTCAATCGGCAAATCGTCATGCTCGATGAAGATTGCTCGCCCTTGAGTAATATCGCCATCGCTGTTGCCTCCACCATTCACCACGAAGTAGACGTTGACGCCCTGTGGTTGCTTTAGCTGGGCCACCTTGGATGCGGGCAGGGTGAGTTTGCGCGGCTTACCTTCACCAATCAGTCGAAGGTTTACACGATCGTCCGCGCGATACCCTACCAACTCAAGCTGCTGCACTGCTGCTGGATGGGTCATCTCTCACCTCCCCGCTCTACCAGCCACATCTCGAACAACTTGCGAAATTCAGCGCGGGGAATGTTGTAGAGAGGAGCTAGTCTGACAAGACGGAACCGACGCCGACATAGATTTGTATCGTTGGCGATCGCTTCGAACGACTGACACAGTTGGTCGTACTCTTCCAGGCGCTGGTCAAGCAGGCCTACTACGATGGAGGCACTAGTGTCGTCCCTCACCGCATTCCGTCTAATATTCAATTGGATCTCCTGCGGTACATGCCGCCGTGAGGTTTACAGACAGGTGGAAGGCCATTGGGGTCAGAGCGGTGGCACCCGCTCTTTCGCCGTTAAATGGTCTTTCATCTTGAACTCCCCTAAGGCCGGGGAGTTTTTATTTGGAATGGAGATTGTACTGAGGCAAAGTCTCGATGAACTCGCTGACGATCTCACTCTTACTGGCACCCTTCACCGCACAGTGAATTTCCAGGTTCCGGAGCTGAGCTTGCGATACGCGAACATTCAACTGACACGGTTCATCCGAACTCAAACAGGCGGTCATGTCTACATAGTTTAGATAGTTACATCTCTAGTGTCGCGATGGAAAATATAATTGTCAAGAGTTTCGCTCGCATGCTTTGCGAAACTGCTCGATATCTGAGTATCTGACTAGGCGATAAAGGTGAGGCTTTTGGGTGTGTGGCTTTACCCTTTGGATCCGATAGGGGAAGCGCTCGTAAGGCTTGTCGCTTCCATGCCGACTAAAATGCTGTGCAATCGCGCCCCTTTTCGGGCCGTCATCAGGATCTTTCGATTCAATGAACCTGACTATAGCTGCTAGCCTTCCGCTGTACTCTTCCTCAACAAGGGACGCTAGTTCCTCTAGATCTTCTACTTTGTAAGTTGTGCCATCGGGCCTTCTAATGAGCACACCGTCACCAAGTCCTCCGATGATTCTGTGCCCTTGTGGGAGCGATTTGGGCAAGTCAAATGGATCGAATGTTTGGGCGTGAAGAGCACCTACACCAGTTTCTACAGCCTTTTCCACAGCAGCCTTTGAACCTTCCAATCCCCAGAGTTCAAAAACAGGCTGCGCTCTCCCCTGCTCTGCTGACTTGGCGATTTCATACGGGCCGCGCTTCCAACGATCCGTGCTTGGGAGCGGCTCGAAGCTCTTAATTGCTTCAAGATCTGAAGGACTCGGCTTTCTCCTCGGATCGTGAATATCAAACCATGCAAGGATTTCCGTGAGAGCCCCTTTATAGATTAGCTCCGACTGGGGCTGCGCCTTAATCCCAGCAGCCTTAGACAATTCTGCGATCGCTGCTTCGAGTTCAGCGATTCGCTCCTCTAATCCTTGCTTTCGGCTTGGCGGCTGCCTGTTCTCATCCGAACCTGCGCTCTCCGGCGCTGATGCTTTTTTTCAAAGTCTTCGGCCTCCAAATCGCTGAATAGGTCAGAGACGGCACAACCCAGCGCCTCCGTCAGACGATGTACTTTAACAATCCAATCCAGGCCAGCTTTGCCCTGTTCCCAATTTCGGATGCTCACCTCCGTAACACCAACTGCCTCAGCTAGCTCGCGCTGAGTTAGATTCGCTTCCTTTCGAAGCTCGCCAATTCTGCTCACGGGGATACCCATAGGTTTGTTGTACTAGAAATATATCGTAAATTTCTTTTCTTAAACTATTGACACCACAAAGAAGTTTTCCGTACCATCAAGTCATCAGCCGGACGACGCTACATACCCGGCGAAAGGATTTCAAGCATGCAACTCTCTACTTTCTCCCCCGAAACTACCAAGCGCGAACTGCTGGAGTTCTGCAAAGGTCGCGTTCTTGGCTACAGCAAGCACTCGAAGCAAGGCAAGGCTGCACTGCTTGCGTTCGTCAATCGTTGGATTGCTGCTGAGAGCGTTGACGAGTTGATCGATGACGTTGAGCCGTCTGTTAAATACCTGAAATCTAGGGATTTTGATCGGCAGCCTACTGAAGCACCCGCACCGGTTGCTCCTACAGTCGCCGCCTACACCGTCTATCTCGCCACCATCGTGGTTGGAACGCTGATTCTGTGGCTGTTGGACATCCCGCTACTGGCGCTCAAGGTCTGGCGCTTTGCTCAGCAACAGTGGATCGATGTTCGGCTGCAGTTGCAGTACGTCGAGTGGCCGCAAGTTTGGCTGCCGGCGATGCAACTCGCAATTGTCAACTGGTAGATCGATGGGCCTGGGCACGCCTTGAAACTGTCCGATCACCCTCACACAAAGGAGCGATCAAATGAATGAAATCAGCCCAAAAAGTTACACCCGCATCTTGGCCCTGGCTTGTGCCGCTCGGGACTGTTTTCCCCGCGACCGAGCACTGCAGTACGTCGAGCACCAGCTTTTGGGCGAGCACGATGCGTGGGGGATCTCAGCCGGTAGTGAGCTCCTGTGGGCTGAGCGGTTCGTAAAGGAAGCTGGACACCCCGAGTACTGGAATCTGTCAGAGGAAGAGCGGCCCACGTTTGAGGCGTTGTGCGGCGACTTCAAATCGATGATCGAGGGAGAGCACCCGATCCTTAGCCCAGGCAGGGTTGAGCTATTAGCAAATCGAATGAGGGAGAAGGACAACGAGAACTACTTGAAGTTACTTCTCTGTGCTGGATATGCGCTCAGCCAGGAAACGTTCGAGGCAGTGAAGAGAGCGACCGAGCGCGAGCTGGTTTTGCAGGGACACGACGAGACAACCGCGCATCACGCATCACTCTATTTCATACAGCTAGCCCGGTCCCCGAAGAAGTGGGACCTCACAGAGGAAGAAATCGAGTGGGTTGAGGAGTTCGCTGAGTCGCTGGATTAAGAACGCAACGGGGCTGGCATCCCCTCACCACTGCTCCAAAGTCAAAAGCGACTACTGACCGTGCAAAGTACGTAGCCGCCTGTAAACCTAAACCAAGGTCTAGCCCAATGGTACACACAACAACAGTCACAGTTCAGCAACTCATGTCACCGGCAGAACGGGCCCAAGATGCCATCAAACTTGCCCGTAAGGCACTTAACGAAATGAGTTGGGCTGCTAGTGAAGGCGATCTAGTTGAGGCGCTAGGACACGAGTCAGAGGTTTCCTGTCAGCTGTCGCGATTGGAAGGAATCATCTGCAGGCTGACTTACAAACAGCAGTAGCCTCGCAGTCCTTATCAGCGACGTTCTGTTCCTCATCACATCAAACTTTCAAGAGGTAAAGTCATGACTAATAGCCAAGCAAAAACTACAGCAACTGTTCCCTTATCAGCTGAAGATACAAGGCTACTGGCCGCAGCACTCTGCACTTTGCAAGCGGAGGGAGTAACACTGATCTTGTCGGAGGCCGAAACCGAGCAACTAACACAGAGACTCGGAATCAAGCTGAATTTTGATGATGCGCTCGCGACTGCCGAGTCATTCGCAAAGTCGTAGCCGTTCGCTATGAATGGTTAAGGGTCTGCGCCGAACCATTAACCGGCTTACGGCAATGCTTACGGTACCTCAGTCTGGGGTACCGGTTACTCGGCCCTCTACTGTGCCAAGCTGCTTTAATTCCCCAGGATGCAGGCATTTTTCTACATCCAAGCTTCGCAATGAACTAAATTCAAAGCAGAAATCATTATCCTTTTCTCAAGAGAGTATAGGTTTACTCCTGACAAGCAATTTAGCTGTCTGGTGCCTGACAAACATAATGCAAACTGTATGTGGAACCAACCTCTCTTCAATTCCCATTACTCAATACAGCATTGAAAATTCTGTGAAATCGTAGAGTTCCCATGACTGACTGTTCGATTAGTGAATAATACGATTTCCTCTTTCTTGAAAGTTGCGTGTATTTTCGGACAGCCCATCCGAAGACTTTGGGGAATCGTAACGTATCACTACACTCCTTATCCGTTTGATCTGCTTGGTCTCTTGCAATCCCTTTTGCCCATAGACTGTAGGTAAGTGGTGCCTGAGTGGACTTTTTCAGTTCTATTCTATTTCTCCGGGCAACGTGCATCTTTGTTCCATTGCTCATGAGAATGTCTTGCGATCGAGCTACTAACCATGGCAACCAAGAACACGTACCAAAATACTCTCAAAAAAGATTTTGGCATCAACAAGAATATCTCTGAGGCACTGACCGAAGAGCAATGTAAAGAATTACTGGAACGTCTTCAGAACGATGACGGTACTCTGAATCTGGTCAGGTCTTTTATCGGCAAGAACAAAGAATTGTCGAAAAATAACAGTCAATACGGACGCCAACGAGAAGACGCCAAGAGAAAGTTAGAGGCCCTGAGAATTGAGTTTGATAATTATAAAGCTGCCGATGATGGGGGTAAGGAGACAGTCCCTGTAGAGCTGACCGAAGATATGAAGGCCCTGCAGGATGAAAACACACAGCTGAAGCTTGAGCTGTCAGCTTTAAAAGCCAATAATGATGATTTGATGCGCGACAACAGACACTTATCCAATCTTGTAAATCTCATCAAGCTTAGAACGACCCAAGGCATCAGAAAAATGATTTCTGGGCCAGACTCAGAGGTCAAAAGGGAGCTAGCAAAATTTCTTGAATCCACTTTAGGGTGAGGCTTGACGGCATCGTGGCAAAAGCGAAGCGCACATACAGGGGAATGAGTTATCGCGAAGTACAGCGATCAAACTCTACATCACGCTCCCAGCTCTCAATGGAGCTGCAAAAAGAACTTAAGCACAACAGTTTTAGAAACGTGGGGTGGGATAACGTCATTGCTCTACATAACGAGATTGCTCGAATGCTTCACCTAGAGAGCATGTCTCTTGAAGAGCTCTACCTAGAAGCAGACCGAGTTGGCAATAAGTATTTGTCGAAGCAAGAGATAGCCTCTCACCGCCAGGCATTAGCCATAGAAGTTGATGCCATATCCCAAACACTTGATGAACTCTACCCTGCTGGCCCGCGAGAAGAGATCGACTTTTCAAAGACAGCTAGTACTGGCCGTTCTCGCAGAAGGGCTAGACAATAATGAAAAATGACATTGATTTCGAAAACTTGTCTATTCAGGAGCTGTATCAAGCAGCGTCTCGGATTGGCAATAAACGCTACCATCGTTTGACAACAAAGGATTTGGAGGACTACCGCCAGTACGAGAAGTGGCGGTATATCTGCGGTCAGAGTGAATGTGGAACCACCAGAGAAAGCCAAGAGTGGGTCAGAAGGCATTCAAGCCACTATTGCCCTGTCTGTGACCTGGCCTATCAGCGGAGCAGGGGCAGAAGTATTGACCACAAGTTGCCCCGAGCCAAATACCCCTGGCTGTCACTAAACTTCGATAATTTCTGGGTCATCTGTAGACACTGTAACCGTGAAAAGGGAGAAATGGATTGGCTAGAATACGAACATTTCATCTTCACCGAGCGTGAGCACCTCTATCCGCTAATCAGAAGTCAGCGCCCTTCAATCCTTCTTAGAAACCTCGCGACTTAAGAATTGGCCAGCACATTTATGGCTGTTCCAGACTGCAAATGAGAGTGTTGACTCTCCTTCAATTCACTTGAGATTCGTTGATGGCAGTTCGGCTTGAAATCCCAAAGCCTCTTAGCCACAGGACTAAGATAATCCCGAGCTCCGGATTCAGGGCTTGGGGTATGTTGCGATCACTCCCCGCTTGCTTTCAGCAAGCTCAGATATCTGAAACCTCAGTGGCAATGATAAGGCTGGCTTCCTGCATGACATCCCTGATTGTTAGTTCCCCCTGAATGGGATAACGACGGGCTTGCGAAGGCAAGAAAAGCTAAGGGTAGTAAGACTATGATGATGGCTTTCATTCCTGCAACTCCAGTAACTGCACATCACCTCTTCTCTATTCTTCTAAAGGTGCTTTCATTTAGCAATTCTGGATTGCACAGTATTAGGGATTCCCAGTATTTTACTTCTCACTAAACTCCCTAGATCCAAGGGAGTTAGATCTCTGCTGCGTTGTCAATCCATTCCTACCAGTGAAGAGCTGCGGGAATACGATGACCAGCAATCTAGAACGCCAATTCGAGTCACTGTGGCTTGAACTCTATCCAAGCATCGACCTTCACTCAGAGCACCGATTCCACCCCGTCAGACGTTGGCGATTCGACTATGCCCATCTGCCCAGCAAGACCGCTATCGAGCTTGAAGGTGGCGTCTATAGCCGTGGTAGACACTCTAGAGGCAAAGGGTTCGTGAACGACTGCGAGAAGTACCTGCACGCTGCTGCAATGGGCTGGACTGTGTGCCGGTTAGCTACTGGGATGGTGAACGCTGACAACTTGCGGCTAGTGGCTGAAGCGATTGAGATTAGGCCGCCTGTGCTGTTCGATTGTCGATGGTGTCGGTAATACCGATGTCATCTCTATCCGGAAATTAATCTGTGCTGTTCTGGCTGTAACCGTTGCTAGCTCTTGCTTTGCCAAGGGTGTCACTAGTAGTTACACCCTTTTCCTCAACCTACTTCCCCACCAAATCCTCCAGAATCGTGACTGCATCATCCAGTGCCATCGTGCCGCCTAGCCCGTCTGCTAGCTGTTGGCGTTGCGTGTCAGACAACTTCAGTAGCACGCCTTCAGTTTGGAGTGTGAGCAAAGCTGCCGTGGCTTCCTGACGTCTGACTAGCGCCTCGCTGCAGATCTCCTCGGTCAAGTAGTGCAGTCTGAGTCGGTCGCTCTCCTTGCGGGTGGTTGCCTTCAACAGTCGTTTTCTCGCCGATACCAACTGTAGTTACAAAGTTCTTCTGGCGAGAGTTTGTCGATGTGAATCATTCCTGCTGCTTCAAAGTCAAAGTCCTGATCGGGGAAGTGATCGACCGTGTAGTCGTTATACACAGCCCTCTCCCAAATAGTGGGGCAGGGATGAACCCATCCATTGTCAAAAGCTGTTTGAATCTCTCGATCGCTGAAATCCGGGTTACTGCCCTTGTAAATCTCGAGGCAGATTTCCTCTGATGAGTTTTCCTCGGTTGTATAACTCACCCCACTGAAGTCTGCGTCCTGAAGGTTGGCGCCAGACAGGTATGCGTCCTGAAGGTTGGCGAAAGCCAGGTCTGCGTCTTGAAGGTTGGCGAAAGACAGGTATGCGTCCTGAAGATTGGCTTCTAACAGGTCTGCGTCTTGAAGGTTGGTTTGTGGCAGGTCTGCGTCTTGAAGGTTGACTTGTAAGAGGTTTGCGTCTTGAAGGTTGACTTGTAACAGGTATGCGTCCTGAAGGTTGGCTTGTAACAGGTTTGCGTCTTGAAGGTTGGCGAAAGACAGGTCTGAGCCGGGTAGTTGTAGATCGCGTAGGAATGCCCCCGTACCTGGGAGCGCCCTGCCTGTATCACCGTCAAGCGCAACATCTAAACCCGCAAGACTTTGAGGTGATTGTCGAATAATGCAACTTAGATATTCACCACCTCTTCGACAAAACCAAGGAAATCGCCACGGTCGTGACACCAAAAATTCGAGCGCCTCTTTCCTCCCCCCATTCCCCGATTGCCCTGACGCGCTAGTGATGGTCTACCAAGCAGTAAACACATCTTGTTCGTGTCGAATATCCTGATTGGCAATGAATGAGATAACGGCGATAGCAATACCCACGCTACCCACTACTTCAAAGATTTCGAAAATCGCGAGACTTTTGAACCAGCGCAATGCAGCTTCGAGTATTCTTTCAACCCTGACAAACGGCCCCGTAACTGGAGCAACCTCACTCCTTAGCTGACGCTCGGCTGTGACCCAGTAGTATTCGTCTCGCCCCTCTTGGCGACCATCTATATCCCATAGGAATTTTGCCCGTTCTGCAATCAAGCGGTGTGTATCTTCGGGCCGGTACCTATTTGGGGGAGGGGCTCCCTCTGCTAATCGCTTCTGTACTTCAGCTTCTGGTCCCCAGTATTTGCGGCCACCATATCGGTTATCTCTAACGGTGCGCTCTACCCATCGCTGGAAGGGCGTTCTCCCGTCTTTGTCTTTGAACTGCGTCAAGACTTCAGATTCGGGGTCCCAGTACTTGCAACCGCCATCGTTGTATCGATGGACTATATTGCTGCTGTCTTTCGGGTAGCGTTTGTCGGCTGACATGGCCGGAAAGGATTACTTGCTCCTAAAGTAATTAAATCGATTAACGAGCTTCCATGTTCGTTTATCACATCTTGGTGCTGTGATAAAAACTCATTCAGTTCTGCTTCCACTGCAGGCCAATGATTTGGCGCGCGCCCGGGCGGACCATCAGGGAAAGAGCGTCACGTCTTCCTCAAGTGAGTTTGAAAAGCTATAGGAAAGGATGGCAACCCGAGAGCGGGCGAATCCTTTAAGGAGCTGGGTATGACACGCAAGACTGACGACGAGGGCTTCCGTATCTACACGAAAGAAGCTGTGAGAGAAGACAACCCACACCTATGGTCCGTGCTTATATTTTGCTTGTTGTTTATCGGTTCATTGTGGTTGGGCGGAACCATCTTGAATTGGGCGAACTCTGCTCTCGATAAAATCTACCAGCCTACAGCCGACGAATTTGGGCGTATTGAGCAGCGCGAATAACCAGGAACACGCCAACAAAACGTGTTACCTGAAGTCCCCATAAGGGCAGAAGGATAGCACTACAACTCCCAGGTTCTACACAACAACAGCTCATGAACAAGGTATCCAAATCATGGATCCAACCGACACCACCTCTAAGCAACAGAGAAGGCGAGTTGCCCACCAGTTATACGTTAACCGTTCGCTGAGCAGCCAACCGGGCAATCAAGATGGAGACTGGGAAAAAGCCGAATGGCTGCAGGAAAGACCGGGCAAGCTGGTGTTGTTCCGTCTGAACAGCCGATTGATATGGATGGAGAAGCGATGGATAGAACCCTGCGATCGCTTTCTCCAAAAAGCCGCATTGCTGCACATTCTGAGTCTTGTCAGCTCAATCAGTATCCTTCTAGCCATTGGATCGTTTGTGGTAGGCCAGGACTTTCGGCATGACAAGGAAGTATTGGCGGCATGGCAGACCATCACTAGTGCAGCAGAAGAGCCGGGCAGCGGAGGGCGGATCGAGGCTCTGGAGTTTCTGAATTCAAGGCCTTGGCGTTTTCCCTGGTTTTGTAGCAGAAGGCAGGACTATGAGGACCTGAAATGCTTCATCCGACAGCCACGACAAAGCCTTAGAAATTTAGATTTAAGCGTAGATGAGGACTCAGCTGGGAGCGCTTATCTATTTGGAGTGCGATTGCATCATTCCGATCTTGTTGCCGCTAATCTCACTAGGGCAGACTTCAGAGAAGCAGACCTCACTGGGGCTGACCTCACTAAGGCTGACCTCACTAGGGTATACCTCGTTAGGGCAAAGCTCATTAGGGCAAACCTTACTGGGGCTAACCTCTTTAGGGCTGACCTCACTGGGGTATACCTTACTGGGGCAAACCTTACTGGGGCATACCTCACTGGGGCATACCTTACTGAGGCAGACCTCGTTAGGGCAAAGCTCATTAGGGCATACCTCATTGGAACAGACCTCACTGGGGCTGACCTCACTGGAGCTGACCTCACTGGAGCTGGCCTTAATGAGGCAAACCTCACTGGAGCTGACCTTAATGAGGCAAACCTCATTGGGGCAAACCTCACTGGAGCTGACCTTAATAAGGCAAACCTCACTGGAGCTGACCTTAATGAGGCAAACCTCATTGGGGCAAACCTCTCAGAGGCAAACCTTAATGAGGCAAACCTCATTGGGGCAAACCTCATTGGGGCAAACCTCTCAGAGGCAAACCTTAATGAGGCAAACCTCATTGGGGCAAACCTCTCAAAAGCAAACCTCTCAGAAGCAAACCTCAATGGAACTGGGGCAAACCTCAATGGAACTGGGGCTGACCTCACTGGGGCTGACCTCAGGGGGGCTGACCTCAGGGGGGCAAACCTCACTGGGGCAAACCTCACTGGGGCTGACTTAAGAGAGGCAAACCTCACAGGAGCAAACCTCATTGGAGCAGAAGACCTCTCAGAGATAAACCTCTATGCGGCAAAATTCAGGGGGGAATACCTCACAGAGGAATACCTCACAGAGGAATACCTCACTAGGGCAAATTTTGAAGGGACATCCCTCGCTATGGCAAATCTCACCAACATCCTTTACAACGACCAAACCATGTGGCCCGACGGCTTCGACCCACCAGAATCCTGCAGCATTGATGACCAAAATCCGCCCATAGATTCAGCAGATTGCACCGACTAGCCCCTCTGCCCGACTTCGCAATCCAACAGTTGTACTGGCTCTGTCACACTAACTGGCAAGTAGTCTGAGCTGGAAGAAAAAGGAGATGGATAATCGACCCGTTTCCTTATTCTCGTCACCGCTTTTCAGCCGTAGTCATCAGTTACGCAGCCTGGCTCTACGATCGCACCTGCTTGAGCTACCGGGATGTGGAGGAACTCCTGGAACGGCGAGGCATAGCAGTTAGCTGCGAGACGGCTTTGTCACACAGCTATTTGAGACCGCGAATGCTCGGATCTGCGCTGTCGACATTAAGGCTCCAACGCTTGCAGGGACGCCGTTAATTCAGAACGGCGTCCTCATCCTCATCGACGAAATCCGGCACAGCCTCCACTATCTGAATCTTCAGGGGGACTTGCTCGGGTTGCGTCTTGTAGAAACCACGGTGACGGCATAGTTTCTCAAGTGCTGCTAGCTTGTCGTGAAGCTTGACTTCAACGACCCTAACCGTGCCATCTGCTGTCTCCGTCTCACGCATTGTTACGCGCTGTACGGCGATCGCACTTTCCTGGGATAGCTCACTGCTGGACTTCACAACTATGCCGTTGTTATCCCAACTCACTACATCAGTAATCCTGGAGAAGGCTATCGCCGTTAGCTCGCTAATGATGCTGTCTATGCTGACCTTGTTTCGCTCTCTGATCGCAGCCCATTCCTTCGAAAGAGCGGCTCCAACGTTAGCATTAGCTAGCAATCTAGCTGCAGTTACTTTTGCCGAGCCTGGCGCGTAACCAGCCCTAATCGCCGCTTGAGCACCGTTGAAGTCGAGCGGAAACTCCTCAATCCTGAGTCACTCGACTTCGGCAGGCCATTCACATCAACTTCGGCACCCAAATCTCAACAACTTCAGCAGGGTGCAATCGGTCATGGCGACAAGCAATATCCCCATAGTACGAATTACGGAGCAAAGCGACGATAGTTTGATTCATGAAGTAGTCGCCTCGTGAGGCTGTTGTAGTGGGCTGGTGAGCTTGCGCATCGACTCTCCCGTCAGTGAAAGACGCAAAGAATCGTGGACA
>JBFRWD010000019.1:0-3342 GCA_051439425.1 Synechococcus sp.
CCTATTAATGGACGAGCCTTGCTCTGCCCTCGACCCCATTACAACGGGGGCGATCGAAGAAATGATTGGTGAATTGAAGCAGCATTACACAATCGTAATCGTGACTCACAATATGCAATAAGC
This sequence comes from Synechococcus sp., assembly GCA_051439425.1. Lineage (GTDB taxonomy): Bacteria > Cyanobacteriota > Cyanobacteriia > Thermostichales > PCC-7336 > PCC-7336. The sequence continues at coordinate 124 of JBFRWD010000019.1, forward strand.
AGCACGGATAGCTGACAGAGCCGCCTTCTTTAACACCGATATTATCGAGCAAAATAGTCGGTTTGGCTATTGGTTGAATACGACACGAGTCAAAATATCTTCAATCATCCAAAAGACGGTCGGTTCGAGGATCTTGGAGTAGGTAGCGGAATTATCGCAAGCTGCTGGTTCGGGTAAAGACTATTGGTCCTGCGGGAAGAAGTCCAGTGGGTTTAGGGTAGGCAGACATTGCCGTTTTCCCCGAAAGCTTATGCCAGCCAGCCAGCCTCGAGTCACGTCCGAGAGAGTTGATGATATACCGCTCATTCTCCACTGGCTGAGGGAGATGAAAGTCGCGGAGGTGCTTGATCGGGTGTTGCCTGAGCCACATGGCAATCGAAAAGGACTGAGCTATGGCCAATTGAGCGTGTTGCTGCTGACGTACATTGTGAGCCAATCGGATCATCGACTGTGTGCAGTGGAGCCCTGGATAAACCAGCGCCGCCGGACGTTGGAAAGGAGCACCAGTTGGTCGATTAAAGAGAAGGAAGCCAGCGATGACCGTTTAGGGGTGCTGGTCGGTTTACTCGGAGAACAGCAGGAAAGTCGCGAGCAGTTCGAGGTCCATCTCGGACAACGGTTAATCCGAGCCTATGAGTTACCGACGGAGGTAGCGCGCTGCGACACCAGTAGTTTCAGTGTTTATCACCAACCCCAGCAGCCAGAGGTAGAAGTGGAGTTCAAATTGCTCAAGTTTGGTCACAGTAAAGATCGCCGTCCCGACCTGCTGCAATACCGACAGTTGTTAGGCAGCTTGGACCCAGCCGGAGTTCCTCTAGTCAGTGCGACGCTGCCAGGAAATGGGGCGGATGACCCGGTGTATGTGCCCACTTGGCATCGCTTAGTGGAAGTTATAGGTCACAAACGGTTTGTCTATATTGCAGACAGTAAGGCAGGAGCCCGCTCCACTCGAGCTCAAATTGATCGCGCCGGTGGCATCTACTGCTTTCCAGCGCCCCAAACCGGACATCATCCAATGCTGTTGCGTCAATGGGTGCTCAATCCACCCGCCCAATTCCAGGAGATAACGTTACCGGGACAAGACCCGAGCGAGCCTGCCATTGGCGTTGGCTTTGAGATGGAATTGGGTCAGTATTGGCTTGACCCTGAGACCGGAGAAACTCACGGTTGGAGCGAACGCTATCTAGTCGTCCGTTCCGATGCGTTGGCTAAACGGCAACGGCAGGGCTTGAACAAACGCTTGCAGAACGCCGAGCAAGCTTTGAGCAAGCTGGCCGCCAAGTCTCACCGTGAACGCTGTAAGCTTCAGGCCCAAGCTGAAGCGATTCTCAAGCGCTATCGCCTCACCCAGATGGTAACTTTCGAACTGCATTGCCAGCAGCGGACTCGTTACCCCAGGCCGGGGCGACCCAGCACCCAGACTCCCTCTGACGCCATCATCGAAGAGCGCTTCACCTTAACCTTTGAACGCCAAGCCCAAGCCATTGACGAAGCCGAGACTCTCGCGGGATGGCGGCTGTACACCACCAATGCTGAAGCTACATCCCTATCTCTATCTCAATCGGTGGCTTACTATCGCGAACAATGGCAGCTGGAACGGGGATACCACCGCTTCAAGCGGGGCCGACTGCCCGCTCTGCCCATTTACTTGCAAACTGAAGAGCGCATTGTTGGCCTCATGTTTTTGCTCACCATTGCTCTGCGCCTGTTCACCTTGATGGAGTTTGTCGTGCGACGCCAACTGGTGCTTCGCAAAGAAACTGTGACAGGGTTATATGATGGCAATCCACGACGCGCCACTTCCCGGCCTTCTGCAGAGCAATTGTTGTTAGCCTTCGGGCACATCACTCTCTATCACTATCGAGATGGCACCTTCGAGATTACTCCCCTCACTGACCTTCAGCGCAAGATTCTGGCTTTGATGAATGTCCCGGACAACATCTACCTCCTATCTGCACAGATTCCGTAATTCAGGCAGGTGGATCAAAATGGTCGAACCGGCCGTTGGTACTGAGTGAGCTGGGCGATCGATGGATGCAGGATGCTCGACACTGGCGTTGCATATGTAGCGTTGCTTGCCATGCTTGTGGCCATTCATCGAGACTTCGCTTGAATGGCGTTGAAAATATTTCATGACTTTAACTATGCAACGCCCCCACCTGACCGATCCTTCTTGACAGAAGTCACGTACCGAGAAGCGATCGAGCACACCTCTAAGAATTGTTTGCAAAACTTTACAATCTGGTTACAATGCAAGCAACGCATTGAATTTTGATGATGTCTAATAACGACTTAATCAGACTGCTACGCGATGAATATGCGGTCTCGGCTGAAGAAATCGATATGGCTCAGCGTCATGCCCAAAGATTGCAGGGTTCACTACACATGGTGCTCTGGCAGTTTGGAATCCTTTCTTTAGAGCAGTTGGACAACCTGATCGGTCAAATGGTTTAGGGCTTTTCACTTCAGACCTGGCTAATAGTCGAGCCCGCAATGATTAAAGGATGTCTAGCACATCATCATTCTGTTTTTGCCGGCCATTTGCACTCTAAGTGCTTTTCCATCGGGTCATTCCATTTCGTAGCCGTACATCAATGTTTGGCAGGTGGATTACTCGATCCTCCAATCCACCCTGCATCTTCGACCCTGTCTGTTCATCAGCTTCGAGCCTTCCACCAAAGCGTTAACCCTCTTACCCTTCCGGTACTTCTATGACATCTACTATCGCTTCCCCCTCTTCCTCTGCTGGCACTCAAGCCAAGCCAGCCGTTTACCAAAACTTCTTATCCTCGGTGGTCAAGTACGGCTACTTAGATAGCGACTACGATGCCCGCGACATTGCCGAGGTTGTTTTTCGGGCCATTCGCGATGTGATGCCCAATGAGGCTTCCGATCAAATTGCCGCAGAATTAGAAGCCCAGTCTGCACCCCTGGCAGAGCTCTGGCGCGATACCAACCCCTTGGTGCGATGGTTGAGTCAGGTTCGCCCCGTGCTGGAGGTTAAAGACCACGTATTTGTGCACCGCATTCGTCACGAAGCTGGAGTCCCTAAGGGCGTCAATGCCACAGATGTAATGGTGGCGGTATTTGGAGCTGTTAAAGAGTACTTGAGCACCGAGTCTTCAACCGCGATCGCCCGTTGCCTACCCGGCCAAGTTCGTCTGGAATGGAACCAAGCTTAACGAGCCACCATCAATTTGATATTGCATGTGGGAGAGC
>JBFRWD010000020.1:0-45875 GCA_051439425.1 Synechococcus sp.
GATATAGAGCGGATGCTGGCGCACCAACGGACGAAGAAGAGAGGGTTGATAACAACACTGGGAGTGGCGCTGGTGGCCAAGGCCGCGGCGGTCGGTCAGTTATTGGGATGGCAGATTGGGGTGTAGAGCGTGGTCATTCGTCCTTGGTCATGAGCACGTATCCAGTTTTAGAACACTTGGCGGCGAAAGAAGGGGGGGATGACTTCGATCAGGCGATCGCTGTTGTCGATTTGGGCGTAGTGGCCTGCGTTGGCGATCGCGGTGAATTCGGTTTTCTTAAGAGCGTTGGCAGCATCTTTGGCCTTGGAGCAGGAGAGCCAACTGTCGTTTTCGCCCCAAGCCACAAGCATGGGTTTGTCCAGTTTGGGGAGACCGGATTCTAGGTCGGGGAGGAGGGATGCCAACTTATACTTGCGGACGGTAGAGAGGAGGGCGCGTCCGGCGGCTGAGCTTTTGAGGAAGGGGGCGCGGTAAATCTCAAGATCGGCGTCGGGGACGACGTTGCCGCCACCTCCTTCTAGGGTGCGATCGACACAGAGGGGGTCCTGGGTGAGCATTTCTCCGGCCAGGGGGAAGCCCAGCTGCTGCAATTTGAAGGAGAGTTTGGCTCCTGGGTAGAAGGGGGTGTTGACGATCGCGATCCGGTCGATGCGATCGCTGTTGTGGATGGCGTATTGCAGTCCGATGACGCCTAGGTATCCTTGGACGACTAGGCTGACGGTGTCGAGTTCTAGGGCATCGATGAAGGCGGCGAGGGAGTTTTCTAAACCAGCGGGGCTGTAGTCGAATTCGCGGGGGTCGGGTTTGTCGGAGAGGCCGCCACCGGGCCAGTCGGGGGCGATCGCGCGGTGACCTTGGTCGGCTAGGGCGGGTAAGAGCTGTCGCCAGCTATAGCTTTGGGCCAGGATGTCGTGCAGCAGGATGACGGGAGATCGCTCCTCGGCTCCGGATGGGGGGACTTGGCAGTAAAACCACTGGTAGTCGTTGATGACGATTCTGCGCTGCTCCAAATCCGCCACTGAGATACCCCGTAAAGAATTGGGGCGAGCATAGCTTGTTTCGCGATCGGCCTTCAAGCCTTTGCAGTTCTCGTGATTTCAGCTAACAGAAGCTAATGCAGCGTTAAGTGTTGTGCTGGGACGCATTGCCTGGCTGGTTAGCTCGACATCGGGGCGATAGTACCCACCAATTTCCACTGTTTTCCCCTGTGCAGCATTCAATTCCGCCAGAATCGTCGCCTCATTCCCCTGAAGCTGTTTCGCCAGTTCCGAAAACTGCGCCTTCAACTCCGCATTTGTATCCTGATCCGCCAACGCCTGTGCCCAATACATCGCCAAATAAAAATGGCTGCCTCGATTGTCCAGCTCGTTTACCTTCCGCGACGGAGACTTTGAATTCTCCAAATACAGACCGTTGGCAACATTCAGCGCCTCCGCCAACACCAGCGCAGCCTCGTTATTTGTCTTGCGGCCCACATCCTCCAGCGTCACCGCCAGCGCCAAAAACTCCCCCAACGAATCCCAGCGCAAATGGCCCTCGCTTAAAAACTGCTGTACGTGCTTGGGGGCCGAACCACCCGCCCCCGTCTCAAACAATCCGCCCCCCGCCAACAGCGGCACTATCGATAGCATCTTGGCACTCGTGCCCAATTCTAAAATCGGGAACAAATCGGTCAGATAATCCCGCAACACATTCCCTGTCACGGAAATAACATCATTACCCGCCTTAATCTGCTCGCAGCTAAACTGCATCGCCTCCACCGGCGGCAAAATCCGAATATCCAACCCAGCCGTATCGTGATCTTTTAGATAAGTCTCCACCTTGGCAATCAAATTGGCATCGTGAGCCCGTTCGCTATCCAGCCAGAACACCGCCGGAGACCCCGTAGCCCGAGCCCGACCCACCGCTAGCTTGACCCAATCCCGCACCGGCAGATCTTTCGTCTGACACATGCGCCAGATATCTCCGGTCTCCACCGCATGTTCCATCAGCACCGCGCCATTAGCATCTACCACCCGCACCGTCCCGTCCGCCGGAATTTCAAACGTCTTATCGTGAGAACCGTATTCCTCAGCCTTCTGCGCCATCAGCCCCACATTCGACACATTCCCCATCGTGGTGACATCAAACGCACCGTGCTCCTGACAAAAGGCAATAATGGCCTGATACATACGGGCATAACAGCGATCGGGAATCATCGCCTTCGTATCGTGCAACTGACCGTCCGCCCCCCACATCTGCCCGGAAGTCCGAATCGCCGCCGCCATTGACGCATCAATAATCACGTCACTGGGCACGTGCAAATTGGTAATCCCCTTATCGGAATTCACCATCGCCAACGCAGGCTGCTGGGCATAAGTCGCCTGCAAATCTGCTTCAATTTCTTCTCGCTGCGCATCCGGCAAGGACTGAATCTTGGAGTATATGTCCCCCAACCCGTTGTTGGGATTTACCCCTAACTCGGCAAAGATAGCAGCGTGCTTCTCAAATACATCCTTGAAGTAGGTAGTCACCGCATGGCCAAATAGAATCGGGTCGGACACCTTCATCATGGTGGCCTTTACATGCAGCGATAGCAGAATGTCCTCTTGCTTCGCCGCCGCAATCTCCCGCTCGTAAAACGCCCGCAGCGCCTTCACACTCATCACCGCCGCATCAATCGTCTCCCCCACCTGAACGGGCGTCTTCTCCTTCAACACCGTGACCGACCCATCTGCTGCTACCAGCTCAATCCCCACATCCCCAGCAGTCTCTACCACCACAGACTGCTCGCTGCCGTAAAAATCCCCCTCCTGCATGTGAGCCACATGCGACTTCGACTCACTCGTCCATGCCCCCACAGAGTGAGGATTCTGCCGCGCGTATTGCTTCACTGCTGCTGCCACCCGGCGATCGGAATTCCCCTCCCGCAACACAGGATTGACCGCACTGCCCAGCACTTTGGCATAGCGCTGCTTAATCGCCTTTTCTTCATCCGTCTTGGGAGCAGCCGGATAGTCCGGAACTGCGTAGCCTTTCTCTTGTAATTCCGCGATCGCCGCTGTCAATTGCGGAATCGACGCACTAATATTCGGCAGCTTAATAATGGCTGCTTCCGGGGTCTTGGCTAGCTCTCCCAATTGTCCCAATGCATCCGGCTGCTGCTGCTCTGCTGTCAAATAATCCGGAAACGTCGCAATAATCCGGCCCGCCAGCGAAATGTCGCGGGTCTCCACCTCAATACCCGCCGCGCTGGTAAACGTCTGAATAATCGGCAGCAACGATTGGGTGGCTAACGCAGGCGCTTCATCGGTAAACGTGTAGACAATTTTGGACATTGGATTTTATTTTCCTACAGGTCGATGGGAGAGCGCCTGAGCAGCTTAGAACGGTGAAATCGAGCGAGCGCGGGGTGAACCTAACAGAGTTCGGCGAAACAACAGTGCTCCACCTTTGCCTGACCGAGCTACACCTAACCTGCTGCCGGTTGCTTCAGCCACACAGTATATAGGTAGGAGTAGCGCTGCAGTAGCGCTTGCTTACTTCTGGGAGAAATTGCAAATTTTTAACCCGGGCTACAGCTTTGCAATCGGTCGGATCGGGAGGTGATCGCCATCTCCCCGTACTACCCACCAAATAATCGGCAAACTGCGCATTCTTGTGGAAGAAACCGATTCGGAGCGGCAAACTCCATCCATCATGAGCGTAGAACGTGCAAAACCTGCCAGCCCCAACCCCCTTCCCCGACAACACTCACAACGCGCATGATTAAAAACGATCGCTGGATTACCGCTCAAGCCAACCAAGGCATGATTGCCCCCTTCGAGCCCCACCTCGTCCGACAAGTTCCAAGCTCTCAAGGTGACCCCTCTCACGTTGGGATCCTCAGAGATCGCATTCGCCAAGTACTGAGCTACGGCCTATCCTCCTACGGTTACGACATTCGCCTCTCCCCCGCCGACTTTCGCATCTTTCGCCACATCCCTGGTACCGTTGTCGACCCCAAACATTTCAACCCCGACAACCTCGAATCCACTCCGCTACATGCAGATGAGGAAGGCGAGTACTTTATCCTCCCCGCCCATTCCTACGGATTGGGGGTAGCGATCGAACGACTGGAAGTCCCGGCTAACATCACTGTCATTTCAATTGGCAAAAGCACCTACGCCCGTTGTGGCATCATCGCCAACCTCACCCCCGCTGAAGCAAGCTGGCGCGGCCATCTCACCCTCGAATTCTCCAATGCCTCCAGTGCCGACTGCCGAATCTATGCCAATGAGGGGGTGGTGCAACTGCTGTTCTTAGAAGGGGAACCCTGCGCCACCACCTACGCCGATCGCGCCGGAAAATACCAAGATCAACCCCAACAGGTGATTGTTGCCCGCGTGTAAATAGCGCTCCAGCTTCGTATCTCTAATGTCGTCTGTCGCTACATCGCAACTGAGAATAGGCCGATTATTTGCCTTGGTTGCCCGTATTCCCACGGGCATTAACGTCAAGACTGCTTGTGCTAAGAATTTATGTCTGTACCCGATAGCCATAGTCACTCATTGAAGCAATGCCGTAGAGTAAGGATGGGAGATTGCCCGAACTTTAGCGCATCCCATTACGCGCCCGTCCGGTTCCCCACCCGCACGTTTCGGAGCATTGCAGCGGTAGGTTGTGACAGCGAGTAGACGCGAATTTTTAATCAAAAGTGCTGTAGGACTGACCGGGATTGCCCTCTCCCCAGCACTAGAATCGATGACTCGGCGGCTTCTGGGTCAGTCGACATCGTACGGCCAAGCGATTGCCGCCACCACCGGTCAAAAATACGCCTGCCTCATCGGCATCGATCGCTATAGCAATGGCTTTGATTCCCTGCAAGGTTGTACCACCGACGTTGCTCTCCAGCAAGAAGTTCTAGAGCACCGCTTCGGATTTTCAGACATCGTCACCCTGACCGATCGCAATGCCACCCGAGAGGCGATTGAGCAAGCTTTAATCGATAACTTGCTCGACCGTGTCACGGCAAACGATACCGTTGTGATTCACTTCAGTGGCTATGGTTACACCCTCCCCAACGGCACACCGCTGTTGCTAGCCGCTAACTCCAGCCTGCCAACTAATCTTTCAACAAAGACTGGCCCGATCGACGCCCTCCCCCTTGAAACCCTCTATCAAGTCGTTCAAGCCCTACCCACCAACCGCGTTAGCATTGTTCTGGACTGCGGTTTTAGCGCCGGTGATGCAGTTGAAGAAGGAAATTGGCGCTTGCGATCGCCCGCCATTCCCGCCACCGAAGCCGAGGTCACTTACGAGCTATCCCCCGCTATTTTGGAGCGCCAAACCGCCCTCAGCGAAACGTATCGCTCTGCTCCACGACCGGGGAACTTTACTCCCAACCAAATCGCTCAAGCCAAAGGTAACTGGCTTCTAGCCGCCTCCCCCGGAGACTCCGCTGCCGAAGGATTGTGGGACGGATTCAGCGCCGGGCTTTTCACCTACTTACTAACCCAATCACTGTGGGATAGCACCAACAGGGACAACTGGAAACAAGTCATTCAACTCACCAGCGCTAAAGCCGATCGCGCAGTTGCCCGCGCCGACAAACCCACTTTGCAAGGCAAAGGCAATTCCAGCGGGCTGTATTCCCTGGCCTCCACTGTCCCCCACGGCATCTCGGGAGCCATCAGCCAAGTCCAAGCGTCACAAGCAGAAATTTGGCTGGGGGGAGTTTCTCCCAACGTGTTGCCCTTTATCAAACCCGGTACTCGTTTCCGCAGTTGCCTAGAACATCAAGATATCGAGCCTCAAGAATGGGTCTTGCGATCGCGCGATAAGCTGACTGCCCAGGTGGACTTAGCCACACCCAGCACCAGCGCAGCCTCGACGCCGCAGTCTACCCCAGCCAGCACGACCTCTGTGTCTGTCGCCAATTCCCAGCTGCTGTCCAGCCCTCAGCCTGTAGAAGTAGGTACGTTGGTGAAGGAAACGGAGCGAGTGGTGCCGATCGCCCGCCTGGCAATCGCCCTGGACACCAGTCTGGAACGGATCGAAAAAGTCGATGTCACCAGTGCTCTCTCTAGCGCTAGTTTGGCCGGAGAAATGCGTGCGATTGAAACGGCCCAACTGCACGAGCGCTCGGTTGATTGCCTGATCGGCTGCATGACCCCCGACCTGCAGGCCCAGTTTGCGAACGATGCCCCAGCCGCCACAGAACACTTACCCGAAATCGGCAGCTACGGCTTGATGTGGTCGGGTCGATCTCCCATGATCGATACCTTTGGCAGTGCTGGAGAAGCCCCGAAAAGCGCTGTCAAACGACTAGTTCCCCGACTGCAGCATCTGTTGGCTGCCAAACGACTGCGCATCACCATCAACCATCAGTCTTCGGATATTCCCGTGGTGTTGGAAGTCATCGGCAGTGACACCGTCTGGCAAGAGGGGACGGCTGCAGCGATCGCCCGTACTCCGTTAGTGCGCAAGCTCAGAAAGGGGCTGGTCGGTCTTCCCGAACTGGCAGTTGGAAGTTCGTTAACTTATAGCATCGACAATCGCGGTGACGTTCCCCTGCATGTACTCCTGTTAGTCTTCGACCGCTTGGGCGGTCTCAGTGCTCTGGCGAACGGTTCTGGAGGCGAGACGGATGAAATGGCGGCTGGAGATATAGGGACATTTATTATTTCACCCCGCAGCAAAGTGGATCTGGCCCAACTGTTGGGATTCAATCTTGCCGTTCGAACGCCCAAAGGGTTGACGGAAGTCCTGGCGATTGCCAGCACCGATCAGCTCGCCAACTCCGGCACGTTACTCCAAGAAATTGCCAAAGAAATGGGTGTCAGGAGTGGACTGGTCACTCTTCCACGACCGCTCGATTTGACTCAGGAGATCGTCACCGAGCTGACACTGGATGGCCCAACCGAAGATACTCGCTTACTGCAACACGCCAACCACGCCATCCTCAGCTTGGCCTACAACGTGGTGTAGTCATCTCCTTAATGGTTTTTCTCTCTCCTCTTCTCTAGGTTGCTTTTGCTCTAGTGGCCAGTGGAGAGTTTAAGAGTGGGTGTGCACAAGCAGCAGGCAGGCATTCTAGTGCGCGTGGGGATCGGACATGCCTCGATACAGTGTTTGCCATTTCAGCTATAGCGATCGGCAATCCGCTATGGAGGAGAGTTTTCTCAGTCCTTTTCCTCGCCAATAAAGGACTCTAGCTGTCTCAACACGCCAGACCTTAGATAGGGGTTGAGGTTAAAGACTGGCCATCATTCATAATGAGACAATAAACTGAGTGTCATATGGCAAACATTTGCTACATGTCACCCTCTATGCCAGCAATCAGCGAATCTCGTGTGCTTGGCACTCCGCCAACCTCGCACGACTTGGGCCGGTTGGGGACTTGTTGATTGAAGGCCAGATTGTTTGGGAGGTTCCGATTCGTGTACGCTGACGTGCCGACGCTGGATGAGCGGGAAGTGCGCCGACTCAAAGAGTTGTTGCCCGCCGGTAGCCGGGATGAAATTGATATCAGTGGAGCACCCTTCAGTCAGACGGACGTCATCCGCTGTCGCCGACTGTTTCCTTGGCAGAAGCGGCTAAAAGTGACGATCAAACCTCGCGATTGGGAGCAGTTTAGCCCCAATCAGAGCTCGACCATTTTTTTGCATACGATCGGATTTCACAGTCCTTCCCTCACCCGCAGCCTCGACTTTTACGCAGCTTTAGCGGGGCTTGGAGGAGTTAGCCTCATGGTTGAAGGATTCCAGAAAGATCCTGTCGGTATCGCGGTCTCTGGCAGTTTGGGAGGCTTGGCCATCTGGCAGTTGATGAAGGATCGAAATAGCGATCGCCGTCTGTTGGCTGCTGATGCCTATGCTGTCGATCGCCTCGTACTGCGCGGTGTTTCTCGCATCGAAGCCGTAGAAGCGTTGGGACAAGCCTTGCATATTGAGGCTCGATTAGAGGGGCGATCGGGGAATGACGTTGTGGACGTGCTGCGCTACCAGAACTTAAAGCGACTGGCACAGCGACCTGCCGAAGATATTGTGCTTGGCTAGCGTCTGTTTTGGGTGTACACCTGTCTTTCGCACTGAATCACCTTTAAACCTCAAGAGCGCGGGGGCAACCAGCGCGATATGGTGATGTAGCCGCAGTGGTTGCCAGATCGCTGGCGGCAGTTCGGTAGGGGTTATGCCGAGCTGGAGATGAATCAAAGACGTGTCAGCAAAAGGCTAGAGCAGTGGAAGAGCTACCGTTGGGAGACAAACTAAACAACGTCGCTCCCCTCGAAGTCCCCATTCACAAAGAGTTTGACGGTCAGTTTGTCAAACTGCGCCCTCTGGATATCGATCGCGATATCGATAATTTGTACGCAATCTCCCACGGCGATCCGGAAACAGAAAAGCTGTGGACGTACATGTCTGGTGGCCCATTTACCGATCGCGATGCCATGCGTACGTGGTTGACAACCTTAGTCGACGATCGCAATCGCCTCCTGTTTTGTGTTGAATCCAAATCTCTACAGAAGGTCGTGGGGATGGTAGCTTACCAGGCGATTGCTCCCAGCATGCACCGACTAGAGCTAGCTCACACTTGGTATTGCCCCGAAGCCCAACGTACAAAGGTCAATACCGAAGTGGCCTATCTTCTACTCAAACATGCGTTTGACGACCATGCTTACCGACGGGTGGAATGGAAATGTGACGCCCTCAATTTGAAGTCTCGCAATGCGGCGTTACGGTTGGGATTTAGCTACGAAGGAACGTTCAAACACCATATGGTGATCAAGGAGCGCAATCGCGACACCGCTTGGTTTGCCATGCTAGATAGCGACTGGCCTCAGCTTAAAGAGCACATGGAAAAGTGGCTATACAGTGAAGAAGACTGCTCGTTATTTGCACTCAATCAGCCCCAACTTCGCCGTGCATTCTTCTAATGGTAGACAGTCGATTGAGTTAATCTAGGGCAGCTTGCGAGGAACTGCAATAAGCTGCCTGAAAAATAAATCACCTGTACGCCCGCCTAAATATATTAATTTATGCAAAATTGGCCAAGTTTTGTTCTCCATATCTCGTACTCCATTTTATCGCTGGAGAAGGATTTTCTTCGGGGGCTTATTATATCTTTTTGGAGTTTTAGGTGTAAAGAATTAGCCCCGGTCTCTGTACTTTGCAATATGTAAGCCAAGAAGGTTCACTTTCTGTCAAGTTGCCGTATATTTGTTGTGTGACGATAAGGTAAATTTACGGGATTTCTTGCCCCTAAAGTGAACTGTTCCGAGCGGCATCTTTCACATCGAACTTTCATCAACCTCTTGAGTACAGCGAGAGGTTGACTTTCGAAAAAAATAATTTTCTCTAACAACTGCCAGTACAGACGTTGGCGGAATTATTTCCTCGTTCTAAATTGCTTTATTCCTATGGACGCACGAGACAGCGGTCATCTGAGCGCTCGCTATACAGGTAGCCTTAAAGCCGGAAGGCGCAGCCGGCAATCTGAGCCTTTGACTGTGTCCAAATCTGGGGTGTCTAAGTCTGAATTGCCCGCTTCGGCATCTTCCGAGTCAATGACGTCACCATCGGTGCTTCCTGCAGACCAGCTCATCGTTAAATTCCGCCCAGACGTCACTGTCAAGCAAATCAATCGTCTGAAAGCTGCTCTGGGAGCATCAACAATCGATACTGCTTTCTCCAGTCGGATGCAGCTCTGGGAGCTCCGCACAACTAGTGTGAAGCAAGCAGTAGCCCAGTATGGCCAATTCCCAGCGATTGAATATATGGGGCCAAACCTACCCGTCTATTCCAGCGGCAGGGTGCCTTCTGACGAGCGATTTGGGGAACAGTGGGCGCTTGAAAATACCGGCCAAACGGGAGGGACCCCTGATGCGGATATCGATGCTTCGGCAGCATGGGATATTCGCACCAGTACGCAAGAAATTCTCATCGGCGTGATTGATTCAGGGGTGGATTACAACCATCCGGATCTAAAAAACAACATTTGGGTTAACCCTGGAGAAATTGCCGACAACGGTATGGACGACGATGGCAACGGTTTCGTCGATGATGTTCACGGATACGACTTTGTCAATGACGATGGCGATCCGTTTGATGACGACAGCGAAGGGCACGGGACCCATGTCACGGGCACGATCGCGGCTAAGGGGAACAACTATGTTGGCGTCACCGGTGTGAACTGGAATGCCAAAGTTGCCAGTATTAAATTCCTGGATGAAAACGGTGCGGGTACTACATTTAACGCCGTTAAAGCAATTGAATATGCCAGCACAATTGGTGTCGATATCACCAACAATAGCTGGGAAGAAAGCGGGTTTAAGCCCGCGTTGCGGGATGCGATTGCAGCCGCTGGCGAACAGGGTCAACTCTTCATTGCCTCGGCGGGCAACATTGCAGCGGATAGCGATCGTCAGCCCACCTATCCCGGTAGTTACGGCCTGGATAACGTTATTACAGTTGCTGCCACCGACGATCGCGATCGATTGGCCGGATTTTCAAACTTTGGCGCTCAATCGATCGACCTAGCCGCGCCAGGCGTTAACATCCTCAGCACCCTGCCGGGAAATCGTTATGGTGTGCTGAGCGGCACGTCGATGGCGACCCCACATGTTACAGGGGTGGTAAGCCTGCTGTTAGCCGAGTTCCCCACCTTGAGTCCGGCCGAGATTAAGCAACTCTTGCTCGATAGTGTCGATCCCATTCCGGAGCTGGCGGACAAAACGGTTTCTGGAGGGCGGCTCAATGCCTATAAAGCTCTGTTGGGGGTGGATGCAGCTGAAATTCGCGGTACTAAATGGGACGATCTCGATCTTGATGGTGTCCGAGATGCTAGCGAATCCGGCATTGCTAACGACACCATCTATATAGATGCCAACAACAACGGCAGATTTGACGATGGAGAACTGTCCACTATTACAGATGCTGATGGCAACTATTCACTGTATGTCGCCCCAGGCACCTACACCATTGCTGACGTTGTTAGGCCGGGATGGGAAGCAACCCGACCCACTCAAAGCAGCTATTCAATCACAGCGGATAACAAGGAGATTGTTCGAGGGATTGACTTTGGCAATGTCTTGGCCGATCCTGCTGAAATTAGCGGTATTGTTTGGCTCGATCGTAACCAAGATAGTATCCGTCAGGCGAGCGAATCTACGCTTGGTGATTGGACCGTCTACTTAGACTTGAATCAAAATGGGCAACTGGATGGGAACGAGCCGGTCACTCGCACCGATGCCAACGGTCGATATCGGTTTGCGGGTTTAGCTCCCGGCCAATATTTTGTCGCAGATATCCAGCCACCGGGATGGGAGCAGACAGCCCCCGTTACGGGCAGCTCGGGCTCCTTAGAGATTGACGAATCGGACGATGTTATCGGTAGCGCGACCGACAGTCAGCTAAGTTCGGCTCGTCCGGGTCGAGTCACCATCGACAGCACTATTGGCAACAACCCAGACGTTAGCGCAGAAGCTGATGTCGATATGGTGGAAATTCAGTTGAATGCTGGCGATCGCGTCACCATTGATGTCGATACAGATACTGATGGTTCTCTGGATTCAGCGTTGCGGCTGTTTAACTCTAGCGGTCAAGAGCTTGCCATTAGCGATGATGACATCGCTCCGGGCGAGCAATTCAGTCGAGATTCTTACATTGACTTCACCGCCCGCACCACCGATTCGTACTACGTTGCCGTCAGCAGCTACTCCAATATCTTTTACGACCCGCAGGTGGGTGGCGATGAAAACGAAGGGTTTAGCAGTGGTGACTACACGCTAGAAATTGTGCTGGGCCGCGAAGTATTGCCAGGAGAGTACCAGATCGATCTGGCCCCCGGCGAACAAGCGAACACTCTAGATTTTGGGAGCATCAAGCTGCCCCCCGGTGAACTCTCGGGGTTTCTGTGGAATGACCGTAACGGTAATGGCAAGCGGGATGCGAACGAGCCAGGACTGGTCGGACGAACGGTGTTTATCGATCGCAATCAAAACGGTGAACTGGATACAGATGAACAATCAGCCGTTACCAACACCAACGGTCGGTACGTTCTTCAGGATGTCCCCGCCAGTACGCTAACGGTTGCGACAGTGGTTCCGGACGGTTGGAAGCAGACATCGCCGACAGCAATTGAATACTCGGCCACAGCGAGCAATCAACCCGGTGGACCGCAGTTCAATTGGGTGGACATTACCCAACGGGGCACAGCAGTCGAGTTGCTTGATGACGATTCGGTAGAGGTGTCCCTGCCATTCGAGTTTTCGTTCTTCGGCGAGATTAAAGACTCGGTGCGAATTTCCTCAAATGGCTATCTCGCCTTCGCTGACTCGGCCACCGCCTTTGACAATATCGAAATTGGTAGCGCCCTCGCCCCTAACGATTACATAGCTCCCTTTTGGGACGATCTCAATCCGGAGGAAGAGGGGGAGATTTTCTATTACGACGATCTCTCCAACCAAAGATTCATCGTCCAGTATCAAGACATTCCCCGCCAGGGTGAAGAGGGGGCACTGACCTTCCAAGTCATCCTCAATTCTGATAGCAGCATTCGCTATCAATACCAACAGATGGCGGGGTCTGCTGATAGTGCCACGATTGGGCTTGAGAAGGCTGATGGTACGGATGGTCTGCAGATTGCTTTTAATGAGCCTTACGTTACCGATGGATTGGCGGTCGAGATTGTGGGCCAACGACAGCCACAACCCTATTCTGTTGATGTCTCTCCCAATGGAGTTGTGTCAGGGATTAACTTTGGCAGCCGGCAACAGGGAATCACTGGCCCTGCGCCTGATGAACTGGAGATTGGACTCTACGATGCCGATCGCGATCGTCTAATTGCGGTCATTGAAGAGGGAGCCGTGTTATCGGTTAAAAATCTAGCCCGCCGCAAGTTGACCCTCGCTGCTCGCATTCCCGCAACCAGCAAGTTGTTTGGGAAGGTGGAGAGTGCGTTTATTGACCTCAATAACGGTCGGGTGACCCGCACTGAAAATGCTGCTCCTTACGCACTATTTGGTGATTTTCGCGATAACCTCTTCTCCGGCAAGGGGATCAAGTCCGGTCAAAACAGTATTTCGTTCGATTTGTTTTCGAAAAATCGCTTGCGTGGCAAAAAGTTAGGGACGATCTCGCGTAATTTCACGATGGTGGATGACTCGTCCGGACATTCTGGCTCGTCGACACGCCAATCTGAACTCGATATAGGCCTTTACGATACCAAGCGCGATCGGCTGATACAGCCCCTTCGGGAGGGGGGAGAAATTTTGGCGAGCGAGTTGGAGGGTCGCAAGGTCACGATCGCCGCTCTCATTCCTGAAGGTAGTCCCTTGATAGATGTGGCAATGAGTATGCGGCTCGATCTCAACAATGGTGAGGTTGTGCGAGTTGAGAATACCGAACCGTACGCTTTGTTCGGCGATTTGGAGGGAAATTTCTTTAGTGGCCGCAGACTTCCATCTGGGAACAACACCATCGTGGTGGATGTGTTCTCTGGTAATGATATGCAAGGCCAATTATTGAAGACGGTGACTCGCAGTTTTACGATCGTCAATGATTTAGCCTGACATTGGGCTACCGATCCGTTTCCGTTATCACTCACTTCATCGCTGAATCAGTCCCGATCTTTGCTCGCAATCGGTCTGCGTTAGGATGAAACCTTTGCATTGGCAGAGGACTATGGCAGTTTTGGGTGACGAGCGCTGCACGACGGCATTGGTGGTTGGGGCAGGTCGCGGCATTGGGTTGGGATTTGCGAATCACCTGCTCGGGTACGACCAGTTTCAAACAATCTACGCCACATATCGCGATGCGGAGCGTGCCTCTGGTTTGCTAGAGCTAGCGAAATGCGCGCCCGATCGCCTTGTTTGCTTGCAAGTCGATCCACTTCAGGATGAGGATGTTGCCAGTTGTGCCAAGCAAATTAAGCAAGCATCGGGAGACATCCACCTGATTGTGAATTGCGTTGGTATTTTGCAAGAGGGGGCATTGAGCCCCGAGAAAAGCGTCAGTCAAATTAAGCCAGAAACGTTCAATCGCTATTTCGAAGTCAACACTCTGCCAACAGGATTGCTGGCCAAGCATTTCCTACCCCTATTTCGCAAAAGTGGCCCTGCAGTTTTGGCCAGTATTTCTGCCAAAATCGGCAGCATTGGTGACAATCGCTTGGGGGGTTGGTACGGCTATCGGGCGTCTAAAGCTGCGTTGAACATGCTGATTAAGACCATTGCAATCGAGTACAAGCGCAAGAGCCCGGAGACAATCGCGATCGCCCTCCATCCCGGCACCACCGATACCGATCTATCAAAACCGTTTCAGGCCAACGTCCCCCCTGAGAAGCTCTTTTCGGTAGACCGCACGGTAACTCAGTTACTAGCTGTAATCGACCAAGTTGGCCCTGAAAACAGCGGAGAATTCTTTAATTGGGATGGCAGTAAGCTGCCCTGGTAATTTGGCTGGCAGCGTGACGGAAAGTTGCAAGACTACACTGACCCCAACATCACCAATTTGAATGGAGCCTAAGCCTGTATGACTTTGGAAGTATACGGAATCCCCAATTGTGGTACCTGCAAGAAGGCGTTGAAGTGGTTAGGCGAACAAGGGGCCGAGTACGAATTTATCAATACCAAAGAGGAGCCTCCCAGTAAAGAGGCGATCGCTGGGTGGGTACAAACCCTAACCGCTAAGCCCATGCGCAATACTTCCGGTATGGCCTATCGTGCAATCCCAGCAGACCAGCGAGATGCGATGAGCGATGCCGATTGGATTGAAGCATTCGCTGCTGACGCCATGCTGTTGAAGCGTCCACTGTTTGTCAAAGATGGAACGGCTATGATGGCTGGATTTCGGGGTAAGCCGGAGGCCATTCAAGCGACATTGGGATTGTGAGCGAACGAAAAAAAACGGGCCAAGTATTCCTTGGCCCGGCTCTCTAATTCAAGTAATTAAGGAATGGCTCCTTCAGCAATTAAGCTTCAGCTTTCATCTTTTCAGCTTTCTCAATCGCTTCTTCGATGTCACCAACCAGATAGAACGCCTGCTCGGGCATGTCGTCCAACTCACCAGACAGAATTCGGTTGAAGCCCTTGATGGTGTCCTCTAGGGTTACGTACTTACCAGGAGAACCGGTGAATACTTCAGCCACGAAGAAAGGCTGAGACAAGAAACGCTCAATCTTACGAGCACGAGCAACCGTAATCTTGTCTTCTTCAGACAATTCATCCAGACCCAGAATGGCAATGATGTCTTGCAGTTCCTTATAGCGCTGCAAAGTTTCCTGAACGTTACGGGCGCAAGCGTAGTGCTCTTCACCCACAATGGATTCCTGCAGCATGGTGGATGCAGAGTCCAGAGGGTCAACCGCGGGGTAGATGCCCTTGGAGGCCAACGCACGAGACAGTACCGTGGTCGCGTCCAAGTGGGCAAACGTGGTTGCAGGAGCGGGGTCGGTCAAGTCATCCGCAGGAACGTATACAGCCTGTACGGAGGTGATGGAACCATCCTTGGTGGAGGTAATACGCTCTTGCAGGTCACCCACGTCGGTACCCAAGGTAGGCTGGTAACCTACCGCAGAAGGCATACGACCCAGCAGTGCAGATACTTCAGAGCCAGCCTGTACGAAGCGGAAGATGTTGTCGATGAACAACAGTACATCCTGCTTACTGACATCGCGGAAGTACTCAGCCATGGTCAGGGCGGTCAGACCAACACGCATGCGAGCACCGGGGGGCTCGTTCATCTGACCGTAAACCAGCGCTACTTTGTCGAGGACGCCAGACTCCTTCATTTCGTTGTAGAGGTCGTTCCCTTCGCGGGTACGCTCGCCCACACCGGAGAATACAGACAGACCGGAGTGCTGCTGAGCGATGTTGTTGATCAATTCCATGATCAATACAGTTTTGCCCACACCAGCACCACCGAACAGACCGGTTTTGCCGCCCTTCTTATAAGGAGCCAGCAGGTCAACAACCTTAATGCCGGTTTCGAAAATTTCAGGCTTGGTGGACAGCTCGGTGAACTTGGGAGCTTCGCGGTGAATGGGCATGGTCTCTTGGCTACCCACCGGACCCGCTTCGTCTACAGGCTCGCCCAAAATATTAAAGATGCGCCCCAAGGTGGGAGGGCCAACAGGTACGGAGATAGGAGCACCAGTATCGGTCACTTCCATGCCGCGAACCAAACCGTCGGTGGAAGACATAGCTACCGCACGTACGCGGTTGTCTCCTAACAGCTGCTGCACTTCGAAGGTGATTCTGATGTCGAAGCCGTTTTCGTTTTTACCTTCTACCTTCAGAGCGTTGTAAATCTCGGGCAGCTTACCGTTGGGGAATTCAGCGTCGATAACGGGGCCAATCACCTGGGAGATGTAGCCAATATTTGATGCAGTTGTTGTGACCATGCTCGCAATAAGCTCCTGGCAGCGATATCTGTTTCTAAGTGGAACGAAATGGTTAGCGTTGGTAGATTAGCAGTTGATTTGCGTAGGTTGGCGATCGCGCAAACATCACCCTGAAGTGCGATCCCTAAGCACTTTTGCTCACCGTTAGCCGCTGACTAGAGTAACATCAGACGTTACCTCGGTAAACGGAATGGTTACTCAGTCAGCAGAGAAAACCGGGCGGTTGTCTGGGTCTACTGCCACTTGGCAGCCATGTGCTCGGCCAAGTCAACAACGCGCTGAGAATAGCCCCACTCGTTGTCGTACCAAGCCATCAGCTTGACGAGGTCACCATCTAGAACGGTGGTGAGAGGTGCGTCAACCACAGAAGAGCAGTCGGTGCGGCGATAATCGATAGAGACTAAAGGCAGCTCTGAGTAACCCAGAACACCAGACAGGCCATTCTCAGAAGCTTCCTTCAGAGCGCCATTAACTTCCTCAGCAATAACCTTCTTCTCGGTTTGAACAACTAAGTCAACCAAAGATACGTTGGGGGTAGGAACGCGAACGGCCAAGCCGCCCAGCTTACCTTTCAGTGCAGGTAGAACCAGTGCAACAGCAGTTGCAGCACCGGTGGTGGTAGGAACAATGCTCATGGCAGCAGCACGGGCACGGCGCAGGTCGCGGTGGGTGTTGTCAAGCAGACGCTGGTCGCCGGTGTAGCTGTGGGTGGTGGTCATGGTTCCACGAACAACCCCGAACTTCTCGAGGATGACCTTCATGATGGGAGCCAGGCAGTTGGTGGTGCAGCTGGCGTTACTAACAACGATGTCGCCTACCGGATCGTAATCTTCGTGGTTAACACCGTAGACGTAAGTGCCAACATTCGGCCCTTTACCAGGGGCCGTAATCATGACTTTTTTGGCACCTGCTTCAATGTGGCGAGAAGCGCTCTCGTAGGTGCGGAATACGCCGGTGGATTCAATGATTAGGTCAATGCCCATTTCCTTCCAAGGAAGGTTGTTTGGATTGCGGTCGGAAACGACGGGAATCGCTTTGTCCCCTGCAATCAACTTGCCATCTTTGGCTTCGATGTTGATACCGTCAAACGTTCCAAGAATAGAGTCATATTTGAGCAGGTGCGCGCTGGTGTTTGCATCACCCGTATCGTTAATAGCGGCAACTTCGAAGCCGGAGTTTTCTCTTGTTAACCAGCATCGTAAAAAGTTACGACCGATGCGACCAAATCCGTTAATGGCTACCTTAATCACTGACCTTATCCTTACGTCTTATGAATCGGTGTTGCTGTCTTGCACATCATATCTCAACAGCCCTCCAATCTATAGATTGAATTTGGGATCTTGATATGGTGTGCGTTGAAGTGCTTCGGAGTGAAGACGACTGGCGGATGCCCTTGCCTGCTGGACAAAATCATCTAAACCAATGGAGCTATTGTCTATTGCCGCCTGCATTTAATCA
Source organism: Synechococcus sp. (assembly GCA_051439425.1). GTDB lineage: Bacteria > Cyanobacteriota > Cyanobacteriia > Thermostichales > PCC-7336 > PCC-7336. Next base: position 17,821 of record JBFRWD010000020.1, read on the forward strand.
AGATTTGTACCTATTGCTAATCAGAAGCTTTTTTGCTTAGGAGTTCTCTCTAAAAAAGAAGTCCGGGCTTTGCTGCTTGAGTGGTGGATTCCAGTCGTCCACGAGCGATGATTTGGCAGCTTTCTAGCTCTTTCCACCGTACTGAGAGCGCACTGACTGCTCAAACCAATTGCTTCGACTGACCAACCCTGCTGAATCTGTGAATCGAATGTAGCAAGGCTAGTGAGCTAAGATGCTCTTTTTTGACATTTGGGTAGGCGGTAGGGCGAAGGAGATGGCAGTTGCGATCGCCACCAATCCGGCAGACATCCACAAGCATCCAACCAACCCTAAAACTTGGAACCCCACCCCAGACAGCACCGTGCCTACCAACCGCCCTCCTGCATTCGCCATGTAGTAGAACCCGACATTGAGAGAAACATCGCTATCTGCGGTGTAAGCCAGGATCAAATACGAATGCACGGCAGAGTTTACCGCAAACACGATCCCAAATAGAACCAAGCCACTGACGATCGCGATTGCAGGAGAAACCTCTAAATGCAGGGCGATGGCGATCGCTGTTGGACAGCCAATTAATGCAGCACTCCAGAACTGAATCGTCCTGGGTTCGGGCAATTCTTGTTGGGTGAACCGTTTGAGCACGATGGGGGCGATCGCCTGTACGATTCCGTAACCGATGACCCAAAGAGCCAAAAATCCTCCCACTTGCTCGTAGCCCCAGCCCAGCGTCGCCGACAAAAACACCGGTAGGGCCACCACAAACCAAACATCCCTGGCTCCAAATAGAAAAAATCGGGCGGCTGAAAGACGGTTAATCGCTGGACTTTTCGAGAACAGTTGCTTGAATTTCACCTTGGCTTTGACACGCCCCAATCCTGACGGAAGCCAAACGCCAGTACTCAACACGAGAGCCAGTCCCGCCGCCATAATGGCGAGCCCTGCCACAAAACCAACAGTGGACAGCAGCAGTCCCCCCACAAAGAACCCCACTCCCTTGAGGGCATTTTTCGATCCCGTGAGTATGGCTACCCACTTAAACAGAGTGGACTGCGCATCTTGTGGAATCACCAATCGAACCGCGCTTTTGGCACTCATCTTGGTCAGGTCTTTGGCAATCCCCGACAATGCTTGCGCCACCATGACATAGCTCACCCCCAACCATTGGGGCCACTCACTGCTGATTAGCATCAGCATTAACAGCGACACAATTTGCAGCGAGATCCCCGAATAAAGGGTGAGCTTAACGCCGAATCTAGCCCCTAACCATCCCCCCAACAGATTGGTCACAACCCCAAAGAATTCGTAGAACAAAAACAACAGGGCAATTTCGATGGTGGTATAGCCCAGGGTGTGGAAATAGAGCAGCACCAACATGCGTAGAGCGCCGTCGGTGATCGTGAACCCCCAATAGGCGGCGGTGACAAGTGCGTAGCTGCGCAGGCTGGATTGTTGGGAAGTTTCAGCCATGATGGGGCGATCGCTGCGGGAGTACAGCCTTAGTGTGGGTTGGAATTTCAAGAATCGATGTGATGCAGGCAACAGGTGAGCGCTTCCTCGCTACTGGTTTGCCAGGTTTGTCATGAGGGGATGCCATCAAGCCTGATGAAAGATTGGCCTATTACTTTTTGTTGGCACAGTCCTGACGCAAGTTCAAATTACGACAGACTGTTGGCGACTTTTCGAACCAGCTCGACCAGTCGATTGGCATAGCCCCATTCGTTGTCGTACCAGGCCAGAATTTTTACTTGCGTGTCGTCAACAACGGTCGTGGACAGCGCATCAACGATCGCGGAATGAGGGTTATTGACGTAGTCGATCGACACCAACGGACGCTCTTCGTAGGCCAAAATGCCTTGCAAATAGCTGGTCGAGGCATCGTGTAAACGCTGATTGACCTCTTCTGCCGTCGTCGGTCGTGTTACCTCGAATACGCAATCCGTCAGCGATGCATTCAACAGGGGAACTCGCACGGCCAGACCGTTCAGCTTGCCAGCCAGCTCGGGGTAGATGATACCGATCGCCGTTGCCGAGCCTGTTGTCGTGGGAATTAGGGACAGGCTGTGGGCACGGGCTCGGCGCAGATCGCGATGGGGGGCGTCTACGACGGTTTGGGTATTCGTGACGTCGTGGATGGTGGTGATAACACCGTGTTGAATGCCCAAGCTCTCGTGAATCACTTTGACAACAGGTGCGAGGCAGTTGGTGGTGCAACTGGCTGCTGTCAGCAAGTGGTGTTGGTCGGGATCGTACAGATTGTCGTTAATCCCCATCACGATATTGAGGGCGTCCTCCTTCACCGGTGCCGCTACCACAACTTTGCGGACTCCGCGATCGAAATACGGAGCTAAAACTTGGGAGTTGCGAAATTGCCCGGAGGACTCAATCACGATATCGACGCCGAAATCCCCCCAAGGCACATCGCCAGGTGTGGTGTAGCTGGAAAACGTTATGGAGCGATCGCCGATGTCTATGTGGCGATCGCCGTAAGGACGAATGTGGCGATCCCAGCGTCCATGTACGGAGTCGAATTCCAGTAGATGTGCTGCGGTTGTATTGTCGCCCTTTAGCTCGTTGATGTGGACAATCTCGAATTGCGGCCAATCCCAAGCCGCTCTCAGGGCTAGCCGACCGATGCGGCCAAACCCATTAATACCAATGCGTACAGTCATTCAAGTCGTATCTGAACTATGCAACAATACGCGATCCAGATTGGAGACCGCCTTTCAGGGATACATCAAGAAAAATTGATGTGTCAATCAAAAGCTAGATGACTGATATGGTCACGACTCCTTTTCTACCCAATGATGAGGGAGATGTATCTGCGCTAGAGATGATGTGTGAATCTATCAACAATATTCAATATGGTTTAGCTGCATATGTACTGGCTAGACACAAAGTTGCTCAGTCGATCAAGCTCTGGTAACTCAGCAGCAGCGGGGGGCAGGTTGAAATGTTGCCAAACGCCGGTAGTCAGATAGATATTGCTCCAATTCCACTAACTGCGCCAGATTGAGACTGTAGTACATCCATCGTCCCTCTTGTCTGGCTCGCACTAGCCCTGCTTCCCGTAAAGACTTGAGATGAAATGACAGCTTTGATTGATTGACCTGCAGGCGATCGCAGAGATCGCACACGCACAGCTCGCTCTCGCGCAATGTCTCAAGAATTTGCAAGCGCAATGGATCGGCTAGCGCCCGAAATCCGGCGATTACAGAGGGGCTTTGTAGAGAGTTGGCGGTCATGTGGGTGGCTACTATCGCGTTCGGCAATCTGCTACGGAGAGTTTCCTAAGTACTTTTCCTCGCCAATAAATAGAGGATTCTATCCGTCTCAACACTCTAGACCTGAGAGCGGATTGCCATAACACTCATGAGTATTGGGGAGCAAACCATTGAGATTGCACTAGCAGAAGAATTAAAGAGATGGCGGCAGCTCCCAAAGGAATGCTGCCGCCGCACGAGAACTCTGACAGTCAAATCGGCCTACACTTTCTGGGTCGCTGCCTTCCGTTGAGACTCTGTTGCAGGGGTAGAGTTGAGGGCGAAGTAAAGACGATTGAGAGCATTCATGTAGGCATTTGCAGAGGCCACAATGATGTCTGTATTGGCGGCATGACCGGAAAACGTGCGTCCCAACCCCTCGTGATGCAGGCGAATGGTCACTTCTCCAATGGCATCAATACCGGCGGTGACTGATTGTACGGAATATTCAATCAGACGGTTGGGCACCTGCACGATCCGATTGGTGGCTTTGTAGACTGCATCCACCGGGCCAGTACCCACTGCCGCATCTGTCAGTTCTTCGCCATCGGGGGTGAGGACGGTGACAGTAGCCGTAGGAATTTCGCGATCGCCACAGCTCACCTGTACCCGCTCCAGCTTAAATAGTTCGGGCACCTGGCGAATTTCGTCATTAACGATCGCCTCCAGATCTAGATCGCTGATTTCCTTCTTCTTGTCCGCCAGCTCTTTGAAGCGAATGAAGGCTTTGTTCAATTCCTGCTCGGATAGCTCGAATCCCAGCTCTTCCAACCGAGTGCGGAAGGCGTTACGACCGGACAGCTTGCCCAAAACAATGCTGTTATTTTGCAACCCAATGGTTTGGGCATCCATGATTTCGTAAGTCTGGCGGTGTTTCAGCACCCCATCCTGGTGAATCCCAGATTCGTGGGAAAAGGCGTTGGCCCCCACGATCGCCTTGTTCGGCTGTACCAACATCCCGGTCAGGTTCGACACCATGCGGGAGGTTCGGTAAATTTCCTGCGTACGAATGCCCGTCAGGGGTTTCTCGGACTCCACCGGCAATCCAAAATACGGATTGAAATAGGGGCGGCGTACGTGCAGCGCCATGACAATCTCTTCTAAAGAGGCATTACCTGCACGTTCCCCAATTCCGTTGATGGTGCATTCCACCTGGCGGGCACCATTCTTAATTGCCTCTAAGAAATTTGCAACGGCCACACCTAGATCGTCGTGACCGTGAACGGAAATAATTGCCTGATCGGCGTTGGGCACATTTTCCCGAATGCCGCGAATAATTCGCCCGAACTCCTCCGGCATGGTGTAGCCAACGGTATCGGGAATATTGATTGTTCTCGCGCCTGCCCGAATCGCCGTCTCCAGCACTTGATAGAGAAATTCGGGGTCGGAGCGGCCCGCATCTTCAGGCGAGAACTCTACGTCTGGGATGAGAGAAACCGCATGGGACACCATTTCTTCTACAGTTGCCAGTACCTCAGCCCGCGTCTTGCGCAGCTTGTACTGCATGTGAATGTCAGAGGTGGCGATGAAAGTGTGAATGCGCCCGTGGGCTGCCGGTGCTAGTGCTTTCGCAGCAGTTTCGATATCGTGGCGGGTCGCGCGAGCCAATCCGCAAATGGTCGGCCCCTCTTCTGTTCCGACTTCTTTCGCAATCGCTTGGACAGCTTCAAAGTCTCCAGGGCTAGCAAAGGGGAATCCCGCTTCAATGATGTCAACTCCCAGTCGAGCCAATTGCCGAGCGATGGTAAGTTTTTCCTCTCCGTTGAGTGTGGCACCAGGAGACTGTTCGCCGTCTCGCAAGGTGGTGTCAAAAATTAGGACGCGATCCTGTTCGGGAGGAGTGAGGATATCACCTGATTTAGCTACCGCAGGCTCCATATCGAAATCATTCCGACTTTGAGTAAGTTTCTACATTCTGACACGAACAACCTAAGTTGTCGCCAGGACTACTGAGGTAATAGACCTGACAACACAATAACCTTTTGGGACTGGAGATGGGCTGGATAAGCAGGTCCTGATCACCCCGGTATCTGGCGCTTTTATCCGCAACTTGTATGTTGGCTGTAGGCTGTCGATCTCTCTGTGGTGTTGGACTTTGGACGATCGCAGTTTCCCAGTACTGTCTTCCCGGTCGTCACTGTTATGAGCGTCACTGTTATGAGTTGTTTTTCTCGCCGTCATGACTTCCTTTCATCCGGCTTTGTCCCAAGCCATTACGTCTGGCAAGTGACTAGGCAAATAGCCCCGTAAAGTCCGAGCTTTGGGTTACCCTCGACCTTAGAAGAGAGACTTGAGATACTGTTGTTCCCCAGTCACTAACGAGACGATTGTTCCGCGATGCACCTTCCTTCTTTTCTCTGGCTCTGGCGCGCAGCAGCGTGGTCTATGGGGGGGGCCATGGTTCTCTACATTGTCCAAATCGTCTTGGGGCTATCGGTTCGACGGCATCGTATCGAGCGTGACGCCCCCAAGCGAGTCTGGTTTCGCCACTGGCACTTCTGGGCTGGCATGGCCATGCTGGCTTTGATTCTGCTGTTGCTGGCCATCGGCATTGTTGGCACGCTGGGCCACTTTGGCAGTTTGGGACATTCCTGGCATTTGCCAGCAGGATTGACAGTGGTGGGGTTGGCGATCGCTTCGGCCATCACTGGTAGCAGAATTCATTCCGATCGCCCCAATTCCCGTATTATTCATCTCGGTATCAATGGGGCTTTAGCTGTGTCCCTCCTGTTAGTCCTCGCCAGCGGCTGGGCAGTCGTTCAAAAGTACCTGCCCTAGCTCGTTAAAAGTCCTCTCTGGTTTCCCCTGCTCCGAAATACAGCTTTTAGGATGTAGGTGGTCTAGTAACGATATGAATGGCCTACATTGATATTTCTGGGGTTCCCCACTACTACGAATGGATTGTAGAGGGGGGAGTGGACACCCCCAGCGGCAATCGACCGGTAATGGTGTTTATTCACGGATGGGGTAGTTCCGCTCGCTATTGGCGATCGACCGCCCGATCGCTAACAGACCTATACGACTGCTTGTTGTACGACATGCGTGGATTTGGGCGATCGTCTGCTCGCGCCCAATCAACACCATTGCCCTACAGCGACCCGCGTGATGATGCCTATGCCCTAGAGCGGTATGCTAGCGAGCTGCTGCAGTTGCTAGACAAGTTGAACCTGTCGCACGTGTCGGTGCAAGCCCACTCGATGGGCTCGTCAATTGCTGCACTACTCCTCAGCAAAGCTCCAGAGCGTGTTCAGCAAGCTGTATTTGCCTGCGGTGGTGTCTTCGATTACAATCCATTGACATTTGGACTCTTCCAACGCATTGGTGGCATTGTTGTTCAAATTCGCCCCGACTGGATAACTCGTATCCCCGGTATGGATCGCCTCACCATTGCTCGCTTTGTGCACAAGATGCCCGAGCAACCTGTCCGCCAAGAGTTTCTAGAAGACTATATGATGGCAGACATTATCGCCGGACTGGGGACGCTCTACACCAGCGTCAGCAAGCATGCCAGCATCGCGCAGCCCGCAGCTTACAGTGCCATCCGCTGTCCTACCCTAATTGTGTCTGGAGAAAAAGACATCATTATTCCCTCCGAGCTAGGTAAAAAAGCGGCAGACCTTAACGACAACATTCACCATGTAGAAGTGTCAGGTGTCGCCCACCTGCCCATGCTGGAAGCCTCTCAGGAGTATCTCAAGCTAGTAAGGGACTTTTTGTCTCCATCGGCCCCACAATAACGCGAGCCTGCCTGCACTCACCGCTCGACTAGCGGCTGAATAAGCGGCCGAAAACTCCCTTTTTGGCAGGTTCTGGTTGCGGCTGCGATCGGGCATTGGTGGCCTGCTGGGTTGAGGGCCGATTGGATGCTCCTGTTGAAACAGTCTTTTTCCCTGTTTCGTTGAGTTTGGATGCCGCTTTGTCGTGCTTTGGATCGAGCTTTAGTGCCCGCTGGAAATCTTGGCGGGCTCTGGGAGCGTTATTGGTTTTTTGGAACGCTAACCCTCTTTCGTAGAAATAGTCGGGGTTATCGGGTTCATCTGAGATCGCAATATTCAAAAACTGAATCGCTTTCTTATATTGTTTTCGCGCCATCATGTCCTTGGCTTGTGCGAAGCGCTTCTTGCTGGGTTGGACGACAATGGGCTCCGGTTCTGGAGCTGGCGGTGGAGAGCTAGGGGATGGAGGGGGCGATGCTTGTCGTGCAGAAGGAGATGCTTGTTGTGCAGAAGGTGTTGTGGATTGTGGAGGTCTGGATGCAAATGGCCTGCGAGGATTGGCAGATAGCTGAGTTGTTGTTGCGGGACGGGCAACGCTGGGGGCAGGATTGCTGGTAAATGAAGTGGTGTTCAAAGGTTTTGGTGAAGGAGCAGGAGGGGCTGCCACTTTGAAGCCATTACTCAAGAGTAGGTAAGCCAAGTTAATCTTGCTCAGCTCTTCAGTACACACAATTGACTTCTTTAAATCCGTGTACTGATGTGCCGCCAGGTTCAGGATCGTATCGCTGTATTTCGTTTCTAAATCGGTGGCTTGTAATAGAGCGTCGACGAAGGTGGATTGCGGCCACACTTCGCTGGGTGGAGACGATAGCAGACGTTTGGCTCGTAACCGGAGGACTTCTCGATACTCAATCCGATCTCTTTCCCGATTGAGGACTTCGCTGGCGGGACTAATGAGTTTTGAAAACAGCCAATTTGCTCTCTCCCGCTTTTCGGGTTGTCTGATAAAGCGATCGGGGTGTAGGTGTTTCGCCGTATTCAAATACCCTTTGCGAATCAGACGGTTATCAGCATTTAGCGGAACACCGAGTATAGCGTAGTAATCGGGTTCGTATTTGGCCAACCCTGACTCAATCTTGGGTGTATCCGCAAATGTCATAGGTCCCACTTCTCCAAGATGGTGGTTAGAGTGCCGTTCTGCTCTAGTGCAACAATCGCTTCATCAATCGCTTGCTTGATGGAAGCCTCTTCCGTTTTGACAACTCCTACTAAGGGGGTTGGGAACATCGGTTCTCCCACAATGTACAAGCCGACATCGGGCGTTGTGTCTTCATCCACTCCTTCTGCGCCGGTCTCCTCACTCTCTTGTGCGGATTCCTCACTCGAGGCCTCTCCATCCATAGGCTCTTCGGGCTGTGAAGGGGACGAGACAACGGGTTCGACAGTCAATGATTCGATGACGTCTAGGCCGATATCAGCATCAAGGGCAGTGGCAGTATCACCAGCTCCAGATGGTGAATTTATACTCGATTCTCCCTCTGCTACAGAGCGAGCGTCATCACCAGAGGTGCTACCGCCTCCTTCTAGTGAGATTGTCTCAACAATGTCAGCTTCAGCCACCGCAACCGGTTGGTCGATTACAACCGCATCCACTTGTGATTCTCGCAATTGCTCGAATAGTTGAGATGGATTTGGACTGGAGAGCAATGTGAGAGCATTCGCACGTTCTTGGTTGAACACCTCCACAACAGCGGCGGCTGCACTGTCTGCTACAGTTCCCACTTTTCGGCCAAATAAATCGGATAGGTGCTGGATCTCTGTAGAAAATTCCTCTCGTACGACAATTCGTTGCGGACTGGAATAGTAAGGAATTGTGGGGGTATAACGGGTTTCATCCACGCCTAATGCATCTCGACCCCCCAAAATGACATCGACACTGTTGGTGTCTAACGCTGCGAGCTGGTTGTCCCAAGGGATGTATATCGGTTCGATGTCAATATCGAGCTCTTGCGCGATCGCCTGCAGGATATCCCATTCAAACCCTTCAAATGTTCGGCGCTCTGTATCGGCACGCAGATATGCATAGCCAATGGTCGGGTCTAGACCGACTCGTAGGCGGCCGCGATTTTGCACTAACCTCCAAGCGCGATCGTCAGTTTCAGGTGAGGTGTGATTTTCAAGTGAGGTGTGATTTTCAGGTGAGGTGTCAGTCTCAGGTAAGGCTTCACTTACTGATGGAGTTTCAATCGACTCACTGCTGGTGCTAAATGCTTCCTCACCTTCAGATGCATCGAGCGAGTTTGCCGACTCAACGCGCTCGAAACGTTCTGCAGAGGTGAGGGAGGAAAGGGCATCCGAGGGTGATGGGTTGGATGATTGTAAATTGGCCGAACAACTAGCTAAGACTGCAGCAGCAAGGCTGGCAAGAATGACTGTCACTGACGGACGGCAACGAGCGAGTGAGGCGCGGTGAGACATGTGCCAGTGAAACTCAAACAGATGTGACTTCGGTGGGGTGCTGCGGCAACGCTTGATTGAGAGGCTGCACGCGACTCAGCTCAGTTTGGATCGCAGTGCGTAAATAAGGATTGGATGCCAGCAGGCGACCGGATTGAATATCGAGTGGCGTGCCATCGTAAGCGGTTACGTGCCCACCAGCTTCTCGCACCAGCACAATCCCGGCGGCAATATCCCACACCGATAAGCCGCGTTCCCAATAACCATCCAGTCGTCCCATCGCCACCGAAGCTAGGTCAACCGATGCCGAGCCGCCACGGCGCACCCCTTGGGTCAGATGGGTGAAGTGGCAAAACTCGGCGTAGTTGTTGTCGGATGTCTCGCGGCGATCGTAGGCAAATCCGGTCACCAACAGGCTGTGCTGCAATTGACGAGTCTCGGAGACTTGGATGGGGCGTCGATTGCAGGTTGCTCCCATCCCCTGGCAGGCCCGGAACAGTTCGTTGCGAAACACATCAAAAACTACCCCCATCACCGGCTCACCATTCAACAGTAAGCCGATCGACACAGCGGCAGCCGGATAACCGTGGGCAAAATTTGTCGTGCCATCAAGGGGGTCAATGGCCCACAGAAAGCCGTCCGTGTCGAGATCCCCCAGAGCCCCCGACTCTTCTGCCAAAATGCTGTCTTGGGGAAAATGTCGCTGCAGAATTTCCAAGACAATGGCTTCTGCCTGGCGATCGGCTTCGGTTACCAAATCGCCAGGACGCTTTTCCTGCACATCTTGCAAGTTTCCCTGCAGTTGCTGAAGTACGGCCCCTGCAGCACTGGCGGCTTCGGTAGCTATGTCCAGCCGCTTTAGAAATTCCATGCGCTCTGGCATGCACACTCCGGTGAATTCACTTGCGTATCACCTCTAGAGTGACGGAAAGTTGCCCCATTTCACAAGCGATATTTCACCTCGCATCGCCCCACCTGGCAGAGCATTCACCCCGTAATGGACCCGACAAGAATTCACTGAGGGGATTTACTAGACGATTCAAGCTGAAGTTTGCGGCACTGGGGACAGGATGTGCTTTAGGTTGCTGAGAAATCGTTGATTCTCCTGTGGGGTTCCTATCGATAGCCGAAAACCGCCACCCGTATGACGCAGGCCGCTCCCGCGATCGATCAGGGCTTGATGGAGGTCGCTCAGGCTGCGATCGCGCACCCGGAAGTACAAGAAATTGCCGCCACTGGGCCACACCTTAACGTCTGTCATAAGGTTGAGCTCTGCCCACATGCGATCGCGTTCCCGCACCATGTCGGGGATGTCGGCCAATAGTTCTTCTGCAGACTCTAGGGCAAGTTGAGCCGCCCATTGGGATATGGCCGGAAGATTGTAAGGCAGACGGGTGGCTTCAAAGATCCGGGTCAGCTCGGGGCTGGAAATGGCATAGCCCACTCGATGGGCAGCCAATCGAAAGGCTTTGGAGAAAGTGCGCAACACCACCCAGTTGGGTCGTTGGTCTAACTCTGGTACCACTGTTGTTTGGCTAAATTCAAAGTAGGCTTCATCCACCACCACCATTGTGGATGGTGGCAGGGAACGGGCCCAATCTAGCTCGGCTTCTGTCAGCAGGGTGCCAGTGGGGGAATTGGGGGATACCAGAAATACAACTCGAATGGGAGTCCCCTGAGCCTCAGCATCGGCGATTGCCGCGTCGCAGGCGGGCAGGTCGAGGGCAAATGTTGTTGGATTGCGGGGAACTGAAAGTACGGGAATACCCAGCGCGCGAGCCACAATTCCGTACATCGAAAATGTTGGAGGGGACACTAAGATAGCGCCACGATTTTCCAAACAGGTAGCAATTAATATGGAGCGAATCAGCTCGTCCGAGCCGTTCCCCAAACTGACCTGCATGGGCTCGACCCCTGCATATGCCGCGATCGCCCGTTTGAGGCTGCGGTGGTTGGCATCGGGATAGCGGTTACTGTGAATGCCGCGCTCCCAAACGAGTGACAGCTTTTTCTTAAACCATTCGGGTAAGTCTTGAGGGTGCTCGTTGGCATCCAGTTTATCGATGTTGGGCAACACCTCTGCTTCATAGGGTTGCAAGCTCAACAAATTGGGCCGAATGAAATCCACAGTACAATTCCCACAGCGTTTCGCATTGGAGCTTCTTATTCTAGTGGCTTCATCGAGCGATCGCAGGGAATCATAAGAATTCAGGGTGTTTCTTTGCGCCCTTGCACTCCTTCTTCCTGTATTTGTTAATTTCCTGTCCGCGATTGTCCAGAACGGACATCTCTAATCAATATTTCAATCTTTAGACGTAGATCTTGAAACAGCAATGTCCGAACATAGCCTGCCTGACAATATTGTTGCCGTCGAGGGTGATGGAATTTTCGGTGAGAGTAACCTCTTGCCGGAGGATGATTCTTCCGACGGTTGTGGGGTTGAGGTCACCATTCAAAAGTTAGATGGGCGCAAGCGCTGTCTGGAGGCTTGTATCGATATTCCCTATACCTGTCAATCAGTATGGCAGGTGCTAACAGACTACGAAGGACTGGCCGAATTTATTCCCAACTTGGCAGAAAGCTGCATTGTTGGAGAGGAAGAGGGATGTACCCTATTGCGACAGGTCGGGACTCAGAAATTTTCTTTTATCAAATTTTCGGCAGCTGTCACCCTCAAGATGGACACAGTTCCCACCGAGCGAATTGATTTCACGATGACAGAGGGGGACTTCATCGAATTTTTCGGTTGCTGGCAGCTCTCAGATTTGGGTGACACCACCCGATTGAGTTATGCCATTACGATTCTGCCCCCCCGCAAAATGCCCATTCAAATTGTGCAACGCCGTCTAAAAGGCGATCTGGCATCGAATTTAGTGGCCATCCAGCAGGAGGTCGCCCGCCGCAACCAGTTCTGTGCTTAAATGCCCTGAGACGTCGCTATGCGTTCTCGATGCAAATCAAGCACAGTCCGTGCACAATGACTTCGTAGTCATCCACTTGTGCTCCAGAGTTCAGTTTCTCGACGCTCATATCTTGAAACTGTTCCCAAGCAATATCTTCAATCTTGCCGCATTCCCGACAGCGAAAATGATGGTGGCGGCCTACGTTGGCATCGTAACGACAGACCCCTTCCTCTAATAGGACCTCGCGTACCAGGCCAACATTGCGTAGTGCCTGCAAGGAGCTATATACGGTGGCTTGAGATGAGGTGGGAGCGTCGCGATTGAGATCGCCAAGAATTTGCTCAGCCGTGGGGTGATCGGCGCGATCGAGCAAGTTTGCATAGACGGCAAAACGTTGGGGTGTTACTCGCAGCCCCTTCGCTTTCAAGGTTTGAACGATTTGGTCAGTATGCACTCGCCTCTTCCTCAACCAGCGTGCCAACCACGCATGCGAGCGGCGTTTTAGCCTGGCTCTAACAAACCCGCTAAAGATAAGCCCGCAAGCACTGGACGCAATTCTATCAGTAGTAAATGCCTTAGGTGTCTAAGATAACATCTTTCTAAGAGAAAAAACTATATCTGAAGTACACTCATGAGTAAGTGAATATAACTATTGATAGATTCCTTTCTAAGAATTATTCTGATTTATGTTGGCCAGCGCTGAAGCAAGCGCAGCTAACCATAAATCCAGACACACGCAACACACGAAAGGTAGATATGGCTGTAATTGAACGCGTACCTCAGGTTGTCTTCAAGACTCGCGTCCGCGATGAATCTGTCCCAGGTCCGAATCCCTATCGCTGGCAGGACAAAACTACCCAAGAGATTTTTGGTGGCAAGAAGGTTGTTGTCTTTTCGCTGCCTGGTGCATTCACTCCTACCTGTTCCTCCAATCACCTGCCTCGTTACGAAGAGCTGTATGACGAATTCAAAGCTCAGGGAGTTGATGAGATTATTTGTGTCTCTGTTAACGATGCCTTTGTTATGTTCCAGTGGGGCCTCAAGGTTGGTGCTAAAAACGTCTTCTTGCTGCCCGACGGCAATGGAGAGTTCACCCGCAAGATGGGCATGTTGGTAGACAAATCAAACTTGGGCTTTGGTATGCGCTCTTGGCGCTACTCCATGCTGGTGAATGACGGTCAGATTGAGAAGATCTTCACCGAGCCCGATTTTGGTGACAACTGCCCTACCGATCCGTTTGAGGTTTCCGATGCTGACACGATGTTGGCTTTCTTAAAAGGTGATGAGGCCGGAGCAGTTTCCGAGCCCGTTCTGGAGTTTGTTGGCTAAGTAAAGCCATCGCTCCTTTCCGTACTCGCCCAGTCATCTGGGATGGGCGAGTACAGCGATCGCCAGTCATTTCGTGCCAGTCACTTCGCAACAGTCAGGCTCCGTCTTTCAATGCATCGGCTTTTGCGCTGTTTGGTTAGCCGGTAATACGTATGGGGGCCGGAATGGAGCTCTATAGGTATATTCGGTGAATAAGGGCTGCTGACTGAAATGGAAGGCTCCATTCATGACTAGTCAACCCCAACTCATGTCACTCCAAGCTTGATAGTCGAGAATATGCGCGGCTGACTTGGCTGTGCGCTTCCCAGCGCTATAGCGATCGGTAATCTGCTACGGAGAGTTCCCTCAGTATTTTCCTTGCAGATTGAAGGCTTGTAGATTAAAAGACTCAGCTGTTTCCTCACTCCAGGCCTCACAGCGGATTGCTATAGTGCCTACCCCCTCTCCATCCGATTCAACGATTTGCCATGAAACTGTCTAGCAAAAATCTTGACGATCGCATCGATACGGTGTACGACGCCGTTGTTGTCGGTGGTGGCATGGGAGGGTTATCAGCAGCTATCTACTTGGCCCGATACGGTCTCAAATGTCTTGTGATCGAAAAGGGGAAAGGGCGATCGTTTTGGATGCAAGACACTCGCAATTACTTGGGATTCGATCCCGATACACCCGGACGAGACATTATTGGCCACGGTGCTAAGCAAGCAATTCAATGGGGGGCTGATTACTTGCGCGGCTTTGTGGAAGACGTCACTGACGAGGGAGACACGTTTGCGATTCGGGTGAAAGTGGGCAAGAAAGACAGTGCGCACCCAGTATTTCGCAGTAAGTATTTAGTTGCGGCATCTGGCGTCATTGATAAGTTGCCTCAACTCGAAGACATGCAAAATGTCTACGATTATGCCGGCTATACGCTGCATGTCTGCATGATTTGCGACGGCTATGACATGTGGGACCAAAAGGCGGTGCTGATCGCAGGGTCGGAAGGACAGGTTAATGCAGCGTTTGTGCTGGACTGGTTTACTCCCTATATCTCTGTTCTCACTCATGGGTTGTTTGAGGTGAGCGATGAGATGAAGCGAAAGCTAGCGGAGCGCGGCTATCCGCTGTACGAAGCCCCGATCTCTAAGTTTTTGGGCGAGAACCACAAGTTAAGCGGCGTTCAACTCGCAGACGGTCAGATTGTCGAGGCCACTACTGGCTTGGTTAGCATGGGATCCACCTATCACAACGATTATTTGAAAGGGATCGATGGGTTGGAATGGAATGGCGAAAACCTTGTGACCAACACCATGGCTCAGACATCTCACGATCGCATCTTTGCGTTGGGAGATTTGAAGCAGGGGCTGAACCAGGTGACGATCGCTGTGGCTGACGGGACTCTGGCCGCCACCCAAATTTGGCGCAATATCCGCCGGGCTAGTCCCCCTCGCAAATGGGAGGAGAACATTCCCACGCTGATGGACAACCTTACGGCTAACGTTTAGGGGTGCTGATTCAACAGAGATAGCTGTCAGAGGTTGCTAATGGGGTTGGCCTTTGTCCACAGGGCCAGCCCCCCGCCTTTTCCGCGGGCAGCTATGTAGCGATCGCAGATTGCGAAATAGGTAAAAAACGCAGTTTTTTTCAGGGGTAGGTCGTAGAATGCTGCGGCTTTTTCCTGGCCTCCACGCACGTCTCCCGAATAGAGTTCCACGCCCGCCATGGTGACGGTGATGTGAATGAAGTCGAAGGCCAACACGCTGGTTTTGGGATAGAAGCGGGTGGGGCCGGAGAGAGTTAGTGTCAGCGGGCCGACCGTGACTGAGTTGTGAACGGTACCGCGATCGCTATCCTTCGCTGTTGCCGTATAGGCAATGAAGATATGCAACCATCGGGGCAAGAACCGTCCAGCGCCCAACGCGCCCTTGGCTTGCTGTCGCGCTTTCTGAGTACCGGTAATGAACCCCAGTTGCCAGGTGCCCGCAAGATCGGATAGTGAATTGGTTGATTTCGCTTGCCGAGCAGATTTTTCCGCCGCGGTTAATGCGGTGATAACAGCAGTTGTGTCGGGCTTTGCAGGGGAAAGTTTTTGATTCCGAACGCGATTCTGTAAATAGCTGGCCGCTGCTGCGATCGCTGTTGATGCCGACATCTTTGCGCTCCCTTCGATCGTGCCGTCTATCCCGCTGGGTCAGACAAACCTACAATAAAGTCTCCCAGAGCATTCTCGAATTGCCACATGGACGTAACCGCCACCACATCTGTTGGCTCTCCCCAATCTGCCGGATTTCCTCAATCTGTCGGCTCTTCCACATCTGTCGGCTCTTCTGAGGCAGAAGAGCAGGCTTTAGTGCGCCCCTCCAAGAACTTTAAAAAACTGCAGGCACGCCTGCGGGGATTGGTGGGGAAGGCCAGCGTCGATTACGGCATGTTGGAAAAGGGCGATCGCGTCATGGTTTGTCTGTCGGGAGGCAAAGACTCGTATACGATGCTTGACTTGCTGCTCAGCTTGCAGCGACGGGCTCCGGTCAACTTCGAGCTACTGGCGGTCAATCTCGATCAAAAGCAACCGGGATTTCCGACAGATGTACTGCCAAATTATTTAGAACAGCTGGGGGTGTCTTACCGGATTGTGGAGGAGGACACTTACAGTACTGTGGTGCGGGTAGTGCCTGAAGGCAAGACGATGTGCGGGCTGTGTTCTCGCCTGCGACGAGGTATTTTGTATCGGGTGGCGAGTGAAGAAGGGGCAACGAAAATCGCCCTCGGTCACCATAGAGACGACATTGTCGAGACTCTATTTCTCAACATGTTCCACGGTGGGCGACTGAAGGCAATGCCTCCCAAACTGCGCAGCGATGATGGTCAGAACGTGGTGATTCGTCCGCTGGCGTACTGCTCTGAGAAAGAGATTGAAAAGTATGCGCGAGCCAGAAATTTCCCCATTATTCCCTGCAATCTATGTGGTTCGCAGGAGAATTTGCAGCGCGGCTTAATCAAGCAGATGTTGCAGGACTGGGAGCGAGAACACCCCGGTCGGATTGACAGTATTTTTCGCAGCATTCAAAACGTATCGCCGTCACAACTAGGCGATCGCGAGCTGTTCGACTTTGTGGGGTTGTCTAGGTAGACAAGCGAATAAGCATCTTGAAGACTCAAGCTGGTCGGGTAACTTTGGGCCAATGCTTGAGCACCATCTGCGAGGCTGCTTCCAACCGAGAGAAATCCAGATCCACATCCATCCCCCATGACTGGCTGCTGGAATGCATCCCCATGACCAGTTTTTCAAGGTCGGTGTTGCCTCCTGCAGGGCCAACCCCCGCCAGCGTACCTTCCAACTGACGGGCCCCCGCATTCAAGGCAGCCAACGCATTGTCTACCGCCCACCCTTCGCCGTTATGGCAGTGGGCAGCCAGAATCGTTGTGGGCATGGGAACCCGATCGCATAGGTCAGAGAGGAGGCGGGCGAATTCATCGGGGGCAGCGCTGCCTTGAGTATCGGCAATGCAAATGGTGGATGCTCCAGCCGCGATCGCCGTTTCTACAGCACGCACCACCGTATCAAAGTCGCTGTCGGTGGCGTTCATCGCCGTCCACTGCACGTCATCGGTCAACTGACGAGCCGCCTGCACAGAGTCTTTGACTAAACCAATCGTCCGCTCTAAGTCTTCTGGACGTTTGAGCTGAGTGGAGCAGAAGGTATGGATGCGAAATGGCGGCAAACTGGGGGCAGCTGATTGCGAACGCCCTGCGGTAATGGCTGCGGCTACTTGTTTGATGTCAGACTGACGGGCACCGGCCAAACCGCACACGGTGGCCTTTGATAGCACTTCAGCGATTGCTGTTAGCCCCTGCAAATCTCCTTTTCCGTCAATCCAAAATCCGGCTTCAATCACGTCCACGCCCGCTCGCTCCAATAAAATGGCGAGTTCGACACGCTGTGCGATCGCTAAATCGCGCTTGCCCTGCAAACCATCGCGCAATGTGGAATCAAACAAACGAATGCGATCGAGCAGTAGGGGCATGGCGGCAGCTCGGCTGTGTTGCTATCAAACTTGTATCAAACTTAGTCGAAATCGGAATGGCGATCTCCGATATTTTCATGAACAAGCTATCTACGCATGAGACTTAAATAACCCTATTTTTTTGTGCCGCAATCTTGCATGACGGATCTGCAATCAATCAATAGCTTGATGAACAAACCCAGGCCAGATATGTACCATTTGAAACACTGATTTGGGCACGAACGTTCTGTTTGTGATGGAGTCAACATATTTCTTTGCAAAATACGTAAAACTATCGGGCTCGATGCTCGATTTTCAATAGAGTGTGATACTTATCATTCAGGTAGAGCTGACATCATTCGGCCTAGACCCGTAAGGACAAATCGTGTTCCCTGTTGGGCGGGATGTTTTAGATCCGCTCGAATGTATCGTATGTATTCGGTGTCTTATGCTATTTATCAATCAGCCCTCGATGGCAGTACTCGATCCAGGTTTATTGAAGCCTCCCCTTCTCGTGGCCCAGGCGGACCCAGGCGGGGCGATCGGGCAATTCTTTAGTGGCATTACGTCTCAGCTAGGTACGTTTTTGCCCAATTTGTTTGGTGCTCTTTTAATCTTAGTTGTCGGTTTGTTTGTTGCAAAAGTTGCATCTACGGCGGCTAGGCAATTACTCAACCGAACGGAATTGGACGATCGCATTTATCGGATGTTTACCGGTAAATCGTTGGAGTCTGACCCGGCATCTGAAAAGTGGGCCGGAACTGTCGTCTTTGTAGTGATCTTAGTTTTTGTGTTGGTGGCATTTTTCAATGCCCTTCAGCTCAGCGTTGTTTCCCAACCCTTAGACGACTTTCTCAGCGTAATTTTGAGTTACCTGCCCCAGTTCTTGTCGGCAGCAGGCTTAGGTTTACTGGCATGGTTGTTGGCAACTGGCTGCAAGATGCTGGTAACCAGACTGATGCAGCCCATGAATCTGGAAGGACGACTCTCGTTTTTGGGCGAAGAAGAAGAGGAAGGCTCTTCAGCTTCTAATGTCATTAGCGAAGCTTCTGGAACCATCATTTACTGGTTCATCTGGTTGTTCTTCTTGCCCTTAATCTTAGGGGTTCTGGAGTTGGGTGGGGTTCTCGACCCCGTTCAAAACTTACTCGATAGCGTTCTAAGTGCGCTGCCTAAGATATTAACGGCCGGTATTGTCCTGGCTGTTGGCTGGTTGGTTGCAACACTTGTGCGCAAAATCTTGGTAGGGTTCCTGCGTTCCGTGGGCACCGACCATATTGGAGCAAAAGTTGGCTTACGAGAGACTGGGGAAGAGGGCACCAAACTTTCAGACTTGTTGGGATTGCTGGCGTTTGTCCTAATTCTGATCCCGATCATTGTTGCCGCTTTGGAGGAAATGGCCATTGAAGCTATTTCCGCACCTGCGATTTCAATGCTGAATCAGTTCATGACCGCTTTGCCCCAGGTTTTTACTGCGGCAGGCGTCCTCGTCGTATTTTTTGTCCTCGGTCGTTTTCTGTCCGAAATCGTGACCGATTTGCTCAGTGGATTTGGTTTTGACGACATCTTAGTTTGGTTGGGACTCTCTAGCGTATCCAGTGCCAATCCAGCATTACCGGGCGATTCTGCCGAGGCTGAATCTGCAGAGGGATCGCCCAAGCTCCCCATGCAAACTCCGTCCGAAATTGTCGGCACCATTGTGTTGGTGCTGGTCATGATGTTTGCCGCTGTTGTTGCCTCTGAGGTTCTCGCTCTCGCTAATGTTACTGAAGTCGCCCGTGCAATCCTACGGGTGTTTGCTCGTATTCTGAGCGGCGTCTTGATTTTTGGGGTGGGTTTGTATCTGGCAAACTTTGCATCCACTCTGCTATCCAGCACAGGTACCGGTCAGGCTCGGATTATGGGGCAAGTTGCGAAGATTGCAATTATTGTGCTTGTTTCAGCTATGGCCTTACAGCAGGTGGGAGTTGCTGAAACGATTGTGATTCGGGCCTTTACCCTATTCTTAGGAGCT
Source organism: Synechococcus sp. (assembly GCA_051439425.1). Taxonomy (GTDB): domain Bacteria; phylum Cyanobacteriota; class Cyanobacteriia; order Thermostichales; family PCC-7336; genus PCC-7336. The sequence goes on from JBFRWD010000020.1 coordinate 37,486, forward strand.
TTCGCCGTCGCCGTTGCGATCGCTTTCGGTTGGGGGGGTCGCGATATTGCCGCAGAAAAGATCCGCCGTTGGTGGGATGAGTTCGATCGCCAAAACTAGAGTCAGCTTGTCCGATTGAGACCGTATGGAGCGGGAGGTAAGAGAAGCAGGTACGGGAAACACTCCCTGCCCAAGCCATTGGCTTCTACCTTAGCTCCCCAACAATGAATCCTTATGTCATGCTGGTAAGACATTCTTACCAGCTTTTTTTCAGGATCTTTGCACCCTCTGGATTGCGCCCTATGTCTATTTTCAATGCCATTCCCACAGTGATTGAGGAGTCTAGCCGCGGGGAAAAAGCGTTTGATATCTATTCTCGTCTGCTGCGCGATCGCATCATCTTTCTTGGCAAAGGCATCGACGACGAGGTAGCCAATCTGGCGATCGCCCAAATGCTTTTCTTAGAAGCAGAAGATCCCGAGAAAGACATCTATATGTACATCAACAGTCCGGGGGGATCGGTATATGCCGGACTGGGAATTTTCGACACGATGGAGCACGTGCAGCCGGATGTTTGCACGGTTTGTATGGGGTTGGCTGCCAGTATGGGCGCGTTTTTGCTCAATGCCGGTGCTCCTGGAAAGCGGATGGCTCTGCCCAATGCTCGTATCATGATTCACCAGCCCCTGGGGGGGGCGCAGGGGCAAGCCACCGATGTGGAGATTCAAGCGCGGGAAACCTTATTTGTGAAACAGCAGCTCAATGGAATCATGGCTGAGCGCACCGGCCAACCCTTAGACAAGATCGAGAAGGATACCGACCGCGATTTCTTTATGTCTCCGTTTGAGGCTAAAGAGTACGGCCTAATTGATTCTGTGATTGAAAAGCGGATTCTACTGCCTTCCGATAAGCGTCCAACCACAGATGGCTAATCCATTCGTCCAGTAGTTCCCTGTTAAGTTTGCGGCTACCGAGATAGCAGAGCTGCTCAATTCTGCCTACGAATCTTCGGGGTCACAGACGACGCGGAAACCGATGAAGTAATCGCAGCCGTCGTATTTGCAGCCAATGCGATAGGACGAACGACAAATGCTGGGTTCGCTATCCCAAGAGCCTCCGCGTAGCACGCGCGTGTCGTCGAACTCACCTTCCACCCATGGTTTGCTTGTATCGGGGGCGCCGTCGTAGGAGTTGTGCCAGTAATCCGTGCACCATTCCCATACGTTGCCGTGCATATCGTAGAGGCCATATCCGTTTGCAGGATAGTTGCCCACATCTGTGGTTTGGTTGTGGGTATCTAGGGTGTTGGCGGTTTCGGGAGAGATGTCGTCTCCAAAATGATAGGGAGTTTTGGTCCCAGAACGGCAGGCATATTCCCACTCAGCTTCGGACGGAAGGCGGAAGCTCCACCCCGAGTATTGGGTGAGGCGATCACAAAATTCCTGGGCCTGCTCGAAGGTAACGCTCTCTACCGGGCGGTTGTCCCCATTAAAACCAGAGGGGGAAAGACTGAGGTCATGGTTAACGCGGGGCCAGCGAGCCACCATTCTCCATTGGGACTGGGTTACGGGATAGGACGCGATCGCAAAGGGAGAGACTTTGACCTCATGCTGGGGGCGTTCGTCGTTGTCGCTACCCTGCTCGTCGGTGGGGGCACCCATGACGAATGAACCCGCAGGGATATTGCGCATTTCTATATGGGTGCTGTCCCCCAAGTGCACGACAATGCCTTGATGGAGTTCGGTGATTGTGGGCTGCGGATGGTCGATCCGCTGCTCCGCTTTGATGTCGCTGTCAGAGTAGTCGCTGTCAGAATAGTTGCTGAGGTCATCTTCTATTTCGCTGTAGCCATCTTGGATGTCATTGGCTTCGACATCATTGGCTTCGTCGTCATTAGCCTCATAGTATTCAGCTTCGTAATAGTCGACTTCGTCCTGGACGACTTCGCCATTGGCATCGCTGAGGTTGTCAACGTTAAGTTCGCGAGCATCGATGTATTCGACATCAGCGTCAGGGGCTGCAACGTACTCTTCGCTGGAGGCTGCTTGAGCGAGATGATAGCCTTCGGGGTCGAAACTGGGGGATGGCTCGTCATCGGGATAGGCCAGGGTGGGACGGGCGATCGCAAAGTCTGGCTTGTGGGAGATGCGTTCGCGTAACTGTTGAATGGGATCTGGGCGGTATTTGCGGAAATCAACCCAAGATTGTCCCTGCATGTAAGTGGGAAGCTCGGGGCGAGTTCGGACTTCTTCTAGAATGACGGGAATGATAGGGCAGTTGAGGCGCGCAAACTCTAGCAGAAATGCTTGAATGTCCAGATCGCTCCACGGAGTACCACCAGGGCCGACAAACACTGCCACCGACCCGACTTCTAGAAGGTGTTCGTCCAGTTCCTGTTTCCATAGTTTCCCAGGCTGCAATTCCCACTCATCCAACCAAACGTTCAAACCGCTGGTCTTGAGCTGTTGGGCAATCTCGCTCACTTGGTTTTTGTCGTGGCTGTTGTGGCAGAGAAAGACGTCGAAAGGCCAATTGAACTGGGACATTGGGGCTACAGATACTCGCGGACTACAGGTACTTCAGATTGCAGAGGGGGAGATCGAATGAGACAGCGATGCCGATTGCACCGTTCATTAGTGTCCCCATAGATTCTCAAGAAAACGTCAATGAATGCCGGAGAAAACACCAATCCGTATACCTGAGGTTAAGAAGATAAAAAATTAACAAGAATCATAAAAGTATCTCTGTTTGGAAGATGTGGGAAGGTTAAATTAGCACTCTCCGTCCGTATTGGGGAGAGTGCTAGTGGTGATTTATAAAAAGTCAACGCGCAGATTTTGAGTGGCTAAATCAGCGAACTCTTGCCCTGTTTCGACGTTGGCATCTACAGGGGACAGTGTTTCATACGGTTTGACCTTGAATTGTTTTGCCGCGATCGCCAGCCCAGGTGACCCAGTGATGGCTGGCGACATGGGGCACGTTGAGGAAGTTATCGGGTGTTAGCCGGGAACCCGCTAGCTTGGCTTTGTTTAAATTAGCTCCTCTCAAGTCCGCCCGACTGACGGCAGTATTCATCAACAGTGCGCCTTCCAAATTGGCCCCTTCTAGGTCTGCATCCGTTAGATTTGCTCCTCTAAAGTTACAGTTTTCCATCTGAGCACACCGCATATCGGCTTGCTGAAGGTTGGCTGCAGACAGGTTTGCGCCGGTTAGATCGGCTCCGATTAAATTGACATCCGTCAAATTTGCGCCGAGTAGCACGGTTCCTGTCAGGTCGGCATTGGATAGGTTGGACTGGCTCAAATTGGCTCCGCTCAGGTCGGCGGAACTCAGGTCAGCGGAACTCAGGTCAGCTCGGCTAAGGTCGATTCGAGATAGGTTCATGCCGCGCAAGTCTGCGCTATGTAGGTTGGCATCGGTACAGTCTTGGATGCCCGTACAGTATTTTCTCAGTAGTTCTAGTCCTTTCACGGAGTACCTCCCAAACAAGTAACGTGTGTGGGTCTGGAAGGTATGGCAATCTTGTGGTTTTCGAGAGCTGAGTATCCCTATTCAAATAATTGCAATTTCGAAATTATCGGGAGCTGGGGGGCTCAGCAATGGAGCGTGCAATGTTGGTGACTGTCTTACCTTCAAGACGATGCTATTACCATGCGGCTGGTGAGCCGAACCGTATCCTACACAGCGCGGACTCGCCATTGTCAAAGACTGGCTTTGACTGTTCGATCCTAACAATTTTGAAAGGCAAGTGGGGACTGGGAAGAGGGCGATCGGGTTACGAAGTATTTGGATTTCGCTGAAAAAAATCGAAGCGCTTCGCGCTAAGAGAGTGAAAAAAGGCCGAGGGCAAAGGGCTAAAGGGCAAAAAGAGCAAAGGGGAAGAAATCACGCGGGGGAACAGGCAACCCGGAACCCCATGTTGTAGCCACGGCCCTCAGGATAGTACCCCTCGCGATAGGCAGAGCAGCAGTCCCAGGGATCACCGATCCAAGAGCCACCACGCAGCACCCGTCCTTTGTCTTTTCCTTTTATCCAGGGGGTTCCCCCTGGGGGCGCGCCTTCATAATTTTTGTGCCAAACATCCGCACACCATTCCCAGACATTGCCGTGCGTGTCATACAGCCCAAAAGCATTAGTGGGAAGTCTGCCTACCTCGGTCATTCCCTTGAAGTGCTTACCAAAATTGGCCATTTCAGGTGTCAGCTCTGTGCCGAAGGAAAAGGGGGTAGTTGTTCCTGCTCGGCAGGCATACTCCCACTCGGCTTCGGAGGGTAAGCGAAAGGTGAAGTTTGTTTTGGCAGAGAGGCGATCGCAAAATTCTCGTGCCTCGTACCAAGACACTTGTTCGACCGGTCGATTCTCCCCCTGGAATTTCGATGGAGCCAGCTTTAAATCTCGATTGACTTTCGACCATCCAGCAACGGTCTTCCACTGAGCTTGAGTGACTGGATATTTCCCCATCTAGAAGTTAGAGATTATGACTTCATGTTGGGGGCTTTCGTACTCATGAGCATCCCGATCATCCTTCGGTGACCCCATCAAGAAGGTTCCACCAGGTATCGACACCAGTTCTAAAACAACGCCATTACCCAGATCGATTTTCTTTAGCTCTTGTCGATCGCTTGCTTGTTCTGCAAACGTAACTGGAGTAGCGACAACCGGAGAAGGAGTAACTGTTTCTGGTGCAGGATTGTCTATCTGTTGTGAAAACTCTGGAACTGTTCGATCGCCCGTGATCCCGTAATACAACTGGTGCAAAGGAATCGGCTCACTCTTGCGAAAATCCACCCACGTATGGCCCCGCAAAAACAACGGCAGCCGAGGCGGATCGCCCACCCGCTCCAGAATCACCGGAATCACCGGACATCGACGCCGCACAAACTCCCGCAAATACGCCTGAATCTCTATATCCTGCCAAGGCCCAATCCCATCCGGCCCCACAAACACCGCCGCCGCCCCAATCTCCTCAATACAGTCTTCCAACGCAGGCTGCCACGGCAACCCCGGCCGCAATTCCCACTCATCCAGCCACACCCGCAACCCCATTTGCCTGAGCTGCAGTCCAATCTCTTTCACCTGTGGCTTGTCCCTGCTGTTGTGACACAAGAACACATCAAACTGCGAATCCGGCACAGGGCGTCCTTAATGCTTTAGAGCTAATGGTAAGGGGTGGGGAAGAGAAGGGGGAGAGGAATAGCTGATGGTGGAAGAGGTTTGTTTCGTCCTTCGTCTTTTGTCCTTCGTCATTAGTAGGGAAGCAACACAAACAACCAATGACCCATGACCAATGACCCATGACCCCAGCCCCCATCACCCCCTTTAAATACTCAAATCACCCAGCATCAAACCCCCAACAATAAACCTGTATTACGATGGAAAGCAAGGAAACTTAACGTTTGGTGGATGGCCTAATGGTTGCAACCGCTCCCGCTGTAAAGCGTCTCACCGTTCAAACCGAAGAAATCGCCGCCGATACTACAACCCTGCGCAGCCTGGACTGGGATCGCGATCGCTTTGACATCGAATTCGGCCTCCAAAACGGCACCACCTACAATTCCTTCCTAATTCGCGGCGAGCAAACCGCCCTGGTGGACACCTCCCACGCCAAGTTCCGCCAGCTCTATATGGATCTGCTCAAAGGCCAGATCGATCCCGCCACCATTGACTACCTGATCGTCAGCCACACCGAACCCGACCACAGCGGTCTTGTTGGCGACATTCTCGAACTCAACCCCGACATCACCGTCGTTGCCTCCAAAGTGGCAATGACCTTCCTCGACAACCAAGTCCACCGCCCCTTCACCAAGCGCACCGTCAAAAGCGGCGACACCCTAGATTTGGGCAACGGCCACGTCATCCAATTCCTGCTGGCCCCCAACCTGCACTGGCCCGACACCATCTTTAGCTTCGACACCGCCACCGGCGTCCTCTACACTTGCGACGCCTTTGGCATGCACTATTGCAGCGACCTGGTGTACGACGAAGACCTCAGCGTCATCGAAAAGGACTATCACTTCTATTACGAGTGTTTGATGGCTCCTAACACCCGCTCGGTCATTAAGGCGCTGAAGGGGCTGGACAAGCTGCAAAAAGAACACGATATCAACATCATCGCTAACGGCCACGGCCCTCTGCTGCGCTACAACCTGCAGGAGTTGTTGGGTCGCTACCGCACCTGGAGTGCTAACCAAAGTCAGGCTGCCACGACAGTCGCAGTGTTCTACATCTCTGACTATGGCTATAGCGATCGCCTTACTCAAGCTATTGCACACGGCATCACCAAAACTGGTGTCGCCGTCGAAATGATGGATCTCAAAGGAGCCGATCCCCAAGAAGCTTACGAACTGGTGGGTGAAGTGAGTGGCCTTGTCATTGCCATGCCTCCTGCAAGCGGCCCCATGACCGAAGAGATTCAGGCGGCCCTCAGCACTGTGGTAGCCGCTGCTAGCAATAAACAAGGGTTGGGATTGGTGGAATCCTACGGTGGCGATGACGAACCGATCGATACACTGCTAACCCAGTTCCGCGAAGCCGGTTTGGATCTCGGTTTCGATCCCATTCGCGTTAAGGACACCCCTACTGAAGCGACCTATCAGCTGTGCGAAGAGTCCGGCACTGACATGGGCCAAAAACTGAGTGTTAAGAAAAAGACGAAGAAGAAAAAATCAGTCGATAACGGCCTGATTCAAGCCTTGGGTCGTATCAGCAGCGGCCTGTATATCATCACTGCCCAGAAAGGGGATGTACGCAGCGCTATGTTGGCCTCTTGGATTGCTCAAGCTAGCTTCGAACCGCTAGGCTTCACAGTTGCTGTTGCCAAAGACCGCGCGATTGAATCTCTGATGCAAGTGGGAGACACCTTCGTTCTCAACGTGTTGGAAGAAGGGAATCATCTTAAGTTGATGAAGCACTTCCTGAAGCGGTTTGCCCCCGGTGCCGATCGCTTTGCAGATGTGAACGTGCAGGAGGCTAACAACGGCTCCCCTATCCTCACGGATGCTCTTGCCTACATGGAATGCACCGTCAGTACTCGCATGGAAACCAGCGATCATTGGATTGTCTACAGCACCGTCAACGACGGGCGTGTCTCCAAACAAGACTCCCGCACCGCATCCCACCGCCGCAAAGTCGGTAATTACTATTAGTCTTCAGGCTGGCTCCGAAGTATTTTGCTCCTTGGCAAAGACTCTGCAGCCCCTCTCAACTCCTTGCACGCCCTCTTCACTCCACAGGAGTTTGCCGTGACCCTTTCCGTGACCAAAAAGCAACGGGACGTTCAGACTCTAGCTTTGCGTCGGGACACGTTCGTACTGCGATCGCGCACTTGGGATCGCCTTAAATTCGAGATCGAATACGCCCTGCAGAAGGGGACCACCGCAAATTCCTTCCTGATTCAGGGAGATCGCACTGTCCTCATCGATCCCCCTGGCCAGTCGTTTACCGAGATCTTCTTGGATGCGCTGGGAAATCTGGTGGACTTTGGGGCGATCGGCCACATCATCTTGGGTCACGTCAATCCCAACCGCACCAAAACCCTCGTGCAAGTTCTAGAGCGCTCGCCAAACGTTGAAGTGATTTGCTCTAACGCTGCTGCCAAGCTTCTGCCCCAGTTGTTCGAGAAAGTTGAATTTACTTCACCGGTCAACATCCGTCCTGTTAAGCGTGGCGACACCCTCGATCTGGGGCAGGATCGCATCTTGGAATTTTGTCCCATCCCCACTCCTAAGTGGCCGGGAGGCATGGCCACCTACGATTGCGGCAGTCGCTGGCTGTTTTCTGATAAATTCTTTGGGGCACACGTCTGTGGCGACCAAGTGTGGGATCAAGAGTGGAAAGCGTATGAAAGCGATCGCCGCTATTACTACGACAGCTTGATGGCCACCCAGGCCCGCCAAGTGGATAGCAACATGGATCGCTTGGCAGAATATGACGTCAAAGTCTATGCCCCCAACCACGGCCCCCTCGTCCGCTACGGTGTCACCCCTCTGACCCAGATTTATCGGGAGCTGAATCAGAAGCAATCCACCCAAACTCTGTCTGCTGCTGTTATCTACGCATCGGCTTACGGCAATACCGCCACAATGGCCCAGGCGATCGCTCGCGGCATCTCCAAGGCGGGAGTAACTGTGGAGCAAATCAACTGCGAATTTGCCACCACTGAAGAGATTAAAGGCGTACTGGAAAAGACCTCTGGGTTTATCTTTGGCTCTCCCACTCTGGGGGGGCACGCTCCGACTCCCGTGCAAACCGCGCTAGGCACGGCCCTATCGACTGCCAGCAAAGAGCAGTTGGTGGGAGTGTTAGGTTCTTATGGGAGGAGTGGCGAAGAGGTGGACATCATCGCCAACAAATTGCTGGATTCCGGCTATCCGTTTGGGTTTGACAATCTAGCCGTCAAGTTCACTCCAGAC
>JBFRWD010000021.1:0-9873 GCA_051439425.1 Synechococcus sp.
CTCGCATAGCAAACAGGAGTTTTACATGATTGAGCCATTACTTCTCGGCATTTTATTGGGAATGGTGTTGGTCACCCTGACCGGTCTGTTTGTGGCGGCCTACACTCAATATCGTCGCAGCAATACCTTTGGCCTGTAAGAGTTTTGAGTGCGCGCTAGAGAGTTCGATGCAGTCCTCTAGCATGGCAAGTAATTTCATACACATTGACAAACCACTCTGGGGCTGTGACCCTGATTCAGAGTGGTTTTTACGCTGTTAATGCACGTTGTTCGCTCTGGTGATGTTCTGCAGGCTGTGCTGGCCCGCATTAAGAGTTTGAGGTCAGGTCAGAGTACTGACCAACTGCTTGCAAACCCAACCGTCCAAACAGCTAGTTCTAGCCTGAAGATATCGTCATTTTCCGGTTTGCATTTCAGGCAGAATTTAGTCGGTTTTGTACCCACCATGGGGGCTCTACATGCTGGTCACAAGAGCCTAATCGAGCATTCAATTCGCAGCTGTTGCCTCACCGTTGTCAGTATTTTTGTCAATCCGCTGCAGTTTGGCCCCTCAGAAGATTTGGATTGCTACCCGCGCCAATTGCAAGCAGACCTGGATGTCTGTCGATCTGCCGATGTCGATATCGTGTTTGTTCCAAACGCATCAGATATCCTATCTGGGCGCGAGCTTGCAGATGTGACTCAGGCAATTCCTCCTGCCGCTGCAATTTCAACGTTGTGCGGTCCCTGGCGTCCGGGACATTTTGAAGGGGTGTTGACCATCGTTCTCAAGCTGCTCAACCTCGTACAGCCCGATCTCGCCTACTTTGGTCAAAAGGACGCTCAGCAACTAGCACTAATTCGCCGCATGGTTGACGATTTCAATCTTCCAGTGCAAATCGTTGGTTGTCCGATTGTTCGAGACCCTGATGGGTTGGCCCTCAGCTCCCGCAATCAATACCTCAGCGATCTCGATCGACAGGTTGCCCTGACTCTCTCACGCGGCCTGTTCGCGGCCCAATCTTGCTTCGAGGCTGGAGAAAGAAAAGCCGAAGTTCTGCGAGAAACTGCTCGATCGGTGTACCATAACCAATTGGAGTTGCAAGTTCAATATATCGACGTGGTTCATCCCAACACTCTCGAACCTTTGACCCAAATTTCGCAGTCCGGTCTTGTAGCAGCAGCTGCAGTGGTGGGCAACACTCGATTAATTGACAATGTCCGCTTAGATATTCCCCGCAAACCAATTTTGGCGATCGACGGCCCGGCAGGGGCTGGAAAGTCCACTGTCGCTCGACAACTGGCTGCCAGCTTAGATCTGCTGTATTTGGATACTGGCGCACTATACCGGGCTGTTACCTGGCTAGCACTGGAATGCAATGTCGATATCGATGATGAAGTGGCCGTTGCTGATTTAGCAGCGTCTGCAGATATTCGGTTCGAGCCCTCTCGCGATATCAATCGTCCAGCCAAAGTGTGGGTCCGCGAGCGCGAGGTGACCCAAGATATTCGCACCCAAGCGGTTACTGCCAATGTGTCCGCTGTGTCTGCTCACCCCATGGTGCGGGAAATTCTGCTCAAGGTGCAGCAAGAGATGGGGCGTCAGGGGGGCGTAGTAATGGAAGGCCGCGATATCGGCACGGCTGTGTTTCCCAATGCTGAACTGAAAATCTTTTTGACTGCAACTCCGGCCGAGCGGGCTCGTCGTCGCCAACGAGATCTGTCTGCTGCCGGTACTTCTGTCGATCTGAGCGAACTTGAATGTCAGATTCAAGAGCGAGATCGCAAAGATAGCCAGCGAGCTGCTTCTCCTTTGCGAAAAGCAGACGATGCGTTGGAAGTTCTGACCGATGGGCTGACTCAAGTCCAGGTGGTTCAAAAAATTGCAGAGCTATACCGAAAGTTAGGTTAGGCTCAAACAGCTTATGGTTCGACACTTAAACGCCGCTCGGCTGGAGGTACTGTGACTCCCATTCAATGGTTTGCGGCGATCGCCCTAGCTTTGGTGGCCCTGCAGTTCGCGACGTCGCTATTGGGCAAAAAACTTCCCGTACTCAGTACGGCTACATTGGGAATTTTGTTAGCCTTCGTAGCATTTGAAGTATGGAAGCTGTATGGAGCCGTACTTGAGAGATTTGCTATTCAGTAACGGGAAACAGTTTGAGTTGGCAGGCAAGTGCCCCAAAAATATTCGCAACAGATATAACGTTTGTCATTTCAGCCAGGATAACGGTGGTCTATTGCGATCGGGGTTGAACGTAGCTGAAACGTCGGCAGCTGTACTGCCCCTGCTTTAGCAGAAAGGAATCTATCCACAAAAAAGGGCCGCACGAGCGACCCAAGCAAAGAGGAACAAAGGCAGGATGAGAGCGTTCGCTAATAGAGCTGAAGCGACTGCTTTAGCTATGCACCATGAGTCGAACGTTTGCATTTTGCAAACCGGGACGCTTGGCATCTACTAAAGTCTTGTTGACAGCATATTTCTGATTAATGGAATTAATCAGTTCAGTCTGATTGTGCTTCTTCGCTACACCCCAAAGATCGGCGACCAGATCGAAAGAGCCATCTTGGTTGCGAGACCAACCAAGGTCGTAATCCCCTTCGAGGCGAGCCACAATATCAGCACGAACTTGCTGGCCGTTGTAACCCCGGACGTTGTCCGCAGTTGATACGGTCAATCCCAGATCCTGTAGGGACTGCTTGAGGATTTCGGCGTCAACGATCTTGGTACGCAGAGTGCTAAAGTGAGACATGAGTTTCTCCTTAATAAGTCGTTCCGAACAAAAAACGGAACGCTGTGAACTGGATGCTGTTCTGTGTGCTGTAACCTCCTCGGGTGAAACGTGGCTAGAACTCCAGCCGCTGGTACTCGGCCACAGTTGCCGCTGCTGGCCGAGCCCGTTGCTGGGCCCACTCCCTCAATGACGTTATCTGCTCGAGCATAGTGCGAGATAACGGTTGAGTTGCTTTTATTGCAGCCAGTACATCCAGTTGAGTTAGCTCTCGATGTTGAGCGAAAGCTTCGTACATGGCAGCAATTAAACCTTGCTCGATTTCAGCTCCCGAGAATCCGTCGGTTGCGGAAGCTAATTGAGGCAAATCAAAACGGGACGCATCTTTGCGTCGTTTACCCAAGTGGATGCGAAAGATATCCGTACGCTCGGACTGGTTTGGCAGGTCCACAAAGAAAATTTCGTCAAATCGCCCTTTTCTCAAGAATTCGCTGGGCAGCCGTGCTACTCGGTTAGCAGTTGCCATAACAAAAACGGGGGATTTTTTCTCCTGCATCCAGGTCAGGAATGAGCCAAAAATACGACTGGATGTACCACCATCAGAGTCGCTCGAACCGGCGGCTCCACCGAAGGCTTTATCCAGTTCATCGATAAACAGGATGGCCGGCGACAGAGACTCTGCTGTCTTGAGAGAGCTACGTAGATTTGCTTCGGATTTCCCAACAGTAGAGCCGTCGTAGATACGTCCCATATCCAGTCGTAACAGCGGCAGGCCCCACAACCGGGATGTAGTTTTGGCAATCAGGGATTTACCGCAACCGGGCACCCCTAGGATCAACATGCCCTTGGGCTGAGGCAAGCCGTATTCGCGGGCTCGTTCTGTAAAGGCTTCCGATCGCTGGGTTAACCAGTGCTTAAGGGCATCAAGACCTCCGACTGAATCAATAGTGTCGTCTTCTTCGACGTACTCTAGAATGCCGTTTCGGCGAATGAGTTGCTTTTTCTCTGACAGAACAATATCAACTTCAGCTTCCGTAAGCTGACCGCTGACCACAGCTGCCTTGCGGTAGACCTTCTTCGCCTCATCCAGTGTGAGACCGAGAGCCGCTTTGACCAGCTTTTCTCGGCTACTTTCGTCACAGATTGTTTCCGGAGAAAGCTGACTCAGTCGTTCGTCAAGAAGCTCGCCTAACACCTGCATGGTGGGCAATTCGAAATCCACGACGACCACATCCTTCTCCAGCTCCACCGGAACGTTCTGTACCGGAGACATGAGGATGATGGCTTTGTGAGTGTCGTGGAAACTGGCGATCGCATCCCGCAGCCATCGCTTCACATCGGTCGCATCCAAAAAATCGTGCAAATCTTTGAAAATAAAAATCCCTGCCTCTCGTCGATCCATGGCCCATTGGATCGCAAGCTGAGGGGATTGGGTGCTATTGATCGTTAGAGACCGGGGCTTGCCGTACTCCACAATGCCATGGGTCACCGTCCAGATGAACACATCTCGGCGAGGAGATACCGATCTGGCCACTTCGGCGATCGCGTCCTCCGCCCGCTCTTCCTCGGGAGTGACGAGGTAGATCAGTGGGTATTGGGCTTGGATGAGAACATTGAGTTCTCGCATAGCGCTCACCCAACAGAAACAATGTGAAACAGACTAGCAATATCAAGCTGTATGTAACGAAGCCGAGATTACATCAATCCAGGTTGCCGAGTTTGAAGGTGTATCTGCAACGCTAAAGAGTTGGAATCCTCTTCGACAACTTAGAAATTGCCAAACGAAATTAGGAGGCTAAAAGGCATGCTGCAGGACCTAGCAAGTCACCAGATCGGGCTGGCCGTCATCCTGTAGCTCGTCTGCTCGACGTCGCACGGCTTCAGCCATGGCAGAATCATCCAGAATCGCCGTTTGTTGGGGAATTAGCTGAGGTATGCCCTGACGCATTACAAATGAACTTTCGCACGCAGGACAGTTATGTATCTGATGGGCATGACCCATCTCCCCTTCAACGACATCCGGATGTTCGAGATAGAACTTGAGGGCTCGTTCAATAATCGATGACATCGAATCACACTCAACTGCCGCCTGAACTTTGGTGGTTCGGTGCAGCTCTGGTGACAGGTAAAACGTCACCTTATGTTTCGAGGTTGTCGATCTCTGTTCGGACATAGCGAATGTGGCTAGGAAACAATACGAACGAATCGTGGATAAACACATGCTATTCGACCCGACCAGTATGCTGGCAATGTGTTTACATATCGAAATATAAAATGACCATAGAGCGCGTTTTTGGTGGTTTGGCGTCAGAACTGATTGCTTTCTGGCTGGTTTACTGAATTCTGGCTTGGGTCAGGTTCTGGGTTGTGAGGGAGGATACTTACCCGAATCTTTCCCTCGTTGTCTAGGGGAATGCCCTGGCAGCTCCTCTGGGACTTGCGATCGCATCTCATGTCAATTGCAAATTCATCGTGGAGTCTCGGGCAAGTCAGTCTGTTCGTGAGCTAAAGTTTCCATGGACTACGCTGATGAGACCATCTGGTCAATTTGAAATTGACCGGGCCAATATTGGGCTGACAGCAGCAAGCGTGATGACAGCAGGAGTAAACAACATGGATGTACCTCAGCGCGGTTTGCCAGTCACAATCGTGACGGGGTTCTTAGGTAGTGGCAAAACAACGCTACTCAACCATATTTTGTCCAACCAGAAAGGGATGCGGACTGCCGTCCTGGTAAACGAGTTTGGCGAGATCGGGATCGACTCAGAACTGATTGTGTCCTCTGAAGAAGACATGGTGGAGTTAAATAATGGCTGTATTTGCTGCACAGTGCGTGGAGATGTTGCTGACAGCGTGTTCCGCTTGATGGAGAAATCTGATGATTCAGATAAGCCTATTGATTATTTAGTGGTAGAGACCACAGGGTTGGCCGACCCGCTTCCCGTCGCCTTGACGTTCATGAGTCCAGAGCTGAGAGATCTGACTCGCCTCGATTCTATTGTGACGATGGTGGATGCCAGTAACTTTGCTCCCGATTTATTTGATAGCGAAGTTGCCCACAGCCAGATAGCTTACGGGGATGTGGTGATTCTAAATAAAACCGACTTGGTCAAAACGAACGATCTCAAGCGGTTGGAGAAGCGAATCAAGACCATCAAGAGCGAAGCGCGGATTCTGCAAACTCAGCAAGGAAAGGTCCCCTTGGAGTTAGTGCTGGATACGGCGTTGTTTGAGTCGAGTTCCCTCCCAGCCGAAGACGAGCACGAGCATCACGACCACGAACATCATGACCACGAACATCATGACCACGCACATGCCGAGCACGACCATCACGAGCACGAACATCATGACCACGCACATGCCGAGCACGACCATCACGAGCACGAGCATCATGACCACGAGCATCACGGGCATAGCCACTCTCACTTAGAAGAGGAGGGGTTTAGCTCTGTTTCGTTCTCCAGCGATCGCCCCATGAGCTTGGATCGTTTTCAGAATTTTCTCAATGATTTGCCCACAGGAATTTTTCGTGCAAAAGGGGTGCTGTGGTTTAACGAAAGTCCCGACCGCCACATCTTCCATTTATGCGGGAATCGCTACACGGTGAACGGCGAACCTTGGCCGGATAACAAGCCCAAGCAGAACCAATTGGTTCTGATCGGTCAAGACCTGCAATCAGGGAAATTGCTCAAGCAACTGGAGAACTGTGTAGAAAGCGATAACGCTAAGCCTTTAGGGTTTGGCAAGTAGGTCGCTATTCAGAAAACCGTTCTGATAACTGTCTGTACTGCCGAGTGGTCACGCTGCCGCTGCAGTGTGATGATAGGTCTACTAATGGCGATCGTGAGGCATCGGTTTTGGGTCAAACTTGGTGGGAAATTCCTGGGGGAGTAACGGCACCGCAGGGGTTTCGGGCAGCGGGGCTAGCTGCAGGGTTGAAGCCTTCTGAGGGGATGGATCTGGCATTGGTAGTATCCGAGGTCAATGCTGTAGCCGCCGGAACGTTTACCCAAAATGCGGTGAAGGCAGCATGTGTCACCTACGGTCAGGAAATTCTGGCTGCGGGGCATTCTGTTCGAGCCATTGTTTGTAATTCTGGTCAAGCTAATGCCTGTACGGGGACAGATGGAGATCTCGATAACCGGGCGATCGCTCATCTAGTGGCTACTGCTCTTGAAATAGACGAGTCGCAAGTGCTCACGGCTTCTACGGGGGTTATCGGGCAGCGGATTGACGTCTCAAAAGTGGAAGCTGCAGTTCCGTCGTTAGTTGAGCAAGCGTTGTCAGCGGAGGGACGCAATGCCGGTCCTGTGGCGGCTAAGGCGATCTTGACTACGGATCTAGTTGAGAAGACTGTTGCGATCGAAGCTGATATTGATGGCACCACGATTCGCCTGGGGGGGATGGCCAAGGGCTCGGGGATGATTCATCCCAATATGGCTACCATGCTGGGGTTTATTACTTGCGATGCCTCTGTCGATCCTGCGGTGTGGAATGGAATAGTGAAGCGGGCTGTGGATGCTAGCTTCAACCAAATCACTGTGGATTGCGATACCAGCACGAATGACATGGTATTGGCGCTGTCTAACGGCGAAGCGGGTGGCAAACCGATTACTGCTGATGGTGCAAATGCCAGTTTGCTGGAGGACATGGTGCAGTGGGCGTGTGTTTATCTAGCCAAAGCGATTGCTCGAGATGGGGAAGGCGCCACCAAGTTGATGGAGGTGACGGTTAATGGTGCCGTCACTCAAGCCAATGCCAGGCTGATGGCTCGCACGATTGCGAGTTCTCCTCTGGTGAAGGCGGCGGTCTATGGAAACGATCCCAACTGGGGGCGAATAGCAATGGCTGCCGGCCGCTCGGGGGTGGACTTCGACGATCGCACCTTAGATATTGCATTGGGGTCATTTCGGTTGATGGCGAATGGGCGACCGTTAGTTTTCGATCGCGATGCTGCATCTACCTATCTCAAGGGTGACCCCATTGCCATTGTTGTGGACTTACACCAAGGGGATGCCGTTGGGGTGGCATGGGGATGCGACTTGAGCTACGACTACGTCCGCATTAATGCCGAATACACTACTTGAGCGAGCCTATTTTGTCGATCGCGCCGATACTGCTTGAGCGAGCCCATCCTGATGTTGGCTGTGGGTTTATTTACTCTTTGCGCAAATCCTCATGAAACAGGTTGCAATAGATGGCTTAAATCGCTTGGACGATTGGGTGAATCGGTATCGCAATCAGGTGGATTTTCTCCTTGTCCGGTTGGAGCGTAATGAACGCACCGACATTGCCTATCGAGATGAGGGGCTGGAAAGTGCTAGTGAATCTCTGTCCATTGGCGGACACGTGCGCGCCTGTCATAACGGGGGGTGGGGATTCGCCAGTTTCAACTCGTTAACCGATCTGGAACGCCACATCCAGGCGGCCATTTCTGCTGCTAGGTGGGTGGGAGACGACGTGACCCGTCTTGCTCCGATTCCCATTCAGTGCGTCACTCTTCCTCTTACGCTTAGCAGCACCGATCCGCGAGTTGTTCCCCTCGAACGCAAGCAAGCGTTGTGCGATCGCTACCATCAACTTATAAGTAAGGCTGGAAGTGCAATTACATCTGCCGGTATTCGCTATCTCGACCAAACTCAACAAGTATGGATTGCCACCTCAGAGGGAACGCGCCTCGACCAAAGTTGGTCAGATTTGGAGTTGCGTGCTGTTGTCACTGCCCGTCGGGGGGAGGTGGTGCAAACCGGGCGCGAGACCGCCGGTTCCCGCCAAGGCTTTGATGATATGGAGCATCTTGAGGCGCGGGTAGAAAGTGCCGCTAAACGGGCGATCTCAGCCCTCCATCTCCCCTCAGTTCCGGGGGGCAACTATACAGTTGTAATTGACCCCATTCTCACCGGATTATTCGTTCACGAAGCTTTCGGTCATCTGTCGGAAGCCGATACCATATACGAGAATCCCGATCTCCTTGAGGCTATGACTCTGGGACGGCAATTTGGCCCCAGTACCCTACAGATTTGGGATGGAGCGGCTCCGGATGGACATCGGGGCAGCTATCACTTTGACGACGAGGGCACGCCCGCTGCCTCTACTCAACTCATTCACAACGGTCGTTTGTCTGGCCGCCTGCATTCTCGGGAAACGGCTGGGGCTCTGGAAGAAGCGCCCACCGGAAATAGCCGTTGCCTTGATTACCATCACTCTCCCATTGTTCGCATGACCAACACCTGGATCGAGCGCGGTCAAACTCCGATACCAGAGATGATTCGCGGGATCGAGCGAGGCATCTATGCCGCTAACTGGTTGGGGGGCAGCACCAATGGAGAGTTATTTACATTTAGTGCTGGAGAAGCTCGCTGGATTCGAGACGGGCAATTATGCGAACCGGTACGGGACGTCACTCTTTCCGGCAATGTATTTCAGACCTTGGCCGATATCGAGGTGATTGGAGATGATTTTGTCTGGGATGAATCAGGAGGATGCTGCAAAGGTGGGCAGAATGGCCTGGCCGTTGGTGTTGGTGGCCCCAGCCTACGCATTCGAAACATTAGCGTAGGTGGTCAGCTCGATTGATGACTGTCATGCTGTGCCTGGGCAATTCAGTTTGTGACAATCGGGCGCGATTAGCTGTCTTTTTCGGTGCAGAGCGCGAATAAACTCATTTTTTCTTCTTATGCCAACGGGGCCAGTGATAAGGGGGATTAATCTAACCAGGCGATCCCTGTATCTCCTTTACTGATGGGGATTTTGACCGACACAGTAGTTCCTTCATACAGAGCCGATTGGGATAAACGCTTATAGGCTCTGGCTTTCGGGGACTCTCGCTCTTTAGGGAAAAATACTTATTCGATGCTGGGTCCAGTTCAGCAGGCACCCATTGGGAGCAATCTCATCTCAACCGACAGCATATCTTGCGAAATAAACTGTGCAAGCGAAAGGATTTCTTTATCCGAAAAGTGGCAGGATGATTGGTGGAGTAATTTTCTGGAGACTGCCGTCAATGGCGACCTATAAAGTCCACCTTGTTAGCCAAGCTGAGGGCCTCGACGTAACCATCGACGTACCTGAAGATGAGTACATTCTCGATGTAGCTGAAGAGCAAGGTATCGATCTTCCTTTCTCCTGCCGTGCTGGTGCTTGCTCCACCTGCGCTGGCAAG
>JBFRWD010000022.1:0-19892 GCA_051439425.1 Synechococcus sp.
TAGCTATATAACGTATTCAACTGCATAAGCCAGAAACAAAGGTTTTCTCAAAATTACCTTAAAGACTTTCAATCATAGGACTTCTGGAATAAAAACAGCTTTAATGAAATCCCTGAATACCAGACCGAGCATGTTAAGTTTTTAGAACATTCTGAACTTAATCGCTAGTTAGTTATAAATCTATTAAGGGCTGAGAGAGCCTTCTCTCGTCGGGGCATTTGTCGCCAGCCATCTGTTAGCAGCGGCAATCGCCTTCTTTTTCAACATCATTCGGGAAATACAGTTATGAGTCAGCAATTGTCTGCCACCCGCAACCTCGATCGGACTGAAACCTCGCATGCCAACGAGTTTGGCTATCCCAGTAACTCTCGCCAGCGGGCTAAGCAGTTTGTTATGGACTTGCAGGACAGCATCTGCGAAGGTCTTGAAGAATTAGATGGCGAGGCGCGCTTCCAGGAGGATAATTGGCAGCGGCCCGAAGGGGGCGGCGGTCGCACGCGAGTGATTCGCGATGGGGGAGTCTTCGAACAGGGGGGCGTGAATTTTTCGGAGGTATGGGGTGAGTCGCTGCCCCCTGCAATCTTGACCCAGCGACCCGATGCCATCGGTCACGGGTTCTATGCGACTGGGACTTCGATGGTGCTGCACCCCCGCAACCCTTACGTTCCTACCGTCCATCTCAATTACCGCTATTTCGAAGCGGGTCCCGTGTGGTGGTTTGGGGGTGGCGTCGATCTGACCCCGTACTATCCCTTTGCGGAAGATGCCGTTCATTTTCACCGCACCATCAAGCGCGCCTGCGATGTCCACAATCCCCACTACTATCCGGTATTCAAGCAGTGGTGCGACGAATATTTCTATTTGAAGCACCGTCAGGAAGCGCGGGGTATTGGCGGTATTTTCTTTGACTATCAAGACGATCGCAGCCCGCTGTATGCAGGGCCAAACCCCGATGGATTAGCCGCAGCCGCCAGCGATCGCGTGGGTTCCGTCTCTAGGAATTGGGAAGAGATATTCGCCTTCGTGCAAAGTTGCGGTCAGTCCTTTTTACCGGCCTACCTGCCGATTGCCGAGAAGCGTCAGCAGATGGAGTACGGCGAGCGCGAGCGCAACTTTCAGCTCTACCGCAGGGGCCGCTACGTCGAATTCAATTTGGTGTACGACCGCGGCACGATCTTTGGCTTGCAAACCAACGGCCGCACTGAATCTATTTTGATGTCTCTGCCCCCCCTAACTCGATGGGAGTACAACTACCATCCGGAACCGGATACCCCTGAAGCAGAGCTTTACGGCACGTTTCTTAAGCCCCAAGATTGGGTGAATTGGCCTCTAGATGCAGCCGATCGGCCTGCTGCGTCCCCGGTCAGTGCCACCCCCTCGGGCTTTTCAAGCTAATCATCTGAATCCTCAAAACCATCGAGACAAGAGGCACTGATTATGTCTGGTAATTTAGCTGCACAACTCAGACAGGGCACTGCCCACTCCCATACCGTGGCAGAAAACACCGCCTTCATGAAGTGTTTTCTCAAGGGAATTGTGGAGCGGGAGCCCTTGCGAAAGCTCTTCGCAGATTTTTACTTCCTTTACTCCGCCTTGGAAGAGGAAATGCAGCGCCACAGCGACGATGCGGTTGTCGGTCTTCTCTACTTCCCCGATCTGAACCGGCAAGCCAATCTAGAGGAAGACCTCGAGTTTTATTACGGAGAGCAGTGGCGCGATCGCATTCAGCCGTCCGATGCTGGAAAACAGTATGTCGCCAGAATCCGATGGGTCGCTAACACAAACCCGGCTTTGCTAATCGCCCACGCTTATGTCCGCTATCTCGGAGATTTGTCGGGGGGGCAAGGGTTGAAGGGGGTCGTCAGATCGGCGCTGGACCTACCCGACGATCGCGGCACTCGCTTTTACGAGTTCGATGCCATGCCGACTCCAGAAGCCAAACGGGAGTTTAAGACAACCTATCGCGATGCACTGAATTCCTTGACGGTAGACGATCGGCTGGCCAAGCAAATTGTGGAGGAAGCGAACTTTGTGTTTCAGCTCAACTGCGAAGTCATGCATGCCTTAGAGGCTGACGTCAAAGCAGCCATTGGAGATCACGCCTTCGAGCTGCTGACGAAGCAAGACCGACAGGGCAGCACGGAACGGCATCGCGGCAATCGCCCTGCAGACTTAGCGGCCGTTACGTAAGTCCAAACGCCGTTACCGCTATCCCCGCCGCTAGTTCTCCCCACTATTCGGCGGGGAAATGGACAGGCTATCGTCTGTCCTTCAACTCCATTTGCTAATAGCAAACCTTACTTTCGTCCGTTCATCCCGTTTGGAAAGCTAAGCTGATGCCCTACTTATGGTTCAAGGTGTTTCACATCGTCGGAGTCGTTGTTTGGTTTGCGGGTTTGTTCTACTTAGTTCGGCTGTTTATCTACGACGTTGAAGCGAACGACAGAGCTGAACCCGCCAGATCGACGCTCCAAGCTCAATATCGCCTGATGGAAAAGCGCCTCTTCAATATCATCACGACGCCCGGCATGGTCGTCACCATTGCGATGGCAATGGGGCTGCTGCTCGGCGATCGCAGTCTCATCCACCAACAGTGGTTGCAAATCAAGCTGGGACTGGTTGTTCTCCTAGTGCTGTATCACTTTTATTGCGGACGAATTTTCAAGCAGTTGTCATCCGATACCTGTAGCTGGACCGGCCAACAGCTGCGGTTATTGAACGAGCTGCCCACCGTCTTGTTGCTTGCCATCGTATCTTTAGCGGTCTTTAAGAACAGCCTGCCTGTTTATAGCGCAACTGCAGGACTGCTGGGATTGGTTGTCCTGATGTTGGTCGGCATTTATGTCTATGCCAAGAACCGGTTAAGCCATCAAAATATCGAATCTCTGTCCTGAGAAATTTTTGCCCCGAGGCGATTTGCCAATCCCGAATTCCAGCCTGTTGAGGAGACTTGAATGACTTTAGAAATATCTCGATCTGAGGGTATTGAGAAACACCCTCTCAATTTGAACTGGAGCACCATCGGATTTTTTGCGGCCATTCACAGTTTAGCCTTGGTGTCCCCCTGGTTTTTCTCCTGGTCTGCGGTGGGCCTCACCCTATTTCTACACTGGCTGTTCGGCAGTATCGGTATTTGTTTGGGGTATCACCGGCTCTTGAGCCATCGGAGTTTCCAGGTCCCGAAGGGGTTGGAATACGCGATCGCTCTATTAGGGGCTTTAGCACTGCAGGGCGGGCCCATCTTCTGGGTGGCAGGCCATCGATTGCACCACGCCCATACCGAGGATACTGACAAAGATCCCTACTCGGCTCGACGGGGATTTTGGTGGAGTCACATGGTGTGGATGTTTTATAAGCAGCCCGATTTCTTTGATTTCGACCGTTATAAGAAATACGCCCCAGATTTAGCTCGTCAGCCATTTTATGTCTGGTTGGATCGCTACTTTCTCCTTCTACAAATCCCTTTAGGGCTATTGCTTTACATTGCGGGTGGCTGGTCATTTGTGTTCTGGGGGATGTTCGCCAGAGTGGTGCTGCTTTGGCACAGTACATGGCTGATAAATTCGGTTACTCACATGTGGGGATACCGGACGTTTGACGTTGACGATAATTCTCGCAATCTCTGGTGGGCGGCAGTTTTTACCTATGGAGAAGGGTGGCACAACAACCATCACGCCTATCCAAATGTTGCTAAGGCCGGTTGGCAGTGGTGGGAAATCGATGTGACCTGGTGGGCCATTCAATGTCTTAGAAAGTTAGGTCTGGCCCGCAAGGTTGTGATGCCCCCGTTAGAGCTCAAGGAGTAGATGGATCGTGAACATAACAACTGCATCGATTTCCAAACCGGAAATTCCCCTTGGATTTCTCAATCTAATGGGGTACGTGGATGAATCGGAGGTCAACGGCCCTGGTCGTCGGGCTGTTGTTTGGCTGCAGGGATGTGATCGGCATTGCGACGGTTGTTTTAATCCGGCTTCCTGGTCGTTCGATGTCAATCAGTTGGTGGATGTTGAATCCTTGGCCGAACAAATCCTTAGCAATCCACGTAACGAAGGGGTGACGTTTTCCGGTGGAGAACCGTTCGTGCAAGCCCCAGAGTTGGCTAAATTAGCCCGTCGAGTTAAGGCGGCGGGAATGAGTGTGATGTCATTCAGCGGATTTACCTTAGCTCAACTGCAATCGGACAATGCACCTGATGGTGCGGAAAGCCTTCTGGTCCAACTGGATCTATTGGTGGACGGTCCTTTCGTCAGTTCTCAAGCCATTCAATCGCCAAACTCAATGGTTTCGTCCCGAAATCAGCGGGTGCTTGTATTCAACCCAGATTTACAGGATCGGCTCGATTGGGCGAGTGATGAAATAGAAATCCACATCCTCAAAGATGGCAGGCGGATTGTGACTGGCTATTGCGGTCAATTGAGTTTTTCAGAGTAAATCAACCGAGCTTGTTTCGACTTCCGATTCTCTGGTGTCATGCTTTGTGAGAGCCTGCATTGCATGATGGGTTGTTAGAAATATTCTGTCCTCTCCCAATTGTTCCGGGAAGTTCACGGCAAGGAGCCTATCCATTACAGGGCCTTTGGTTATATAACGAAGCAATAGAGACTACATGCTCGCCCCAACTTATTTAAAGTAGCTATGAAAGCTTGCGGCTAAGATTTTGCCCGTACAGCCAAGTCAGCAAGACAGTTCGACATTGCAAGCATGTCAGTTTCTCGAGCAACGATTGAATACCACTGTCCGTTACAGCGTACCTCTCACCTACCCGATCGGCAGCCAGTTGCACTGTTGGCTTGAGATAAACGACAAATCCGAAAAGCTTTTGATTTGAAAAGGAGCTGTTGACCTGCCAACCAGCCTCATTCAAGGAGGTACAGCTAGCAATCGCCTCTGCTGGAACGCCTAGCTCCCTTTCAAGAATGTCAGGAATTGCGGCTTCAGGACGCTCTTCCTGTAGAACTCTCCCCCCGGGAAAATCCAAGGTGAGTTGCCCCACTCCTGGACGGTACATTGCGGGAGGCAATATCAAATGATTGCCTTGCACTGTCAAAATCACTGCGGAATTGGCAGTTTCAACCCGCCAGTAATCCAGCAATCGATTGCCATCGTCCTGCAGGCGTTCGCCAATCAGGGTCATCCAAGGGGATGTCACTTCGAGAAAGCGATCTAGAGTTTGCCATGACGGAGAAGGGGAACCCATGGAAGAAATCTCCAGACAATTGCGGGACTTATAACGGCACGTAGCGAACCGGAACGAGCGTTTCGCGCTGGAGTTGCGCGGCAAACTGACTCAAGAGGTTACTCTCTACCGGTTGGAGTGAATGGGTGGCATAGGGTCTCGATTGCTGGTGGTTGCCACGAGCATCTAATTGACGAGTTAACGGTTGAGGTCGAGTGGGTGTGTTGATTTGAATCTCGTCCGGGTGTATCTGCTGAATGTAATGAATAAACTTCCTTCGCTTAGCCTCAGACCAAGGAGCCAGCAGCATGGTCTGGATGGCTAAATGCCCGGTGTAATCTTGCCGGAATTGCATCAATCCCCTCGCGATATCTGAGAGTTCAATCTGTGGGACGGGCCGACTAACGCCTTTGAACTGAGACTTTGTCACTGCATCAAGTTTGGCCGCGACAGTATCGGCGGCAGCGAGCGCGTTGCAGACCTCCCGATCGTGCAGCATTGTGCTGTTCGTCAGTACGACCGTGGGACGGTCGATGACAGCTCGGGCGATAGCGAGAATCTCCTCTAAATTGGACGCCAGAGTGGGTTCACCACTGCCACTTACGGTCACGACATCTACAGCATCAGGATCGATTGGCAACAGCTCTCGTTCGATTTGGTCCGTGGAAACAAATATCTGCCGTCGATCGGTGACGTTCTCAATCTCGCCCAACTGACAGTAAACGCAATTAAAGGAACAAGTGGAGACCTTGCCAATAGGGTCGATGCCGAGCGATCTCCCAAACCGCCAGGACGAGACCGGACCGTAAACAGCTCGGACTGGAAGGCTGCGATCGGGCATGGTTTGCCACCCCCACTACGACACCACAAATGCAAAGAACGGCCTCACCAATACCTACTCAATAGAACCGAGGCTAATACCCTTGCCTAGCAACATCCTGCCATTCTTGAATCGTTCCGAGAGGCACATTCAACTCCACAATCAAACCATCTTCGGATGGCAGGTTTAGTTTAAGCGGAACTTCGGAGCGCAATTGTGGGAGCACAGGTTGCAAGTCATACTGTCCGACATTGGGTTCGGGTGGGGAATCAGTGAAAATCTTAGCTGACGCATCATTCGCTGTCAGGGTTTGACCGAGTGAGGTTGTCAGCATGAGCGGCTGCATGCGATCGATGGAGGCAGTGCCGGGAAACCCCACCAAACGTAGGTAAAAAATATCTGTACCGTCAGGACGAACGCGCTTAAAAGCGATCGCCTGCCAGGTGTTATTCTCCTTATCCCGTAAGGCAGTACGTGATTGGTAGAGTATCTGTCCTGGAGCTTCTTCCAGCTGACTAACCGCAGCATTGGCGGTCATGCCTGCCGGGAGTCCCCACACCAGAGTGGCGATCGAGCTGGCTAGCAATATGCCTGTTAGGACTCTTCGGAATAAAGATCCCATCACTGTTTTTCCTCCAGTTGAGTCAGATCGTCTCAGTAGTCCATAAAGTCGGTTTGCCTACAGAAGCAGGCATTGACTATTCGGAATTCTTAAGGGCCGCTTTGATATCGGGAATGAAAGTGGCGTACATCCCTCGCAGGTGGCCAACCTTAAAGTCATACGCCCGATCGTCTAGGTAGTTATTTTTGACAAAAGAAGGACGACTACTCTTATTACCATGGCAGAGAAGACAGCTTGCTTCGACATCGATGCGTCGGTAATAGCGAGTTCCCTCTTGGCCGTCTACAACCTCGCGATGCCAATAAGCAGTCAGATCGGGATTGAATTGAAACCGAGACAGGGCCATTTGCCCGTTCAAGTTAGTTGGAGCGTGACTGGGATTGCGATACTTCTTGGCAATCTGCTGCACTTGCCAGCCGTGCTCTTTACTGAGTTGCTTGGCTCGCATTCCCACCGGACGGCAGACTTCCTTCACAGTTTCCACGGTAGGTTCCTCCTCTCGACCCTCTAGTGTCGAGGCAAGACCGGAGCGCATTGAATGGAGAAATTCAATTTCTGCTACCGTTTGAGCCAGTTCAGTAGGATCGGTCTGTGCAAGAGCAGGAGAGAAACCTAATTGCAGTGCCTACCCAATCGCTATTTGCTACGTTGGAAAAGTAAGAAGTTTCTCTTCGAGAGCCAAGGAAGTGTCTTATGGCTGAGTCGGTAACAATCTCTACTCAAGTCTTCGTTTTATCGGCAAGGTCAGAGGCTGCTTTTTTCTAAAGCTTTCTCATACCCCTCTTAGAGCCTTGCCCTGTAATTGGCTTCTTAGAGGACAAAACATTGAACTTAAGTACGTTTGGCTGGTGCCCAGGCAGCAGCATTGACTTGGCATTTTCATCATTCGATCGAACGAAATTTGTCATAGCTCGCGTTATTTCCGAGCATCGTGGCATGTATCGAATCGTCATGGAAATAGGTGAGGCAGATGCTCACATCACCGGACATTTTCTGCATCAGGCTGAACATTCATTGATGTTTCCAGCCGTGGGGGATTGGGTGGTTGTTGAATCTCATGGGGGAAAGAATCCAGCGACCATTCATCACGTGTTGCCTCGCACAAGCCAGTTTGTGCGAAAGGCTGCTGGCACTTCTACAGAAGGACAAATCGTCGCCGCCAATGTGGATACGGTGTTTCTCCTGTCGGGTCTGGATGGTGACTTTAATTTGCGACGGATTGAGCGATACTTGGTCGCTGCCTGGGAGAGCAGGGCAACGCCTGTCGTTGTGTTGAATAAGGCTGATGTCTGTTCTGAATTAGACGATGTCATAGGTCAGGTGGAATCCGTTGCCATTGGGGTACCCATCCATCCCATCAGTGCCATATCAGGAAGAGGACTGGAGTGGCTGGAACCATATTTACTCCCAGGCAAAACGGTAGCGTTGATGGGGTCATCAGGTGTGGGAAAATCTACTCTGACAAATTACTTACTGGGGCAGAAACAGCAAGATATCCAGGAGGTGAGGACAGACGATAGTCGAGGGCGACATACCACCACCCATCGGCAGCTGTTTCCATTGCCGTCCGGAGCTTTGCTCATTGACTCTCCGGGAATGCGTGAACTCCAGCTTTGGAGTGATGGGTCTGGCTTGCAGGAAACCTTCGGGGAGATTGAAGCCCTAGCTGAAGGCTGTAAGTTTCATGATTGCCAGCATGCTACAGAGCCCGGATGTGCCGTGAAGGAGGCGATCGCCCTTGGTACCCTCGATCCACGACGATTTCAGAGTTATCAAAAGCTTCAGCGAGAGCAACAGTGGATCGAGCAACGGCAGGATGTTCATGCACGCCACAATTCAAAACGCCGATGGAAGCAGATCAGTAAAATCATTCGTCAGCAAAAAAGACCTGACTGAGTGAGCTGGACGGATCCTCGCAACGGGATTCGCCAGCCTGGGTTGGTTCAAAACCGCCAAACATCACTTTTGCCAATCCACACTCCAAGATGTTTATCGTTATCTGTTGGTATGCATAACTGCTATTGCGTCGTGGAGGGAGAGGCACTTGAAGGGGATAGGTGAGTTTGAACGCAGACTGATGTCACCGTGCAGTTGAAAATTTGAGAGGACAGGTCTCGGAACTTAGTGTTTCGATTGATTTATAAACATAAAAAAGGCGCGAACATTATCGCGCCTGGTTATTGCGTTTATAAGAGGGTATACCACTTAAAGTATGATTTATTTTAACTCAATTGGCAGCCAGGGATATATATAAAATATGGTTCTTGAGAAAAAAGAAAAAAAGACAGAGCGCTCCCGCATCTGCCTTCATGTATGTCTTGAGAACATGCCAAAGCATGTCAGAACCTCTTTTTTGTAGAATAACTCAAAATAACGATTTCCAAGGTTCTCCGAAACACATTTTGTATGTTCGTTTTTAAAGTATTTTTTTGCCGTCAACACTCTTGTCAAATACTATCAACCTTTTTTCATGAGATACCTGATTGTTTTCTTCCATGATTCGTAAAAATCGAGTTACAGCTTCTCTAGATGTCCCAATTAAGTCGGCAATGTCTTGGTGCGTCAGCGGGATGAAAATCAAAATTCCGCGATCGCAGCTTTCACCAAACTGATTTGACAGCCAAGAAAATAGAGCAAATATTCGATCGCCAACTTGTCGCTTCAGAGCAATATCTAGCAGGATTTCAGTTTGATGAATATATCTCAGAAGTAACGGGATCCGATTGATGGACTTGAGCGATACAGGTTCTAGCGTGACATCTGTCAGGCATTCAAGTTGACAAGAAAAGTGCTGGGAGATTGAGGCGCATACATACTCATCTGGCCCCCAGATTCCTAGAGAAATCAAGCGCTGATTTGGATCGACAGACAGCGCTCGAACAAACCCTGATTCTATTCTCCAGGCGAGGTTTGGCCCGCTAGGAAGCTGCTCCCGTTTTGAGAACTTAACGGATTTAGTCAGAAGACGGCGGTGATTCACAGTGAGTCGATCGCTGTATACGATGATAATCAAGTCCTGCTTAATTCACGCACTATATCGTCAAAGCTCTCGACAATTATGAATGCATATGATTGTCGAGTAGAGACGATAATCCTTGCAGGCTTATGGTTAAGAAGAGGGATGTTGATAGCGAGGTTATTTCAATAATACGCACTGGCGCTGCGACCATCCCAAAAAGCCGTCCTCTTCTAGTTCTCTCAACATCCGAGTTACCGTGACTCGGGTACTATTAATAGCCTCAGAAATTTCCTGGTGGGTCATACGAAGAGCGATTTTTGTTCCTCGTTCGCACTCATATCCAAAGCGCTCGCCCAACCATTCCAAGAATAATATCAATCGATCTCGAACGAGATTCTGATACTGAATAGCCAGCAACGATTCAGTTTGCTGGAGATAAGACACTAACCACTGACCGCCAAAAATTGATTTGTCTTGAATGAGAAAAGCCTTGGATGTCGTTAGACATTCAATTTGAAATGGATAGTTGCGCCGTAAAGGAATACCGATGATATCGCCAGTTCCCCATATCCCTAGAGTTTTAATATCTCCACTTTCCGTGAGGGTCAGTGTACGAAAATATCCTTCTTCTACCTGCCATAAATATCCAGTCTTGAGGGCAACTGTTTGGTGACGATAGAACGTCCGCATCCTAGACCGTTCGTGGTTAGATCTCTCTGGGAGATTGTGGATGTGTCGATCGATAGAACTGGATGATGTGGATGGGCTGAGGAGCATGATGCTTTCCTGGTGAACTATTCTTGTCCGGGAAGTGAAGTGAGATCTTAATCCGGGAAGTAAGTGAGATCTTAATCCGGGAAGGAGGTGAGAAGGATGGACTGAGCCTCAGAACTTGAAACTAACGACTGCGCTCGCAAGAGGTGGCGCTAAAATTCTTGAGCAAAGCACAGTTCTGCGTGGCGTCGGTATGGGCTTTCTACGCTATTCCAGAAAACCTCTAACTCTGCAGTCAGCAGTTCGGGATAGAAGCGGTGAAAAAAGTACCGGCCTCCAGGACATTCCCATAAGCGATCGCCAGGTTTGAACCAAGACTGCCAATCTCGAATGCCATCAATCGTCACAACGGTGTCATCCGTACTGCCTGACACAAATAAGGGAACCGGGCATTCTCCCGCCGGGATTTGGGCAATTTTCCACATCGAATGGGGAGAAGGCGAGCTGTCTAAATCGCTTTGAAGAAAGGATTCGAGCAGCTTGCAGGCACTTTTGTTCTGCCGACCAAACAGTTCGCGAACCATTTGGCTCAATACAAACGAGCGACCACAGGGCAGTAGATTGAGCCGAGCATAGTAATGGGCTTGCCAGTCAATTGCCGGTAGGGCTCCCACCGATAATAGAGACAGTGAGGCAACACGATCGGTGTGTAGGCGAGAGTACAGAAGCCCCACCAAGCCTGCAATGCCATGTCCGACTAGGTGAATCGGGTCGGAAACTGTCTTCAGGTAATCGTGCAGCGAGTCAACTGCCATCTCGATGGAATTCGGCTCATCCTGGCCTTGGGTGTATTCCCAACAGGCGATGTTGTGCTGCCGATCTAGGCGTTGCAATAGCGGGTAACTCAAAGCCTTGAGTCTGGGGCTGACATTCAGCCACAAGATATTCGGTGGATTGAGGACAAATTCCTGTCGAATGTGCACGATTGGTGTTCCTAATTAACCGTTAAAGGAGTGTCTTATGGGTCGATGCCGATCGCGGATGAGACGATTGAGCAAAAGCAGGTTTGCGATAGTGAGAGCGAGCCGTTACGACCTGTATTGCTAAATCAAACGATGGTAGAACCGATCGGACGGACCGAGAAGATTGCGAGATAAGACTGGAACGACCCTCTCGGTCTCGTGTTGGAGCCTATCTGGGTGGAGACAGAAGCCCCAATGTTTGTCGTTGCGTTCGATCTCCACCAATTCAGCCGGGGCTACAGGCCGAATTCCTGCTTGAGCTGAGAGACCCAAGTGGAAATGCGATCGCCCGTTTGGTCGGATTGATTGACTTCATCCAGGGCTAAGCCAACAAACTTGCCACTTCGGACTGCCCGCGAATCATCGTGGTCGTAGCCATCAGTGGGCCACTGACCGACCGTTGTGCCGCCGCGCTCGGAGATTTTTTCTTCCAAAATCCCCATGGCATCTTGAAAATTGTCGGCATAACCGATTTGATCGCCCTGGCCGAAATAGGCAATCTTTTTACCACTGAAATTAACCTCGTCCAAATCAGGGAAGAAGCCGTCCCAGTCATCTTGCAGTTCACCGATGTTCCAGGTGGGGCAACCCACGATGATGCAGTTGTATCCATCAAAGTCAGAGGTTTCCGCATTGGAGATTTCGCATAGCTCCACAACGTCCCCTCCGAATTCGTTTTGAATTGCTTCTGCAGCTTCTTCGGTATTGCCTGTAGTGCTGCCGTAGAACAACCCAATCTTTGCCACGGTAATCTCCTTAAGTTTGCAATTTTACAGGGGTGTAAATGTTGGCCCCGGTCATCTCCTCCAAGGCATGGGGTTCTATCAGAGCGAACCGATACCGAGCTGTCCCATATTCAGGGGCTCCTCACTGCAATGGTCTGTCCTTTGCAATGAATTGAAAGAGGTGGGGTCAGAAAGACGCTGGAAGTATGAAAACCGAAGCCATTTGCACAACTAGGTCTGCTTGCTGCCCTTGGTAATGGAATGGAGTAATTTACCGAAAAGACTGCACTTCCAGCGATAATCAACGGCCTATGTAACCAAGCTCGATTGACGGCTAGCGCTGAAGACATAACTCACCAATCACTAATGAGAACTAAACTCATTAAGCTCATGACGGCAGTTTACCTCACTTGCAGCTTATTGCAAAGGATTTTCAATTGCATTGGTCGTTCCTGCCTGTTTTTCTCTTGATGCAATGCTGGTCAACCCCATATGGGTAGAGGGCTGGAGGGAGTTTATTCGACGTATTTATCCGAGTTGCTCGTATCGAGATCTAAAGGCTTTTTTCTGTGATGTCTGTCTTAACTCGCAGCCTGAGAGATGGTGTCACTATCCATAGCAATCCGCTGTAAGGTCCAGAGGGTGGAGACAGCTCAAAGCTTTAATCTACAAGGAGAAATAATTGGAGCACTCTCCATCGCAGATTGCTTGGCGCTATACCGAGTCATCCGTTGTCGTCGTTTATGTCACACCGAGTTTAGAGGCTACGTGGAATCTGAATTAGCGATCGGTAAATGGTACGCAACAAAAAACACCCCGTAGGGAGAGGAGTAACCTGCGGGGTGAATGTATGCGTCACGCGTTCCCCAGATGGGGAAACTCTGTTGGCTTGCAGCTGGCTTACATCGTCAGTGCATCGCCGAAACTTGTTAATAGGGACTGGTTCTCAAGAAGTAGTGTGGCCACAATGGCGCCTCCCACTGCTCCGATGAAAAACCCTGTGGTAAAAATGTTCCAATTCTCTGCCGATCGCAGATTCTCCGGCAGCTCTCCTACCGCTCCATCTTCTGTCTGGAATGTGGCGCGCCCGTAGATCGACAGACAGATGCTGAGAATCAGCACTAATCCCAACGCAGATAGTCCTCCAGCAAGATTGGCAAATTCGCTATCGCGTAAGGGAGACAGCTTAACGAACGGGCCCACCAATAAGTAGCCGTGGGCCATACCAATTTCTAAACCTCGTCCAATAGGGGCCACATCAGGCCGATAGATGGGCAGATAGCGCACCAGGCTAAGACTCAGATCGGAATTGACTGGGGTGCTGAAATTACCGACTTCTGGAGAACCGATGGGGGTGACCAGATTGCCAGTTTTGAAGTCAAATCCACTAGCGGTTGCACGGGCTCGAATAGCGTGCCAGATGTGCCCCAGCAGCAATAGCAGCGCAAATACAGCATGGAAAGACGCCAGCCAGGTACGTACGGTGGGCTCTCCGGTGGCAGTTGCCGACCAACCGGTTTCGCCGTAAAACGCGACCGGATAAACGGTGTCATTAACGGTGACAAAGTAGGCCGCCAGGGCTCCCATGTAAGCTAAGGCTCCGAGGCTGTAGGAGAGATAAGCTTCGCCAGACCAGACCAATACATCTTTAGCCCACTGTTTGGGTTGGGAAAAGATGTGCCAGATGCCGCCACCAATACACATCAGGCCAACATATATGTGTCCTCCAACAACGTCCTCAAGGTTATCGACACCGGCCATCCCGCGATCGCCCACTTGGCCAAGTAAATAGCCAAAAATATGGAACCCATTGACGTTGGGTGATGTGACAGCCCGTATGCCGGGTAAGGCCGGATCGTACAGACCGCCCCAAAACATAGCCTTAGCCACCAGCAGCCAAGCCCCCAATCCCAGCAGCACCAGATGAATGCCGATGATAGTGGTCATTTTGTCGCCGTCTTCCCAGGAGTAACCGAATGAATCGGCAAACCGATCGCCGATGGGCAGCACCTCCGGCCCCAGCAGAGCGTGATACAAGCCGCCTGCCCCTAACACTGCAGAGGCAACCAGATGCACAACGCCTACGACAAAGTAGGGATACAAATCGACAATGGTTCCGCCGTCCAATCCGAGTCCCAACGTTGCTAGATGGGGGATTAAGATTGACCCTTGCTCGTAAATGGGTTGGGTGACGTCGTACTGAGTAATTTCGAACAATGTCATAGCCCCGGCCCACAGGACAATCAGTCCTGCATGGGCGACGTGGGCCCCTAGTAGACGGCCAGAAAAGTCTATGAACCGAGCATTACCGGCAATCCATGTGAATTGTGGAGGTGATGTGGTGCCTCCTGATGGAGCGATTGATGCAGTCATATCTAGAACAAAAATTGTAATTAAGGATGTGAGATGAACAAAGGTGATGCATGCAATTGATTAGCCTTGAGGGACAGGATTCACTTTGCCTGCTTTGAAGTCGAACCCAGCCGCTTGCAACGCGTGCCAAATGTGGCCTTGTAAGAAGAAGAACCCCAGCCAAAAATGAGCGTTGGCCAACCAGACGCGATTGGTCAGTTGGTCCGTTGCGCCGTCTATATAGAAATAGGGGAAGCGATCGAAACCAATGGAGAGAGAGGGACCGAAAAATTCTGTGGGAAAGGCCACCGTATTGACTGAAACAAATAGCGTGGCGATGAAGGCCATAAGACTGACTGCGCCGATGCCATAAGACAGATAGGCTTCGCCCGACCAGACAAATAGCTTGTCAGTCCATGCGAAGGGCGGAACCCAGATGTGCCAGATACCACCAGCAATCAACACGATTCCGATAAATAGATGGCCACCCACAATGTCTTCTAAGCTATCGACACCCGCTAGCCAGAAATAGCCTTTTGTTCCAAACAGGTAACCGAGTGATTGGCCCAAGGCATTGCCGGTGGAGATGCTAACCTCGCGAACTTGGTCAGTGATGGGGTCGTATAGACCGCCGAAAAATACAGCTTTCGCAACCAGCAACAGAGCTCCGAGGCCAAGCAGCACTAAATGCGTGCCCAATATGCGTGCCATTTTGTAGCGATCGCTCCATTGATACGCAAACGGACCGCTCAGTTCCGTTGGACCTTTGAGTGCATGAAAAATTCCGCCGAACCCCAGCACGGCAGATGAAATCAAGTGAACGACCCCCACTGCAAAGTAGGGCTGGGTATTGATGGCCACGATCGTTCCTGTCTCGGCATCGGCGACCAATCCTAAACCTAAGCGGGCTAAGTTGGGGAGTACGATGAGCCCTTGGTCGAACATGGGTTGGCTGGGGTCAAACCGACCGATCTCAAACAGTGTGTAGAGGCCAGCCCACAATACGATCGATCCAGCGTGGGCGACGTGGGCCCCCAATAGTTTGCCGGACATGTTTGCGAGTCGTGCGTTACCTGCCCACCAGGGGGCAAGCCAGTAGGCCCCTACACTCGAAGGCATTCGATTCATCACCATAAAACTCTCCCTGGGTGTTGCAAGGAATCAAAGAACTGTTGGCTATTGAGACTAATACTCATTAGAAGACGCGCATGAGTCGGTGAGGGAGAGTACATTTTGGGTGAAGTTTTATTGTGCTGGCGATCGGATTAGTGCTCTGGACCGGCGGATACTCCTGGGTTTATAAGCAGAGCTGCTCTCATTAATGCACGTAGCCAATGGGCAAATCTTGACTCAGACTTTGACGGTTTCTGGCGCTAGTTGGTGTTGTAAATGACTGGCATACAAGGGTTCATCGGCATCCATATCGGCAAAAAATCATGAATTGTGATTGTTGTCACAGGTGATTGAGAAAATCTCCACCCAGTCAACGTGAATGAAGCGGTGGAGCCGTCAAGCTTTGAGAGGTTTTCAGCAAAAAAATGGATGTAGAAGCGAGAGATCGCTTGCCGGAGGGCAATCAATCTGCTAACGTCTTCTCATTCCTTGTTGATATTAGTCTCAATAAAGGTGTTGCCATCACCTAGAGCCTTTAAGACGGGTCTAGGGCTAGGGGAGTTTCACGGTTCCAAGCCGATCGCACAGCCAGCGAGGCTCGGAGGCATTGCTGCATTGCCGGGGTTTTCCTTACTTGTCGCTAATACGGCCAGCCTTATCGTTTGAGATTCGATCGGGGTTGGTGCTTTGCAAACCTATGCCTTTCGTTAACCTATACCTTTCGTTAACCGTCATACGTTCCGATGCTAGTCATCGGTGTGAGCAAAGTGTGGAGGGTGAGCGGAATGGTTGGGAGGCGGTGCTGAGGTGGCTTAGCGGCAAGCCGTCACACTGGTGCTCGACAATTGCGCACTACTGACGCAGATCGGCTCTGGAAATTTATTTTTTTGAGCGCATATCATCCGCGACACGCTTGTTTTGCACCTTTGGAGGAAAAGCTGGAAATGCATCATCTAACAAAGCTTTGGACAGGAATTGGCACCTTTGCCGTTGTTTGTGCTGGCTTAGCTCAAGTGCCTCATGTCCTAGAGGCACAGGCGGCAGAAGAGGTTCTGGCTGAAGATAGGCCGATTGAATTCGTTGAAAACGCTAATGCTGAAACTTGGATCGCGGAAGGCGGCGAAGGAGGCGAAGGAGATGCTTTCGAAGACATCTTGAGTGGTACCGACCTGCGCGATGCTCTGCTCGATGGTGGCCATGTCATCTACTTCCGCCATGCTTCTACAGAAAAAGACTATGCCGACCAAGCAGACCCGAATATCGAATTATCAGACTGCTCTACCCAACGGACATTGAGCGAGTATGGCTGGAATCAGTCTTTGACTATCCGAGATGCCTTTCAAGAGATGGACATCCCTGTCGGCGAAGTAATTTCCAGTGAGTACTGTCGAGCTTGGCAGACTGCCCAACTTGCCTTCGACACGTATGAAAAAACATCGGATCTAAACTTCTTTCCTGCAGAAGAATATACTGACGAGCAGTTCGCTCAGATGCGCGATGCTGTGATGCCTTATCTGACGGAACCCGTTGAGGCAGGCACCAACAGGGTTTTAGTTGGTCACGATGACGTATTTGAATCTGCAGCAGGTATTTATCCCGAACCTCAAGGAATCGCCTATATTTTGACTCCTGATGGAAACGGTGGATTTACTCTAGTGGCTAATATGAACCCAGAAGATTGGGCTCTGATGGCTGGGCTCTAAGAGTAATTCTTTCCTGAGAGCATCCAATGACCGTCACATCTGTGACGGTCAGAGTCTCTTGAACTTCAATCGTAAATCAAGTGAGAATGTCAGTGGCGCCTTGAAGGAAGCCATCAAATATATATGAGAGACCTCGACAATATTTGACCGATAGAGCCTCCAGAGCCAGTGCTACGAAAAGTAACTTGCCATCTTCCGGTAGAGATACTAAGGCGTTCGGTAATTCGCTATTGAGGCCTTGCCGAGCATCGTTGAATATACAGTTAGGCTTTGAAGCATCTCCACGCTTCAGACCTTGCAGCTGATTGCTATGCTTTTCCCCGTAGCGCCCCATCATAGGCCACCTGTGGGGACTACCCTACGATTCAAGACCTCTCGTTATCGGTCACAGATTTGTGATTAATTTTCTAGCTATTACTTGAACATTGCTCTGCTAAGAAATGCCGATAAACGATGTACTGAAAGGAAATGGATTGAGAGTAGCCTGCAGTTAATAATGTTGCGTGCAGTTGAGAATTGGCAGGAAAGAATCCACATACTTGTGTGAATCCTAAGCGCTCGGCCAATCGGCGCAGTGCTCCGTAAAACTCATACTCGCGCTTCCAAATATCGCAAAGACCCACCCACAAGCTGCCATCGGGATTCTCCATCTCACTCTGGACGAATAGCCCTGCGAACTCTCCATTTTGATGAAAACTCCAGAGGCAATCGCGATGACGTAAATTCTTCAGTTGGGATGGGGTCAGAGTTTGCCATTTGGCTCCCCGGCAAACATAGAGAGGCGGATTGGTATTGCGATCGCTCCACTGTCTCAGCTCGAACTCAGTAGTGGGGGACAAATCGCGAGCGGGTTCGTGAATGGTAGGAGCAGTGTAAATGGTGTACGGAGTGACCGTCTGATAATTGGATCGACGGGCAATTTCGGTCATCACCTCGTTGTTGGACGCGATACAAGTGCGGTAGATGCGGGCACCGCGTTCCTGTAGCCTGTCGTACAGGTTGGCTTCCAGTTGTCGGAAAATACCTTGACGACGATAGTGGCGATCGACGCGAATACCTTCTAGCCAAGCCTCGCGATCGCTCATCATCAAGCCGCGCCCTACTGCGACAGGGATTTTGTTAAGGGTGGCCACTAGCATGACGCCACGACTGTCGTCGATCCAGCGATCCCAGACCTGGTCAATGTAATCAACTTGGTCATCCCAGGTGGTGCGGCAAAAAGCCAACACTGCGTCTTTGTCGGAGGGAAGTGCTGGACGGATACCAAGGTTGGGTGATGGGATAGGTTGGGGGGTGATCGGCAACAGAGCAGACTCCAGCGTATGACAGACTGAAGGATTGTCTGCGATCGCACCGCATACTGGCAAGATTCATTGCTACGCAACACGAAAGTGCAGAGACTTAAAGCCTCTGCACTTTGCAGAATTAAGAAAAATTAGTGAATGGACTTGTCCCAATACAGGGAGTATCGAGCGACATCCTCCGTCAAATTATTGGACATGGAGAAGCGATACGAGATCGATTCCGATAGGCGAATCCAAGCGAGGTCTAAGCCGCAACGGCAGTCAAGGGCCGGTAGCTGCGGTAGTTGATGTCGGGGAAGATGTTGTCCATATACTCGACACTTTCCAACCACTGCTCGTCTATTTTCCCTTGGTTGAGAGACTCGTAGAGGCGATTGAAGCGTAATAGGTGCGATCGCGTCCGCCGAACAGCATACGGAACCATCGTGCCTGTCTTCATGATAAATGCCCAGTCAGAGGATTGTGCCAGCAATAGCTCGCGGGCCGCCTGATTCAATGCTCTCCATTCCACCTCATCGACAGGCTCTCGGTAACTCAGCTCGATCATCCGCTCTGCTGCTTTGTGTAGGTGGGGATAAATCCAGGAGTTGGTTTCGTTCAGCCAATACTCGTGGAACCCTTTCGCCCCCCAACTGGACTGGGCCGGACGGCACACTTGCTGCGTGGGATTTTCCTGCAGGTACTCCGCCAAATGAGTCATGCGGAAGGTGTTTTGATCGTAGTGGCTCTTACGAATGAAGTAGTCAATAAACCACGGACCTTCAAACCACCAGTGACCAAACAGTTCTGCGTCGTAAGGAGATACCACAATGGGAGGGCGGCCCATTACATTGGCTAAACCCTCAATTTGACGCTCGCGGTTGAACATGAAGTTACCAGCATGCTCTGCCGCTTTCTCTCGTGCCCAGTAAGGATCGTAGAGTTCTTTGTCGCCTAAGCCGAGGCCTCTACCCGTAATCTTGTGGTATTTGATGCCGGTGTTCTTACGCTGGCCGTTGGGCATGATGTACGGCTTGATGTACTCGTAATCTGCCTCGAAACCGAGATCCTTATAGAACTCGCGGTAGTTGGGATCGCCGGGATAGCCCACTTGTGCCGACCACACCTGCTGAGAGGATTCGTGGTCGCGCCCGAACACAGCAGCGCCAGACTCGGTGAATATGGGGGCGTAAGTGCCGAACTTGGGACGGGGTTTGGCATACAGAACACCGTGGCCATCCGTCAGCATGTAGCGCAGACCGACATCGGCAATCATGCGTTCCAGGCCGGGATAGTAGGCGCATTCCGGTAGCCAGATGCCGCGGGGCCAGCGGCCAAAGTTGTCGTTATAGTGCTGGCAGGCCACTTCCAACTGCGCCCACACTGCCTCGGGATACATT
>JBFRWD010000023.1:0-4573 GCA_051439425.1 Synechococcus sp.
TTTCTCCTCGTTCGATTGCTTTGAGGACTTTCAGGCGTAGGTCCATGCTGTAGGCGGCTGGCATAAGCGAGATGGCACTCATCAATCCAACCAATATGTCCTAACTGCCTATTCGTTTGCAATAGCACATTGTGTGGCTTCTTAGGGTTCGGATAGTGGCTCCCAAGGAGGTTGCAACTCTGACCAAAGGCAAGTGTGGCTCTGGAGGTAAGTTTGCCACCCTTGCTCTTCACATCCACCTAACAGCCTCTACAATTCACCTAGTTGGGTAGATTTTGAAGACGGGCGCTCTCACTGACAGTTTGGAGCTCCGACAATAGTGCTGCCGAAGGGCTGACTGTCGTTTCGCTTGCCAATGCTGGAGTCAGCGGGGCGATCGCCGTCCCCGGATAGTAAAACGACAAAATATTAATCGCATTCAACCCACGACGGGCCAACGTGTACGAGCCATACTGACTCATACCAACACCATGTCCCAATCCTCCTCCCGTAAACCGATAGCCTGAAATAGAGCCGTTGGCATACAGCGGGTCGATCGCAAACAACAAGCTATATGTCGCTCGCAACCCTAATAAAATCTCATCCTTGCGCAGCGTTACACTGGTGAGGTTTCCATCTTGCTGCCGCAAATCCAGACGCATGGCCTGCACCCGACCACTGGGAGATCGCTCCAACACCTCTAAGCCGACAATAGCTTCATAGTCAGGAATGGTAATTCCCAAATAGCTCTGATTGTCTCGCAAGTTCCTTGTCAGCTTATTCAAGGGTTGATCTAACCGCCAGCGGAAGTAATTCGACACCCCTGCCTCGTTAAACCCACTACTCCACCCCAAAAACTGGCGGAACTGATCGTCCCGAGACAGATCGAGAGTCCCCACCGGAGGATTTTGCAGCAAGGTGTCCGGTAGCGATTGTAAGTAGGGGCGTGGGTCACCATCCCAAATATGTGTAAAATCAGCCGTTACCCCACCGCTCGTGGACGAATACACAGCATCTACCAGTTGCCCGTCATAGGTCAGCACCTGACCGGCAGTACTAGCAATGGCGCGATCGGCTTCCGAAATTGTCCCGCTCAACCCTCGATACACCTGACATTGGGTGTCGGCACAAAGTTCGTAGTTATCGGGAGCAAAACGATGGCGGTTTTGCAGGGCATAGGTGCGAGCCAAAATGGCCTGGGCACGAATCGCCTCGTACGGCGCACCGGGGCCGATTTCGTGGGGAACCACCCCTCGCAAATAGGTTTCAATCGGAACGTTATTGACCACGGTGAACGTGCCAAACGTATTGGGCTGCACCACCAAATCTCCGCCGTACGTTCGCCCATTCACAATCAAAGGGCCTCCACTGCTGGAGCGAATGGTCAGCGTATCTCCTGTGTAAGTTTGTCCCCCCACCGTCCAACTCAGGGATGAATCAAAGGCAACTAGCTCGTTATCTAAGCTGGCACTGAAGCGATCGCGAGATCGAGCCATTTCCAAAATGCGTTCGTAATCGAGGCTGGAATATGCCTCAGGGTCAGCCCACACTTGCCACTCTTCTGGCTGTACGGCTAGAGTCTTGACCCCCAATGCTTCCCATTCACGGGCGCTGGCTTCGGCACTTTCAAAGCTGCGGTGACGGCTGAGGATCAGTCGCTGCTGCAAGAGCGATTGGGGATGAAATTGCTGGGAAACCCCTACGGTAATGGAGGGCACTGCTACGGACAGTTCCTCAGTAGCAACTCCCTCGTCAGATAGTCCTGATGGGTCAAAACCTGGAGAATGGTTGGTTAGCTCGCTAGCTGGAGCGGGATAATACAAAACAATCTGTGCCCCGCCCGTTGCCGATACCGTCAGCCGATCTCCCGACGACTCTCCAAACCGTTGTACGATGCCCACTTCCAATGTGGGATTGGCACCATTTGCGGCGGCCATTCCCACAATAGAAATGCCCCCCAACCATACGCCGGCCCCAACACCGATTGCCCAACGGAAAACTCCCACCATGTTTGCCATCGACCATCTACCGCTGAATGATATTGCCTCCAATCATGCCAATTATTTTTGGGGGTGGCATTGGGGAAAATCGGGGGGCGGCGCGATCGAATGAGAGCGCGACTCGACGAATTCTGTCACGGAGCTTGCTAACTGCGACATCAGCTGCGACATATCGTTTGCCATTTAAGTCAGTTGGGATGCCATTTGAGTTAGGACAACGATTTCTAATAGCACTAAGGGGTGAACGTCGCTGAAATGTCTGCAGTGGTATGGTCGCTGCAATACAAGCATGATGCGAGTGGCAATGGTTTCAGGAATCGCGATTGCAGAATTCCATTGCTCGATGCTGGGGAATGGGCCGAAAAACGCGATAATGCCCGATAGAGAAGTCATTTTGCATTCCTTCTCGAAGTTGGAATCTATCCTTCACTTTCTCTCGATGTGAAATATTCGATACACCAAAGCGCTACATCCCTATCCAATACTGTTGTCAGCGACTATTCCCAACGGGTTTGCATCTGTCCTATTCGACGGCAAGAGGCTTCTGAGTGTCGCAAACGCTAGATATAGAGAACGTCGTTCGCAAGTTAGGCCCAGCCTTAGAAGAGTATCGGGCCGATCCTATCCGTGCGCGGGCACGCCAGATTTTTGGCTCGTGGCTAGTGTTATCAGCGGGAGTTTTTCTTGCGGGGGCAATGCTGCTTGGAATTACCTCCGCTAGTGGAATGTTGTTTCCAGTCTTGATTCTGGCAGTGGTTTTGGGATGTGTGGGGTTACCACTGGGAAGTTGGCTGGTGGTTAATGCCGTGCGGGCACAGCGTACTCGAGTCCTCATCTTCGAGCGTGGCCTGGTGTTTGAGCAGCCCGGCAAAGTGGAATGCCTGCGCTGGGATGACATTTCTACCGTGTGTATGGATTCACGCCCGTGGCGGGACGGTTCCATTTTCAATTGTCGTTTGCAGCTTCGCAGTGGCCGACACGTAACCTTCTCCAAGCACTCTTCCACCTTTCCCGGTATCGCCAAACTATGCGATCGCATTCAGCTTGAACTGACCAGCCGCCACTTCCCTCCGGCTCTTGAAGCATTTGAAGAAGGACGAGACTTGGCGTTTGGGCCCATCACCATCAACCGTTGGGGATTATCCAAAGGCGATCGGATCTTCGCCTGGGAGTCGATTGAC
Organism: Synechococcus sp.; assembly: GCA_051439425.1. Classification (GTDB taxonomy): domain Bacteria; phylum Cyanobacteriota; class Cyanobacteriia; order Thermostichales; family PCC-7336; genus PCC-7336. The sequence continues at coordinate 3,161 of JBFRWD010000023.1, forward strand.
GAAGTGCAACTGTATCAGGGGGCAATTTCGATGTTCTATTATCCGCAGGCGTCTCAAACGGTGGCTGAACGGAAGCAATTGCTGGAGCGAGGGGAATTGCAATTGCTGATGTGGCCGGATGCAACCCCCGACACGGTCCCGAATATTTTCGTCCTGCTGACACTAATCCAGCAGATTGTCCCCCGAAAACGGTCTCGCTCCAAGCACTCTGAATAGCTCGTGCGCTGTTATGTATAGCGATTGAGCTGTTGCTCCCCAAGCTCTTTGGCGGCCCGTAAATCATCGTTTGTGGCTTCAAGCAAGGCGCGAGCCCGATCGAGATTGCAGGGCAACCAGGCCATGAGTAGCGCGGGTTTCACTTGCTGCTGGGCGGCATCCAGTAACTCTATGGCTTGCTGACGATCGCATCCGGTCAAATGGGCAACGATCCGCACGGCTCGGTCGTGCAGTTTGTCATTGGTGACCGCGACATCCACCATCAAATTGCCGTAGACCTTCCCCAGCTTCACCATTACCCCAGTGGAGAGGGTGTTCAGCACTAATTTTGTGGCGGTACCGGCTTTCATCCGTGTCGAGCCTGTCAGTACTTCCGGCCCTACTAGCACGCGAATGTTGACATCGCACTCCATCGGTACCTGAGACTCCGACACACAGGCAAAGAATATCGTTTTTGCCCCTCTTCGACGGGCTTCTGCTAATGCTCCGTGAACGTAAGGGGTGGTTCCTCCCGCTGCGATCCCCATAACCACATCCTGTTGGCCGATCGCTCGGTCTGCAATTTCTTTTGCTCCTGCGTCCCGCTCGTCTTCCTTACCTTCTGCACTCCGAACGAGGGCTTCTGTTCCCCCCGCGATCGCCGCTTGCACCAGCGTTGGTGGCACTTGAAAGGTGGGTGGACATTCTGCTGCATCCAATACTCCCAAGCGCCCGCTTGTTCCAGCCCCGACATATAGCAATCGCCCACCCGCTTGCAGTCTGGGTACTGCGAGATCGATCGCTGTTGCAATTGCTGCCTTCGCGTCTGCGACTGCCGTTGCCACTTGAGCATCTTCGCTATTGATGACCTCTACCAACTCCAGGCTGGAGAGGCGATCGAGATCTGCGCTGAGGGGGTTGATTTGCTCGGTCAGTAAACTGCCTCGATTTTGGTGTGTGGGGTTGTTTGGGGTTTCCACGCGATCGGTCATTGCCATATCAACTCTCAGCCTCGCAATAGCTCTTTTCTTTATCCTTCTCCGAGCCGATCGCAGCAACATCAGCGCTGAATTCCAGAGGAGAAATGATGCATTCCCGAAGAGGTACGGCACCATTACTCTTGTAAGTGCGATTATTTCTAGTTTAATTCTCAGAAACTACAAAGTTTTTCATAAAAAAATGCCGCCAAAATTGACGACATAATGGAGTCTACTACAA
>JBFRWD010000024.1:0-16952 GCA_051439425.1 Synechococcus sp.
ACATAATGGAGTCTACTACAAGGAGAAACGATGCTTAGGAAGGTAACCAATTAGTCACTAATCTTCGTAAATCAAACATTCGGGGGCTTCAGGATGTTCATCACAGTAGATGTCTAAACTGCTGGGAGGTGATTTATGGCTGCTAGCGGCCAATACTTCCTCAACTGCATCCCAAGCAGCTCGGCAGTGAGGATCGTTCTCACCATACGTAGTGCAAATGGAACGTGCTTGCTCTAGTTCTTTACTGACGACTTCCGAAAGACTCATGGGCTTAGTTCCTGTCGGGTTCGATTTACTTAGCCTAACTCGCGAAACCGAGGAAGTTTATACGCTTAATAACAGCTACAGATACGTGAACAACACGAAAAAAAAGTAACGTACTGACATATTTTTCGGTCAGTTCTGGGTGATGTTTGCTTGAACATTGGGTGGTGCGAAAAAGAGCAGTCGTTAAAGTCCTAAGCAACCCAATCGGACTTTAGAAATTCTCCCAGTCTATTCAACAGCGCTTTGTGTAGAGGGAGGGAGTGTCGTCAAGGCCAAGCCTGCGGATTGTGCGGGGGGTACGATGCCCTCAATTCACCAAAGCTGGCACACTATTAGAGTCGATCGCGAGTAAGTAGACGTGGCCCTGACCATATTCAATTCACTGACCCGACAGAAGGAGCCGTTTGTTCCCCTTAGCGAATGCGAATCCTCTACCGGAGCTGGACAGGGTTCTCGTGACGTCAAGATGTATGTCTGCGGAGTCACTGTCTACGACTTCTGCCACTTGGGCCACGCTCGCACCTATGTTACGTGGGATGTGGTGAGGCGGTACCTAGCCTGGAAAGGGTATACCGTCACATACGTTCAAAACTTTACGGATGTAGACGACAAAATCTTGAAGCGGGCACGGGAACGGGGCTCGAACATGCAGGCGATTTCGGAAGAATTTATCGATGCCTATATGGAGGATATGGAACGGCTAAATGTGATGCCTGCCGATCTCTATCCCAGAGCAACGCGATCGCTGTCAGCTATCTATCAACTGATTCAAGATTTAGAACTAAAGCAATTTGCCTATCAGGTCCGCGGACATGCAGAAGGGCAGGATGTCTACTACGCTGTGCGCAAGTTTAACGGGTATGGCAAGCTTTCCGGTCGCAAACTGGAGGACATGCAAGCAGGGGCCAGCGGACGAGTGGATACCGAAGCTATCCAAAAGCGCGATCCGTTTGACTTTGCATTATGGAAGTCTGCCGAACGCTCTGAGGAGGGGTTCGAGTCGCCGTGGGGATGGGGGCGACCGGGATGGCATATTGAATGTTCGGCAATGGTGCGGGAGACGTTGGGCGAACGGATCGATATTCATGCTGGTGGAGCCGACCTGAAATTTCCCCACCACGAGAATGAAATAGCACAGTCGGAACCGCTGGGAGGAGAACCGTTTGCCAAATATTGGATGCACAACGGGTTTCTGAATATCGACGGCGAGAAGATGTCGAAGTCACTCGGTAACTTCAAAACCATTCGAGATGTGTTGGAAACTTACGAGCCGATGGCCCTACGCCTGTTCTTCCTACAGACTCAATATCGCAGTCCGATTGACCTAACGGACGAGAGCCTGACGGCAGCAACCAGCGCTTGGAATACGCTGTCCACAGCATTAACCTTTGCTCAAACTCTCGACCTGGAGGGAGTCAAGCCGGAATCTGAGGCGATCGCGGCGGCAGAGACGGCCCTCGATGATGATTTCAACTCCCCCGGCGCTCTAGCTGTAGCTTTCGATCTGGCGAAAACCTTGACGAAGGAAAATAATCAGCTCAAACACACTGGAGCAGGGACCCTCGATGCGGCTACGCTGACCGCAAAAGCGCAGGCTTTGGTCGCGATCGCCAACATTCTAGGTTTAACGGTGGAAGGGGTCAGCGACAACGAACCATCGGCGCCCGATTCCTTCACAGATGCCCAGATTCAAGAGCTGCTCGATCGCCGCAATGCCGCCCGTAAAGAGCGCAATTTTGCCGAAGCGGATGAGATTCGCGATCGCCTTAATGCGGAAGGAATCACGATTGTTGATCAAAAGGATGGCAGCAGCCGCTGGATTCGCGCTTAGCTAGAGATAAGCCAAGTTGGGGAAGCTACGGGTAAAGAGAACCGAAGGCCCAATCGGGCCGTATTGTCAGTAGGAACTTATTCAGAGAGCGACTTATACAGCAAAATCTCTCGGGGGGCACCGAGATAATTCCAAGCCGTCGCCGAACGCCCTTGCATGCTGAATCCAGCGTTTAGATACAGTCGCTGCGCGGCTTTGTTGCTCTCCAGAACGTGCAGGAATATGCGAGCGCTCCCCCATGTGGCCGCGACTCCTTCGGCCCCCAACAGCAGCTTGGTCGCAACCCCCTTGCGTCGCCAGTCAGGCAGCACCGCCAGGTTGGCGATGTATGGTGCGCGAGTGGTGTCTGCTGTGCTCGGTTGAGTGGCACTAGTGGTGCGGCGCATACCGATTTCTAGTGTCCCCGCCAGCTCGTCATTGCACCAGGCTCCCAAGCAGCAGTATTTGGGATTGTTGCCGAGCAGTCGTCGCCGAATGTCCTCGCGAATTCCTAGACGCAACACCGGCCACACGAACCTCTGCAACCCGACACGGGGGTGAAACGATAGAGCCAGCACATCTGCGAGCGTATCGAGATCGTCGATAGATGCCGGATAGACCAAAACCTCCGGCTGCGAATTCGAGCGGGGGAACGTGCGATCGCGGTTGCCGGGATGAACGGTCATTGAGGCCTGCAGGCAAATGGGAACGAGCAAGAATGCCGCATGAATAATTTCACTGTAGCTCTGACAGGATACTTGTGTGGCTGATAGCTGTCCTCACTCTAGCGATGATTGTTCGAACTCCTTGAACTATCGGGTAGGAGAGTTAACTGCCTGAAGAGACGCAGAATATGTTCGGAAGCGCGATCGATGTCTCACATACCTGACGTTCTCATTCAAAACACATTAAAGTGGGAAAGCTATCGCCGGCTCTAAATTCACGATGCTTTAGTCAGTCTGCCTGCAGCTTTGCTTGCTTTTAGGTTTGCTTGCTTTCAGATTTACTATCTATTTATCGCGTTCTTGCCCTGCCGAGCGTTGGTGTCATCAAAATCTCATCAAAACCTACAGATTGCTTGCGAGCGATCGCTGCTCTTCCTTCCATGACCCATTCCACAACCCTTTCTACGGCTTCTGTCGGCCCGCTCGCCACCCCCGGCTCCAAAGTTGTCGTGGGAATGTCGGGCGGCGTCGATAGCTCGACTGCTGCTGCGGTTTTACATCAGCAGGGATACCAAGTGGAAGGGGTGACCCTGTGGTTGATGAAAGGTAAGGGACAGTGTTGTTCGGAAGGCATGGTCGATGCCGTGCAAGTGTGCGACCAGTTGGGTATTCCCCATCACGTCGTCGATTCGCGCGAGCTATTTGAAGCTAGCATCATCCGTTATCTTGTAGATGGCTATGCAGAGGGCACCACACCGCTCCCCTGCTCCCGCTGCAACACCACGGTCAAGTTTGGCCCGATGATCGATTACGCCCGCGAGCAACTGGGCATCGAGACCATTGCCACAGGCCATTATGCTCGCATTCAATATTCGCCCGATCGCGATCGCATGCAATTATTGCGCGCTCGTGATCGCAACAAGGATCAGTCTTATTTCCTTTATGACTTGAGTCAGCACCACTTATCTCATGCCATGTTCCCGCTGGGAGACTGGGAAAAGTCTGAGACTCGCACGGTAGCAGCCGATTTGAACCTGCACACTGCCGATAAACCCGAGAGTCAAGACTTGTGCCTGGTGGAAGCACATGGCTCGATGCAAACCTTTCTCGATCGGTACATCCCTCCGGCGCAGGGAGAGATCGTCGATACAGCTGGCAATGTTCTGGGGAACCACGAGGGAGTCCACCATTACACCATCGGTCAACGCAAGGGGCTGGGGGTGGCTGCGGCCCAGCCGCTGTACGTGATTGCATTAGATGCCGCCATGAACCGAGTGGTGGTCGGGCCCCGGGAAGACGCAACTCAACCGGAGGCGATCGCCGAGCGCGTCAATTGGGTGTCAATGGCCCAACCCAGCGCAGCAATTCGGGCAGATGTCCAAATTCGCTATCGATCTCGTCCCGTTCCAGCCACTATTACACCTCTGCCAGACAAAAACGGACAGCTCACCCGCACTCGAATTGTGTTTGACGAACCTCAATTTGGCGTCACCCCCGGACAAGCAGCCGTGTGGTACGACGGAGATGTCTTGCTGGGAGGTGGTTTGTTGGAGCGATTTACTGACTGACGTTAGTAGTCTGTCCGGCTTCCAGAAGTAAGGGCAATCTTGCCGCTCGATCTATGGCTTTCTGCAATCAGCTATGGAGAATACTCTAGCCATGTTTCTCGGTAAATCGAAGATTTGAGCTGTCCTCACACTCCAGACCTTACAGCGGATTGCCATGCAAGAGAATCTGATGTCCTGATACAGGTATTCCACTGTAGTGAAGCGAACTTGGTATTGGTGCGATCAGGAGCGACCTCGATAGAGAAATAGGGTGATTGTCTTTGTGATTCAATTTGAAGCTATTTCTCATCCCCGTATCTCTTATCGGATGTGAATGTCGAGTTCAATCTCGTCAAAGCCAGCTCTATTTTGGCGCTGTCACAGTATCTGAGAATGGCATCTTCGAACCCATAATTCAGATACCCAAAAGTCCCCTGCAATCGCTGTGCGTGCAGGGGATAAAAAGTTATGTCGTTTGACTACCACGAGCTATCTGCAGGTTGACTGATGCAACTGCAGTGATTGTGGTGACGCGAACAACCGATGCACATCCGAAGAGGGTGAGCAAAGAGGAGTGTAGTTGGCTGTAAGGTAGGGTCAAAGCTGTCCTTGCGACAATTGTGGGTGCAAAATCTATGGCACGAACAACGTCACTATTTACCAGCTTGTTTCTCTAACTTAGAGATTGCCATTTGCAAAGATTTCAGAACGGGGTCAGCGTGAGGATTCTGACTTTGCTTGAGCAGCTGATTGTACCGAGCCTTGGCTGTGGCTAATTTGTCTTGAACTTTACTGGTGGCAGGCATACTAACACCTCAATTGATTGAAAAAACTTTACCCAAATTTTGACGAAATGGATCGCCAATCTGAAGAAATTAATTCTAGACGAGAATCACCCAAGACTAACTGTCTCTGGCTATACCATCCTGTGAATTATTTGCTTCAGAAATGCCATCCTCGGAGCGAAGTCCAAATGCATGTTCGAGCTGTAGTTTTTGCTCCTGCGTGCGCAGATAGTAACCACTCATCATGGCTCCAGTCAGTAACTGAGCCAAACTCTCGCGGCTAGTTACGACCTGAACTCCAAACTGCTCGGATGGCAGGGTGCCCAGCATACCGCGAATGTGGTGAGAAAGGATCTCTAATGCGTCTTCAGAAACCTGCTGGGCAAGGGTTTGAGCATTTTGTTGCTCTTGAGCCTTCAAATATTGCCACAATTGGTTGTCTGCGCCTGGGGCGCGGAGATTGTTGCTCTCAGATTGAGGATTGCTGGGGAAAGACATGGTTCGTCCTCAGGGGGCCAACAAGGGCGTGCTTGGTCTGGCCATTGCCTAGAAATATGTGCATTACGCTGATGTGTATACAGTGCCTATTCGCTCTGTAATGTCACCTTAACGAGTTGCCATTTCTGTTTCGGTGGGAGTTGCCGTACCGCTGGAGTGGTAGGTTGCCGAACAGCGATGGATTGTGCGCAGTTGCGTATACTCTATTGCCCACTGCAATCAATATTCAGTTCGCCAGCTGAAGCAGAGGCCATACCACTGCAGACATTTCAGCCATAGCAATCCGCTCTACGATCTGGAGTGTTGAGACGGGTAGAATCCTTTATTGACGAGGAACAGTACTCAGGAAACTCTCCATAGCGGATTGCCGATCGCCATCTGTTTAACCCAGACTGCGCTAGGAACTCTTTGTCCAAACTGAAATGGCAAACGTTGTATGTCAATGCCCCAATCGATGTTCCCAGACTAAGCAGCGATCGTTCCCACACCCATTAGCCGGCTCGCATTCGCCAAATCCAAATACGATTGAGCCAGTCTCTGCCAGCAAAAAGTCACGGGCAGTCGTTCCCAAGCGCTACCCCCCCAAGCCTGCAGCAGCACATCTAGTGCGGATGACATCCTTCATCGGCAGGCTGAAAGACAACAAGAAGCAATTCACGAATGACCAATGACTAATGACTGGGGACAATCAACCAAAGACCAATCCCTAACGATAATTCGTAAACTGCAACGGAACCGGATAATCCTCCTGTCTCAACATTTGGATTACATCCTGCAAAACATCTTTATCCTTAGCCGATACCCGCAGCAAATCCCCCTGTATAGAAGCCTGCACTTTCTTAAAGGTGTCGCGAATTTGCTTGCTTATCTTTTTAGCCAGATCTTTATCAATTCCCTTTTGCAAGGTAACGGCTTGACGCATGCGGCTTCCACCAGCAGTTTCAGCCGCCTCGAACTTGAAAATCTTCTGCGACAACCCGCGCTTCGATGCCTTGGTCCGCAAAATATCCTGAATGGAATTGAGCGACATGCGGGTGTCCGTCTCGATGGTGAGTGATGTATCCCCCAAGTCTATGGTGCTGTTTGTGGGCTTAAGATCGTAGCGGTTCTTGATTTCACGCATTGCCTGATCGACTGCGTTCACTAGCTCTTGGCGATCGAACTCGCTGACTACATCGAAAGAATAGCTAGACGCCATTAATTATCCCAAATTCTTAACGTGCGTTCCCCATCCTATCTCGCGATCGCAGAAGCACGGTGAGGATCGACTTTGAACGCGTGTTTAAATTCGTTCGTAAGCAGTGCTTTGCCCCCAGATCTCCTAACAGTGCAAAAGCAACCCTCAAAAAAGTCAAAAAATGGTCAACCTGTCCCCTGCAGCACTCGAATGGTTTGAGTAGAGTGATGAACTGAGGTGCTGCTATCCCCCGTTCGGTTCTCCCATTTCTGGCCCTTTAGCATTGTTGATATTGGCATTGATATCTGGCCGAGCAGAAATGAAGACAGTGCGGCAGTCAGCGACGCGAATATGCAATGTTGTCGAGCGAGTTGGTAGGACGCAAGAATTATGAGCGATGAACGCCAAGGCTTAAAAACGTTGAGTGCAGCGATGTTGGGCTTAGGAATGATGGGAGCCAGCGTCGCATTCTTGCAAACGTCATTTGAGCTTGATTTTTCGACGGGGCTGCCCGTACGAGCGCAGTCATCTCCATTGACTGTCGATACGGGCCGTGCTGAAACCACCAACCGACATTCCAACGCGGCCCTTTCCAATGCCAATAGAAATACGGATCGCAGCACTGCGAGTCGTGCCTACGTGCAGGCCACCGAAGCACTAGCTTTGGGTCGCAGCACGTTAGCCCTGCAATTGCTGGAGGGAATGGAAGACAGCCTGCCATCGTTGGCCGATCAAATTGTGATGTTGCGGGCGTTAGCCTACGAACAAGCCGATAGTCCGGTCTCTGCCGATCGAGCTTGGATGCAGTTGCTGGAGGACTATCCCAGCAGCTCTTTGATTCCGAGAGCGCTACGGGGATTGGGACGGGTGGACGAGCTGCGATCGCGGTATTACGACCACCCGGTGACCGCCGAATACTTGCAAGAGGCGATCGGGAGCCAGACCCAGAACTTCACCTACATTCGTCATTTGGCAGACATTGCTCCCGACACTGACGAACTAACGGTGCATCTGAACCGCTGGCGGGATAGCAACGGAGCGAGTTTTACGGCCGAGGATTATCAAATTATCGCAGATGCCTATTGGGAACAAAAAGAATTCGGCAAGGCATCGCGAGCCTACCAATCCGCTCCCGCGACTGCTCTCAATCTCTACCGGCTAGGTCGTTCCCACCAAATTTCGCGCGAGCACACACCTGCGATCGCAGCTTACCAGCGGCTACTCTCGCAATTCTCCGATGCGCCAGAGGCCGGTGAGGCTCGTCTCAAGCTGGCCGAACTTGTCGACACCGCCACTGCCATCTCGCTCTTGAGACAGGAGGCCGACCGCACTACCAATAGTTCACCCGCAGCGCTGCAGCAGCTGGCGGCCCTGTACTCGCGGGCGGGCAATCGACCGGCAGCCGAGTCCACGCGACAAGAGTTGTGGCAGAACTTTCCTCAGAGTCAAGCCGCCGCAGAAGTTGCATGGGCAATTGCATCGCAACGGGCGAATGCCGGTAATTGGGCAGGGGCAGTCGCGGTAGCCCAACCGGTGGGGACTCAACAGCCCACAACAGAGTGGGGGGCCCAACTGAATTTTTGGGCGGGGCGATGGCTGAGCGCGCAAGGGGATTCGGCTGGGGCAACAGCTGCCTATCGACAAGTGTTGCAGCATGCTCGCTCCAGTTACTACGGCTGGAGGGCCGCAACATTATTGGGGCTGCCTGCAGGTGATTTTTCCAGCGGGCGATCAGTGGTCTCGCTACAGTACCAACCTGCAATTTTGCAGTTACCGCAGGTTTCGGAGGCGGTGCAATCTCTGCATTCCGCTGGGGCGGCGGACGATGCCTGGCAGCGCTGGCAATGGGAAAACTACGATCGCCCCGAGACGACTCAATCTCTGTTTTCCCGTGGGGTATTGCAAAACCGAGGCAGCAACTATCTCGATCGCTTGCAAGGCATTAATACAGTTGCCAGCCTGATTCCCAAAGCAGAAGGCGGTGATGCCATTGCTCTACAGCTTCAGCGGCGTCCGGATTTTTGGCAGACCGTGTATCCCTTGCATCATTACGACACGCTGGTAACGGAAGCTGAATCCTTCAGCCTTAATCCGTTAGTTTTGGCGGGATTGATTCGACAGGAATCTCGGTTCGAGCCGGAAATTGTCTCCCGTTCGGGGGCTTTGGGATTGACTCAGGTGATGCCAGCGACGGGGGCGTGGATTGCCGATCAAATGGGACGGCAAACCGGGTACAACTTGAGCACTGCCAACGACAACTTACACTTTGGGGCGTTTTATTTGGATTACACCCATCGTCGCTACCAGGATAATTCCATGTTGGCGATCGCCAGCTATAATGCCGGCCCCGGAAACGTTGCTCAGTGGACGCAGCGATACAATCTGTCAGATCCCGATTTGTTTGTGGAGCAGATTCCCTTCCCTGAAACGCGTAAGTATGTCAAAGCCGTGTTGGGCAATTACTGGAACTACTTGCAAATCTATGCCCCCAACACCGATAACCTGGCGTCACGTTTGGCAGACATCTCCTAAGAGCCATGCCCGTCAGGTATTCCTTCTGGACTAATCGCCCTCGTAACGTTAGGCACCGGGACTACCAGAACTATCTGGGTCTGCGGTTTGGCACCTTTATGTTGGGCGGTTTGGGTTTTTGCATATTTCTGATGACTGTTTTTGGTGTCACCCTGCAAACCTCATCAGAATTAGCAGCATTGTCGGGCCTCTCCATCTCAGAGGCCTTGGCTTGGGAGGGAGGTAGTAACGATCCGGTTAAAATCGAGGGATTTTTGTTGGCAGAGAGCCCTTACGCCATGCCAGATGATGAGTCTCTCAGAGTTATTCGGGGGGAATTGCTGATTGCCGCGCGGAGCGGCAGTTCTGAGGAACGCGTTCGAGAGGAGCTGTTTCGTTGGGATCGTGCTGCCGATATCGTGACCCTGTCGGATGGCAATATCACCATTCCCCTTGCGTTTAACCTCGACGTTCTTCCCACTGTTGACGACCGCTCTGCCCGAGCCCGAGTTCTGTGGGTCGGGGAAACTAGACGCTCTCGTCCCTTGGAGGTGGAATACGAAGAGCAAATATTTCCCCTTACCCCAGCTATTTGGGAAGGTGTGGAATCCGTATTTGTCGATGTCACCCGACGATACCTAGTACAGGGGGAATTGGTGACGGTTGTAGCAGGTATCGACACCTCAAGCGGTTCGGCCCAATTGGTCGATCCACTGGGAGATCGTCTGCGGGTGCACTGGGGTAATGAGGCAGACATCCTCCGCACCAATCAGCAAGCTAGACGCACGATGGGAATGGTTGCCATCCTCATGCTTGTAGGCAGCTATCTTCTGTACCGAAAAGCCGATGAGATGTATCGTCAGTTTGAAATTCTGTCCAATCAATAGGACAGGCTCTTGTACAGCCCCCAGCGATGGCATCGTCAAATGAACTGAGACTCAACGAAAATCAGCACTGTTGTTCTTGGACGACCTACTTAGGTGATGAATGACGCTACTGTATTTCGACAATTCGAATCATGCCAGTTCTCGATTAGCTCATTTTTCCCCATATTCTGTTGCCGAGAGTGTGTATTGATGGGGAGGAAAGTGACCTTATATCGGCTCCATTGCGGCTAAACATCGCTGTGTTTGATTTTTTTGGGAGGGGGTAAGCGTCTATTCGTATGCTTATGTCGTTTTATCAATAACTTTATAGTCCAGATCTTTGTTTGTCATTCCAGTACCTATGCGGCTATTCATCACATCTTTGATTAGAAATATAACCTTCAATGCTAGAGTTCGTTTTCCTGTCGTCAACCCATCAACGGCTGCCTTCATAATCTCCAACAAGTTATCGATCTCCTCCTCGGTTTCCTGCGATAGTAACTTATCTGAATTTGTGAATATTAGTAAGTAGGTATTGCAATTTTCCAAACACCATAATTTTTCAGCTAAAGAATCATTCAACGCATCCCAATTTCGACCGAAATAGGAGGGGAAGTCTAACTGTACATATGCTTCTTCCATCAATTCGGCTTTTGTTGACGAGCGAGAACCATCCAGCAATGCCTTGGCTGGCTCTAGACCCTTAAGGTCTGAAATCAATTCCGATGCAGATTCCAGGCTCTCGTCCACCAAAAAGAAATCAGCTTCCTCAGCACCGATCTGTTGTGTGATTCCCATCTTCTCGTCCACTCCTTTCACTGTTTCTGATGCTCGGTGATGACTGGAATTTACCTAAGAATTTGAAGCATAGAACTAGCGGAGATCACCATGCCTGTTGCTCAGGTTAACTCCTCAAACGATCCCTCTGCGTAATGCGCCCCCGTGTACCATATCCGTCCATTATCTCCAACAACTATTCGTTCTGCGTCTCTGCCTCCCGATTCTGGCTTTGGATTGACGTCATATTCTGTAAATGAAGTCGGAATGTTTTCGTCACCCGCCTTCGTTAATTGTGCTTTGAGTTCTATTCCTTTATGAGGCTGATAATGTCGCATTCCAACCTCGTAGCCTGAGCTGAGGTCAGAGCCTGTGGTCAATTTCTGGGCTGCCACTTTATCCGCCGGTTTAACCATCTGGATCGGAAGCTGCAGAAACGCTTGGACTGGTTGAGCGACGTCGTAGGTTTGGCGCTCGAGCTGTTCTTGCTGATAGTCAGATTTGTACCGATCTCTAGGTTCATCGATCGCAATTTTCATCTGCAATGGCTGAAGCTCAACCGCATTTCCCGGATTGATTTTCATGGTCTTCAGGCTGTGGCCCGTGCGCCTCACAGTCTCTGACTTCGCCATCGTCTCTTCATGCAACTGCTTGGCTTCCTCAAGCGCTTCTGGTTGAGGTGCGGGGGCAAACGGCCTTGAGGCTATGGTGCTCTGTGGTGTTGCAGACGATTGAGAAGAAATAGTCTTCTTCTGAGGCTGATAAGTACTCATGGCCAAGCTAGGAGCAGGAGAACCTAGATATTGCGAACAAGACAGCGGCGAACCACCGTCTCCTTGCGAATCAGCGAGAACGCGATCGAATAGGATTGGATCGCATCTGAATTAATGTTGAAATCCTCCGCCTTTCCTTCTCTACCTGTAAGTAGACAAAAGTCTATTCCAAGACTTACGCAGGTATAGCAATCCGCTGTCAGGTTTGGAGAACAAAAACAGCTCAAAACCTTGGTTGGCCAGGAATAATGACCTGAAGAACTCTTCAGAGCTGATTGCCAAAGGCTATAGCAATGCTTATGAGTTAGCTTGACGCTATCCAAGCGATGGGTCTGACTCGCCATCAAAAATTTGGAGTTCTCTATCTGGCTGTAACCGCAACGCTCAAATCCCGGAACATCGGAGTGCTCAAATAGCGCTCGCCAAAACTAGGTTGCACCATCACGATTAACTTGCCAGCGTTTTCAGGTTTGCGGCCTACTTGAATCGCCGCTGCCAAGATTGCCCCGGTAGAAATCCCCGATAGCAGGCCCTCTTCCCGTGCCAATCGCCGTCCATATTCAATACTGGTGTCATCATCGATGGCAACGACTTCGTTGATGATCGAGCGATCGAGCACGTCAGGCACGAACCCTGCTCCAATTCCTTGGATTTTGTGGGACGATGGCCGTCCTCCACTCAGAACTGCGCTGGAACTGGGCTCTACAGCAACAATCTCGATGTCTGGCTTACGCTCTTTTAAGTACTGACCGACCCCCGTAATGGTGCCTCCGGTGCCAACTCCCGCCACAAAGATATCGACAGTTCCATCCGTGTCTTGCCAAATTTCGGGGCCGGTGGTGCGGTAATGAATAGCCGGATTTGCTGGATTCGTAAATTGCCCCAGCATCACGGCATTGGGAGTCTTGCGGACAATTTCTTCTGCTTTCCAGATGGCTTCTCCCATGCCTCCACCTCCGCGCACCAGCTCGACCTCGGCCCCATAAGCCTGCAGCAAAAGCTGACGTTCTACACTCATGCTCTCCGGCATGGTGATGATGAGTCGGTATCCTTTTGCTGCTGCTGCCATTGCCAGTCCCACCCCTGTATTGCCTGAAGTGGGCTCAACCAATACCGTCTCGCCTGGGACCAACGTACCGGCTTGCTCGGCCGATTCAATCATGTTGACAGCAATGCGATCTTTGACTGATGCTGCGGGGTTGAAACTTTCGAGTTTGACAGCTAACCGAGCCAAACACCCTTCAGACTGCGGAATGGTGTTGAGTTGCACGAGAGGGGTTCGTCCGATCAGTTGCGTAATGTTGTCGGCAATGTTCATGGATGGCAGAGCGGGGTAGTGACGCGGTGGAGGGAAGAAAAATCGGTTTAGGAGATGGACTGAGCTGGGGTGGTTTCAACTGGGCTGGGGGCAAGGCGATCGACGAATAGGATGCCGTTTAGGTGGTCGATTTCGTGCAGCAAAATTCGGGCTGTGAAATCAGTGGCGAGATATTCCTTGCGCTGTCCGGCAGCATTATAGGCTGCGACTCGAACCCACTCCGGGCGGTAGACTTCTCCTCGCCGCTCGGGCACGCTCAGGCATCCTTCCATAAAGCTGCAGGAAGATTGAGAGCGGTCCAAAATTTCTGGATTAATAAGTATCTGAAGTGGAATGTCTGGGATATCTGGGTAGCGGGGATTGGATTGGCATTCGATCACGATCGCCTGAATCGAACGAAAGACCTGCGGAGCGGCAATGCCCACGCCATCACGTTCTCTCAATGTATCGATTAAGTCTGTCAGAAAAGCCTGGAATGCTGGGGTTGGAATCTCCTCAACCAAAACTGGTTGCGCCACTTGGCGCAGGATTGGTTCACCGATTTCTGCGATTGGGAGACAGGTCATGCTCGCAGGTTATGATTTGCCTCTCAATCCTAACTCCGAACTTCCATTGAGGTGGGTGATGGTTTGGTAGGGCTAACGACCAATTCTGGAAGGCAGGAGAGTTTCAGCGGCGATCGCTCGGTCAATGTTCATTTGAAAGGTTTTGCTTGCCTGGGGCAAGTGATGTTTCAAACCGATCGGCGGCTTGCCGCTGTTTCGGCAATTTCAATGCAATTTCGTCCATTGGCCTTGGCTTGGTACAGTGCGCGATCGGCCATTTCGATCAAGACAGAAGGCGCATCATCTTGGCTAGGGATGATGGTGCCAATTCCTTGGCTCACCGTAAGTGTGGAGTTGAGAGGGGAGCCATCGTGGCGAATATTGGCGAGAGCAATCGCCTGCCGAATCGCTTGAGCAATTTTGAGGCTATCAACATCGTGACTGGTGGTCGAGCGGCCAGAACTTAGCAAAATGGCAAATTCTTCTCCCCCGTACCTGGCTACGATACCAACGCTTTTGGGAACGGCCCGCTCAATGGTTTGGGCGACCAACCGTAGACAATCATCCCCTGCTTGGTGACCGTAGGTGTCGTTGTATCGCTTGAAAAAATCAATATCAAGCAAAATGAGGGTCAGGGGGGTTTGAGCAAGATGAGCCCGCCGCCATGCCCGATCCAAATCGCTATCAAAATGATAGCGATTGGCTAGATTCGTCAAGCCGTCAGATGTTGCCAGTAATTGCAGGCGGGCGTTGGCGTTACGCAATTCGGATGTTCGTTCTTCGACCTTGATTTCTAGTGTCTGAGAGTAGTTGGCTAATTGCTGATTTTGGGCTTCGAGAGTCGAGGAATAGCACTGAAGCTCCCGCACCATCAAGTTGAATGTGTCGGCCAGGACCTCTATTTCATCCCCCGTCTTCAGACTAAGGGTGTTACTAAAATCGCGATTTCGCACTTGCTCTGCTGCGTCGGTCAGGGTTTTAAGCGGGGTGCTTAACCAGCGGGCAATAACGGCTGCTATGAGAATAGACAGGCATAGGCTAATGCCAATAATGGCAAAACAAATATTGCGCAGCCGAGCTAAGTTGTTGAGCTCGCTGGTGACTAGCATGTCCAGTCCCAATACGGCGATGGTCCCTCCCGAGGCATCCTTAATCGGAACTGCTGCCGTAATAGATGTGTAGAAGGCATCGGAGTAAAAGGACTCCGATACCTGACTGTTTCCTGCGAAGGCGTTGGCGAAGATAGGGGACGTGGGCCTGTACAGATTGCCGATGGGATTGCCAGGCCACTCCTCTCCTTCAGGTTCGGGGGCAAACGATGAAAGGAATTTGATGACGCCCAAATCGGGGGACTGTGGGGTTCGAATGGCAATGTACGGCAGTACGGCGTTGGGGTAATTGAGAAATTCCTGCGGGTAGAACTCTTGTAGAGGATCGACGCGATCGCGACTGGCTCGATTAATGACTCTCAGCGCTTGGCTGAGACGCTGAAATTCTGGAGTTTGATGGTAGCGTTCGATATCCCTCTCTGACAGGCTATTGAGAAATGCTCCGGATTCCAGCTCTGCGATATCGCTGGCTGTGATATGAGAATCGCTATCGATTTCCGCACTTAATTCGACAATATCGTTCCGCATTTGTTCATCAATTAGAAATGCCCCAATTTGGGCCATATCTTTTAGCCGATAATTGATTTGTGTCAGTAAAAGATGACGTGTGTTGCGGTAAACGTACACCACACTGACACTGGTTAAACCAACAGTCAGACTGGAAATTGCAAGAGCTAACTTAAGACTAAATGAAAAGCGCACGGGATAAATATCGGCAATTTCACGCTAGTGGCTAAGGCAACTGTAACCCGATATTCGAACAACAACCAACACGGTTATGGGTAAAGAAAAGCATTCTAATTCAGTGTTATTTCGGATGTACCTGCTTGAAAATCGACTTGTCTGCCGGCTTCTTTTTCAAGTGTCATATGTGCCACTCAAATCGTTATAGGGTTGGTGGGTTTGACTATAGTTGTTTTGAGACTTGCTTATTTCGGGGCATTTTTTTTTGAGGGATGTATAAAATCTGTGTCCCAGATGATTGGAGGGACCTGCTTGGATTCGTGATGGTTTTGAGTGTGAGGGATTGCCGTCCAGTGCTGAGGCTGTTGCGCTTGTAGAGTCAGAGCAACCATCGATCGCAGTTGTGCTTGTATAGCAATCCGCTGTAAGGTCTAGAGCCGGGAGACAGCTCAAAGTCTTAATCTACAAGGCGAAATAATTGGAGAACTCTCCATAGCGGATTGCCTGGCGCTATAGCTCTAGCGTTCGTCACTCGATCGCCCCTTGGCGCAAGACCGGTTCGGCAGGCTAGAACGGGCTCACTATTACCCTTCGCTAGCGCTCAAATCTTCAATAACTTGCTGAAGTTCGGACTCGCCAACACGATAGATTTCGTTGCAGAAATGGCAGGTTCCTTCGGCTCCACCATCCTTTTCAATCATGTCCCTGAGCTCGACTGCACCGAGCAGGCGTAGTGCTCTCAACATGCGATCGGCACTACAGGGGCAGTTAAAGCGAATCATCTGGGTGTTGGGGGCTACTTGCAGATCCCAATCTCCCAATAAGTTCTCAAGGATATCTGTCAACCCCATCCCCGATCGCAGCAGTGGTGTAAAGCCCGTTAATCCAGAAAACTTGGCTTCCATGTCGGCAATTAGGTTGTCAGGGGCGCCGGGGAGGAGTTGAATGAGCAGGCCACCCGCTTGCTGCACCCCTTCACTATCCACAAACACCCCCAACAAGACAGCAGATGGAGTTTGTTCCGAACGGGCTAAGTATTGAGTAACATCATCCCCAATCTCGCCAGACACGAGTTGAACGGAGCCGCTGTAGGGATAGCCAAAGCCCAAATCGCGAATGACATGCAGCGAGCCATTTCGCCCCACAGCACCGCCGACATCCAACTTGCCCAGCTTGTTAGGAGGCAACTCTACCGTCGGATTTTGCACGTAACCACGAACGGTACCGTCGGTTCCCGCGTCAATCCAAACCTTGCCCAGAGGGCCGTCCCCCATAAATTGCAAGTTAATTCGGGCATCCAATCGCTTCATCCCTGTGGACAAGAGGAGGCCAGCAGTCATGGCTCGCCCTAAGGCGGCTGTGGCTACATACGATAATTTGTGGCGTCGACGGGCTTCTTCGCACAACTGGGTCGAGATTGCGGCAACTGCTCTAACATTGCCATTGGCTGCTGTTGCCCGAATGAGATGATCCGCCACAAGTCCTCCGCTGAAACATCCGCGATGTCTGGAAATCGAACGTTCATGTCGTTTGAGTTTAACACTTCGTTACATGGATGTTGGAGAATGTCAATTTAGTCCATCGTTCCATGCTTGTATGGGGGGGGGGGTGCTTAATGGG
>JBFRWD010000025.1:0-22652 GCA_051439425.1 Synechococcus sp.
AACTTGGCGCCACTCAGATTAGAACCCGCTAACTTCGCCTCCATCAAGTTGGCAGCACTCAAATCTGCATCCATTAGCTCTCCATTGACAAGCTCGGTCTTTCGTAGCTGAGTCTTGGATAAATTGCTCTTCATCAAGATTGCACCCGTCAAATTAGCGCCGGTGCAATCTGCGCGGCACAATTCAGCCTCCAGCAAATCTGCGTTCCACAAATCGGCTCCAGTCAGGTTCGCGCGACTCAAATTCGCCTGCGTCAAATTGGCATCTCGTAAATTCGCTTCCCAAAGATTGGCCTCACTCAGATTCGCTTCACTCAGGTTCGCAGCCCCCAAGTTCACTTTCCAGAGCTTCGCTTTCTGCAGATTGACTCCCGATAGCTCAGCACCGTTCAGATTCGCTCCCATCAAAATCGCACCACTGAGATCGGCTCCAATCAGGACAATCTCATTTAGATCGGCCATGCTGAGAGCAGCATCTCGTAAATCAACCCTGGCAAAATTCCGTTGCCCGGATTGATATCTCGCTTGTAACTCTTCTCCCGTCATCGCCCACCGTTGTACATTCAGAACGACCAAGGCTTCTTGCAATAGCTTGCATGAGGCAAGCACCCGTAGTGTGCCAATTCGAGACTGTATAGCGATCTATCTCAGAGCGAGTGCAAGGCTATCTTGAACTCGCTAGCAATGAGACTCAAGAGCATCGACAGTTCTGCAAAACTCGCCTCATGCTCGATACATTCTACGAATCTACACCTAGGACAACTGCTGCTTCAGCTGCTGTAAAGCACTCCAGCGGCTATCCGCAGGCGGCTCGTTAGCTGAATCGACATTAACTCCAGAACAATCTGCCGCACAAATCTGCTTTTGAGGCAGCGACAAACATAATTGCTGGTACGCCCAATCCTCAATATCGAACACCCCGTCAGGGTCTAGAGTCTCGACCAAATCGTCAACCCCCACTTCCACTTCGTGACTCAGTTGAGGCTGAGATTTTTCTAACCAGATAATCTCTTCAACATCCGCTTGCAGTCGATGATTGTAAGTATTCAAGCAGCGATAGCAATCCAACGTCACAATCGTTGAAAACTGGCCGGATACCTCAACAAAATTACCACGATGGGCAATAGAGACAGAGCCATCTACAGGTATCAGCGAGTCAAAATTAGCGATGTCTTGCTTGAACTCAAACGCGCGAGTACGGTTTGGAGCTTGCAAAAGATCTTTGAGCGGAATGGGACGCAACATGAATTTACTCTGGAGTTGCCACAGCAAGAGCTACAACTAAGCAGCGATGAGGTTCTTTTCCTCGACTGTAAGTTTCGAGGTCGTTGTAATCGTCAGCACTCAATAAAGTGTGCACCTGCCTGCGTTCGGCAGCTGACAGCGATGGAATTTCGTATTCCCCTTGGCCAGCTCGGACGTGCTCGATCGCTGCTGCAATGAGCCCCTCTAACTCTGCAGTGCGACGCTTGCGATACCCTGCCAAGTCAATGGTAAAGGCATGTTGCTCTTCATCCGATTGATGGAGATTGAGTAGCGTATTGGCCAAATATTGAAGGGCATCTAGCGTTGCACCACTATTTCCAAGCAGAACCTCTTGCTCGGAAGGTGGTAAAGACTCCGAGTCTATCTCTAACTCGAAGTCCTCCAGTACGTTGACAACCGGCGTGACTGACATCATGGTCAGTACTGTTTCCAACCACTCTTTACCACGAGCCGTTGCCTGTTGGGCATCTTCGGTCATCCCACAGTCCCCAAAAGCACTTGTGGTGATTAAGTTTAGCGCTCGAACGGCAGAGATTCGCGATCGCCACCCTTTGTTTTAGAACTCTTGCTATCTTCTATCTCTTGAACCTTACGCTCTTGCTCCACAAGCTTCTGAATATTTTCGGGCAGAGGTTCGCGCGAGAGAAAATAAGTCTGGGCAGTCTGGAACATATTCGAGACCACAATGTAAATTAACACCCCAGCCGGTAGCGGGAAAAAGAGAAACATACCGGAGAACAGAATGGGTGTGATCTTATTAATCGATTGTTGGTTATCGTCCTGCTTGGCACTGGACCCAGCACTGTTAATAGACTGGCTGACATAGGTGGACAAGCCAAACACGATCACCATACCGATAATGTCCCAGTGAACGCTGCCATCGTCACCAAAGGCACCTACGCGACCCAATTTCTCAATGAAGAGGAATCCTGTATCGGCAGCCACACCAGGAATTTTAGCCTGAACTGTCACATCCCCTGGCTGAAGTGCAACAAGGGTACCATCCGGCTTGATGCGCGCAATGTCTTCCCCCTTCGTCACCGCCCAAGCAGGAGTCAGATCGAAATCGCCAGGCTGAGCGAACTCAGAACGCAAATTTGCAAAGGATTGACCTTGGGTACCTTGCAACGCGAGCTGCGTAGTACTGCCTTCTGCTAATTGCGACGCAGGAGCAGTCAGTACCAGTTGCTTGTGGAGCGAGTCGTTAAAAAATACGTTTTTCGCTGAAGAGCTGGTCGGTGACGGTACTATCTCAGCGGCAACATCAGACGGAACCACATGCAGATTGACGTCAAACGGGACATCTGCAAATGGAGACCCTTTGAGAGTAGCAAACAGTGCAAACAGAATTGGCATCTGTAACAGGAGAGGAAAACACCCACCCAACGGATTGCCGAACTCCCTATACAGTTCCGACTGAGCCTCCCTCATCTTCATTGGATCGTCAGCGTATTTCTCTTGAGCCTCTTTCATCTTCTTTTGCATGAGAGGCTGGGCTACCTTCATCTTGCGCATATTGCGAATCGACCCTGCATTGAGAGGGTAGAGGGCAAAGCGAATGACTAGGGTAAGAAAAATAATGGCTAGGCCGTAGCTGGAAACGATTCCGTAGAAGAAATCCAGAATCGGCAGCATGACGTTGTTGGAAAGAAACCCGACGCCGAAATCCATTCAGATGCTCGTTTGGTAACAGTCAGTTTACATTGTAGAGGTTTTTGTCCGACCTAGACGCAGTAGAAACCGGACTGCTAAAGCAGTCTTCGGTTAGTTGCAATCGGACGGAATTTGCTGACACAGTCTCCGCAGAAACAGCCCCAGGCTCGCTATCGAGAGGCAGCCACTTCACCTGCCGCTCCACTCTTTTTCCGAGCCGAATCATCGACTCGCTCCAGAATATAGTCAGATACTTCCCGAAAATTCGGAACCGAACGCATCTCTAAGCGACTCCCATCCTTGAGGGTCAGAACAATGTCGCCACGTCCCCCCAATCCGCGAGGCAAGTTCACGAGGTTTTTGATTTCTTTGTAAATGATGTCAGAGCGCTCGCGCCCTTGCCATCCCCCCATGATGGTGACTCGGCGATTGGTAATTCGGTAGCGCACCCAAAGCTGACGGACTAAGGCTCCGACAAACAACGGTAAGCCAACAATCGTCAGACCAATCAGCGAGTTAGAGATCAGATCGCCAATGTGCGGCTTTCCTTCGAAAAACACTTCTTCTTTGATAGCCATCCGGGGCACAAATCTAAAGAAACAATGAATCCATTCTAAAGGGTTGGCTTAGCGAACCCCACCACCATATTTCGAAAATCGTCTGAGGGAAGAGCCTTACACGACATGAGTGGAAATGGATATCACAGGTCGGCAGGGTCTTCGATCAGATGAACCCGTTCGAGCAGAGAGCGCAATTCTCGATGAATATCTGACACTGAACAGATCAGCAGGCGGGGGCGCGCGTTCCTGTCACTATCGCGATTGCGGGGACGATTGGCGGAAACAGCGATACAGTAATTCGCAACTAAGACATTGCTGAACTCTCGCAGTTGGTGCCGGACTCGACGTTTGATGCGATTGCGCTCAACTGCCTTGCGACTCACCTTTTTACTCACGATCACAGCTATCCGGCTAGAGACATTGGTGTCCCCAGCCGGACGAAAACTGGATAGAGTCAACCCCGCCTTATCGTATGCAATGCACCGAATGGTTAGCATGGTGCCTCTAGCTATGCGCCCGCGTCGATAGAGCGGATCGAATGCTTGGCGCTGCTGCAACCTTTGAGACCGCGGAAACATAACGTGCTCTCTAGTTCTTTGCAACTACCATTGCTTGATAAGTACGTTGTTCGGCACCAATCCAACGAAGAGATCCTTAACAGCAAGAACCCATCTCAGAAAGCGATTAAGCTCCGATTCTGGCACGGCCTTTGGAACGGCGGCTGCGAATGACGCGGCGGCCGCCGGGAGTTCTCATCCGCACGCGAAATCCGGAGACGCGGCGGCGTTTGCGGTTGGTACCGCCAAGAGTACGCTTGGTCACAACTAAACCTTTGGGTATCAGCAATTTTGCAGGCTTACTATCTTACCGAGCCGATGGCGTTTAGAGCAATACTCAAAGTTTGGCGATCGTTGGCTACTGGGGTGAGACCCGCAAAATTGTGTCTGATATGCTAGCTACTCAAGGCTAGCCCAAGTGAGTTGGTGCCTAGTTGGTGTGTTGCGTTAAGAGCTTGTTCATAGAGTGACTTTGTCTGCCGAACAGCTATGGGAACAGGTGTTGAGCCACCTCCAGGTTCAACTCAGTCGTCCGACGTTTGAAACATGGATCAAGACTGCCCGAGCTGCATCTCTGACAGACACTTGCCTCACCATTCAAACCCCCAATACCTTTGCCCGAAATTGGCTGCAGAAAAATTACGTCGCCACAATTGCCACTGTTGTCGAAGGAATTCTCGGTCAGCCGCTTGATATTGCCATTGCAGTCAGTACAGCTGCAGATACAGACAATAATTTCTCAGCCTCAGTCGAATTGCCGAGCGCACCACCTGCTGCAGTACCAAAACCGGCCTCAGAAGCAGCAACCCAGTCAGTAGCATCCTCTGCCACAAGCAATGGAAGTGCGGCACCCAGCGGCGCCCGCATGGTGGAACTCAATCCCAAATACACCTTCTCTCGTTTCGTTGTGGGCTCGAACAATCGCATGGCCCATGCCGCTGCACTGGCGGTTGCAGAGATGCCGGGTCGAGCGTATAACCCACTCTTCTTGTGTGGCGGAGTAGGGCTAGGCAAAACCCACTTAATGCAGGCGATCGGACAATATCGCCTGGAAACAGACGCCAATACCAAGATTTTTTACGTCTCGACCGAACGATTCACCAACGACCTCATCGATGCTATCCGGCGAGACAGTATGCAAGCATTCCGCGAACACTATCGCGATGTCGATGTGCTGATGGTAGATGACATTCAATTCATCGAGGGCAAGGAATACACGCAGGAAGAATTCTTCCACACATTCAATACGCTGCACGAACGGGGTAAGCAGATTGTGCTGTGTTCAGATCGCTCTCCCCATCTCATTCCGAGATTGCAAGAGCGACTGTGTTCTCGATTTTCGATGGGGTTAATTGCAGAAATTCAATCCCCCGATATCGAAACTCGTATGGCGATTCTGCAGAAGAAGGCAGAGTACGAAGGCATGCACTTGCCTCCCGAAGTCATCGAATATATCGCCTCGACCTACACCAACAACATTCGAGAGCTGGAGGGAGCACTAATCCGAGCAGTGGCGTTTGTGTCTATTTCTGGCCTCACCATGACCGTTGAGAATATTGAGCCGATTCTCAACCCTCCCACGAAAGCTCGCGAAGTGACTCCATCCGTAATCGTGGAAGTTGTCTGTGAAGAATACAAAGTTACGGCGGAAGATCTGTTGAGCAACTCTCGCAAACGCGAAATCAGTCAGGCCAGACAGATCGCCATGTTTTTGATGCGCAACTACACCGACTTAAGCCTGCCCAAGATTGGTGAGGCACTCGGGGGAAAAGACCACACGACTGTCTTGTACAGCTGCGAGAAGGTCACTCAGCTCCAGGAAAAAGATCCGCAAGTGGCCCGACAAATGCAGCAGTTGGGCGATCGCCTCAGAATTGCGGCCAACAAACCCTAGCCCCCTCCACAAGCAGAGAGGGTTGCCCCCTCGCCGATCGCTACAGCTACAGACAAGCCACACTTTCTCCCGTTAGTTCGTCGGCTATCTATCCGCACCGCTAACGCCAACTGAAGATACACCAACGTATTCCCTGCCTTCTTCACAAGGTGGGGAAAAGTACTGGGAACCTGTGGAAAACTTCACGATCGATTTTCCCAGAATCATCATCGAGAATCTTAAGAGATTCCATATATAGGGTAGATACCTGAAAAAGGTCATCCAATCACGCTGTGAGTGTGTATCATTTTCTGAAGATGCGATCGTCCGATCGCATTCCCCCTGTGAATAACCTGTGAATAACTCCCAAAAACTGTGGAAAAGTTGTGGAAAACCCTAGGGGGTTACTAACAGGTATTTATACCTGTGGAAAACCTTGCTATTTATCCACAGGAGTTTCCACAAGCTAGATCGCCCCCAAAAGTTTGTAGCATAAGCGATCCCCATTTTTGTCCACAGAATCCACACCCCCTACTACTACTATCTTGTTTATTTATCTAAGAAGAGTAGAAAGAAGACGGGTTAAACACGAGAGAAAAAAACTGAACCGAGAGGAAAAGGGAAGAACGGGGAAAAGCACCAATTCCCGGTGCTAGGATGACCCTGGCCAAGAGGCAAGTGCGCTGCTCCGCTGTTGACCGACCATTCACCCGGCGAGCACCAGACTCGACAATTCGCTTGCCAATCGGTTGCTTTTGCATTCTGCGTTCGCTTTAGGGGTTGCCGTCGTTATGCAACTGGTTTGTTCTCAAGCCGATCTCAACCAACATCTTGCGTTTGTCAGTCGAGCTGTGAGCAGCCGACCCAATGTCCCCATCCTCTCCAATATTCTCTTAGAGGCAGATCCAGCCGCTGGTACCTTGTCTTTGACTGCGCTCGACATGAATTTAGGCATTCGGACACAGTTTGATGCTCAGGTAGTTGAGGGAGGACGAACAACGTTGCCGGCACGGTTACTCAAAGACATTGTCACGCGTTTACCCAATGCTGATGTGACTTTGAGCCAGCCAGATGCCGATTCGCCTGCCACCATTGCTTGTTTGGCTGGGGAATATCAAATCCGTGGTGCCCACGCTAGTGACTTCCCCGAGTTGCCTGAGGTTGAGGGAAAAACTGTCGAGTTATCTGTGGATGACGTTCTGCGAGGGATTGGCAGCACCCTATTTGCCGCATCAGGTGATGAAACCAAGCAAGTCTTGACTGGAGTACATGTTAAATCGATTTCTGCAGGGCTAGAGTTTGCAGCAACTGACGGTCATCGTCTGGCTACGATTCAGGTCTTGGGAGATGATGATGGGTCGGCTGAGCCCGTTGTCAATGAAACTAGCAATCTTGGGAATGGCAGTTCTGGGAATGGGGCAGGATCGGATTCAGCTACGATGGAATTTACGATTCCAGCGCGAACATTGAAGGAGTTGGAAAGCGTTCTGTCCAGTCAAGCCGTTCCACAGCTGAATGTGCAGTTCGATCGCTCTCAAGTTATCGTAACCATGCCGGATATCACAATTACCAGTCGGCTGCTCGACGGTCAGTATCCTAATTACGGCCAGTTGATTCCCACTCAGTTCGAACGTCACATGACTGTGGAGCGACGGGAATTAGTGTCTGCGCTAGAACGGATGGCTGTTTTTGCAGAACAAAAAAACAATATTTTGAAGTTTAAGTTGTCGACAGACGAGCAAACGCTGGAGATTGAAGCAGAAGCCCCCGATGTTGGAGGAGGCCAAGAGTCAATTGCCGTTCAGTTTTCAGGTGATGACCTGGAAATTGCGTTTAACGTCAAGTACTTGCTCGATGCTCTGAAAGTGTTCGATACATCGGAAGTGAAGTTAAAGATGAATGGTCAGACTCAACCCGCAGTCATGGAACCTCTGGGGGCTGAGCAATTAAAGTACCTGGTCATGCCAGTCCAAATTCGCAATTAGGGATTGGAGCTGTTGTAGTGACCTAACGAATGCCGAATTGTTGCATTTCAGCCCCTGACCATTGGGGATTCAACGAGAGCAATGTTGATGTTGCTAAGTTCCATGGATCGCTAGCTTTGGGCTGGGTTTTGGTTTTTCCCCAAGCTGCGTTCGTCAACGCGATCAGCAGGAACCTGCTCCCAGCCGTGGACTTCGCCTTTGACGAATACTTCTTGCACGTCCAGTTGAGATGCTAATTCAGGATTCGCTTTCAAAAATTCTTGGGCGGAATCCTGGGAATCAAAACAGCATGCTTGTCCGCTAGCATTGACAGCTAATCGGCCCTCGGCATCCAGAAGGCAGAACAGACCACTATCTGGGCGACTGTAGGTATTGTCGGTGGAATTCTCGACGGTAGAAGACATCTTGGCGTCCTCGTAGGAGTCAAACTGTGACTGTTTAGAACAGTGCTGCATTGCGATATTTGCGAATACAGACTCTATCCCCACACTACTACACTAATCTTTCACCTGTGCCGTTGTGTTCCTGTTCCCATGCCTCCAGCTTACTGGGAATGAGCTGGCAACCGCCCGGAACTGTTTTACGGGTGTTTTCTCCTCCCCAAGCGCAGATGTATCGGCGTTGATCTTCAGACAGTTCTAAGACGTTGCTAAAGTCGGTATCTTTGACAGATGCTCCAGTATTCTCGCCAGTTTTAAAATCTCTGCGCTCGTTCCCCCGTCGATACGGGGTTGCGGTATCCGGAGAACCAACATACAGGAGAGTTTTGACGAAATCTGCGTATCGGAGATTGGCGCGACTGAGGTTCGTGGAAATGAGATTGGCGTAGGACAGGTCGCAACTTTGCAGGTTGACATCGCTGAGGTTAATGTCGCTCAGATCGATGCCTCGCAGGTCTGTGCCAGATAAATCGGTTCCGGCCAGCATGGCTCCCAGATCGACCACCCGAATTCCTTTGAGGCGATCGCGTTTGTACCACCCTTTACCGTCTAGAATAGGCCGTCCTAGGTGACTGTCCCGTTGCAAGGGACTCAGTAGATTGGAGACGGATAGGAAACGCAACACGCGCGCTTTACCGAAGGGGTCGGAGCCTCGCAAGATCGCTGCCGTACGGCCAGCGGCGATTGCTCGTTCTAGCGGCCAGTCTTCTAATTGACCCTCTTCGTTCAGCACTAAGTCGGAAATACCCTGGAAGTAGGCGTCAATGGTTTGCTGTTGGGTAATTAAGTTTTGCTGACTGGTAAGTTGAACGGAGGTACGGACTTGCTGCCACGCCACCCACAATGCAACTAACGCAATGGCAATTTGCCCCACTGCACTGAGGGCATCCCAGTTGACGTCTTCCGACCACTGGTTGAGAGACTGGAGCACGCCGGTAAATTGCAAGAGTGCAAAACCGGCCAATAGTAGAAGTAAACCGGCAACTACGAGTTCGAGTCGCTGGCCAAAAATTGATGTGAGAAAGGCTTGCTTGAGAGGGGGAAAAATGACCGGTAGTGCCAGGACAAGAAGGGCGATCGCCCCGACGATGCCAAGGATACTGTTGCTGACCGCAAGGCTAACAAGGACCAGGATGCTAGTAACAAGGGTCGCTAGCCGCCAGCGGCGATCGCTAGCTAGGGCTTCTCCCATTGGGAATGTGGCAGGAGAGGCCGATCTCTGTGAGGCAATCGGGTTGGGTTTGGTGCGGCTCAAATGATGGCTGTGGGAATCGTATGACTCCATTGGCAGAAGGCAACCTAGGAGGTTGAGGCAAGATTATCCGTCACTCTAGTGTATTGACGGGATTGTCGAAAAGCGCGGATTGACTGGAATGTGTGAATGGTGAGAACCTTCTCTATAGGTCTACCCGTAATTCGAGTTGAAGTGTCTTGCAATGGACAGTATTGGTTTCGAACAATCTACAGGAATTGGTAGGCCCTGCAAATTTGGTACAGATGATTGAGGGGGTGGCTGTAGTGTCTGCGCGTGCTGTGTGCAAGCACGCTGGCTGGATTTTAAGGGTGTTGATGTTTGTGCAATGAATTTAGAACCAGTTTAAATCTTCAAGCCTGACGGGCTTCTCCGCGGATTCAGGTTGTACGGGGGGAGTAGGAGCAGGATCGGGTTCGAGAATACCACTCATATAAATGGTTCGTTGAATGGCATTCCAGTCCTCTTTTGAGATGAGGAGGGCGCTATTGTTTTGACCGGAAATGATGATTTGCTTGTGATGCTCGGACACTTCATCAATCAAGTGTTGCAAGTTTTCTCTAGCTTCTCGAACTGTGACTAAGTCCATTGCAACGAGCCCACTCATGCGGTATGCACAATCACTTTAACATTGGAAATTTTGATTTTCGTGGCTGAGAGTCAGGGGGTATGGCAGTGGCTACACCACTGCGAGCATTTCAGTTATGTTCAACCCTGACGGTTAATCATCGCTATCAGAGTATGCCGATAATGGCAGACAGGAGCAAACGAGATTGCGATCGCCGAAGGCATTGTCGATCCGTCCGACTGCAGGCCAGAATTTATGCTCTTTTGTCCAAGGGGCAGGATAAGCCGCTTGCTCGCGGCTGTAACTGCGAGTCCAGTCCGTCGCAGTGACGGTAGGTGCGGTATGGGGAGCGTGTTTGAGGACATTATCGGTGGCATCGACCGAACCCTCGGCGACCGCATCTATTTCTTTGCGGATGGCGATCATGGCATCGCAGAAGCGATCGAGCTCGGCTTTACATTCGCTTTCTGTGGGCTCCACCATCATGGTGCCGGCCACTGGCCAGGAAATAGTGGGTGCATGGTAGCCATAGTCCATCAACCGTTTGGCGATGTCGTCCACTTCAATGCCAGCCGCTTTTTTGCACGGACGCAGATCCAAAATGCATTCGTGAGCAACCAGCCCTGACTCCCCTTTGTACAGAATGGGGTAATAAGGCTCTAGCCGTTTGGCCATGTAGTTAGCACTGAGAATGGCCACCTGCGTTGCCCGTTTGAGGCCTGCGGCTCCCATCATGCGGATGTACATCCATGAAATCGGCAGAATGCTGGCACTGCCCCAAGGCGCTGCCGATACCGGGGAGGTTCCCGTCTCTGTTCCCATATCCACAATTGGGTGTTTGGGGAGGAACGGCACGAGGTGAGCTGCTACTCCGATGGGTCCCATACCGGGTCCACCGCCGCCGTGAGGAATGCAGAAAGTCTTGTGTAGGTTGAGGTGGCAGACATCTGCGCCGATATCACCGGGACGGCATAACCCTACCTGGGCATTCAAGTTTGCGCCATCCATGTATACCTGACCACCGTGGTTGTGAATCAATTGGCAGACATCTCGAATGGAAGATTCAAAGACACCGTGGGTGGATGGATAAGTGACCATCAGTGCTGCTAGGCGATCGCTGTGTTTTTCGGCTTTGGCTCGCAGGTCGTCAACGTCGATATTGCCATCGCCATCGCACTGAACAACGACGACTTTCATACCGGCCATAACTGCACTGGCGGGATTCGTGCCGTGAGCGGAATCGGGAATCAGACAAATGATGCGATCGCTGTCTGCGCGAGATAAGTGGTAGGCCCGAATGGCGAGCAAGCCAGCATATTCCCCTTGAGAACCGGCATTGGGCTGCAGGGAGATTCCAGCAAAACCGGTGATTTCGGCTAAGTCTGCTTCCAGGCGATCGAACAACATGCGGTATCCGGCCACTTGTTCTGCAGGGGCAAACGGGTGAATCTGTCCGAACTCTGGCCAGGTGACTGGCACCATCTCGGCAGTTGCATTGAGCTTCATGGTGCAAGAGCCCAGCGGAATCATCGATGTGGTTAGGGATAAATCCTTAGACTGTAAGCGATAGAGATAGCGCAGCAGCTCTGTTTCAGAGTGGTAGCGATTAAAAGCCGGATGGGTGAGGTAGTCGCTGGTGCGTTCCCAAATGGCATCTTTTCGGTGGAAACGTTCGGCTTCGTCTGACTGAGCCAGATCGGTGAGGTTGAGGGTGTACGCGTCTTCCAGAGCGAATATTGCCAGAAGGTCGGCTAAATCATCTGTGGTGGTAGTTTCGTCAACCGATACGCAGACAGTGGTTGTATCCAGTACTCGTAAGTTGATGCGTTTCGCGGCTGCGGCCGCGACTATTGCTGTTGCTGGAGTTTCCCCCAATTCCACTCGGACGGTGTCGAAAAATTCGCTGGTTGCCACCGTATAACCGAGCTGGGTGATGCCTGCTGCAAACAACGTTGCCAAACTGTGAACTCGGCGGGCAATCCGCTGCAGTCCTTGTGGGCCGTGATAGACGGCATACATGCTGGCTATGACAGCCAATAAAACTTGAGCCGTGCAAATATTGCTGGTGGCTTTATCGCGGCGAATATGTTGCTCGCGGGTTTGGAGTGCCAGACGGAGGGCCGGTTGGCCGCTGGTGTCTTGCGAGACCCCCACAATCCGTCCGGGCATTTGGCGAGCATATTGACTGGTGGTGGCGAAATAGGCCGCATGAGGGCCACCGTAACCGAGCGGAACGCCAAATCGTTGGGTAGAGCCCACCGCGATGTCTGCGCCAAATTCTGCTGGTGGTTTGAGCAATGTTAAGGCTAAGGGGTCAGCTGCGACGGTTACTACCCCTTTGCTGCTGTGGACTTGCTCCACAAACTTGCTGAAATCGAAGACTGCACCGTCGGTGGCGGGGTACTGCAGCAGTGCTCCAAACACGGGCGTGTCCTTGAAGTTCACCGTATGGCGATCGCCCACAATGATGTCAATACCCAAAGGTTCTGCCCGCGTTTGCAAAACGGCGATGGTTTGGGGGTGGCAATCATCGGCGACGAAGTACGCTTTCGGTGCTTTCTTTCCCGCAACTTGCAGGCTCATGGTCATGGCTTCTGCTGCGGCAGTTGCTTCGTCCAGCAGCGATGCATTGGCCATTTCCATTCCGGTGAGGTCGGCCACCATGGTCTGGAAATTCAAGAGCGCTTC
Organism: Synechococcus sp.; assembly: GCA_051439425.1. Lineage (GTDB taxonomy): Bacteria > Cyanobacteriota > Cyanobacteriia > Thermostichales > PCC-7336 > PCC-7336. The sequence goes on from JBFRWD010000025.1 coordinate 12,842, forward strand.
TAGACGGCCCTGGGCAATTTCGGCTTGGTAGGGAGTGTATTGGGTGTACCAGCCAGGATTCTCTAGAACATTTCGCTGAATTACCGGAGGCGTGATGCAGTTGTAATAGCCGGTGCCGATGAACGAACGCCAGACCTGATTGTGACTGGCAATCTGCTTCAGTTCTGCTAATGCTTCTAGCTCTCCAGTTGCCTTGGAAAGATTGAGATCTCCATTCATACGAATGGAGCTGGGTAGAACGCGATCGGTCAGGCTTTCGAGGGAGCTTTCCTCCAGGTTTGCCAGCATTTGAGCCACTTCAATCTCGGTGGGGCCGATGTGCCGGGCTTGGAATTCCCCTTGTCCTCGATCTCGTGCAACGTTAGCGACTTCCTGCAACGCTTCAATTAGGCGATCGCGCTGGATTGATGAAGAAAGGCCGTCCTCCATACCCTTACTGGTGCTGGGTGAGGGTGCCTCTCCTGATGGCTGGGGGGGGATGTCAGAGTGCTGGGCAGACAATTGATCGGTCATACGATGTGCTCGTCAGGAGTGGCAGGTTGTCAAGGATTGAGACAAACAGCATACTCGGCCACAGATACGTGAAACGTTCATACACTTGATGACAGTTATCGCAATCCCTTGTTACTCAAGGTAACGCTGTTCGATCGCATTCCCCAAGCATTCACAAACGTTAGGTTTCAATGGCTGGCCGAGAGCCGATCGGGAATCTGGTTGGTGAATGCGTTTGACGAGCTTAAGAATTTTCCTCTTCAGCCCCGTCAGAGTTTAAGAATGTTACCTCGACATTGTCTCCAATCTCTAGATCGATATCGTTGGCTGTGCCACCATTCAACTCCAGAACACTGTCCACCAATATGGTTGTGGGTGGGCCGTATCCGGGACAAGGTAATTCGCTGCAGCCCGGTACGGATTCTTCCAGGTGAACAACTTCCCCCTCAAACATGAACACCATGTCGAGAGGGAAGGTGACGTTATACATCCAAAAACTGGCAGGGCGCGGTGGAGCGAAGGGAAACAGCATCCCCTGACCTACAGGCAATGGGTCGCGGAACATGAGGCCCAGTCTTTGTTGCTCGGTCGTGCTGGCAACTTCTAAATCAAAGCGGCGATCTCCAATGGTTGCGACGGCCTCAATCGGGAGTTGTTGGCCGCGATTGGTGGGGCTGGTGGTAGTGTTCGGCTGTGACGACGCCACATCGTAAGTTGCACAGCCCAGAGTGAGTGAGGACAGGACTAGAACGGTCAAGCCAATCCAGCCATAGCGCCCATTCGAACTCACTGGTTGTCTCCGCTTCATTCCCAAACTCCACAACACCACTCATATTCGCAAGGCTGTATCTAGACAGCTTATCTGCAGAGATCGCTTGTCTGACCAGACAGCTAACCAGCGCCATACCGGGCTATAGGCGGCTGAACCTCGCTATTGTGACCTTAGCGTCGAATGGGTCTGGCACCCATACCGTCTGTTTTATTGGGCCATGGCAAAAAACTCGACAGTACTCTTGAGGGACGCCAAAAATGCATCGATGTCTGCACGAGTATTGTAGAAGTAGACACTAGCTCGTGCGGTGGCTGCAAGCCCCAGTTGTTTGTGGAGAGGTTGGGTGCAGTGGTGACCGGAGCGAATGGCGATGGCGTCTTCATCCAACAGTGCCGCGATGTCATTGGCATGAATTCCCTCAACGGTGAAGGATACCAAGCCTGCCCGTGCAATCTCGCCGTCGCTATTCCATGTGGGGCCGATGGGGGTGATGCCATCCACTGCAGTTAGACCTTTGAGTAAGTAATCGGTCAATTGTTGTTCGTGCCTATGAATAGCGTCCATGCCAATGCTGCTCAGATAGTCAACGGCTGCACCCAGGCCAACGGCTTCGGCGATCGCCGGAGTCCCTGCTTCAAACTTGTGGGGCAGATCGGCGTAGGTCGAGCAATCAAGCTCTACATCTGCAATCATCTCGCCGCCGCCCAAGAACGGTGGCATTGACAGTAGTAAATCTTCTTTGCCAAACAAAAAACCGCTACCGGTCGGGGCACACATTTTGTGGCCAGATGCCACTAACCAGTCGCAATCCAAGGCCTGTACATCCAACGACATGTGTGGGGTACTTTGACAGGCGTCGATCAGAACTTTGGCACCGAAATGATGGGCACGTTCGACAATGTCGGTGATGGGGTTGATGCATCCTAGGGTGTTGGACACATGAACTACCGATACTAGCTTGGTGCGATCGCTGAGAAGGTCTGTGTAGCGATCGAAGTCGAATTCTCCCGTTTCAGTCAGGGGGACAAACTTGAGTGTGGCTCCCGTGCGCTGAGCCACAAATTGCCAGGGCACCAGGTTACTGTGGTGCTCCATCACGGACAGGATGATTTCGTCCCCTGGATGGAGGTTGTGCATCCCCCAGGTATATGCCACTAAGTTGATGGCTTCGCTGGCATTTCGGGTGTAGACAATTTCGCGATCCGATGCTGCATTCACGAACCTGGCGACTTTGACGCGCGAGGCTTCGTAGGCTTCTGTTGCTTCCCGGCTGAGGGTGTGGGCACCGCGATGGACATTGGCATTGGAGAGGCGATAGTAAGCATCCATCGCCTGCAAGACCGCTGTTGGCTTTTGAGAGGTGGCTGCATTGTCTAGGTAGACGAGTGGCTTGCCATTCAGATGGCGTTCCAAGATCGGAAAGTCAGACCGTACTCGATGCGCTAGAGCATCAATCGTCGAAGAATTAAGGGTTGATTGAGCTGCAGTAGCACTAGATGCAGACATAGAGAATAACCGATGAAGACTGAAACCTTGGGTTGTCGCAATAAACACGAGTTGTCACAACTCTAGACTGCTCGTTTCAACTCCCAAAGATAAGATGAATCGCGAGCATCATATCAGTATGGCACCCCTCTTCGGCTGGTTCAAAGATGAGTCGATCGGGAGAATGTCTGGCTGATTAGGACAGTTGAGCTGGGGACGGAGCGCCTCGCAGTTTGATTGTCGTGTTGACGAGACTACGAGCAAACTTATTGAAGCGCTGCTGCAGTTTTTCATCAACAATCTCACCTGTTTCATCAAACGCTTGCCATGCTTGTCCGATCGCAATCTGTTCGGGGATGGACCAGCCATGTACCCAGCGGATGTGGTGACGTAGTTGGTTGAGTGCATTACTGTTCGAGCCCCCACCCAATACGCTAATGGTGCCAAATACCTTGCCATCAAGCTGCTCGAAACTCATCAAATCGAGAGCGTTTTTGAGAACTCCACTGGGGCCGCCGTGGTACTCGGGGGTAGCCAAGATCGCGCCATCTGCTTCCAGAAAGGCTTGGCGTAATTGGATGACTCCTGGATGCCCGTCTTCACCCCCCGATTTACAGAAGGGTAAATTCATCTGGCGTAGGTCTAAAATCTCGACATCCGCACCATATCCACGTACGAGTTCTGCTACGTAGTCCAGCGCCTGATACGTGTATGACTCTGGACGCAGGCTTCCCCCAATGCCGACAATTTTGATCGGACGATTGCTTGAGGCTTCTGTAGGGGCTTCGATCTGTTCCGCTACGGTTTCTTGAGTTCCCGACATTCAATCCTCCTGTTCCCTGTGCGATGGCACGGCAGGTATGTTGTTTCGATGTTCTATATCGTAGTCGAAATGACTTCGCTTAAAGTGTGCGGATTTCCGCCGAGATGATGTTCGGGATAGGGGGCGCGAACTTCGAACATATTTGCCCTGCCTGGACTTTATTAAACGTAGTGGGTGAGATGTGGCGAGCCATCGGGGAAATAGTCAAAATTAAGATATGGGCACTTTACGACAGCAATCTTCTCCACAGCCTTTGCACGCACAAGCTGACGAACGCTCTGTGCAGTCATTGCAAAACAACCCGCCATTGCAAGACTACGTGCATGCTGCCATTGGCAAATATGTACGTAAGGTGACTCGCTATGAAAAAGCGGTGATTGCTGATCGTGACCCGGAAAATTTGCACCAGATGCGTGTCGGTATGCGCCGATTGCGGACGGCCTTGAAAACCTATGGTGCGGTCCTGCGGCTACCCAAAGCTGCGCGAGAGCCTCAAGTCGCGAAAGTGGCTCGACGGTTGGGAACCTTACGAGATATCGATGTACTGCTAGAGACCTTGGAGAAGCAATACTGGCCGGCACTTCCCTTTTCCGAGCAGTTGCAGATGGCCAAGGTCATGGAGGTATTGCATGGCGATCGCCAAACAGCTTTCAGGCGAGCCAAGTCCACGCTAGAAGGCGAGAGCTATCAAGGTTTGAAAAAATCGATTCGAGCGTGGCTGCGAGCGCCCACTTACCGACCCTTAGGTCAGCTTCCACTCTCCGCCATTGCTCCAGAGTTTATCCAACCGTTACTCAGCCGCCTGTGGCTGCACCCTGGTTGGCTGATTGGGGCAGAGTTTCAGAGCGATCGCTTTGTGCCCAACACTAAGTTGTCTCCTGAGGTGGCCGAAGCATTGTTGTCAGAGAAAGGCACCCCACTTCATGCTCTACGCAAGCAGGTCAAGCGAGTTCGATACCAGCTTGATTTCTGTGAAGACTGGCTGGGTAAGCCGTTGCAGCCCGAACTCAAACGTATGTCTCACCTGCAAGATGCCTTGGGGGTGATGCAGGATACCGTTGTTTTGGAGCAGTTTTTGGATAAAGCTCTCGATAAACAGCTAAAAGATTTGATGCCCACGGTGGCATCTATTTTGGTGCAGACGCGGCACAGGGCTTGGTTGGATTGGCAGCCCTTACAAGAGCATTATTTGCAAGCGCGATCGCGGCACGAGATTTATCGGATGATGTTGGTGGGGTAGAGATTAGTTATTAGTCCTTGGTCATTAATCCTTGGTCTTTGGTTCTAGGCCGCTTTCCTAATGACGAGTGACCAATGACCCAATAAAATCCTCACACTGTTCGTTGACTCCTCGCACCACACAAAAGGAGACCGCCGCTCAACTGCAGCAATCTCCCCATCAATAATGTCAGTGTTTTGCGCTGGCTCAGAATTACTCGTCATCGCCCTCTAGGCTAACTTTGAAGACGTCACTGAAGACCTTCTGGACTTTGTAGCCGGAGTCGATGGACTCTAGCGGATCTTTGCGCAGGCGGTGGCGCAAGCAGAGGACAATCACGCGACGAATGTCATCTAGCTCGACTTCACTGCGTCCTTCTAAGGCTGCCAGGGCTTTGGCAGCGCGGTTGGTGACAATGTCGCCTCGTAGGCCGTCTACGTCTAGCTCGGCGCACACTTCAGAGATTTTGAGGCGCAGGTCGTGGGAGATGGTGACGTTGGCCAAGCGATCGCGAGCGTCTTGCAGCTGTTGCTGGGTTTCTTCCTGCTTGACGGAATACTCGACCAGGAACTCTTCAGGTGCAGAGTCAAACTGGGTGCGCTGCTCCACAATCTGCACTCGTAAATCGGGCTGACGCACGGTGCGGATTTCGGCGTGCATCCCGAAACGGTCGAGCAATTGAGGTCGCAGTTCCCCTTCTTCCGGGTTGCCGGAGCCGACCAGTACGAACCGAGCAGGGTGGCGGATTGAGATACCTTCCCGCTCCACGGTGTTCCAACCGGAAGCGGCCGAGTCTAATAAAACATCAACCAGGTGATCGTCCAGCAGGTTAACTTCGTCCACGTACAGGATGCCACGATTGGCTTTAGCCAGCAGACCGGGCTCGAATGCTTTCACACCTTCGGACAAGGCTTTTTCGATATCGATGGTGCCGCAGACGCGATCTTCGGTTGCCCCCAAGGGCAGGTCAACCATCGGCACTTGCTTGTGAGCAACGGGGATGTCGCTGCTGTCCGACTGCACCCGTTCCCAGGCTTCGTCGCTCATCAGTTCCCGCTGCTCGGGGTGACTGTTGAATGGATCGTCGGCAATAACTTCGATTTCGGGCAGCAGGTCTGCCAGAGCGCGAATGGTGGTGGATTTTCCGGTACCGCGATCGCCCATGATCATGACGCCGCCAATCTTCGGATCGATCACGTTCAGCATCAGGGCCAATTTCATTTCCTCTTGGCCCACGATGGCAGTAAAGGGAAATACAGGACGCTTTTTGGGTTTCACGGCAGCCGGACTTTCAAGAGCAGCAGTAGGCGACATTACTAAAACATTTCAATTATCTTCAACTTCCGTATTATCGCCTCCAACTGTCAGTCTCCAAAGTGTCGACGAAAATCTCTTGGGTAAGCAGGTCGTGGTTTTCATGATTCCTGGTCTCCAACCGCTTGATTTGCAGCCTTGCGCCCCATTCCTGTAATCCCAGACACGTTAGAAATCCCGCCCGCACTGCAACAATTCGTTATGGTGAAGTTGCCTGTTTGAATTGCCAGTTTGAACTCAGGCGACAGACTTTTACTCCTTGAATTGAACCGGATAGCCCCCATGCCCGAACTGCCTGTGACCGTCTCCCAGCTTTTTGATGCCTCCAATCTAGTGGTGCTGCCCTTTTGGACGTTGATGATCCTGCTGCCCAAGTGGGGGGTGACTCGCCGCGTGATGTCTTCCTATATTCCGTTTGTGGGGTTGGCTCTGCTCTACATCTACCTGCTGGTGGGGACGATTACCCCCGAATCTGCTGAAGCATTGGCGAATCCCAACGTAACCACCATCGCCGAATTCTTTGCCGATGAACGCGCCGCCGCTACCGGATGGGTGCATTTTGTGGTGATGGATTTATTTGTTGGTCGCTGGGTGTATCTGGAAGGCCAGAGGACAGGTCTGTTTACCTCACATTCTGTAGCGTTGTGCCTGTTTGCCGGGCCGATTGGTTTGTTGACGCATATCCTGACCCAATGGTCGTGGGGGGCTTGGAAACAGTGGCGGGGGGATGACTCATCAGCCGATGACTCAGCGGCAAGTGAAACAGCGGATGCTTGATCCAGGTAAGCAGGCGTGACACCGTAAGCACATCCGATTTGACAATACGTGTATGGTCGTTAGTCCGTCCTGTCCCTGTGGCACTCAGAAACCGTATCCGGAGTGCTGCGGTCCATTCCATCGCGGCGATCGCTGTGCTCCCACTGCCGAGGCACTGATGCGATCTCGTTATGCTGCTTTTGCCACCGCTCATGTGGATTATTTGGTGGCTACGCACCATCCGTCGAAGCGCACGCTAGACGAGCGAGCGAGCTTAACGCAATCCTGCCAAGAAACCCTTTGGCTGGGGTTGGATGTTGTCGAAGTGCAAAACGGAGCTGCTGACGATACCGAAGGAGTGGTTGAATTCATTGCTAGATTTTCTGCAGGTATCCAACTCGGTATGCTGCACGAGCGATCGCGGTTTGTGAAAGAGGACGGTCGTTGGTTGTATTTAGACGGTGTGCAAAATGACGGCAAGCCTCGCGGACGTAATGACCCGTGTTGGTGTGGTAGCGATAAGAAATATAAGAAATGCCACGGCCGCAAGTAGTATAGCTGTCTGCAATCAGCTATGGAGAATCCTCCAGCCATTTTTCCCCGCAAATCAAGGGTTGGAGCTTTCCTCGCACTCCAGGCCTTACAGCGGATTGCTATATTCGCGCTATTAAATAAATCTGCGCTCGCAAATACTATCCAGCCGCAGATCGTGTCGCGACTGTCGCTGGGTCAATCTTAGTTGTAAAGACTGTGGGTTGACTGAGGATAGCTGGGAGAAAACTCGCTACTCAATCACGCGCTTGCGCACTTCCACAGCAGCTGGAGAACTGGCTGGTAGAGTTACATGTTCCACAGAAATGCGATTGCCTGATTGCTCTGGATGAATCCAGTTGGCTGCCAGCTCGGCAAAACGATCGCCATCATGGCCGCTGACACAGAAGCGAGTGGTCGTTGTGCGGCTGCGATAATTGCGCATACCCAGAAAATCTAGCTCGCGAGCGACGGCGGTTGCGAGCGAAACAGCTGGATCGATCAGCATGACAGAGTTTGGAATAGCTTGGCGGATAGCGGGTTCGATCAGGGGGTAGTGGGTACAGCCAGAAATCAAAGTGTCAATGCGGTGTTGTAGGAGGGGAGCCAGATAGTCTTGGACAGCCTCGTGCAAGTCAGTGGTATTTAGATGACCGGCTTCGATCAGAGGGACAAACTGGGGGCATGCTACCTCCCAACAGTCGAGATGCGGGTTAATTTCAGCGATCGCATTGCGATAGGCATGGCTGTTTGCTGTTGCTGCCGTCGCAATGACTCCAATCCGTCGCCCTTGCTTCACCGCTGCTCGTGCCCCTGGCAAAATTAGGCCGAGAATTGGCACCGGACAGGTGTCGCGCACGTGTTCTAGAGCCAAGGCCGAACTGGTGTTGCAGGCCATCACAATAGCTTTGACGGGCTGCTGCAGCATCCAGCCGACAATATCGCGGACGCCATGCACAATTTCTGCAGGAGACCGATCGCCATAGGGCAACCGCATCGTATCTCCCAAATAGATCAATGATTCACCGGGCAACTGCCGGCGTAATTCCTTCCAAACCGTTAAGCCACCTACACCACTGTCAAAAATGCCAATCGGCAACGAGGATGCAACAGAACGCACGATCGGTACAAGCTCCTTGCGATGTAAGGGACGGGCTTGCTTGTGTGCAACCACCTAACGACTGGGCGTTAACCGTGACTCTTGGTATTAACCATAGTGTCAACGCCAACTTATCAAACGCGGAATAGATAAGTGGATGGTCGTTAGATATATATGATGCCCACTTGCACGGGTGAGAGTGAAGTGAGAGACATAGGGAACAGTCTAGTAGATATTTCTACCGACAGGCGGTTTCTGGCTAACCCGATATAGATTTTTCGGGATTGTACTGGACTGTCCAAAGAGAATTACTGTCTGGGGATGATGACATATCGATGTCAGCACACCAAGATTACCCCTCATTCTCTCAACAGCTTCCACCTGAATGATGAATGTCAAGAATCACGATGACGCATGAATGGATTCAGTATAGCGATCGCTCGGCGTTTTGCTATCGCCATTCGCTGTAAGGTCTAGAGTTCAATGACAGCTCAAAGCCTTAATCTACAAGGAGAAATGAGTGGAAAACTCTCCATCGCGGATTGCCTAGCACTATAGGTCTCGGTCGAAATTGGTGACATGACTGGGTCGACTGCGTTCATTTTAGATGCTCGATCTTCTGAGTTCGCTAGCGACCGTAGTAGCTTGCCACTCCGCGAACGATCGCCTGTGCCAGCCGCTCTTGATAGGCTGGTGAAGATAACCGCTGGGCTTCGGTTGGGTTGGTGAGGTAGCCCATCTCCAGTAGAACTGAGGGCATGGACGTGGGAGTTTCTCGCACCATATAAAAGCGAGCACGGCGGATGTTGCGATTGATTGCTCCCGTTCCAGCCAACAGGTTGCGGTGCATGGTTTGAGCTAAGCGGGCACTGTCAGCACGCAAATAGTAGGTTTCTATGCCGCTAATTTCCGATCGCTCTAGCGCATTGACGTGGATGCTGACCAAAATATCGGCACCACCCGCTACGGCAGTATCGATGCGGGGTTGCAGGAGAATTTCGCGATCGTCCCGACGAGTCATGACTACCCCATAACCCTGCTGTTTGAGGAGTTGTTCAACTCGAGTGGCTACGGCCAGGGTAACCGTCTTTTCGTAAAGTCCTCCAACACCGAGTGCCCCCGGATCGCGGCCTCCGTGTCCGGCATCCAGCGCTACAACGATTCCGTTGGCGGCCGCAGTGGGCTCTGCACCGCGGCTGGGAGACAGGAGTAAATCTGGGCGAGGAACGGGGGTGGGGAGAGGATAGGGGAGTGGAGATTGGGTTGATGGGGATTGAGAAGGGGCAGTCGCGAGGTTGTTGTATACCAGCTCTAGGGAGA
>JBFRWD010000026.1:0-31035 GCA_051439425.1 Synechococcus sp.
GAGTCAGGTAAAGCTCTTCAGCAGCACGAGTGAAGCTGCGATGGCGAGCAACTGCTTCGAATACTTTTAATTGGCGCAGGGTGGCTTGTTGCACGGGATCTAAACTCGGGAAAGTGCCTTGGGAAAAACGAATGGGACATGAATGGGAGAACGTTAGTGTAGCGTATCGAACATCTATGATGCTTTTTCAGCGTGGACTGTCATTTTTAGGAGAGTTCGCAACGCGTTCAACTGGGCAGTGGGCATCTAACCTTGAAGGGTGACTCGGTAAATCTAACGATCTTCAAGTATTATGATGCCCAAAACAATGGAAACATGTAAATAATTTTACTTAAATTCGAAAAATTCCTGAACTGTTTCTATGTCTGTCTGGGCAGCAGAGCGATCTGCCATTGGTGGGGAGCCGTTCTGGGTAGTCCTCTGGGCTGATATGATGGGCTCGACTGCGATTGAGAACGTTTTGCTATGTCTGACGAGAACGCTAATTCGTCTTCAGTACCTGACCAAGACACCCCTACCTCTGAGCCTCAGCGCTTTCCTGTCAGCATCCGCAAAGGATTGGTGATGCCTGAATCTAAGACGTCTATCGGCAATCGCCCGATTGCTTCGAACGAAGCAGAAGGTGAGGATGCTTTGATGGGGTATCTAGATTAGAGAATATCTGGATTTTGGATGCTGGATAGGTATATCTACTAAACTGTGCTATTTCTGGTAAGCAAGACTGACATTTGTCGCTACGAATAATACGTCAAGCTTCTACTCCTGCTAGCCAAAAACTCGAGGCATTTCCTGCGGTTTTTGGGTGAGCCTAACCTTCTTGATTGCGAGTTTAAGTGTATTGCTGGGCGACTAGTTGGAGTAGAGCTGCTAGCCCGTTGTCCGGTTCGTCTTGGAAGCTTCTTTAAGTGTCGTCTTGCAGAGATGGCGCTCTCGAGGCAATGTTGGGAGGAGAAAGTGGGGCTACGGTGATGATGGATGGTAGAGACTGATGCACCTCCACTATGGCTTATTCCACCTCAGAGTTGATTGACATTTTAGATCGTGAGCTTCAAGCCAACTGGCGAGGAGAGCGGGTATTGCTATCTCCTGCCGAGCGTCTCAATAACCCAGCGATCGCGATGGCTCTCGATCCAGGCAAGCTGAGCAAGGTGTTTGCCTACCGAGAATTTAGAACTCGGATTCATGAATATCAGGTTGAGCATAGAGTCTCTGGAATTGTTTGGCGTACATGCCGATTCGGCGATCGCGAATTGCACCTCCCAGAAATTCACAATCATCTGATCGCCATTGAGGGAGATAAGGAGATTTTGCAGGCGGCAAAGCCTGACGTGATTGGCTTTTGGCAAGATGTGACGAGTGGGATGAGATTCTGGCTATCGGATAAATCGCTTAGTTTGCTTGCTGAGAGCGACTTGGAGAAACGCATGAGTCGCTCTGAATGGGCCATTGTCGATGCTGCTCGTGAAGAGTTGTATTTGGGATTGTGCTGGGGCAAGCCGGAAGAGTGTTATTGCGATTGGGCTCGGCCGGAGTCGGGTTGCGACCGCGTGATCGCAGCGAAGAACCAGCCAAGTTCTGTCAAGGTTTAAGACTATGTGCGCCTTGGAAATAGTGGCACTTACTATTTGAAGAATGGCCGTTTGACGGTGGTGGCCGGGCAGATTTTTCCGCGTACGTCGATCCCGATCTGCGCACCAGATTTGGCTACGCTTGGGGGCAAATATGCGATCGCGATACCTTTTCCTAGCATGGGTGACTTTGTGCCGCTGACAACGGTTCCAATGGTTTCTCCATTCACGATGACGTCATACCCCGGTCTTGCGATTTCACGGCCATCCATCACTACCCATGCCAGCTTACGAGACAGTCCTTCACGTTTTTGACGCTCCAGTACCGAGCGCCCGATGAAGTCTCCTTTGCGATCGAGATGGACCAGCCATCCTAGTGATGCTTCCAATGGACTCGTCTCGTCATCCATATCCTGTCCGTACAAATGCAATGAGGATTCCAGGCGAAGGGTATCGCGGCAACCCAAGCCACAAGGGGTGACGCCAGCTGTCATTAGCTGTTCCCACAGCCAAGTTCCGGCAGAGATAGGCAACATAACTTCGAATCCATCTTCTCCGGTGTATCCCGTTCGGGCGACGAACGCCTCTCCCCGATCCTCTTTAAGAGTGACTGTGGCATGGCAAAATTTGGCGATTGTTGCCAGATCGGTCTCTACTAGAGCTTGTAATGCTGTCTCTGACTGCGGCCCTTGGACGGCGAGCAAGATGCGATCGTCTGACAAATTCACTAGTTCCACATCCTCGAGATGTTGCTGTAGCCACATGCGATCCTTCTCGGTTGTTTCAGCATTCACAATCGTTGGCCACGATTCCCAATCGCTATGCTCTGCATCCGCTCCAGCACAATACAGGATGAGATCGTCCACAATACCGCCGTTGTCGTTGAGCAGTACCGTATATCGGCCTTGGCCAGCCTCTAAGTCTGCCAGGTACGATGGCACTAAGGTTTCGAGTTGGGCTCTAACGTTAGCCCCTCGCAGCACGAATTTGCCCATATGAGAAATATCGAAGACTCCAGCCTCCGATCTCACCGCGTGATGTTCGGCCAGTGTGCCAGAGTACTGCAACGGCATCTCCCAACCGCTGAATGGAACCATGCGTGCCCCTAATGCAACGTGGCGATCGTAGAGGGGAGTGCGAAGCAATGATTCGGAAGACATGGCAACTGGGGGGAGAGAGCAGGAAAGTTGGTTGAGCCGGTAACGCTAGTGCGTCAAGCCTAAGACGATGGGTTGGGCTGGCAGCAACGTGATGGGTTGGGCTGGCAGCAGCGTATTGCAAGGTCCTTCCGGAAGGGGATACCTGAAAGGAAGTTTGATGTCCTGCCAGTAGCATCAGCAGATCTGGCAGAATCTGGAGCCAAGCTACCATGACAAGTGTCACGCCAGAGTCTGTGAGAGAAGCACATGCGAATTTTGCACACCATGCTGCGGGTGGGAGATCTAGATCGCTCCCTCCAGTTCTATTGCGACGTATTGGGGATGCAACTGCTACGTAAAAAAGATTATCCAGGCGGCAAGTTCACACTGGCATTCGTCGGCTACGGGCCCGAGTCTGAGGGAGCAGTTATCGAGCTGACGCATAACTGGGATACTGACAGCTATGACATTGGCGATGGATACGGTCATGTGGCGTTAGGGGTTGATGATATTTACGGTACCTGCGACGCCATCAAGGCTCGTGGGGGAGAGGTCACCCGAGAGCCTGGGCCTATGAAACATGGCACCACCGTGATTGCCTTTGTGAAAGATCCAGATGGGTACAAAATTGAGCTGATACAGCGTAAAGAAGAACCCTCAACCCAGCCAGAAATGGCTGCTTCTGCTAGTTCGTAGGCGAAGATAGAAGGCTTGTGTGTCAGCGATCGACCAATGCTTCTCAAGCCAATGTAAGCAAACGCGGGGTGGCAAGTAGCCACCCCGCGTTTGCATCAATATCAATAGAAAGAGCTTTGACGCGGACGAGCCGCCCAAGCTAACGTCTGCCTGGCAAGAACGAGCCGTTTTCAGTGGACTCGCGGAAGGGTAGAGACTCTTCGGTGTATTCGATGGGCAGGATCGCCACAACGTTTTCGTGGGGGCGAGGAACGATCACCCAAGATTCTAATGAACCACCGGGAGCATTTTCAACGGCTGCAACGCCTGCATCCATGGCAATTTTTACTTCAGACACATCACCGCGAATGACGATGAAGAAGCGAGCACTACCGGCGCGGCTGTAGAACGTGAGTGTCACGCGGCCAGCTTTCACCATGGCATCCGCTGCTGCCAAAATGCCTGGGAACCCTTTTGTTTCCAGTGAACCAACTGCTTTCTGCGTCATGCTAAAGGGTCTCCTTGGGCGTCAAACACTTATAAACTGGACAACTAAAACCTGAACAATGAAAACCTGAGCGAGTCAGAATTGAACGCACCAGCAATGAGGTGGAGACTAACGGAAAGGCTCATCTGCCTCGGTGTAGTGGATCGGTAAAACTGATTCGATATTTTCGGGTGGGTTTGGAACGATGTAGTGATTCAACACCGAAGCTCCAACCGCTTGCTTATCTACTGCTTCCAAGCCTGCCGCCATTGCCTGATTGACCTCAGATACGCTGCCACGAATGGCCACAAAATACTGTCCGCTCTCGGAACCAGCAAACGTTACAAGGGTGACCTTTGCCCCCTTCACCATGGCATCAGCAGCAGCCAGAACCCCTGGAAATCCAATGGTCTGGACGACGCCTACAGCATCGGGCATGAACGGGCTCCTCTGAGTTAGCAGACTTATTGTACGGAGTTTGGCTCAACCCAGGTAATTCCCGGGACAAACGTTACCTCCCCCCATGGTTATCCGAATTTTCTTAACACTCTGTCAACACAGTTGAGATTATAGGGGGTTTTATTTTCTTTATGGGTTGCTGACACAGGTCCCAAAGAATAGGAGCGCGATCGCTGCTTTAGTCTTCGAGTTTGGGTTCGAAAACATATTGGCAAAACGCAGGTAGAGTATTGTTGCACAAGGCATGTGAGGGCTCACGTTGTTGATTGAGGTGAAAGGACCCGATCGTTCTGCAACGCTTATCCTGGTGCGCTGGTGACTGAGCTTGAGAGTGTCGCAAGATCTCGGGCGCTAGCTGTGTACCACCTGCCTAAGTTTTCCAGCTCTCTCGCGACGGTTTGTGTCTTAGGAAATTGATGGCAGGGATACCCAAGAGATCGCAACCCAGCCACGATAGTAGATGGTGCCACCCACCACTGTTGCCCTGTTTGCAATAGGTTGATGTCCCAAGCCTTGTTTAAATGTGCCTCCAGCCTCTGTTGTAATTCCTCTGCGGTTGGAATGGGAACGGAGTGAGAACAAATATAGATATGGTGCCCGTCAGGGGAAGCTGGAGTGGTGCGGGCTAGCAGCCAGTTGAGGTGGGTAAGAGATGGGGGCAATGTCCAGAAGATAATCTGTCGATAGACCACTGCTGGATGGGGGCGATCGCAATGGACGCTGGGCGTCTGCGGCTTAGGGTGCCGGAAGCCGTACAGTAACTGATTGCCGGAGACGGATGGCAATTGACTGACGGATGAATCGCTAGGATTCCAGTTGGGATTATGCCAGTTGAGATTGTGCGTCACCTCTGGAGCCGCACTGTAATGTAGGGCAGGCTGCTGGCGCTTTTGAGGACGAATTTTCCTGTCAGGCTGGGAAGAACGCATCTGAGGATTTGGGTGAGTAGCGCGAATACCGTTTAATTCCAGCTCGATCGCCACTTCTCCCTGCCAGCGATTTTGCTTGAGCGAACACACTACATCTACGGTGTCGGGTAAGGGGAATTGTTCGCCTCCACGCCAGGCGATCGCCGTTTTAGGGACCCCTCCGCTTTGTTCGCGTAATTGAACTTTCAGGTGTGCCTTATCCTTACCAATCTGTCGCTGTTGAATGACGTTTAGATTGTGTAGGGCAAACACCGGCTCGCGATTGCCTATCCCGTATGGCTGCAACAATTGCAAGCAATCAAACAGTGCGGCATTGATGGTATCGAGAGCTAGATCGGCATCCACATTGACTAGTGGAGTTAAATCCCCGGGTTCTAGAACATCGCGAGCATGTTCTTTCAGAGCAACTTGTAATTCAGGCCAGTGTTGAGCCTGCATGGAGAACCCACCTGCCGCTGGGTGCCCACCAGATTTTTCAAATAGATCGCGGCAATACTGAATCGCTTCAAACACGTTGAATCCCGGTATCCCCCGTGCCGATCCTCGAATAGATTCCCCTTCAAGAGAACCGATAAACACGGGCACGCAATAGCGTTCCAACAACCGAGAAGCCACAATCCCGATCACTCCGTGGTGCCACCCCTCCCCCAGAATCGCCAAAATGCGATCGCGTTTGGGGTCAATACCTTCTTGCTCAATGCGAGCGATCGCTTCTGCTTCGATATCGCTGCACAACTGCCGTCGTTGCTGGTTCAGGCTTTCGCATTGCATGGCCTGTTCCAGTGCCACACCGTCGTCATCTGTGGTTAGTAACTCAATCACTACAGCCGGCTGCGCCAGGCGACCCACCGCGTTAATCCGAGGCCCTAATCCAAACCCAATCGCTTCCGGTTGCAATGTTTCGCGGCGATCGCTTAACCCAGATACTTGCATTAATGCTTGTATTCCCGCCATCTGAGAGTGGGGTAGCAGAGCTAGCCCTTGCTTGACCCAGCGGCGATTAATACCTGTCAACGGCGCAAGATCGGCAATGGTTCCCAGCGTCAGTAGCTCCAGCAGAGGACGTTCCAGCCGTTCCCGCTCTCCAAACTCTGCGGCTAGTTCTAAAGCTAGTAGGTAGGCTACTCCCACCCCCGCCATCCCGGCATAAGGAGACTCAGGTACCAGTTGCTTGGGGTTCAAGATGGCATCTGCGGGCGGAATGTCCTTAGGAATGTCGTGGTGGTCGGTGACGATGACGGCCAAGCCCAGCTGCTTGGCAAGGGCGATCGGTTCGATGGCCGCAATGCCGTTATCAACCGTGACGACAATCGAGACTCCTTGCTCGTGCAAATCGCGCACGATTCTCTCGTTAATTCCGTAGCCTTCTGTCATGCGGCTGGGAATCTTGTATCGAGCTTTGCCCCCTAGTCGTCGAAATGTTCGTAAGAGTAGGGCGGTGCTGGTCATTCCATCCGCATCGTAGTCCCCACAAATCGCTATCTCATCTCCCCTACGAATTGCGCTGGTCAGTATCGTTACAGCATTAGTTAGGTCTATAAATTCATCTTTGGGGTGAGGCAGTTTGGAACGAGTGGGGTCGAGAAATTCCTGCGGCGATTCCACATCGCGGTTTGCAAGTAATCGAGCCAACAGAGGGTGGAATTGAGAATACGTTGGCAAGCAAGCCTCCAGTTCTGCTTGCAATTTAACCAGATGCTCGGCCTCAATAGTCTTAAATATCCACCGTTGTTCCTGCCGTTTAACCATACAATCTCTGGCTAATGAATTATTGGTTTTCTAGACACAGTCATTTGGGCGAGAGAATCCCCCCTTAATCATG
The DNA here is from genome assembly GCA_051439425.1 of Synechococcus sp. Lineage (GTDB taxonomy): Bacteria > Cyanobacteriota > Cyanobacteriia > Thermostichales > PCC-7336 > PCC-7336. Next base: position 7,080 of record JBFRWD010000026.1, read on the forward strand.
GCCATTCTGCTCCGCTGAAACTGCGCAGTCGCTCCATCCGGGCCACTGACGTTTTGCGGTACAGTATGTTGCGACTGTTCAAAAATTTGCACCTTACGCAGGTTTGCATTGTTCAGATGTTTGTTCGCGCGACAGAGATTTTGGATCGCGCAGCATAGTCTCTGAGAATTGTGGAGTTCTAAATCGGAATGCGGCGACGTCATTTTCTGCAAGCAACAGGTTTAGCACTGGGAGGATTGGGGATTAGCTTGCCAATGGCGAAGCAAACGCTAGCTCAAGCGACCTCACTGAATATTCGCTGGCTATTTCACAGTTGCGTCCTCTTTCAAGCGGATGATTTAACGATTCTGGTCAACCCATTTCGACCACTAGGGTGTACGGCAGGCTATCCCATTCCCGAAGTTCCTGCAGATTTTGTATTGCTCAGTAGTCGCTTGCTGGATGAAGGAGCTATCACATCAGTTGTTGGCAATCCACGAGTCTTGTTCGAAGCTGGCGATTTTCGCGTCGGTGGGTTGCGGCTCCAGGGGGTACGTATGCCCCATGACGCGTTGGGGGGCAACCAGTTCGGCTCCAATATTGCTTGGCGATGGACCATGGGTGGCATCGATATCGTTCACATGGGAGGCGCTGCTGCATCGCTGTCTCGCGAGCAGCAAATTTTACTTAACCGCCCCGACCTGATGTTTGTTCCCGTTGGTGGTGGGCCGAAAAACTACGATGCCGATGGAGCGATCGCTGCTATCGAAGCATTGAGTCCCAAACTCGTGATTCCCACGATGTATCGCACTGCAGCGGCTGGCGAGGGCTGCGAACTCACTGGTGTTGATGAATTCTTGCAAAAGCTGCAGGGAATTAGCACTACCACCCTATCCAGCAACCAACTGTCGCTTGTGGCCAATCAACTACCCGAGGCCGGCACGATAGTGAATGTCTTTCCTTCTTAACCGTCTGACGTCTGGCCGGTCTCAAGTTAGCTAGATCTCAAGTCTTACAAAACAGGCTAGGAATCACAAGCCGCTCGCAGGTTGGGCACGATGGCATAGTTTCCAACAGCCGATCTATTGGCTACATGCAGATAGCTCGATTAACCAGTAACTCAACCCGGCACTGGCTAACGGTACGGTGATGTTGTCCACGCCGCGCCAAGACAGCATCTCCATCAGGGCCGAAATGCCACCAATACCGAGCGCCCCAACTGTCACCAGTCCCCATCCCAACGGCTGCCCCCACATCGATAAGGCGCGAATCGACAGTACAGCGGCGATCGCGATGCTGCTGACCAGCCACATGACAGCCGAGCCTTCCCAACTTTTCGTCACCCCAGCAACAACGTATTTACGACGCCCCCACCTGCGCCCGATTAAAGCCGCGAGTGCATCTCCCCAAGTCATTACTAATACGCCGATGACGGCATATGCATGCAGACCCGGCTGCCAAAACAGCGCAAATAGAGTGGCAATACTAGCTGCATAGAAAAAGGTCCCATAACTATCGCGAGCGACCCCATTGAGACTCTGCAAAATCTTGATTCGATAGGACAATAACGCTACAACGCTGAACAATAGCGAGATCGTTACGGCGAGCGCTTGGGGAATGTCGAATAGCCAGGCTAGGACAATGATGTTGCCCACGCCGATGTGAATTACTTTTCTAACTGCTTCCCCGTCGAACTGCCGGCTGCGCAACCATTCTGCTAGACCAAAGACGACTGCTAACCAAAGGGTGTAGCATGTCATCTGGCTGACTAATCCCAGTTCGATCTCCACTCGCTTGCCTAGATCCAAGACTTCCTGTAGCCATAGAGCTAGCTACAGATTGAAATTACGCTATGCGATCGCTGGTCCTCAATCAAGTCCTGGCATACTTGACGAGCTGATGTCGCAGGAATTTTGCATCATTTAGAACGGTATCGAATATGCGAGTGAAGTACCGTAAAGGTCGATCGTGTGCAATTCTGGCTAAGAAATTATGCTCCCTCTCACTAGAATGGGGCGATATCGTAGCTAGAAGCTTCTGCCACACGTATCTTCCCGCGCTGGAGACTTGCCACTTCGCAGAGAGATTCATGGTTGGAACAGTCCAAATGTTGAATGGGTTGGGAGGGATTCGAACCCGCGGCCAGTCGGTTAAAAGCCGAATGCTCTACCACTGAGCTACCAACCCGAGCGCCATGCGCGTATATCACTATAGCAAGAGGGGTCGCGTTTTGAACAAGAAGAATTATTGGCTTTCTCATTGCCAAGTACCCGAGTTCGACAACCCTCGCCACTATCAGGTTCTAGATATATGGCTGAATGACGGTGCGATCGCTGGCATCTACTCCACAGGTACTCATCCAGTGCCAATAGGCACGGAGGTAGTTGAGGGCAAAAATAAGCTGCTATTACCGGGTTGGGTCAATGCTCACACCCATTCCATGGAAATGTGGACACGCGGACTGATTCCTCCGCTTCCCTTAGAGCTGTGGTTGGCGGAACTCTATGCTCATCCCCTTCAATCGGTCGATCAACTGTATCTAGCCGCATTGCTGACTGCCGTTGAAACCCTACTGTCGGGGGGGACTACGGTTGTCGATCACCTTGTTCTTATACCTGGCCAAGAATTGGAGTCTCTGGCTGCGGCAGATCGCGCCTACCGTCAGGTGGGCATCCGAGCTTATATTGCACCCCTGATTCAAGATGAAGCGTTTGAGTACAGCATTCCAGGCGGGCGGCAGCTTCAGCCGATGATGCCACCCATGCCGACTGAAGACGTGTTGGCTTTGATGGAAGAGATTGTGCGAAAGTTCCACAGCCCGCAGGAGGGAATAGAAATCGGGATTGGCCCCACTGGAATTCAGCTTTGTACGGATGCGTTGTTTGAAGGATGTATAGACCTCAGCAATCGCTACAACCTCTGCCGTCACGGTCACCTTCTAGAAACTAAAGCCCAAGTCAAACTCGCGCAAGAAAAATACGGCACCTCAGCTGTCGTCCATTTGGCAGAGCTGGGTTGGTTGAGCCCCAAAACATCACTGGCTCACTGCGTATGGCTGGACGAGCGTGATATCGAGCTGATGGCCGAAACCGGTACGACGGTTGTCCACAACCCTCTGAGCAACTTGCGGCTGGGGAGCGGTATTGCCCCAATGCTGCGCTACCGCGATCGGGGTGTAAATATCTCGTATGGCTGCGATGGTGCAGCAAGTAACGACGGTCAAAGCATGTTTGAAGTGCTCAAAATCGGCTCGATGCTGCACAACACAACGGATTTTGACTATCGCACCTGGATGTCGCCACAAACGATTTGCCGTCAAGCCAGCGAGGGAGGAGCTGCAGGACTGAACTCGCAGGCCTACGGTCGATTGGAGGTTGGCCAATCGGCTGACTTAGTGCTGTACACCCTCAATGACCTGTCGCTATTGCCTGCTGCCGATCCGTTAGGGCAACTGATTTGGGGACGTCCCGGCAACGTTGTGGACAGTGTCTGGGTTCGCGGTCAACAGGTGGTAGCTGACGGTCACCCCCTAACGGTTGATGTGAAGGCTCTGAGCGAGCGGCTACACAGTTACAGTGAGTGGTTGGAGGCGCGCCCTCCGTCCCCATCTTCCATGCGCCAACATCTGGAATCAACGTATCGTCAGTCTATGGGGTTGTCACAGTAACACCTGACTATTGCAGTAGCCCTACTGCTGCGCACATTTCAGCTATGTTTTATCCCTGGCTGTGCTTGGAACGCTTTGTCCTAACTGAACTGCAAAACGCTATATGTCTTCCCTTCCTGCTGTCGCAGATGCTGTTGTGATTGGTGGCGGCATTATCGGTCTGTGTACGGCCATCCATTTGGCTAGAAGTGGTGTGGCCGTTGTCCTGTTAGAAAAAAAATTTGTGGGGAGTGGCCCCACAGGGCGATCGCTGGCGGTCATCTCGCAGCACTACACCCACCCAGCGATGGTGACCCTAGCGCGGACTGGGCTCGAGATCTTCCGTGATTTCGAGACTCACTATGGCGGAGGATGCGGCTGGACGGAGACAGGCTTAGTTGTGTTAGTCGGGTCAGAGGCTTCAGGCCAACTGCGTTCGACGGTTGAGATGCAGGTACAGCACGGTGCATGGGTTGAGTTAATGGATACCTCTCAGTTGAAATCCTTCGACCCACGTATCCAGACTACCGATGTAGGAATTGCCAGTTTTCAGCCCACCGCTGGGTACGCAGATCCTCAACAAACAGTCCATACCCTGCGTAATGCGGCTCTAGCAGAGCATGTTCAACTGCATGAGCATGTACCCGCAATCAATATCCTGACGACGGCAGATCGCGTTTGTGGCGTGACAACCCCCCACGGAACAATTTCTACCCCTGTTGTTGTTGATACGGCAGGCCCTTGGGCACATTTATTGGCTCGTCAAGTTGGATTGGAGATTCCGGTTGTGTCTTGCCGTCAGACAATGGCTGTTCTGCGTCGTCCGATCTCGTTTGGAGCTCGCCATCCAATTGTGAATGACTTCATCTTGGGCACCTCATTTCGAAGCGACGGTAACTCAACAGTTGTGGGCCGTTTTGATCGCAGCCAAACTCAGCATCCTCTCGACCCCAACGTTGCTGATGGCAGCGTTGGGGGAGCGGAGATTCAACATTTGCGTGCCCTGTGGACACAGCGATATCCAGTCGGACAAAGGGGCGTGTTAGTTGGTGGATGGAGTGGTCTTTACGATGTCACTCCTGATTGGATGCCCATTTGCGATCGACTTGGGCCCGCAGGATTCTATGTCAGTTGCGGTACGAGCGGGCATGGATTTAAATTTGGCCCAGTTTTTGGCCAAGTGTTGGCCAAGTGGATTGCAGGTGAATCCGCGAGTGATGTCGATATGGCTCAACTATCTATGCAGCGTTTTCAACAGCCGCAACCCTGAACATCCTTCTATGCGGCAACTCCAGCGGGAACTGAACTCGCATTGACCAAAGCGGATATAGCAGATTGAAGTGCTTCCATATTCTGATGAGCGGCCGTTGTTGCTTGGCTGTATTGCCCTACCCCTTGTTCCACCGAGCCCATCAAGGTCTGCAACTTAGCCAGCAGTTCTTTCACGTCTTGCATGTGAGCCTGCTGTGCAGCTGTGCGTCCTCGTGCTCCTGCTACATCCTGGCACCGTTGCCAGAGATCGGCCTGCCCCTGCTCTAATTGCTGTTTGAGGCTGTCTGCCTGCTGCTGTTGCTCGGCTGCCGCTCCTTGTTGCTGCTGTAACGCAGTCCGCTTTTCATCCAAGTTGGCCGTTAACGTTTGTCGTTCCGTCTCGCACCACTGGCGCTGGCTATCGAGTTGCTGCAACAGCGGTCCCAGATCGACCTTGGGAATGGATGGCCCGCTATCGTCTCCACGCAAGCGTTTTAAGAGCCCTTCTTGCTCGGTAAGCTCTTGCTGTTTCTTCTCCAATGCTCGTTGCTGGGGGGCTAAGCTGACCTCTAATGTGCTGCAAGCGGATTTGGCATAGTCAATATCCATCTCAATATCGAAGCGATCGCCATCGCTGGCCGTCTCCAATCGCTTCTGTAACTCATCGAGTTTGTGGTGATTCTGCTGTAGTTCCGAGACTTGCTGCTCGACTAACTGAGCATGTTGTTCATAATCTCGTCGCAAACTTGCAACTTTCGCCTCTAATTCTTCAGGGCTGAGTTGTGGAACAGCTCCTGCACCATCAAATCCTTCGGCCACAAGGACATCTCCGCGGGTTGCCAATAATTGGCGCCAGTGACTCAGAGCGTCATCTTGCTTGCGAAGCCGATCTGATAGAGCTGCCAGGTGCTCGTCTCCTATGGCAATGGCTGTCTCTAGAGCTCCAATCTCTGCACGAATGTCAGCGATCGCCTGTTGTATTTGCAAAAATTGTTGATGATGCTGAGTCCAATCATTAAGGGTTGAATTAAGTTGCTCTGTTTGAGTGTCATGCTGCTGCTGTTCGGATTGCAGTGTTGCCGCAGATGCATCAATGGTTTGCAGTCGCTGACTAACCTCTGTCTGTAGCTGTTGTAAAGCCTGTGTGGCAGTTCCATCGTTGATTTGTAACGATTGAGACACCGTTTGGCTGAGTGTTTGTAATCGTTGAGCTTCGGCTGAATCTAGTCGAGATGCAGCATCTGACTCTAGAGCTTGTAGTTGTTGCTGGCGTTCCTGAAGCGCAGTCAATTGTTCGTTGAGTTGGCGGCGCTGTTCCCCCATTGCCTGCTGCTGTTCGCTGAGAGTTTTCTCCTGGGTTTCGATTTCAACCCGTTGAGCTTGCAAATTGGATAGATCGGTCTGGTAGCTCTGATATTGTTCGTCAAGTTGCTGGAGCTGCTCTTCCCGAGTTTCCAGTTCAACTTCCCGGCGGTTGAGTTCTTGACTCTGAAACGTGAGCGATTGTTTCCATTGCTCGATCTCTTCTTCTTGGCCCTGGCTTTTTTCCAAAATCCGAGAAAAAGCCTGCAAGGTACCTACGATTTCTCGAGAGGCTTCGCGAATTTTCATCACCTGACGGCTGGCATTAATCTCCGCCAGGATCAACATTCCAGCATTGAATTTTGCCGAGTCTTCGATGGGCAAGGCTTCATCGTTCACCGCCACCCAAGATCGATCTGAGACTTGCTTTGCTAGCAGCTGAATTTTTGCTATTCGAAACGACCCTTTGTCTACAGCGGCTAAATACAACACGCTTTACGATCCTCGTTATTTCAAGAAAGATGTCTCAACAGTGAACTGAATGCCAGCAGCTCACCGGGGAATTACGGCTTGAGCCGCATACCTGATTTCACTTTCCAACCTCGCTCGTTGGTTACCTTCCACCGAGTCTGCACCTCTGAGAAGAGAATGTACATCACACATACCCCACGGGATGAAGCATTTCGTACAACCAATTACTTGTTATGGACTCGTGACAATTGGATGCTGCCCCTACCAACTATTGCCTGCGATTGCTCAACAAGCGGACAGGCCTTAACTGACAGATCGTTACTAGTGGAGCGAAGTCACTGTCATGCTAACTGCGGTTCCGATAGAGATAAAACGGGGTTCTTCTGCGTTAAGTAGGGCATTTACCCAGAGAACTCCAAGCCGTTGGAGCTCATGCAGAATTGGGTCATATCCAGAGCTGGGACATGCTGCAAACAGTTGGATGAAGCTATGATTGCCGATACAATAGTTAGCTGGAGAAAAGCTGAAGGATGTCTTCTGCTGTTATGCTCCTACCGCGTTCGACCGGCCAGCTTTGTCTGTAAGCATGCACCGATACCTCTAACATACCCACAAGACGGGCTCGATCCTACGTAAGCTTGTCGCATTCTCGATTTTGTTTTGTGTCACAAACCATGGTTTAAGCGGTTTGAAATGGAGCAGCAAAATCGAATGAGTGTTTTCGATTACGTGGGCTGGTTAACCTGTGACAGAGTATGCACGGAAACGGGCACATTGACTGTACGCAGGGGTCAAGATGCTGGCTCGATCGCTCCACTTCGCTTGGTCTCGCCGCCGATTTCTACAGGTTAACTATGCAAGGAAAGCTACAAGAAATTGATATTCGCAGCATCCTTCAACTTATACAACTGGGACAGCGGACGGGAGAACTGTTTGTAGAAGCCAGTGTATCCAAATATTGGTTTGTATTTTTTCTAAACGGCCGTATCATTTATGCCTCGGAATCTGACGGGAGTGTCGCCCGATTGCGCGACTACTTGCGTCGATTTCAGGCAGAAGACACTCTAGATGCCGTACCGCCGCAACCGAAAACAGGAACCAATGCCCCTGAATACGCTCACCTATGGGCGTTGTTGGAAGCCCACCAATTGGATCCAGCTCGCGGAAAACAGATTGTTGGCAGCATGATTCGGGAGGTGCTATTCGACCTATTGAGCTTGCATCAGGGATCGTTCATCTTTGAGTCTGCTTCTCCGCTGGCCCCTCAGCTGGCTGCGTTTGAGATCGGGCCGTTATTGAGGGAAACCGCGACTCACGTGCAGGAATGGAAGAAGCTGCATCCCTATGTCCAGTCCCCGGACCAGTCGTTCTCCCTCACTAATCCATCGGCATTACAGCAATCTCTCCCGCCACAAATTTATGCAACTTTCCAAAAGTGGTCTGATGGTAGCACCAGCATTCGTCAGATGTCTCGCTATTTGGGCCGAAATATTTTGACGGTAGGTAAAGCCATGTGTCCCTACATTCAACAGGGCACCATCCAGCTGTCCGAGGTCAAGATGGAGGGAGGACTGTCTCTAGGTCGAAGCTCTGACTCCCCCCCTCATATTGTCTGTATTGATGACAGTATGGCTATTCAGAAAACGGTGGAATATATCTTGCAAGGGGCAGGGTATCGAGTCACCTCGATAGATAATCCTCTCAAAGCCTTGGGACAGGTGTTTCTACTCCAGCCTGACATGATCCTGTGTGATGTCGCGATGCCTAAGCTCGATGGATACGATCTGTGTGCCATGTTGCGCAAGTCCACAGCATTTCGACAAACTCCAATGGTCATGTTGACGGGTAAGGATGGCTTCACCGATCGCATTAAAGCGCGGATGGCAGGAGCCAATGACTTTTTGACAAAACCGTTTGGAGAAAAGGAGTTGTTAACTGTGATCGAATCCTATGTGGGAGCACCGTTGGAAGCAGGGGTTCCAGAAAGTTTGGCTGCCTCTTCGATCTAGCTATGCGACCGATCGCCCCAAGTGCTGCTCATCTCCACATTTGCGTAGAATGCTGGCACCGGAGATCGAATGGCCAGATGCTTACAGCCGCCGGTTGAATGATTCTGGCTTTGGTTTGAATGATTGATTTTTTAGCATTTTTGGAATGCTTATGATTGGTAGTTATTCAAACTTCGCGATCGGTATCGTCTCTTTATTTTTGGCACGAGGTTCTGTATTACCTCAGATCGATCCGGAAGGAATGTATGGACACTATGAGCAAAGTACTGGTCGTTGAAGATAGTCCCGCCCAGCGGGAAATGATTATCGGACTGTTGAAGGAAAATGGCCTTGATGTTATCGAAGCCAGCGATGGAGTGACAGCGCTGGAATCTATTCAAGGTCAAGTCCCTGATGTGATCGTGCTCGACATTGTGATGCCGCGCATGAATGGCTATGAGGTTTGTAGACGGCTGAAAGCAGATCCGGCAACTGAGAATGTTTCGGTTGTGATGTGTTCTTCAAAGGGTGAAGAATTCGATCGCTACTGGGGAATGCGCCAAGGCGCAGATGCGTACATTGCAAAGCCCTTTCGCCCCAAAGAGCTGATCGGCACCATTAAGCAGTTGTTGAGGAGCTGAGTCTATGACTGGGGATCTGGATTTTGACCTTCTAGCTCAGCCTGGTACTGATGAGCTGCAGGAGCTTGAAGTTCCTGCTGGTGAATTACACCTGAGATTCCAATTAACGTCTGGAACTGAGTTAGCGTTTGCCGCAGCAGGTATTGCCGAGGTGATGTCTGTCTCTGCCGAGCAAATCACCCCCATGCCCAATGTCTCGCCACTACTATTGGGAGCCTTAAATTTCCGAGGAAAAGTTATTTGGGTGGCCGATCTCGGTCAATTCTTAGGAGATAGACAACCGCTGAACTCCGACCGCAATGACTTGCCTATCCTGGCTATCACAGATGGTCAGGATACAGTTCTGGCCGTTGCTGTACAGACCATTGTTGGGATGGAATGGCTAGAGAAAACTACGTTGCAATCTTCCGATGAATGTCCTGAGGAGATGGCTCCTTTTGTCCAGGGTGAATGGGAAAATTCGGATACAGGACATCCCTTACGACTCCTGGATCCTGGGGCCATTATTCGATCCAGTCGGTGGGTGACGTAAGTCGCAGTGGTGTGTAGCGCAATCGGACTGAACAATTAGGGAAAGTTGTTTTTAGCGATTTCAAATCGTAGGGCTATTGGATTTGTTTTTTGCCTGTCACGCTTTTTGTTCCCGTTGAGTGACGTTTACTACTGAGCAGCAGCAATTGGCCCAGTTAGCAGCAATTGTCTCAATTAGCAGCAAGCGAGTGTAGTCAAAGTATGTGGAAGACTGTTGATTCTGTTGGTCCTATTATCGCCGCGTACCGGTTCGAGGGTGGGTGTCAACGAATTGCTGCTCCATCAGTGGCCTACTCAACACACCATTTAGCAGAGATTCAGGTTTAGGAGCATCTTCAGCCATGGTTTCGAGCATTGATGACAATATAAGAGATCGCGCGATGCAAGCATTTGCTCGCGAAGAATACTCTGAAGCGACTCAACTGTTCGGACAGTTGACCAATGAGTCTCCGGAAGATCTCTCGCTTAAGTTATGGCTGGCTTCCTCACAGCAGTTGTCGGGATATCCAGCGGCGGCCCGAGAAACCTACGAATCTGTGTTGATGGAAACAGACGATCCCGACCTGATTGGAGCCGCGAACAATGGTCTAGCCCAGCTCCAAGCTCTTCAGGATGGTACCAGTGGGGAGCAGTCTACTGATATGAATACCAGCCCTCTGCCAACACCCGGTGGCAACGTTCCTCTGCTTGAGGATAGTGACCTGAACTTCAATTTAGATGAACTATCGATGACTAGCACTAACACAACCTCTCTCAATTCTACTGAGGACACAGCAAAGATAATGGCGAACGCACCCGAGTCTGGCGAACGCCCTGAGGGCGGGCATATTGCGGAAATGCCGCCAATGGATGGCTCCGAAAACCCAACCAATGTCTTGGATTCGAGCAACGTGTCCGACGATCTCATCTTTGATGAGTGTGATGAGAAGGAGTTGTTTGCGGATGTGAGTGGTGATGTATCGAGCATCACTCCGCCTGTTGGCACGCAAATGTTTGCCAATGAAATTGAGGCCGATGATTCTGTCTCTGGGATTGAAGCGTTAATGGGTGACACTGCTAATGCAGTAGGTTCCGATCGCACTGTTTTTGCTAGCAGTGACTCTGAGAGCGGTAGTCTGGGAGGCGACTTTTCTGATGATGACTTTGCTTTTCTTGAAGAGTTGAATGATGAAGTCGGCATGATCGATGAAGGCTCTTCGACGCATTTTGCGGCTGTGGATGATTACGAGTTTGAAGCCGAGTCTTTTACCACTGTGGATAATGCCTCTGACGTTGTGGGAACTGTTCTGGAAGAGATGCCCGAGCGGGACTCTAGCAACACGATGCTTTTTGATGGCATGCCAGAACCATTTATTCCGCTAGGAGGCGGTGAAGACTACGCGGTGGCTGAGGATAACGACAATTTACTGTTGCTAGAGGATGATTCAGACGCACTGTTCGATGGGGTCGATCTGGATGATTCGCTCGAGTCCTCTGTGGAGCCAGCGGGGATCGACCCAACCCCTTCTGAGGCGGTAACAGTCGACAGCACAGCCTCTTCTAGCAATCCCGCAAAAGCTGCTGGGTTACAAGGTGTTGCCATTCTGGCTGCTAGCGCCCTTGGGTTCTTTGGTTTGCAGACAGTTGTGCCCAATCCCATGGTTCGTGGGGTGGTTGGGGCCGTTGCCGGAACGGTTGCCGGAGCTGGCGTCGGGTTTGTTACGGCTAAGCAGCAATCTGCAATTGCCCGCCGCAGCTTGCAGGTTTTGAGTGCGGATATGGAGGCAATGTCTCAGGGCAACTACACAGTTCGCACAACGATTGTTTCGGGAGATATGGCCCCATTGGGGCATGCATTTAACTATATGGCTCAAGCGGTTGAAGAAAATCTAGGGGCTTTAGAACGTCGAGCAGCTGAACAAGGGCAGGCAAAAGAAGATCTGCAACGTCAGGTGATCCGATTGCTCGATGATGTGGAAGGGGCAGCTCGCGGAGATTTGACCGTGAGGGCAGAGGTGACGGCTGACGTGCTAGGGGCTGTAGCCGATTCGTTTAACCTGACGATTGCCAGTTTGCGTGAAATTGTGGGTCAAGTGAAGCAGGCGGCAGCTGCTGTGAACGATGCCGCGAATGATAACGAGACGCTGTCACGGGATCTGTCGAACGAAGCATTACGCCAGGCGGATGAGATTTCCAACCTGCTGAACTCCGTTCAGGTGATGACACAGTCGATTCAAGATGTGGCCGGAAATGCAAAAGAGGCCGAACAAGTTGCTCAACAGGCTTCCGAGACCGCTATTCGCGGAGGCGAGGCGGTAGAGAGAACGGCCGCTGGTATTTTGGCCATTCGAGAAACGGTGGCTGAAACCACCCGACAGGTGAAGCGACTGGGGGAATCTTCTCAAGAAATTTCCAAAATTGTGGCCTTTATTTCCCAAATTGCATCTAGGACCAATCTACTAGCGTTGAATGCCAGCATTGAGGCCGCTCGTGCAGGAGAAGCGGGTCGAGGATTCGCAATTGTTGCGGATGAGGTGCGACAACTGTCCGATCGCTCCTCCAAGGCATCGAAGGAAATCGAGCAGATTGTAATGCAAATTCAGTCTGAGACCAGTCAGGTGATGACAGCAATGGAAGAAGGGACTCAGCAGGTCATCGAAGGAACCAAACTGGCAGAACAAGCGAAATCTAGTCTGGACGAGATTATTCAGGTAAGTCAAACCATTGATGGTTTGGTGCGATCGATTACAGCAGCAACTGTTGAACAAACAGAAACCTCTCGAACCGTAGCTCAGGTGATGCAAAATGCCGAGCTGACCTCCAATGAGACGTCTCAGGAGGCCCAAAAGGTATCCAGCTCTTTGATGAAACTGGTTGCAATTGCTCGCGACCTGCAGTCGTCGGTTGGTAAGTTCCGCACCATCAGCGAAGAAGCGTTATAGGCGAGTTAATACTCCCCCAAGGCAGCGGCAAATGCGCTGCGTTTTCCCTCTACCAGAGTGGCCACGGATTGAACGAGCCGCCTGCACTTTAGCCGATTGAGGATAGATTCAATGGATCGCGAAGCACAACAACGGATTATGGGTTTCTTCATCGAAGAAGCTCGCGACCATTTGGTGAATCTAGAGCAGGGGCTGCTGAGCCTGCAGGAAAGCGCTTCTGATGCAGAACTCATCAACGAGCTGTTTCGTGGGGCTCACTCCATTAAAGGGGGAGCGGCAATGCTGGGCATTTCCAGTATTCAGCACACTGCGCACCGAATGGAAGATACGTTCAAGGTCTTTCGCGAGCGCGAAGTCCCCGTAGATCGCAAGCTCGAAACGCTACTCCTGCGCTGCTACGACACGCTTGCATCGCTGTTTGATAAATTGCAGAGCGATGAAGGGTTGTCGCCAGAGGATGGAGACGCTGTTCTATCCGAAACAGAACCCATTTTTCAGCAGCTCGATTTACATATGAAAGTGCTGCTGGGTGAGCTATCTCCGGAAGCCGCCGCTGCGCAGATTGGGGCTGCAGATGAAGCTACTCCTGCTGCAACCAAGAAAGCCCCTGCTTTACAGGATGTATTCCAGCAATACGTTACGCGACTGATGCGAGAGATGCTGGATCTGTTCAAGCAAAGTGACAGCGCCGATACCCGCTCCCGTTTGCGAGATGTCGGTCAGTCGTTAGCCCAACTGGGTGATACCTACGAACTGCCCACGTGGTCGCAGCTTTGCGAAACGATTGATGCTAGCTTGGCCAATCCCGCTAATCAATTCCCGCCGCTGGCTCGGCAGATTCTGCCAGCACTCAAACAAGCTCAGAAGCAAGTGCTGGCTGGTGAGGCGGCTGCAATTCAGATTTCTGCAGAATTACAGGCCATGGCGACGGCTGTAACCGAGATATCTCTGGTTCCTATCTCTGTTGTCGAGGATGTTCAGCCTGTACCAGAAGACGTACAGAGTGCAGAGTCTCAGGGGGGCGACCTGGCTGATTTGTGGGGACGTGCTGCTGAGGCACCGGTTGAAGCTCCCGATAGTCTTGCGGTTCCCGCTCCCGAACTTCTAGCAACTGACGATCGCGCAGAAGAGTCTGGGACTTCTCTGAATCTAGAGCTTGCTTCAACTGATGTAGAGATCGACCCACTGACCGCACAACCCACGTCAGGTTTAACCGATCTCTTTGGTGTTGAAGATGCGGTTGACCCCAGTGATGATTTGGTGTCGAGTGATATATCGTCGCTGTTTGCCGCAGATGAGGACAATGTAGCGGAGAGCTCTACTCCCCTAGATGTGCTTGACGCTGAAGAGGCTGTGTTACCAGAAATAGCTCCAGATGGTGATGTTGGCTTTGCCGATTTGTTTACGCCAGATGAGACTGAATTGGCAGTTAGTGACGTTGAAGCGAGCTCTCCAGTTGAAGCGAGGGCTGAATCTACTGACGATAGTTTTGAAGATTTGTTCTCCGAACCCGAACCTTTGCAGGTGGATGCACTGGCCTCAGATTTTGACTTTACGGACGACTTAGGAGAGGCGGCACCCTCAGTATCAGTAAACGAATCCGATGTCAGCTTAGATGAACTCGATTTGGGCTCGATGTTGTCGGAGCCTGCGAGCGAAGATCCGCTCGACGTCGGGTCTGCCGAGCTGCTTAACTTCGAGCATGCGTCTGATGAGGTTGACTCATCAACAGTGACGGACTCAACAGCTTCGAGTAGCTGGGACGATCTGGATGGTTTGTTTGATGATGCACCGGCAGCTAGCGCTCCGACGAGTGCTCAAGTATCCCCTGTCTCCTCCCCGTTGCCTGAGAGTAGCCCATCGGTACAACCTCAAGTGTCTGCAACTCAAGAGGAAGGGGAGGCCGATCCATTCGCAGCCATAGATGAAATGATGGAGGGAGGCTCTGTCGGTAAGCCCAGGGCGGCTTCTGCCCCGGCGGCTCGCGCCTCGGCAGCTCCCCGTCGTTCTCCAACGAAGGCAGGATTTTCAAGTCCCACCATGCGGGTAGAGGTGAAATATTTGGACCTCATCAACAACCTGGTGGGGGAAATGGTTGTTAGCCGAAACAGCTTGGAGCAGAATCAGGCGCGTCTACAGCAGTTTCTGGAAAACTTGCTCTTCCGTGTACGGCAATTGGGGGACATTGGACAAAAGATGCGCGATCGCTACGAACGCTCCTTATTAGAAGCATCGCTATTGCGCAGTACCAATGCCGTTTCTCGCCCCACCACCAATACTGATGGAAGTGACTCTCACGCTACGGGCGCTGATTTTGATGCCCTAGAAATGGACCGATTTACGGCGTTTCACAGTTTGTCTCAGGAAATTATTGAACTGATTGTGCGGGTGCGGGAATCTGCATCCGATATTCAGTTTGTGGTAGACCAAACGGAACAGACCGCTCGCCAGTTCCGCCAAAGTACATCCCAACTTCAGGACAATCTCAATCGGGCCCGTATGGTGCCATTCTCGCAGATTGCCGATCGTTTACCCCGAGCCATTCGAGACTTGTCGTTTAAAACTGGCAAGCAAATTGATTTGTTAGTGGATGGTCGTGACACCCTGATCGACAAAGCCATTTTGGAAGAGTTGTACGATCCGATGACCCACTTGGTCAATAACGCGATCGTGCACGGTATCGAAGAGCCTCAAGTGCGTGAGAAGAGTGGTAAAGCCCCAGAGGGATTAATCAAGATTCAGACCTTCTATCAAGGAAATCAGACCATCATTGTGGTATCCGATGATGGACATGGCATTGATGCTGCTCGCGTCAAGGAGAAGGCACTAGCTCAGGGGTTGCTGAGCGAGAAAGAGGCAGCGTCAATTTCGGATAACGAGCTTTACGACATCATCTTCCACGCTGGATTTAGTACGCGATCGCAAGCGGACGAGCTAGCCGGTCGTGGCGTGGGGATGGACGTCGTGCGCACTCGCTTGAATGACTTACGAGGCACCGTCCAGGTGGACTCTGTTCCTGGCCAAGGCACGACATTTACCATTCGCTTGCCGCTGACGTTGAGTGTGTCGAAGGCCATGGTCTGCGTCAGCGATAAAGCCCTGATTGCTTTCCCCTTAGATGGTGTAGAAGAGATGGTAGACATCTCTTTGGACAGCGTGCGCAGAGATGCTGAAGGGAATAGCTTGATTGACTGGCAGGATCAGGAACTGATTCTCAAGCCTTTGGCAGAGCTATTTAGCTATGGCAATCGCCATAGCCGCGGTCATGCTGAGGTTTATAGCTCGTCGTCTTACAGCGATGATGTGGTTCCGATCATCATCCTGCAGAGTGGTGGCCAACGGGTTGCCGTTCAGGTAGATAGTTTTGTGGAAGAACAAGAGATTGTAATTAAGCAGTTGAGTGGCCCAGCTCCCAAGCCATTGGGGATTGCTGGGGCAACCGTGTTGGGTGATGGTCGAGTTTTGGCGATCGCAGATACATTAGAGCTGATCGATTTGGCCTATGGCCGTACCCGCCGCGATCAAATGCGCTTCTGGATGCCGGAAGGGGCTCAAGATGACCCTGTTGTTAGTGAAGATACAACTCCAACGGTATTGATTGTGGACGACTCGATTACGGTGCGCGAGTTGCTGTCCATGAGTTTCAACAAAGTGGGATACAAGGTGGAGCAGGCTCGTGACGGTCAAGATGCGTGGGACAAGCTGCGTAACGGCTTACCATGCGATCTGATATTCTGCGATATCGAAATGCCTCGAATGGATGGTTTGGAACTGCTATCTCGGATGCGAAAAGAGGAGCAGTATCAGGATTTACCGATCGCCATGCTCACCTCACGAGGGGCCGACCGACACCGCCAGATGGCATCGGATTTGGGGGCCAATGCTTACTTCACCAAACCGTATTTGGAAGAAGAGTTGCTGACTGCTGCCAAGCGTCTACTTTCAGGAGAGAGTCTACTAGAAGCGGCTGTTCAAGCAGAACCGTCTCAAGCCTGATGGGTTTAGGCTGAGTCTCATTCTCCTAAGGATAAGACTTTGGGTTAAGAGTGCCTTGATGTACGCGGTTACTCGCCGGTACGGTCGCTTGCGAACCGGGTGCGAATCTGCAGTCAGGCTCGATACGCTGAGGATAATTCCATTTCTTGTGGGTCGAGAAAGTTGGTTCGAGAACTTTGTCTGTCGGCCTATCTGGATCCACAACGGTTTGAAGTGGCTACGAGTGGTTCGCGATCCAAATCAATCTGAAGAATTGTCTGCGATCTCGCTGTTTCTTGCGAATGAGCGATGTAGATTGCGCACCATGAAATTAAGGCCATGCGATGTCAACGCGGCTTATGCCCTTCACTTACTGATTTGGGGAGGCCATACTCGTGATTGAAACTCTCCCAACCACCGACGGACGGGTTATTGGTTTTAGCATTGACGGAGCCATTGACGAAGAAGATTATCAAGCGCATTGCCGACGAAGTGACTCAGCGCTTGGAAACTCATGACCGTCTGAGGCTGTATGGGGAAGTTAAAGACTGGACGGGGATTACCCCAAAGGCTCTGTTTGAAGATATCAAGTTTGCACTTCAGCATTTCCACGACTTTGAGCGGGAAGCAATTGTGTCCGATAAGGCATGGCTAAATGCGATGGCTAAAGAGGGCGCTCGCTTATTTCCCAGTATTGAGGTCAGACATTTTAGCTGGGACGATCGGGTGGCAGCTCTGACATGGGTGGAAGAATCGCTAGATAGTACTGCTTGTGATGGTTCGCTTGGCGATCGAGCTGCGATATAGGAATCGCTAAGTGTGATTCAAGCTATCTCATTGTGTGTTGAGCCATTGAAGGGGTGACAGTGCTGTTCAGACTGGCTGTTTTGC
Source organism: Synechococcus sp. (assembly GCA_051439425.1). Lineage (GTDB taxonomy): Bacteria > Cyanobacteriota > Cyanobacteriia > Thermostichales > PCC-7336 > PCC-7336. The sequence goes on from JBFRWD010000026.1 coordinate 24,676, forward strand.
AACTGTTGTGAATAGGGTCAGGTTGGACGTTATGGTTGCGCTGTTTTTAAACCGTCGTGAGGCAGGTCAGTGTCTTGCTTCGCGGCTAGCATCGTTGGCTAACCGAGCTGATGTGGTGGTTGTGGCTTTGCCACGGGGTGGAGTCCCGATGGGATGGGAGATCGCGCGGGCACTCGCCGTGCCGTTAGATGTTTGCATCGTGCGCAAACTGGGGGTTCCCCAACAGCCCGAGTTGGCGTTTGGGGCGATTGGGTCTGGCGACGTAATAGTTTTGAATCCTGATGTTATCGATGCGTGGATGTTGTCGGCTGACGAGATCGATCGCGTAAAAGCCAGAGAGCAGCAAGAGCTTCATCGACGAGAACGGTTGTACTGTCAGGGACGCCAACAGCTCCAGTTGACCGGCAACGTCGTCATTCTGGTCGATGATGGCGTAGCAACAGGTGCGACGGTGAAAGCCGCAATCTCAATCGTGCGTCAGCATCATCCTCGGACAATAGTTGTGGCCACTCCTGTGGCTCCCCCAACAGTTTGTGCCGAATTGCAAGCAGTAGTAGATTGTGTCGTTTGCCTTGCTATGCCCGCTACGTTTCGGGCGATTGGCGAGTGGTTTGTGAATTTTGAGCAATTGTCCGATGAAGAGGTTCGATACTGCTTGCGCAAGACGACGGCAGTCCGACCTCCCGAACTCCATGTCCCCCGCGCTTCGCTCGACTTGTTGGATGAACAATTGACTTAAGCAACGAGACGAAACTCGCTCCGTTGCCCCCAACTCGCACAATCGCCGGGGACCAGCCCCTAAGATTGAGGATTTCGAAGCCTTTCGAGAGTGTGTCGCCGCTCACGGCAACCTGACCCAACAGCAAATGGTAGGCTTGTGGCCGATATAGCTTTGCACTGTCTTGAACTCCACGAGCTGACGAAAAGCCTTATTTATTCCAGTCCCGTCGGAGTGCCTTTGACGGACGTGACCACCCGCCCCCAGCCGTTTTTCTTGGGGTCAAACAGGGTTTTGAGTGTGGAATACGTGTAGAGATCGTACTCGCCCCCCTGACCGATGGCATACCTGTTGCTGGTGCCTTGGCGTGTACCGTAGGGATCGTGAATGAGAAATCCCGATTGCGCTGGATCGTGGCCCACGACAACTACAATGTGTCCCGATCTCTTGTACAACACGCCAATCACCACCGGTACGTTAGCTTTCAGAGATTTGAGTAAGAACTCTTGTGACAGACTGGTACTCCAGTAAGAGTTCACCCCAAAATCGTTGAGTGCCTTCGTTTGAGCGTCATGGTTGGTGGTGTCCCCGTAGCGGGCCACAAAATCGTCGTATACCGATTCCGCCTGGCTTTGCGATCGCTGTAGTGCCAGTACATCGAGTTCGCCATCGAGTAGGTAGTTCAGCAGCATGGCGTTACTGCTGGTGCAACACTGGCGCGAGCCCGGACCAAACACATCTGTGGCGTTATCCAGCTGCGAATAATACTTGACGTCTAGCTTCAGGAGCTGTTTGTTGCTGCCTGCCACGGTGGAGGCGCTCGCTGTTGCCTGCATGGGACTGCTCTTCTGGGAGAGTGGGTTGGGGCGCTCGCTTGTCGCGTTCACCGGCGTGCAAAATAATGCGGCCTCCTCCCCCCGTCTCCGTTTCAACCCTGCGGTCACATTGGGAGCGTTGGGGTTGCAGTACAGCTCGAAAATCCGAGTTACTTCGGCCTTATTGGTCCACAAAGTGGGGCTGTCGCACAGTCGAGTAATGGACTCCCGATTGGCGGCTCTGTAAAAGCCTGGCCCTAAATTGTATGCAAAGCTGTACAGCGCGCCCTGCTGATTGACGTTCATCTGGCTCCATGTCGGAATCTTCGCCAATATGGGTCGACATTTTTGCAGCAGGAAATCCATCAGGTACTGTTGGGCTTGTTCCCGAGTGACCGTATCCCCTTGCTTGACTTTGCGGCCATCGGGATAGGTTGTGGTTCCGTACCCAATTGTTGGCACCTGCCACCCATGAGCGGGATCGGGATAAGCATTTGCCCTGAACCCCTCGTGTTTTTCAATCAGTTCCACAACTCGAGACGGAATGCCGTCAATAGAGCGGCTCGCACTGGAATGCTTAGGGCGATCGGTTGTTGGGAGATTGGTTATTGCACTCGCAATGGCAGTATTGCTTCCGGTCGCATTAAGGCTGCTACCTTGCTTGGCTGGAGGCACCTCTTTCTCGGCCAGGCCATCCAGCAAGTTTTTGACACTACCCTGACCGATCAGGTGAGGATTGCGCTGATGGCGATCGGTTTTAAATGCGACCCAAGCAGTCACTAAATCTGCTTGCGATTGCCCCACCGCTTGGCCATTGAGTTGACCCAAGGTTAGACGGACAGCCGCTTCTGGAACAGGGGGGAGTTCGGCGACATCCTGGGCATCAACAATTTGAGTTTTCAGCACTGTCTCCGCATCATTAAGGCTCATGGATTGCAATTCTCGCTCCACGGCCGCAAAATCATACGGCTTAATCTGTTCGATCTGAGCTTGTGTTGCCTCCAGCGTGGACTTCACTTCGTCGATCGCCGCTCGATCCGCGATCGACTGCGTTCGCTCGGTTTTCAGCTGTTGATTCTCTTCTGATAATTCCTGATTTTTGCGTTGCGCTTCTTCCAGACTGGTTTCGTTAATGCGATCGATGAATTTCTTGAAGACCGCTGCGATGATTACTTTGCCGCCGTATCCGCCGACCACACCAGCCACTGCCATATGCCCTGCAGAGTCCTGCCAGATGTCGGGCAAAAATTGATAGGCCAATAGGGCTCCTGAAATCCCAATCAGGACATCGCCAATGATGCCGGGACTAATGTTTTCCCCTCGAATTGATGCTGTGGGCAGTTCGATATTGTTGTCCGAAACAATCGTATAAATTATTCCGCCAAACCAGCCAAAGATACAGAGCAGCAAAAATTCAGGGTCTGCTGTCATCCATTGCAGTGGTGTATGTATGCCCTCGACTTTACCGTCATTGCCAATCAGTCCGGCCAAAAAGAGAGCGAACAACACCCCCCCAGATAGCGATGAAACCAGAATCAGCCACTTTTGCGCGATCTTGCTAAACGACACCAACACCAACAACAGCAGGCTGCCTGACACGAGCGAGACCAGGAAATATGTCGGTATGTTGAGTGCCAGAGCCAAAAACAGAATAGTGACGATTGACAGAACAATAGCTGTTAGCTTGAACGCCGAGGTGACTGCGACGGCTGACTTGACTGAGTCTGTGGTGACCAACTCTGATTGTTTGACTTGGCCTGTTGGAGAACTTTTGTCGCTCATATCCTATTCCCTGAAGTTACTTACATCAGCGAGTCGCGATCGTCACACCGCTCATAGAGTTAGGGACTGAACGCCCATCTAGCACGACGCTATCAACGTTTAGCTCCCGCATTCGATTGGATATGCACTCAGTCGTAACTTAGGCCGGTTTGCTGCCATTTGACGCTGTGGCCGGCGAATTTAAAGGCTGACGACAGTGGATGGGTCGCTAGATGTCAACTCTTTTGTATAGGGTTGCATCAGACCAATGATTGGTGGTGATGGGCTCCTGTTAGTTAGGATGCACAATCGTGCAGTTTGAGCAGACAGCATTGTAAATCCGGGCCATGCTTGTTACAGCGCATTGGAGCACTGCAGCATGGCAGACTTCGATTTGCTATTGCGAGGATGTCAACTGACCGATCGCGATGAGCAGCAAGATATCGCGATCGTGGATGGCACGATCGCTGCAATTGAACCGGTGATTACTGCCGAAGTGCGCGAGACGATTGAGGTTGCGGGCAACCTTGTCATCCCGCCATTTGTGGAATCTCACATTCATCTTGATTCGGTTTTTACGGCTGGCGACCCCCGCTGGAACAAGAGTGGCACTCTATTTGAAGGCATTGAAATCTGGCGGGAACGCAAGCAAGATCTCACGTTTGAGGATGTTAAACAGCGCGCTATCGCAGCCCTTAAAGTGCAAGCGTCTTTAGGTGTGTTGCACGTACGCAGCCATGCCGATGTCAGCGAAACTAGCTTGACCGCCCTCAAAGGATTGTTAGCTGTGCGGGAGGAGGTCAAGGACTGGATCGATTTGCAGGTGGTGGCTTTTCCGCAGGATGGATTGTATGGCACCCCCCAACAACTGGATTTAATGAAAGAGGCGATCTCGTTGGGGGTGGATGCGATTGGAGGCATCCCCCATTACGAGTTGACTCGGGAAGACGGGGTGCGTTCGATTCGACAAATCTTTGATTGGGCGGAAGCCCACAATCGTCTCATAGACGTTCACTGCGACGAAATTGACGACGAACAGTCTCGATTTTTGGAAGTGATGGTGGCCGAAACTCTGCGGCGCGACATAGGCAGTCAAGTTACCGCCAGCCACACAACGGCCTTTCATTCCTACAGCAACGCCTATGCCGGAAAGTTGTTGGGCTTTATCGCTCGCACCCAGCTGAATATTGTGGCTAACCCGCTGATCAACATCACCCTGCAGGGCCGCACCGATACCTACCCCAAACGACGGGGGATAACTCGCGTCAAAGAACTCTGGCAGCAAGGCAGTAATGTTTCCTTGGGCCACGACTGCATTCGCGACCCGTGGTACAGCTTGGGTACCGGAAACATGCTCAACGTCGCTCATATGGCTCTGCATCTATGCCAAATGACGGGGCGCGAAGAAATTCATGCTTGCTTGGATATGGTGACCCACAATGGAGCCCGGACTCTAAATATTGGCGATCGCTACGGGCTGATTCCCCATCGACCCGCTAGCCTTGTGGTGTTGAACGCCCCCAGTGCTTACGAAGCGCTACGTACTCAAGCGGATGTTTTGTACAGCATTTACAACGGGCGGGTGCTGGCGCGGACGACTCCGGCGCACACCGAACTCGTCATTTAGGTTGAGGTTAGCGATGACAGTCAATAACGAGCGACATTGTTTGCTAGTCAATACTGCTGCAATCTTGGTGATTGCCCTGCTTTGATTCACCTTTTTCTGGCTCATTGATTTCTGTCTCACCTCCTTCTTGTCTATCTCAAGGACATCCCGATATGCGTTTTCCCATGCAGTTGGCCACCGATCCGATTTCCACTGCGACACTATCTCTGTTTGATGTCACTCCTTCGACGTCGTACGTAGAGATACATGGTGATGAAGTCGTGATTCAAGAAGGCAATCTGTTTCGGGAAACGTTTTCATTGTCGAGTTTGGGCAAAGCCGGTCTGGATAGTTGGGAGTGGTACATGGGGCTAGGGGTACGCACTGATTTTCAAGGAACTGTGGCCCCGATTACTAGCTTTGACAAAGTGGTGAGTTTTCCACTGGTGGAGCCGCGATCGCTATTCCTGCGCATCGTTGGTAGTTTGGGTTTGCAGGTGGAATGCAAGCGGTTGGTTCTGAGCATGGCTCAGCCGGATGAATTTTTGATCGCATTTAATTCGGCCTTACACGAGGTGGCCGACCCAGAAGCTCCCGAACCAGCAGAATTGGATGAATAGATGTGTTTTAGCTATCGGGTCGATTGCCGGTAGCCCCTCGCTCGTTCGATTTCTGGTTGTCTTTCATCAATCACATCGAGCATTGTTGGGCTTGGATTAAGGCGCGAGTTTATCGCTGCAAGCATCAGTTGAGGGAGAGACCGCAGTCAAATATTTTTGCGTTTATGGAAGCACAGCGATACGGAGTTATGGCAGTCTTCCATAGAGCTAATTCTATGATTTGGAATACATATACCCCAGCATTCTGAAACCGATCGCGACGTAGCGGCGGTTGTTTCAGCCCATTCTCACTCTGTTTTGAAAGCGTTTTGCTCAAATCAGCTGTTTACCAGAAGTGTTGTTATTCACATCTCTTCGAATTGAAACAGTCATACATTTATTGATACAACATTTAATTAACGTCCGATCAGTAAAAGTACGGACTCGCGTACTCTACTTTGAAAATTGCTCTAGAGGGATTCCCAAGGGTTACAGTCATTAGCCGATTATCTTTGGCGATGTGGCTATTTTCGTTGGGGGTGGTCTGCGAAAGTAGACTGTTGAACTGGTTTGTCATCTGAATCAAATTGCTTGCAGGTCGGCGTCACTATCTTGCAAGTCTCTATAACCATTTTGAGTCTTCCCAACAGAGTGAATTAGCGTTCCACACATTTATTTTATGCAGAGGAGCATTCCTGTTCATGGCTAACTTCAAACTGGAAGCTGAAGACCTTGACCCAAGTGGCGTTACGGGCTATCGACGAGAAAATAATGCAATCGCCTCCGGTGGCAGCTTATTGGGATTGAGAGGCAACGGTGGCAACGAAGTCGGCTCAGCCACGTTCACCTTCACGGGTGATG
>JBFRWD010000027.1:0-6382 GCA_051439425.1 Synechococcus sp.
CGAACTCAAGGAGACTTTCTCGACAACCACACGTAATTCGTAGTCCACGCTGCAAGTTACCCAAACAATTCAATAATTGGGTACTTTATCGAAAATCATTGCTTGATGTAAATATATTACGCTTTCACTCGAAGTTATGGAGAACAGCCATCAGGTTACAGCTCAATCCAGAGCAGCACCTGAGGCTGAGATGGCGGTCTCGTAAGATCTGAAAAACCTTGAGCCGCCGATTGGCGTGTTCAAGGATTAGGCAACGATATGCCTCCTGCGAGTGCAAAACTCTACACAAAAATTGCTGATTTCATTGAGAAACGTTTTTCGGCCTATAACCTAAACTGAATCGAGTCAAAAATTGACTACAAATTATCTCCTACAGCTACAAATTAATTTGTTTATGAAAACCCGTTAGCCCGCTGCAGTAAGATGGCAGGCCGCCCCCAATCCAGCGGCAATCTCCTCGGGGGAAACCTTGCCATCGCCATTCAAATCCAGGGCGTCAAATACTGCATCAGTGCCGGCCCATTCTTCGCGGGTGACGAATCCGTCTCCGTCTAAATCGAACGCTTTAAAGAAATCGTGGGCGGCATTGCAAAGATTCTCTTCACTTTCCAACAGAGCCAACCGTTCCGCCAGCAGAGTTTCCAGAGCTTCCAGAGCCTTAGAAAACCCCTTGATCCCCTCTGCCAGTTTTTCAGATGCCATTCGATCCGCTGCATGCATGCGATCGAAGGTCGCTTTGTCCACCGAGACCTGTTCGATATCTAGCTGATTGGCGATCACCGGGTCCAGCTTACGAGGTAAATCTACCGACGTCGATCGCAACTCATCCAACAGCTTGGGAGAAATCGTCAGTAGGTCGCAACCTGCCAGCTCGGAAATTTCACCAATGTTGCGGAAACTGGCCCCCATCACCTCGGTGTTGTAGCCAAATTTTTTGTAGTAGTTGTAGATCTTGGTGACAGACAGCACGCCGGGATCCTCGGCAGAAGGATAGCTATCCCGCCCGGTATCCTTCTTGTACCAATCGAGAATGCGACCCACAAACGGAGAGATTAAAGTTACTCCCGCTTCGGCACAGGCTACCGCTTGATGAAAACCGAACAGCAGTGTCAAATTGCAGTGAATACCTTCTTTTTCCAAGATTTCTGCAGCCCGAATCCCTTCCCAAGTGGAGGCAATTTTAATCAAAATGCGCTCGCGAGAAATCCCGGCTTTTTCGTATTCCGACATTAAATAGTGAGCTTTGGCGATAGTCGCTTCGGTATCGTACGACAACCGCGCATCCACTTCAGTGGACACCCGTCCGGGCACGATTGCCAGAATCTGTTTGCCGAAGGAAACGGCTAAGCGATCGAAGGCCAGCGAGACGATTTCAGATTCACTGGCACCCGACCCGGCATCGGATTTTGCCTGACGCAACGTATCCTCCACAATGTCCTTATATTCAGGCATTTGAGCGGCTGCCGTAATCAACGAAGGATTGGTGGTGGCGTCACGGGGGGTAAATTGCTCGATCGCTTGGATGTCACCTGTATCGGCAACCACTACGGTTACTTCTTTCAGCTGGTCTAGTAAGTTTATTGACATCTCAACCTCCCATCGATTGATAGTTTCAATTGGTTTGTTCCGTAGATTTCTAAATCACGAACAGAAAATTTTCAAGGGCAGCCAAACACTTGCAGAGAGTATGTATCTTGAACTGTTCCAGGCCCACCTATTTCAAGATTGACTTCGTAGGGCTGAACTTCTGCTCGAGGCTCTCCCGAGAATACGTGTAAATGTTGTTCTGACATGGGATATCGATCCTCCTCATGCACTAAGTCGGCCGTTCCGTCCTCATATTTGAGGAACATTTCAATGTCATAATTGCCGATATCTTCCGATAAAACCGCAGCATAATATCGCGAATAATTTGCTTCTTCAAGAACCTCAAAATCGGTATTCCAGTTAGGGGCAAACCAAATTAAGTACAGATTTGGAACCCGACCGGGAGAGGCGGTTTTCGTGACTTCTGTACCCTCTCCGCCAATCACTGGTAAGGCGGTACAGCCTTCCGGTAAGGGTTCCCCAGTCTCCACGGCTGGAAGCCCCTGCTCCACCCGAATGCAGCGAGTGTTTTTGGGAAACGTGCTGCATAAGTTATCCAGTGAAACTTTGATGTCGGAGCGCGCCGGCACGGCCGTTGCACAGCCGATGACGAGCGCAAACAGTACGGAGTTAATTGCTTTCATAGGTTGGTGTTACTCCTCATAAGTTAGATACTTTTGGCAGAAAGTTATAAGTAGTGAGAGGAATGCGTGTTGGCTTAGAAATTGAGTATTTTGCTCTGGCTCGCTATTCATTGGCCAATAGTAAAAAAAAAATTTGCCATGACCAATGAATAGAGAACATATCGCTTTACCCTCGAAAATGTTTCGCATCCCTCCTACGGCAACTGCTTCAACTTAAATGCCGACAGACCAGCATATTTCGCTCGACTGCCCAGCTCTTGCTCGATGCGCAGCAATTGGTTGTATTTGGAGAGGCGCTCTCCACGGCACGGGGCACCGGATTTAATTTGGCCTACCCCCGTGGCCACGACCAAATCGGCAATGAAGTCATCGGGGGTTTCGCCGGAGCGGTGGCTGACCATGCAGGTGTAGTCTGCGGCTAGCGAGTCGCTGATGGCATTCAGGGTTTCGGTGACGGAACCAATCTGGTTCACCTTAATCAAAGAAGAGTTGCCCACGCCTTCGGCGATCGCCTGTTTGATAATCGCTGGGTTGGTGACAAAAGCATCGTCCCCCACCAGCTGAATGCGATCGCCCAACCGCTTGGTCATCAGCTTCCAACCGTCCCAGTCGCTTTCCCCCAAGCCATCTTCGATGGAAATAATCGGAAATTGATCCACCCAGCTCTCCCACAGATCGATCAGTTCCTCAGCAGACTTGCTGCTTTGATCGGACTTGAAAAATAGGTAGGAGCCATCCTCTCGATACAATTCGGTGGTGGCTGGGTCGAGGGCGATCGCAACGTCTTCGCCAGGCTTCAGTCCGGCCTTTTCAATTCCCTGCAGGATGAGCTCGATCGCCTCCACATTCGCCTTCAGGTCGGGAGCAAATCCCCCCTCATCTCCCACTCCGGTGCTGTAGCCCTTCTGCTTCAGAATTGATTTCAGGACGTGGTAGGCATCGGCTCCCATTTGCATCGCCTCCGCAAACGAAGAGGCACCCACCGGAGCGATCATGAATTCTTGGAAATCAACGCTGTTGTCGGCATGCATGCCACCGTTGAGCACGTTCATGCAGGGTACGGGCAGCAGAACGGAGTCGGTATCCCCCAAGTACTGATAGAGGGGCACCCCTGTAGATACGGCTGCCGCTCTGGCACAGGCCATCGACACCCCCAAGATGGCGTTGGCTCCCAGCTTGCCCTTGTTATCCGTTCCGTCCAGGGCAATCATCGCTTCGTCGATCGCCGTTTGCTCGGTGGCGTCTTTGCCGTTCAGGAGATCGGCGATCGGACCGTTGACGTTGGCCACCGCTTGCAACACCCCTTTGCCTCCAAAGCGGTTGGGATCGTTGTCCCGCAGCTCGACAGCTTCTCTGGAACCGGTGGAGGCACCGGAAGGGACGGCAGCGCGCGCTTGCGTTCCGTCAGCCAAGGTCAGGTCCACTTCAACGGTCGGATTGCCGCGAGAATCGAGGATTTCCCGAGCCAGGATAGAGGTGATTGTAGATGCCACGATCGTTGCTCCTAAAGCCTGTAAATGTCAGCGTTTGATTGAAAACGGGGAATTAACGAGACAGCTCGACTACATTGCTGGACTGTAGCTGCCAGCAGGCCTGCGCGATCGCCCAATCCTCCTCCGTACGTACGACCAATACCCGCACCGCCGAATCGGCGGCGGAGATATCGCAATCCACCGGAGAGGAATTGTTTTTCTCCTCGTCCAGCTGCAACCCTAAAAACTCAAATCCTGCGCAAGCTTGCTGGCGAACGATCGGGGAATTTTCGCCAATCCCGGCGGTAAACACGATCGCATCCACCCCCTCCAGGCTGGCCACCATCGACCCGATAGAGGATCGCAGTCGATGGATAAACATATCGAAGGCCAGTTGGGCGCGATCGCTGCCTCGTTCGATCGCCTCCAGCACCGTCCTCAAATCGGCGGAAACACCGGACACTCCTTTCAGCCCCGATTCTTTGTTGAGCAGCGCGTCGAGGCGGTTGGCGTCTAAACCGTATTCCCGCATGAGGTGAATGGGAATCGCCGGATCGATGGACCCGCTGCGGGTTCCCATCATCAATCCCTCTAGTGGAGTAAACCCCATTGTGGTGTCGATACTACAGCCATCGCACACCGCAGATAGAGAACAGCCGTTGCCCAAATGACAGGTGACGAGTTTGAGGGATTCTAGGGGCTTGCCCAGCAGGTCGGCAGCCCGACCGGAGCAATACCGGTGGCTGATCCCGTGAAAGCCATACCGTCGGATGCCTTGGTTGTACCACTCGTAGGGGATGGGATAGGCCGCTGCCTCTTTGGGCATGTGACTGTGAAAGGCGGTGTCGAAAACGGCCACTTGCGGCACGTCCCCCAATGCCTGCTCGATCGCTTCGATCCCCGCCAGGTTGGCCGGATTGTGGGCGGGGGCCAACACTGTCAGGCGGGAGATGGCAGCTTTCACATCCTCCGAAACGGCAGTGGCTTCGGAATACTCCGCTCCCCCGTGCACGACTCGATGGCCGACAGTGTCGATCTCCGACAACTGCTGCAGGACTTGGGTATCACCCGACACCAGAGTCTCCAACAGGCGGGGAATGGCGTCATCTCGTTCCCCATCCGCCAGCGCCAGTTTGAGCACAGCACCGTTGGCTTTCACCGTCATCGCACCGCCATCAGCAGCCACCGTCCAATCGATATGGGCTTCCCATACCGGCGACGGTGGGGATGGGGGCAACCCGTCAGAGGGCAACTCGTACAAGCAGCTCTTTTGACTGCTGGATCCGGCATTGAGCACCAGTATCTTCATGGAAAAGGCACCTGTCCCCTCTGCAGTGAGCAAGATTACGGCTTACGTATCGGCATGACTGTCAGGACCAAATTCCTCGATCATGGCTTCCGTGTGCAGGACTGTATCCGCAATGGAGAGGGCATGGCTGAGGACGCGAAAGTAGTTGATTTTTTCGCTAACTTTGCCAAGCTCTTCCTTCAATTCACTGGCGTCCTCTTTGTCGCTCATCTCTTCCAACTGGCTGAGGAGATTACCGCGAATGGTGGCGTAATGGGATTGAGCATTTTTGAACCGGTTGTGCAGTTCGGTCACAGAAGTAATCACCGAAAGATTGCCAATGGACGCATTCGCTTTGCTGTTGGTCATGGTGGAGTTCAATAGGGTTTCGTATTCTTCGGGATGATAGCAGTTCATTCGAGCGGGCCATCATGCTTACGTGAATGGCAGCGCCTGCAAGCGACTGTTCAGATGGGACCGATCGGCAATGGAGTGGAACAGCGGCCCTCGATTGGCGAGTTCCACTACGCTGAGGGCGGCAGTGGGCATGTCCATGCGATCCCGGTATCGTCCGACATCAATCCCGGCTAAAGCACAGAGCATGATGCGAATGGTGGCTTTGTGAGAGACCACTAACACGCAGCCGTCAGAGTAAGTTTGCTCGATTTCCTCCAGAACGAGGGAAGAGCGACGGGCGATATCGATAGCTCGCTCGCCATCAGTGGGACTGTTCCAAGCAGGATCGGTAAGCCACCGTACGTAATCGTCGTGAAATTCGCGATTGATGACACTGGGATGCCTGCCCTCCCATCCCCCATAGGACACTTCTGCCAAGCCTTCGCGAGTTTGGACGTTCAAGCCAGTGGCCTGACTCAGGGGCTCGGCGGTCTGGAGCGCTCGACACAAAGGACTCGAGAAGATGGCTTTCCAAGGAATCGAACGGTAGGCCTGGGCAAAGGCTTCCGCCATGCAGATGCCATCTGCAGTCAGACCAGGATCGGACTCGGGAGTACCGCAAAAGCCCCCTGTACGGCTGTAGGCGGTTTGTCCGTGGCGCAGGAAGTACAGCATCAAATTCATGGCTAAGTCCCGGTTCGCTGGCGAAGGTGATCGCTCAGGTGGGACCGGTCGGCCAAGAAATGCAAGAACGGGCCGTGCTCTCGAAATTCCACCACGCTGACGGCAGCCACCGGCATGTTGATGCGATCCCGATAGCGCCCCACATCGATGCCTGCCAACGAACACAACATGATACGGATAGTGGCTTTGTGGGACACCACCAACACGTTGCCGTTGTCGTAAGTTTGTTCGATCTCCTCCAGCACCAGGGCGCTACGACGGGCAATATCCACCCCCTTTTCCCCGCCAGTGGGGGAATTCCAGCCGGGGTC
>JBFRWD010000028.1:0-20132 GCA_051439425.1 Synechococcus sp.
TATAAACAGAATCCAATTTTGTAAAGCTCATTGCCTCAGTCTAGATCCTGCTTTGCGTAAGCCCTGAGTTTCTCTTTCGATTCGTCCACCACCACCACAGCTCCAATACGCTCGGAAGCATTCGCTTCTGTCACTAACATCCCAATCAACAGCCCCTGGGAATCGACGACGATATGGCGCTTACGCCCTTTAACTTTCTTGCCACCATCAAAGCCATAGACCTCTCCCTTTTTTCAGTGGGTTTCACTGACTGAGAATCTACAATCACAGCCTGTGACTCACTGGAGTGACCGGATTGGACCCTCACATGCTCTCGCAGGTGTTCGTGAATTTGTTGCCAGACTCCTTGTCGTTGCCACTTGCGAAAGTACTTATACACCGTCTCGTGAGGCGGCAAATCGTGAGGCATCATTTCCCATTCTCTTTGCAAATTAGCTCTAAGAAGCGACGATTGTGGGGACATTGGCTGTATCTGGCAGCATTGAAACTGGATGATGGCTCTCTTCTGGTCATTGCGACCCAGACAGCGCCTCAATCTGCTATCACTGATTACGCTCAACGCTGGGGCATTGAGACTCTCTTTGGCAGGTTGAAAACTTGTGGCTTTCGGATGGAAGATAGTCACCTGCGCGATTGTGAGCACTTGAGCAAGCTCTTTGCTTTACTCGCTCTGGCTTTGGTTTAGGCTATCCATATTGGTTGGCTACATGAGATTAAACCCATCGCCATCAAGAATCATGGCAGAAGGGCACGCAGTATCTTCCGCTATGGACTCGAGCACTTACGCTCGGTCATTCTCGACTTGCAGGATAAAACATCACGCTTCCTACATCCTCTTGAGTTTTTGTCCTGTACTTAGGTGAAAGCCAGTTCATACAGTAATTAGAAGAAAAAGGGCAGAGAAACATAGGAGGCTAGAGCTAACCCAGCCAAACCTCAAAAGCATTTCAAGTTCTACCCCCCTCTACAATCATTAGGTGGATTCAGACATGATTGTCGTTGAGGCTCGGCTTACACTCGCTTTCGGACAACACCAGCCAAACCTTAATTCTCTTAAAAGCTTTAGTGGGCAAGACATTGGGGAATTAGTGGCAAGTGCGATCGCGTCGACTAGGATAGGTACTGCACTGTTCGCGAAACGCTTCTCCAATCCATGACATCTGCCATCCTCAACCCCGTCATTCCATCCACAGACGACACCTTGGTCATTGGCGGTCGCACCTTCCGATCTCGGCTGATGGTGGGAACCGGTAAGTACCGTGACATGAGCGATATGCAGAAGGCTGTAGCAGCCAGTGGCACCGAAATCGTGACCGTAGCCATTCGTCGCGTCCAAATCCAAGCAGCAGGCCATGTCGGTTTGATGGAAGCTCTGGACTGGTCGAAATACTGGCTGCTTCCTAACACCGCCGGCTGCAAAACCGCAGAAGAGGCCGTACGGGTGGCCCGTCTGGGACGAGAAATGGCCCAGAACGTCGTCGGCCAGACTGATAATAATTTTGTCAAACTAGAAGTCATACCCGACGCCAAATACCTACTTCCCGACCCCATCGGTACATTTGAAGCCGCCAAACAGCTCGTGTCGGAAGGGTTCACCGTCCTCCCCTACATCAATGCCGATCCGCAACTGGCCTTGCGCCTGCAAGAAATCGGTTGCGCCACCGTTATGCCGCTGGCTTCCCCCATTGGTTCTGGGCAAGGTATCAAGTGTCGGGAACAAATCCGCATCATCATCGAGCAAGCTACTGTCCCCGTGGTCGTGGACGCCGGGATTGGGGTGCCGTCCGAAGCTTCTGCGGCAATGGAGATGGGAGCAGATGCCCTGCTGATTAACACGGCGATCGCCCAAGCCCGCGATCCCGAAGCCATGGGACGGGCCATGGGCCATGCTGCTGAAGCTGGTCGTACGGCATATTTAGCTGGTCGCATCCCGGTCAAAGCCTACGCCAGCGCTAGTTCCCCCACCACCGGATTGGTTGCCAGTCCTGCCGATCCCGAGCAACCGATCGCCAGCTCGTAAGCTGCGTGCGAACGCCCCTTAACGAACGAAAATTACAACCTTTCAGTCTCGACTGAGCTCAGTTCCCAGCTGGTCACTTCCACTGGGGCAAAGTTCAGTCGAATATCGTCATCGGCCCCACTGGTTGGGTAGGTCGTTATTCCTGGCAAGGGTTGATAGGACACCAAGCCATTTAGCCCAAACACTAGGCTCTTGAGACTTTCCAGAAATTCTAGATCGCCAGTCAGCGTTTCTAGGTCAGTGGTAATTTTCTCTGTATTCTCGAAAGTAACGCGGGCGGAATCCAACGCTGTGCGCATGTTGAGGATGACATCCGGATCGTTCAGAGTGGCTGTTACCTCTTTTAAATCGTTGGTTGCCGCCGCCGCATTCGCAGAAATAGCTGTCAAATCCTGAACAAACGTTTCGTCTGTCAAGAGTGGTTTTAAAGCTGTTGAAATCTCGCTGGCATCCTCTGAAAATGTTTCCAAATTGGTCAATACTGCCGTCAGCGAAGCCTGATTGTTAGCCAGCACTCCATTCAAGTTATTCGCTGCATCCCGAATAGCCGCCGCCGCTCCCGAAATTGCTTCAACATCTAAATCCTGCCGAATCGAATCAGACAGGACTGTAACGCTATCGGCAACATCCGTCACGCTGGTGGCGACTGAATTCAAATTGTCTGAGAAACCACCATCGTCAAAACTAGAAATTAAGCTATCAATCCGTTGCACGAGCTGAGCGTAGCTAACGCCGACATCCCCCAGCACCTCAGCGTTATGGCACACGATGATGTCTGAATTACAAGCTTCATCCAGTGGTCCAGCCAAAGTCTCAGTATCAAGAGGGGGGGACTCGACAGGCTGTTCGGATACTGCAGGCTGTTCGGATACTGCAGGCTGTTCGGATGCTGTCGAGTCGGGGCCATCACTATCCCCTTCATCCTGAGGAATGATATCCAACGTCGTTTGGCCAATTAAGCCAGTTTGAGCTGATACAAACTCGGAGTTGGCCGGAATCAAGATGCTATTGCTATCAATTGTCACATCCACCTCAACTGCATCGAGCTGGGTGACGATACCTTCTACTCGCCCCACTTCCACCCCACGTAGCCGCACGGCAGCACCATTCAGAAGCCCACCAGCATCTTCAAATTTGACCGTAAACCGATAACCCTGCTCCCCCACCTGAAAATTAAAAATCCAAAAGAACAGCCCCGAGAACCCGACGATCCCACCCAATATCAGCAATCCCAGGCTTCCTTCCCGCAACAGTCGCGATTGCATGTCCTCTCCTGATGATTGAGTCGAATGTGTCGAGTGTGAATGTTCTGAGGGTGAATGGGCCTGAGGGTGAATGCGGGAATTAATGCAGGGACTAATACCGAAACTGGCTCAGTGTCCCATCAATCCCCCAACACCTGAATAGGTCCCTTTAGATCGCCATTCATAAATTGCCGCACGTAGGGGTTATCGGATGTTTCCAGCTCTGATGCCAGCCCATCCCAGCACACCTTGCCACCGTCCAGCAACACAATGCGATCGGCCGTGCGACGAATGGTGCTGTCTTGGTGGGTGACGATGACGTAAGTATTGCAAATCTTTTTCTGCAAATCTCGAATCAAGTCTTCAATCACGGTAGAAGCAATTGGATCGAGGCCAGCCGTTGGCTCGTCGTACAGCAAGATCGACGGATCGTCATCGGGGTCATCGGGGTCTTCCATAATGGCGCGGGCAAAACTCACTCGCTTGCGCATCCCCCCCGACAGTTGGGCGGGATAGCGCTCGCCAATCCCCTGCAATCCAACGGCTTCCAATCGTTCGTTAACTAGCTCCCGAACGCGCGATCGCGGCAACTTGGAATGCTGATACAGCAAAAATCCGACATTTTCATCGACTGTCAACGAGTCAAATAAGGCGGAATTCTGAAACACCATGCCCAGGTGCTGGGGCACTGAATCTACCAGTTCTGCTAACTGAGGCGGATGTCCCTGCCACTGAATGGTGCCTTCATCCGCTTGCAACAGCCCTGCAATAATTCTCAAGATAGTTGACTTCCCCGTTCCGGACGGCCCCACAATAGCCAGTGCCTGACAGGGATACACATCCAGATCGAGGTTATCCAGCACCTTGCGATCGCCAAATCGCTTCACGATTCCCCGCAACGACACAATGGGTTCCGGTTTGGACTCAGCCTCTGAATTAGAGTTGGCTGCAGTTGAAGACGATGCTGTCATTGCCAATATCGAGATACGGCGTAATTGTATTCAAGATTAGAGGGAGGAGAGAGGTTTCTGTTCAGTGCTGTAGATTTGTCCTTTGTCCTTAGTGCAAACCAATGACTAATGACCAATGACCAATGACCGGTAACCAATCCCCATCCCTTATGATGAATTGCAATGTTTCTTTACAGCAGGCACACATTTGGAATTCTCCATTCCCGTATGGCTATCCCCTTGGCTTAGGCCAGCCACTCTAACCGGGATATTGTTTTGGACGCTGGGGTTTTACCTAATTTGCGGCAGTTGGGTGAACCGTTGGATCGATCGCGCTGCCAATCGCATTCCCGAGGCGATCGCGTCACTGGCCAGTACCTTGCCGTTCTTGGCAGTGGGAGCTATCAGCGAAGTGGTTTGGGAAACGTTCACTACTCCCAGTTGGGCCATCTCCTACTCGATTTTGACTTGCGCGGGATTGGGGGTGTTTCGGCTCGGGCAATTGGATAATGAAGCCTACGAGCAAAAGCTGAAAGAACAGGCTGAAGAGAAGCGCAAGCAACGCCAATCCGATTGAGGATTTTTACCGAAATCTATTGATATGAAAGATAGTCGTTTCCAATCCAACAAAAGAAGTGAGACTGCGAAAGCACGAGCTAGGCATTGACTTCCCTTACGACAGAAAAACTGCAGAAGTTGCGCAGCAAGGGCAAGAAGACGAAAGACTTCGTATGGACTCAATCCTCTTTGATGCACTTGATGCGTTGGCTCTTAGACGAGCATTGATGCATTTTCCCAACTTAAGGGAGCAACTGAAGCTGAATGCTCTTCTGGAACCAGATTTGGCTAATGACTTCATTAAGGCATTGCACAAAGCTAAACAAAATGAACCCCCTTCATCACGTACGAGGAAGTTCGATCGGGCCATCTCAAAATGTCAGCAGTGGCGGAAAAAAGGGCTGCCCATTTTTGTCGATATTTGACGAGAGTAGAGTCTGCATTTTTTACTGGGCTTATCCCGCCGAACGCAAATACGTTGTTGCCTGTAAATGCGCACGGAACCCATCAACAATCTCTTCCGCGGTTGAAGCTGAAATTGTCCCTTTAGCCAGCGCTAAGTCTGCCAAGCCTCTCACATGCTGGCTGGCATGTTCAGCATTGAAATGGACGTACCCCAACACATCCGAAAGGCGATCGCCCAATTCGATCCGATTGACTCGATATCCTTTGGCTTCGCTGTCATCCCAACGAATGTGCGCCACATCCGTATCGCCAAATAGATTGTGCAAATCCCCCAGAATTTCCTGGTAAGCCCCCGTCAAAAACACCCCAATCCAATAGGCGTCTCTGCTCGTTTCGTTGTCAAAAGAGTGCAACCGTAGCACGGAAGAGATATGGCCATCAGCACCAACAAAGCGATCCAAATGTCCATCGCTATCGCAGGTCAGATCTACCAAGGTGGCTGACACCGTTGGCTGTTCGTCCAGTCGGTGAATGGGCATTACTGGAAAAATCTGATCGATCGCCCAGCTATCCGGCAACGACTGAAACACTGAGAAATTGCCGTAATACATCGTCGCCATTAACGGCTCCAATTCCCGCAAGCCAATCGCCTCCGGATTCTCCGGTTCCAGCTCCTGAACCCGCTTCCATAGCTGTTGGCAGCAATTCCAGTACAGTTTTTCCACTAGCGAGCGATCGCCCAAACTCAGCTCCCCTCGCGAAAACTGCTGTAGGGCTGCCTGTTTCAGATCTCCAACCTGACGAAAATCAGCTAGCAGAGAGTCGCTGGGGATGCGATCGCGCAACCCAGCCACCTGCCGAACAATTTCAGCCGCATTGGGTTCTACATCCACCTGCTCGGCACCCACAGCATGAGTACCCAATACGTCAAAAATCAGCACCGACTGGTGAGATACTGTCGCTCGCCCGCTCTCGCTCATCAGCATGGGAGGAGCAACCCCCTGACTGCAGCAGACCTGCTGCACGGTACTGACAATCGTGCTGGCGTAGTCGTTCAGGTCATATTCACAGGAACTGTGAACTGAGGAGTGCGAACCGTCGTAATCCACACTCAATCCTCCCCCCACATCCAAATAGCTCATGGGAGCCCCTGCCTGGGCCAACCGCACAAAAATCTGCGCTGCTTCACGCACCGCTCTGGCATGAGTCTCGACCGTCGCCACCTGAGAGCCAATGTGATAGTGCAACAGTTGTAAACAATCGAGTAAATCCCGCTGGCGTAAGCACTCCACTACCTGCAAAATCGCTGCCGTACCCAGCCCAAACTTGGCCCGCACCCCAACCGATTGGCTCCAACGACCGCTACTGCGCTCCCACAATTTGGCCCGCACTCCCAGCAGAGGGCGCACCTGTATCTCGTCAGCAACGTTCAAGACGATCGCCAACTCGCGCGGATTTTCTAGGACAATAATGACTCGATGACCGAGCTGTTGAGCCATCAGCGCCAGCTGGATATAGTTCCGATCCTTATACCCGTTACAGACAATCTCCCCTTGACCCGGTTGCAGAGTTGACAGGGCGATCGCCAACTCGGGCTTCGATCCCGCTTCCAGCCCAAAGTTGTAACGTTCCCCAAACTCCGCCACTGTCTCCACAATGTGGCGCTGCTGATTGACTTTGACGGGATACACCGCTCGATACGGCTGGGGATAATCGCAAGCAGAGCTCGCTGCTTGAAAAGCCTCAAATAGTTGGCGCTGGCGATCGGCCACAATGTCATCGAAATGCACCAGCAATGGCAGTTGCAGTCCCTGCGCTTGCAAATTGCGAACCAGCTCTGGCAAGTCTAGAGGATGGCTGGATTGCTGCGGCACTTTAACCTCAACATGGCCCTTCTGGTTGATGTGAAAATATGGATTCCCCCATCCCCCAAGGTTATAGAGGGCTTGGCTGTCATCAATACCCCATGTGGACTGAGTTGTAACAGTTGTAGAGGCACGATTCCCCATCAAAAATCATTCCTATCGAGAGCGAGCATGTTTTCACAAAGAAAGCGCGCACTAGTAGCGCACTTTTCATCGAGCCAGCCAGCACAGCCCTGACTAAAGAGAGGTCTCCAAAGAGGCAAGCGACAAGGCTACATGGAGTCGGAGTGGAAATCTGGAACTATTTCTCCTCACTGATTTTGGGGGTATGGGTTCGCGATCGCAAGCACTTGGGCGACGTGAAACGGTATGGGCAGAATGCAATGCAGCAAACTGAGCACCGCGCCAATGCCAATAAAAAAGGCAACCCTGTGGCTGCCTATCCCAATCATTCTCGGTAGATCTTGCAAAAAGTGCGGGATTTATGAGCAAGTTTCCGGTAGTAGTTGCCCGAAGTCCTGAAGTTTGCCGATACAGATCTCTGCAGCGATTCCTCGGTGTATCGGGTTACCGGCTCGAATTACAACTAAGCCATCATCCGTTCGACAGCATTCTGCTCGACTTCTTGATTGATCTCCTCTTGAGTTTTTGCCTCAATCGTTTCGCTGCTGGGCTCGGCTCGCTTGCTAGGGGGTAATGCTGCAACGGTGGATTCCAATTCCACAACCATGTTGCTCAGTTCGGAGATCCGGTTGTCACGCTCTTCAATTTTGTCATTTTGCTTGCGAAACTCCATGACAAACTGAGCTTTGCTCCACATAC
Organism: Synechococcus sp.; assembly: GCA_051439425.1. Taxonomy (GTDB): domain Bacteria; phylum Cyanobacteriota; class Cyanobacteriia; order Thermostichales; family PCC-7336; genus PCC-7336. Next base: position 7,865 of record JBFRWD010000028.1, read on the forward strand.
TGAACACCCAGGCAACCGTTGCCCCCAAGCCGGTCGCCAGTAGTAACTCCACCACTAACGGAGCTTCAAATGACATCCCTGGCGCGACGTTGACCGTTACCGCTTGAGAATTCTGCATCGCAAACAAGGAAATTCCCAGACAAACTGCGAAAATTGTTACGAAGTTAAACTGGCGCATCATTACCTCAATTCTGTTCCAATCGAGTTCACGCCTCCAGTGTAGGAGCGTGTTTCCCAAGAGGTCGGGAACGATCGCTTAAATTTTCATAACCCGCAAGCATTCCCGGTGAAGGCTACCGTTTCCATCTGACCTCCCTTCCGATTTCAAGTGGGTAAGGACGACTTAGAGGTTGAGGCCGGGGTTTAAGTCACTGGCTGATAAATTTTGCAGAAGAGACCGGATGTGCATGCGAGGAATATACGGCCAGCTACCACTAGCCTCGATATCCTGCAGCAGCTTGTACAAGCGCTGACGGTTGTCTGGCAGCGAATCTTTAAACTGGCCATCGTGAATATCTCGATGGGTTTCCTCCAGCACTCGTAGCAGTTGCAGCAGCTCTAAACAGTCTCCGTCACGCTCCCGCGCTGCTGTTGTAATGCGATCGACCAACTCTTGTAGATCGGGCGGCAGCTCGTCTTTAGAAAAATTCATACATTCATCTCCCCACAAGGATGCGATCGCCGCAAGTTCGACACAATTCCCAAAGGCCCGCCATTGAGCTACCCAGCTCGCTTGAATCAATCATTTAGTTCTACCATCTTGGAGTTGGCTCCCCAACCAGCCCAAGTCGCTTGGACCAGCGATTGCGCCCGATGGTATGCAAATGTTAAGAGTATGAGAGCCAGTTTCGGCAACCTTCGTTCGAACCATTCACATGCGAGCAGTTGATGGGTGGTGACACGGTTCTCAGCATTCCGATTGAAAACCGTCGGCATCTTCGTCATTGAACCATCAGCATCCCAGTCGAGCATCTTGGTAGAATTTCGTTCGAAGCACTTACTGAAGTTGCGTTTCGGTAGTCGGATTTGCCTGAGTGGATATCTCGTCAGCAGGTATCTTCACAACCCGTAGCGAGCATCGACGTTCCTCGTCGACTTATGCTTACTGCACTCGGTTGATTGAGGCACTTGCCCGTACCAATTGCTCCTTTAGAAAATCGTTACTTTATGCACCGTTTAACGAGGTTCAAGATGAGGTACCGCTCCCTGCTGGCGATGCTGCTAGCACTGTTTTTGGGCGTGACTGTGACTGCCTGCGGGGAAGCCCCTCAGCAGGATGGGCCACTCACTTACGATCAGGTTCACAACTCCGGTCTAGCTGCCCTTTGCCCCGAAGTATCCGACTTCGCTCGAGGCAAAATTGAGATAACTGCCGGTCAAACCCTGAAGCTGGACGACATCTGCATGCAGCCCGTTTCCATCGAGGTTGAAGAGGAGCGTCGTAATGGCGATAAAGAATTTGTGGGAACCAAAAACGTTACCCGCGACACCTACACCCTCGGCCCCGCTCAGGGATACATCACCTCTAGCGGTGACTCACTTGAGTTTGGCGTCACCGATGGTATGACCTACCAAGCCACTACCGCTCAAATGCCTGGCCGCGAGCAGATTCCCATTCTGCTGAGTATCAAGCGCCTCAAGGCAACTTCTCCGTCTGTTGATGGCAGCATCAACTCCTCCATCGACTTCGAAGGCAACTACACCGTACAGGGCTATCGTGGCAGCACGTTCCTCGATCCCAAAGGTCGCGGTAGCGAGACTGGTTACGCAATGGCGAACGGCCTACAGGCTGCTCAAGATGAATTCCCAGAGGGAACCTTCAAAACTGACGAATTTACCAAGGGTGATGTATCCATTCAAATCGCTCGTGTCGATCCCGAGACTGGCGAAATTGGCGGTAATTTCATCAGCTACCAGATGTCCAGTGACGAGCAAGGCACTTTGGAAGCCCACCTGGTTCGCGTTCAAGGTATCTTCTACGCTCGCGTAGCCGGCGAATCGTCTGTTATTGATTAGTTTCGCTGCTGTCAGCCGAATACTACTGTTATAGGAGCTGGGGTCTATAGACCTTGGCTCCTTTTTATATTTCAGAATTCTTTCGTATGAGCGGACTTGGCACAGTTGGGTATCTCGGTCCTGCAGGCACATTCACCGAAGCCGCAGCCCTCAGTTTCCAGCCAAACGAAGGGCTGTTGGTACCGTATACCAGCAACCAAGCTACCCTCCAAGCCGTTGCCGATGGAGAGGTGGCTTGGGGGGTTGTACCAGTTGAAAACTCCGTGCAGGGTGCTGTGACTGCCACGCTCGATATGCTCTGGCAATTGGATGGACTGCACATCCACCAAGCAGAAATCCTACCCATTCGCCATTACTTGATGGGGTTTGCTAGCTCTCTTGAAGACATCGACGTCGTTTATGCCCACCCTCAGGCACTAGCCCAGTGCCAGTTGTGGCTCAACCAGCACCTTCCTCACGTCAAAACCATTCCAGCGGCGTCTAACACCAGCGAACTAAGCAGCTTGAAGCGCCAATCAACTGCTGCAGCTATTGCCTCCAAACGCGCAGCTTCTGTCTACAATCTGCCACTGCTAGCCAGCTCGATTAACGATTTCGATTCCAACAGCACTCAGTTTTGGGTGGTTAGTCGTGCTCCTTCCCCTGGGGGGCCTTACACCTCATTCGCATTCAGCGTTAAGGCCAATATCCCTGGTGCTCTGTTACAACCCCTGATGGTGTTGGCTGCTGCCAATATCAACATGCGCCGCATCGAGTCGCGCCCCACAAAACTAGAAATTGGTGATTATGTCTTTTTTATTGATGTAGAACACCAAGATAGAGAGAACTTTCCGGATAGCGTGCGCCATTTACTGGGAGAGATTACGGCGAGCATCAAGGTATTTGGCAGTTATCCCTTTAAAATCTGCAGTGATTGAGGCTGGAGTAACTAAGGCCTAAGTCATTAAGGCTGGCGGCGAGCACACAACGTCTAGACACAGACAACTCAGAACGGCACTGTCCGAAAAATCCACTCGAGCACAGCTACTGTTAAGCAACAGAGCGCAACGATACTTCCTAGTCATAAACAGCCGACAGGCATTTGCTGGCCTGTGACGCCGATGTTTGCACTTACAGGGACTGTAAAACATGCTCGCTTTCGCGTCTCAAAATGCGACAATCCATAACCGTTAAGGGTTTGAAAAACCCAGAGTTCCTCCCCTCTGCGTAAGAATTTCCCCCTATAATGTCCATGACAACAACCGTTGCAGACGCAGGAGACGGCTAAAATGCCGATGATCGAGACCAAAGCGGATCGGATGGTGCTCAATTTTGGGCCTCATCATCCCTCCATGCACGGTGTCTTGCGATTGCTGGTCACTCTCGACGGAGAGAACGTTGTCGATTGCGAACCGGTGCTGGGGTATCTGCACCGCTCGATGGAAAAGATCGCCGAGAATCGGACGATTGTTCAGTATTTACCATACGTAACTCGCTGGGACTATCTGGCCACAATGTTCACCGAAGCCATTACGGTGAATGCTCCCGAGCAGTTGGCAGATGTCAAAGTACCCCGACGCGCGCAATACATCCGCGTCATCATGCTGGAGCTGAGTCGTATCGCCTCCCACCTGTTGTGGCTGGGAACATTTGTTGCCGATATTGGTGCCCAAACCCCTTTCTTTTATGTCTTCCGCGAACGGGAGATGATTTACGACTTATTCGAAGCTGCCACTGGCATGCGGATGATGCACAATTATTTCCGCATTGGTGGTGTTGCAGCCGATTTGCCTTACGGCTGGGTGGCCAAATGCCGCGACTTCTGCGATTACTTGCTACCCAAAATTGATGAGTACGAGCGACTGCTCTCCAAGAACCCCATTCTGCGCAACCGCACTGAAGGGGTGGGTACGGTTACCCGCGACGATGCTATCAATTGGGGATTATCCGGCCCCATGCTGCGTGCCTCTGGTGTCAATTGGGACTTACGCAAGGTTGACCACTACGAGTGCTACGACGATTTCGACTGGGAAGTCCAGACCGAGACTGCTGGTGACTGTTTGGCTCGCTACTTTGTGCGGGTGCGCGAAATGCGCGAGTCCGTGAAGATTATTCGCCAAGCAATGGACGGCCTCCCTGGCGGCCCGTTTGAGAATCTAGAAGCCCAACGGATGGCAGGTGGCCCGAAGTCCGAATGGAATGACTTTGACTATCAGTTCATCGGCAAAAAGTCTTCTCCCATGTTCAAGGTGCCGGAGAAGGAACATTACGTCCGCGTAGAGGCACCAAAGGGTGAGTTGGGTGTCTATCTGGTGGGGGATGGCAATGTGTTCCCCTGGCGGTTTAAGATTCGTCCGCCGGGCTTTATCAACCTGCAGGTGTTGCCCGAGCTGGTACGCGGCATGAAATTGGCCGACATCATGGCCATTCTCGGTAGTGTGGACATCATCATGGGTGAGGTCGATCGCTAACGTCGATCGCCACCATTTTTTTCTGGCGTGCAATTAGGCACTGCATTGATTGACTCGAACAGATTTGCGAGTATTCGACAGTATGGAAACCGGTCTGGATTTACAGCGCAGTTTTATAGAGGCTCTGGTGGGTTGGGGAGTCCGCCCCGATGTCGCTTCGGCTCTCTGGCTTCCCTTGCCAATGCTGGTGCTGATTGTCGGTGTCACAGTAGGTGTGATGGTGCTGACTTGGCTGGAGCGGAAAATTTCTGCGGCAGCCCAACAACGTACCGGTCCCACTCTGGCTGGCCCACAGGGATTGTTGATACCGCTAGCGGACGGTCTGAAGCTGCTCACGAAGGAAGATGTGACGCCTGCAGATGCCGATCCGTTATTGTTCACTCTGGGTCCGGTGCTGGTCTTTCTGCCGGTCTTTTTCTCGTATCTAGTGATCCCGTTCGGTCAGAATATGCTGCTGACGGATCTGACCATTGGCGTGTTCATGGTGATTGCTGTATCCAGCATCCAACCGATTGGACTGCTGATGGCAGGGTACGGGTCCAATAATAAGTACTCGCTGCTGGGAGGCTTGCGGGCGGCAGCTCAGTCGATTAGCTACGAACTGCCTTTGGCGCTGTCCGTGTTGGCGATCGCCATGATGAGCAATGGCCTCGGCACCCTCGATATTGTCGGCCAGCAGGAAGGCTACGGCATTCTCTCCTGGAATGTCTGGCGTCAGCCCATTGGCTTTGTCATTTTCCTGATCTCTGCACTGGCAGAGTGCGAACGCCTGCCATTTGACTTGCCCGAAGCAGAGGAAGAACTGGTTGCAGGTTACCAAACCGAATACTCGGCCATGAAGTTTGCCCTCTTCTACCTGGGGTCTTACGCCAACCTGCTGCTGGCAGCTCTGTTGGCGACCGTTTTGTACATGGGTGGCTGGTCGTTCATTGTCCCAGTAGATATGCTGGCTGACTTGCTGGGTGTGTCCATCTACAATCCGGTGTTCCAGGTGATTGCGGGTGCTCTAGGCATCTTCATGACGCTATTCAAAGCATTCCTGTTTATCTTCTTAGCCATCATCATTCGTTGGACGCTACCACGGGTACGAATCGACCAACTGTTGGATTTGGGCTGGAAATTCTTACTGCCAATTTCCCTAGTGAACTTGCTGCTAACCGCAGCCTTTAAGCTCGCTCTGCCTTCTTTCTTTGGTGGATAGACATTGGGCGGTGCCCGCCCATCTTTCGCTGATGATTGACGCTTGTACGAATCGTAAAACTCGCACGGATCGCTAGAGAGGATGCAATGCAATGAAGTTTTTGAATAAAGTCGGTGGTTACGCGAGTGACGTTTGGCAATCAGCAAAGGCGATCGGTCAGGGGCTAACGGTGGTGTTCGACCACATGAACCGCCGTCCCATCACCGTTCAGTACCCCTACGAGAAGTTAATTCCCTCCGAACGTTTTCGGGGGCGGATTCACTTTGAGTTTGACAAGTGCATCTCGTGCGAAGTGTGCGTCCGGGTTTGTCCGATCAACCTGCCAGTTGTGGACTACGCCTTCGATCCCAAGTTGAAGAAGAAGGCGCTGTATAGCTACAGCATTGACTTTGGGGTTTGTATTTTCTGTGGCAACTGCGTTGAGTTTTGTCCGACCAACGCGTTGTCTATGACTGAAGAGTACGATTTATCCTCTTACGATCGCCACGAACTGAATTACAACCAGGTGGCTCTGGGCCGCTTGCCTTACAAAGCGACCGAAGACCCAATGGTGACTCCCTTGCGGGAGCTGGCGTACCTACCTGAAGGTGTCATGGAGCCCCACGATTTGAAACCCGGTGCTCAACGAGCGGGTAAGCGTCCGCAAGATATTCTTGAAGAGCTGCGTGCGGCCAAAGCAGAAGCTACAGCAGCCTCTGCGGACCCAGCCGAGTAAAAAAACACCTCGGCAAGCTTTACAGGTTACCGCTGCTGGTACATTATCGCTACTGGAATAGAGGAGAACGTTCGTGCAGTTATCGGAAGGAGTTCAACTGGTTAGCTTTGGCATCTTGTCTGCCATGGCGATCGGCTTTGCCCTCGGGGTGGTATTGCTGCCGAGCATTGTCTACGCCGCCTTTATGCTAGGTGGTGTGTTTATGAGCATGGCGGGTCTCTACCTGCTGCTGAATGCGGACTTTGTAGCTGCTGCCCAGGTACTGATTTATGTTGGGGCCGTCAATGTTCTGATTCTGTTTGCCATCATGTTGGTCAACCGCAAGCAGGAATTCGAGCCACTCAAGCTGGGCTGGTTGCGCAACGGATTGACAGCGGCTGTCTGCGGTGGTGTTGTGTATTTGCTCAGCTCCGTGGCATTCGGTACCGAATGGGCTCTGAAGCCGGTCGAGCAAATCAGCAGCGTTGTCGTGATCGGTGGCCAGTTCTTCTCCAATTACCTGCTGCCATTTGAGGTTGCTTCGATTCTGTTGCTGATGGCTCTAATTGGGGCGATTGTCATTGCTCGTCGCGAGTTCATTGCTGAGCTGCCAGACCAACCCGAAGATGTCGAGTTCGCTCTGTTAGAACGCCCTCGCCCCACCATTTCTTCCGTTACGTCTTTGTCTGAAGGTGAATAGTCCGAGATGCTAGAACTTGATTTTTTCCTGACGGTTGCAGCCATCCTGTTTGGCATTGGCATCTACGGCGTCGTCACCAGTCGTAACGTGGTTCGCGTTTTAATGTCGATCGAACTCCTGTTGAATGCCGTCAACTTGAATTTCATTGCCTTTTCAAACTTCCTCGATTCGGGCAGTATTCGCGGTCAAGTCTTCTCTGTTTTTGTGATTACGGTTGCTGCGGCAGAAGCTGCTGTTGGACTTGCCATCGTTCTCTCGATTTACCGAAATCGTTCCACCATTGATATGGAAAGCTTCAATCTCCTCAAGTGGTAAGCGATTGCGCTGGCAATATAAGTTGTTTTGACTTGAGATTCATCTGAAAACTATAGAAGATTGCGTTCGGCAATCTTCTTTTTTTTATGTATATCAACCTGAATTTAATCGCCCTTAACCTTAACCCTTCTTCCAATGTGGGAGCAGGGAGCAAGAGATTCTAGCCCTATTAGGTTCGTTGTGCTGCGAGGTAAATATTCAGCTCGAATGGCTCCATCGAACTGACGTTACCTAAGGTTGAATTCTTGTATGTAGCGGAAAATGTTGGATTCGAAAAAACTAGAGTTTAGAAGATTGCTTTATTTGCCTAATAGATATTCCAAATAACTATAGAAAGCGGCCTCAATCTATTTCTGAAGACAGCTCCAGTATGAAATAAATCCTGAACCATCATAAATATTTAAAGTACAAAGTCGTTTGAATTTAAGCTATTAACCAGGCTGCCCGAACTAAATACTACTTGGATAGCCATATCTGGCGTGATGGCATTTGTTGTTTTAACAAATACAAAATCATCGTCAACCCGAACTTGACCAACGCCAGTAAATTGATTGCTACCAATAAAGTCTAATCTCCCATCGTAAACTCGCGAGAGATCGATTTTCTCTGTCACAGAAGTGCCTGACTTACTAAAGTCTTGAATCACATCAAAACCGTTGAAGGGGGAATCAGAAGTGTTGAGGTATCGAAAGCGATCGAAGCCAAACCCACCGTAAAGAAAATCAATACCTGAGCCACCCGTCAGAACGTCTCTGTCGTTTCCTCCGTAAAGGGTATCGAATCCCTCTCCCCCGATCAGCTCGTCATTCCCATCATCTCCGTATAGTTCATCGTTTCCGTTTTCGCCAGCAATAAAGTCAATGCCACCCCCACCAAAAATAGTGTCACTTCCGTTACCACCAAACCCGAAGTCATCACCTTGGTCGCCTAAATTTCCACTGGAATCGAGAAAAACAGTATCGTTCCCGCCCAGGGCAAACACAATATCGTTACCGGACAGGGTCAAAATCTCGTTGTTGCCTCTGTTGCCAATAATTTGATTGTCCAGCTCGTTACCGGTCGCATCGAGATTACTTCTACCGGTCAGTGTCAAATTCTCGACATTGTTACCCAACGTCCAATCAACCGAGCTATTCACTAAATCGGTGCCGCCATTGCGTGGCTCAAGCACGCTGTCTAACGGATTATCGACAACGTAGGTATCGCTGCCGGCCCCCCCTGACATTTGATCCGCACCAGAGCCGCCATCCAGATAATCTCGACCATTTCTACCCAAAATGGAGTCATTTCTAAAGCCACCGTAGAGAAAATCGTCTCCACTTCCACCATCGACAGTATCTCTACTGCGCCCCCCGCGAATGGTGTCGTTACCTGCGTCACCGAAAAGCCGATCGTTGCCACGGTTGCCGTAAATGGTGTCTGCACCATCTCTGCCGTACACGATATCGTCACCGCGATCGGCAATGATGATGTCGTTGCCTGTCGACGCAAAAACTGAATCACTCCCTCTCAAAGCCGTATCCCATTCGGACATGGGGAAGACGGGGAAGGTTCTCCATCCAACTAGAAAGCCAGGTCTTAACAGAACGCCGCGTTCAACGGCGACAAAAGTTGCCATTGTTAAACTATTCCTCTAGCAATACTGCCGACGATTGCATGCTATTTTCCTGATTTGATTCCTAACTTCTCTAGCAAGAATTATTTACAAAGCCAGTATTAGGACATAGAAATTACCAGAAGGCATCAAATGGCCTCTAACAGCCACGTGATTCTGTCAAAAGTAGATCGTAAGAACCAGAAACCAGTTATCGTCATCTGCTAAATCATAAATATCTCACTATGCATACAACAATTTACTGCATCTATTCACAAGAAATAGTGGATACCTTAAAAATTATCGATTTTCCAAAGTGGGTAGACCGAGTTAGGCGTTTTAGCTGTCAATATTGAGGAGTCAATAAAATATTAAACTGGCTGCCCTAACCTTGGATTGTAAAAAACGGACATTTAAAAAAAATAAACAGGCAAGTGACATGGATCCCAATACTTATCAGATTGTCGAGCCTATCGCGGAACTTCGTCCCTATATCCGCAGGCTGCTTGTTGCAGATAGTCCTGTAGCCGTCGACCGAATTGTTCGACCTGCCCCCACCGGATACAACTACTTAGGTTGGATATTTGCGGGAACCAGTGCGGCAACCGTTAACGAGCAATGTCAATATCTCTCGTCACCCGAAAGGTTTCATTTCTCCGGTCAAATTCAATACCAAGACATTGCCGTTCACCACACTGGCCGACTGGGTCACATTCTTGCTGAATGCACCGCAACGGGATTTTACGAGCTGACCGGGATTCCTGGAGAACGAATTCTCGCTACCAGTGGACATCTTGACGAAGTTGACCCCGAACTAGCAGCACCGATCGATCGCGTGCTTGCAACGTTCGCCAATCCTGACGATTCTGGCGATCGCATCACTCACCGACTCAAAATCTTTCAGCAACAATTACGCATTCTAGTCAACAATGCATCGAGCGTGCCCGATTATATTTCAGAAACAGTTAACGCAATTGAAAATGCAGATGGTTGCCTAAAAGTCTCGGATGTATTTCAGGCCTTACCAGCATCCGCTCGCCAAATCAGACGCAAGTTCAAAGAAATTGTTGGAGTTTCTCCGAAATACTTTGCTAAGGTTCTACAAATTAACAAGGCACTACTTGCTTTGTACATGAAAGACGAAGTGACATTGTCCGCTCTCGCTCAAGAGGCGGGATTTTACGATCAAGCCCACTTTGTTCATGCCATGCAGCAATTTTTTACAACTAGCCCAAGGGACTTCTTAGAAAGTAGCGAGCCACTGCTCTCTACGTTTCTCGGACAATCGCGCAGGAATTTGACAAACTAAGTAATGAACGTCAAAAGAAGCACTACATATCTGAATCAACTTTAGATTTGACCGAGTAAGAGAAATCTTCCCATGGGAAATACCGCTCATTATCTTTTCTAGATGAATTAATTTGAGAGCGGAATCGCAAAACATATTTATGTCCCTATTAATTTACTCTTAATCATTCTTTTCTTGTCCGGCGATTGTTCGGCGTGATTCAATGACCCATCGGGTATCTGCCTATACAAATCACGCTTATAAAAGCCATCATGAAACGCCGGAAAATTCTGAATTACGCAGCGACGGCAACCGGACTAGCCGTCGGAGCTGCAGCCTGTGGTGGTAACAGCACCACCCCTACCTCGGCCGAATCCGAAGCGGGGTCCCCTGCCCTGCCCTCCATCTACTGGCGCATGGCCACCAGTTGGCCCCAAGCCCTCGATACGATCTACGGCGGTGCTCAAACGGTGAGCGATCGCGTGAGCGAAATGACAGATGGTCGGTTCACAATCGAGCCATACGCAGCCGGCGAAATCGTCCCCGGCTTGGAAGTTCTAGACGCCGTTCAGGCCGGGACGGTGCAATGCGGTCATACCGCTAGTTATTACTACGTCGGCAAAAATCCCGCCCTTGCCTTCGGTACTACCGTTCCGTTTGGCCTCAACGCCCAACAGCAAAATGCATGGTACTACCACGGTGGCGGCCTAGAGGCCATGCACAAGCTATATGCAGACTTCGGTGTCATCAACTTTCCGGCAGGGAATACCGGCGTTCAGATGGGGGGATGGTTCAAACGACAGGTGAACTCAGTTTCCGATTTGCAGGGGCTGAAGATGCGTATTCCCGGTTTGGGGGGCGAGGTGATGGCGGCGCTGGGTGTGAACGTGCAGGTGTTGCCAGGCGGGGAGATATTCTTGGCGCTGGATCGCAACGCGATCGACGCAGCAGAGTTTGTCGGTCCTTACGATGACGAAAAACTGGGATTGGCAGACGCGGCTGATTTCTATTACTACCCCGGTTGGTGGGAGCCAGGGGCCACGCTGGAACTGCAGGTGAATTTGCGGGCTTGGAACGAGTTGCCTTCCGAGTATCAAGAGGCCTTAAAGTCGGCGGCCTTTGAAGCCAACTTAAACATGCTGGCAAAGTACGATGCCCTGAACGGAGCGGCGCTGAAGCGACTGGTGGACAAAGGAACGCAGTTGACTCGCTACAGCGACGAGATCATGCAGGCGGCCCAAACGGCAGCATTCGAGATTTACGAACAGAACGCTAGCGAAGATGCCACCTTCAAGGACGTGTACGACCAATGGAAGACCTTCCGCGACGAGGTGTATGGCTGGAACCGTATCAACGAACTCAGCTTCTCTAGTTTCGTCAATCAGGGGTAGTGCGTGGATAAATTGCTTGCCCTGTCCCGCTGGATCGATCGGATCAATACCGTCATCGGTCGAATAGCCGGCTGGTTGGTATTTATCACCATCGGTGTTGGCTGTTGGAACGTGTTTGGGCGCTACATCGGCCAAGCAGTGGGACGGAATCTCAGTTCCAATTCCCTGATCGAAACTCAGTGGTACTTGTTTAGCGTGGTGTTTTTGATGGGGGCAGCGTACACCCTGCAGCGCAACGGTCACGTGCGGGTGGATGTGTTTCAGTCTCGCTGGCGGGGCAAGCGCAAAGCTCTAGCGGAGCTGATTGGCACGGGGCTATTCCTATTGCCTTTCTCCACCCTCGTTCTCATCTTTTCGTGGAAATGGGTGTGGGCCTCCTGGCGCATTTGGGAAAACTCCCCCGACCCTGGGGGGCTACCGCGCTATCCCATCAAGACGGTGATTTTGCTCAGCTTTGTCACGCTGATTGCTCAGGGCATCTCCGAATCCATCAAGAATTTGGCCATTTTGACGGGCGATCGCCCCCCCGAGCCGGAATCCCCCTCAGAAGAGGTATCGGACTCCTCTCTGCCAGGGGGTGACGCATGATCGCTGAATGGTTGGGACCGGCCATGTTTGT